>NZ_JBHIXV010000034.1:0-40196 GCF_041984545.1 Marinobacter sp. | reverse complement strand
AGCCATGTCGCGGTTATTTTGCCAACTTCGGAGGCTGTTTTCACACAGCCTCCCTGGGCCGGCTTTTCTGTAACTGCAGTTACAGGTAGTCGCGCTTGTGCCGGAATTCGCAGAGGTCCTCGATGATGCAGGCCCCGCATTTGGGCTTCCGGGCGGTGCAGGTGTACCGGCCGTGCAGGATCAGCCAGTGGTGCGCATCCAGCAGAAACTCCTTCGGCACCAGGCGCATCAGCCGCTTTTCCACTTCCAGAACGTTCTTCCCGGGCGCAATGCCCGTGCGGTTTGATACCCGGAAAATGTGGGTGTCCACGGCCATCGCTGGCTGGCCAAAGGCGGTGTTAAGAACCACGTTCGCCGTTTTCCGGCCAACACCCGGCAGGGCCTCGAGATCCTCTCTGCGCTCGGGTACCTGGCTTCCGTGTTGCTCAACCAGAATCCGGCAGGTCTTGATAACGTTTTCGGCCTTGCTGTTAAAGAGCCCGATGGTCTTGATGTATTCCTTCAGTCCGTCCACGCCCAGCGCCAGGATGGCCTCGGGGGTGTTGGCCACCGGAAACAGACGATCGGTAGCCTTGTTGACACCCACGTCGGTAGCCTGAGCCGACAGAATCACCGCAATCAGCAGCTCAAATGGGCTGGAGTAGTTCAGTTCCGTCGTGGGATTCGGGTTGGCTTCCCTCAGCCGGGTAAAGATCTCGGTACGCTTCTGCTTGTTCATCGGTTGTCGATCGTTGTCTGGCGGAATGTCAGGATACGTTGCCTGTTACCCGAACCCGTTTGCTGCCCGAGCTCACCGGTGCAGGTTCGTTCACCTTACGGCGTTCTTTGAGCTGATGGTCAATGCCATTTTTCAGGGCAATCAGCAGCCCAAGGCCAATGAAGGCGCCAGGTGGAAGAATCATGAACAGCATGTCCGGATAGTTCTCGAAAGGGCGAATAACCCAGTCGGCGGCTGTGGGGCCGAACAGCAGGTTCATGTCCACGAACAGGCTGCCCTGGCCAACGAGCTCACGCATGCCACCCAGAACAATGAGTACCAGGAGGAACCCGACACCCATCATTGCGCCATCGAGCAGGGCGGGGCCGGGCGCGTTCTTGGAGGCGAAGGCATCGGCGCGGCCGAGGATGGCACAATTGGTGACAATCAGCGGAATGAAGATGCCGAGAATCTGGTACAGCTCGTAGGTATACGCCTGCATCAACAGCTCCGCACAGGTTACGAAGGAGGCAATGATCATGACGAAGGCTGGCAGGCGGACCGACTCCCCAACAAAGTTACGGATCAGCGAGACGGCGAGGTTGGAGCCCATCAGTACCATCAGAGTGGCCAGCCCCAGGCCGATGGCATTGACCACCGTGCTGGTGACGGCGAGCAGGGGACACAGTCCAAGGACCTGTACCAGCGCCGGATTGTTGGTCCAGAGACCGTCTCGGATGATATCGCTGCCTGATTTGGTTGCCATGGTCAGGAGTGCTCCCTGTTGGGTGACTTTCCGGCGATCGCTTCCGGGTCGAGTGGGCGTTCCCTCGGGGACGGCGGCTCGTTGAGGCGCTCGCGAATCACCTGCCGATGTTCGCGGAAATAAACCAGGGCCTTCCGTACGGCTTTTACCACTGCCCGTGGTGAAATGGTGGCACCGGTAAACTGGTCGAACTCACCGCCGTTCTTCCGGACATTCCACTCCCGATGCGGTGGGCTTCCCAGGGAACGCCCGGTAAAGGTCCGGATCCAGTCGGATTTCTTGAGTTCAATCTTGTCTCCGAGCCCTGGGGTTTCCTTGTGGCTCGTCACGCGAACGCCCAGAATGGTGCCTTTCATATCAATGCCAACCAGCAGGTTGATATTGCCGGAGTAGCCGTCGGGCGCCACCACGGGCATGATGAGCCCCACCGGTTGCTCGTTTTGTCGAGCTACCCAGACGGTCACCGGGCCGGTCTGGGTCAGCCGTTCGCTGGCGGGAAGTTGTACGGTGTCCCTGAGCAGGTCGTTGTTATGGAGGCTTTCGGGAATGATTTCGAACAGGGCCTGGGCCTCGGCGCGGGCCGCCTGTTCACGGATGCGCTCCTCGGTGGCGACCTGGGTAACCGAAATGGTGCCACCGGTGATGATGGCAAACAGGCCGAGACCAATGGCGCTGCGACGGATGGATTTGGCAACTGCAGCCATGATTATCCCTGGCTCCCTGGTACGCCCCGACGTGCCTTGTGGTGGCCGTAAGTGCGTGGTGGGGTGTAATGGTCAATGAACGGCACCGCAAAATTCATCAGCAGCACACTGAAGGCGACGGCATCCGGGTAATTGCCCCAGGTGCGAATCAGATAGATCAGAATGCCGATGCCGGCGCCGTAGATCAGCTTGCCCTGGTGACTGGTTGCTGCCGAGACCGGATCGGTGGCTATGAAGAAGGCGCCCAGCATGGTGCCGCCTGCAAGCATGTGCAGGGAGAGCGGTGCATACAGATCGGCGTTGCTGCCGAATGCGAGGCTCATTACCGCCAGGCCAGCCAGGAAACCGACCGGAATGTGCCAGCTGATGATGCGAAGTCCAATCAGCAGCAGACCACCGGCAAGAAAGCCCGCATTGACCCACTCCCAGCCCCGGGCTACGCCGTCACCAAAGGTCGGGTGCACAAGCACCTCCGACGCCGTGTGTGTGGCGATCTTGTGTTTGTACTCGTCCAGGGGCGTGGCCATGGTCCAGCCGTCCACCGCCGTTTGCTGTCCGGAGGCGATGGCTGCCAGGGTGTCGCCAAAGCCCGGTGCGCCGCCCCAGAGCGTTGCCGGTTCAGCCCAGTTGGTGGTCATGGCCACGGGAAAGGACACCAGCACCAGGGCATAGCCCACCATGGCCGGATTGAAGGGGTTTGAGCCAAGGCCACCGTAGAGTTGTTTGGCAACCACAATGGCGGAAATAACCGCCACCGCCGATACCCACCAGGGGGTGAACTGCGGCAAGGACAGTCCCAGGAGCAGACCGGTCACAGCCGCGGTGTTGTCCCGGATAAAAAAGCCCACCGGCTTTTTGCGCAGGGCCAGAAGGGCAGCTTCAGAGCCAATGGCAACGGCAATGCAGAACACCACATTGATCAGGTTACCCCAGCCGAAAAACAGGGTCTGTGCCAGCAGGCCCGGCAAGGCGGCGATCATCACCCACATCATTACCCGGGAGGTTGGCCGGGCCCTGTGGGCGTGGGGGGAGGATTGCTGAACAAACGCCATGGGTGTCGTGCCTGATTCCGCTTATTGGGTGGTCTGAGACTCGGCCTGCTGGCCGGCTTGGGACTGTTTTGCCTCCGACAGGGCCGCTTCGGCCCTCTGGACACGGTCGTGATTCTTGGCCACGGCCCGCTCCAGTTTGTCGACGTTGTCTGCCTGCTGGGCTTTCGCCTCATCGAGCATGCCCTGCATGGTTTCCAGCTTGGCGCGGGCCTGGGTCAGCTGCTTTTCTAACGACTCGATATCGGGTGCCTCTTCCACCGGGGCTTGCGCTGGTTCCTCGGGCCTGGCTGCCTCGGCTTTCGCTTTCTTGCGCGCCAGTGCCTGCTCAACCAACGCCGCCTTGGCGGCTCGCTCGTCACCGGCCTCACTGCTTTCCGCGGCTTTTTCCGCCTCTGCTGCTTTCTTCGCCTGGGCCTCGGCGGCAGCCTGGGCCCGCTCCTTGCGGCGCAGCTCCTTCTCCTGCTGTTCCCGTTCCAGACGTGCCTGGCGGGCCTCAAACCGCTCCCTGGCCCGGTCCGCCTTGATCTGCTCGGCCCGTTGTATCCGGATTTCACCCTTGGCAAACCGGTAGTACTGCACCAACGGGATCGAGCTCGGGCACACGTAGGAGCAGGCGCCGCACTCTATGCAGTCAAACAGATTCAGGTGCTCAGCCTTTTCGAATTCCGTGGCCTTGGCGTGCCAGAACAACTGCTGGGGCAGCAACTCCATGGGGCAGGCCTCGGCGCACTGGCCGCAGCGTATGCAGGGTTGTTCCGGCGGTGGTGCAGGCAATTCCTCGGCGGTGGCGGCAATCACACAGTTGGTGGTCTTGACGACTGGCACCGCCTCGGTGGTCAGCGTGTAGCCCATCATCGGGCCACCCAGCACCAGGCGACTCACCGCGCTCTGGTCCACCTCCGCCTGCTCAAGCAGGTACTCGATGGGCGTGCCGATCAGCGCTTCAAAGTTGCCCGGCTGGCGCACGGCATCGCCGGTGATGGTGACCACCCGGGAGATCAGCGGCGAGCCATCCAGTACGGCGTTTGCCACGGCAACGGCGGTACCGATGTTCTGGCACATGACGCCGATATCGGCCGGAATGCCTCCGCTGGGCACCTCCATCCCGGTGAGAATCTGGATCAGCTGCTTCTCGCCCCCCGAAGGATACTTGGTCGGGATCACAGCAATTTCTGTCTGCGTGCCTTCAATGGCCTGGCGCAGGGCGGCGATGGCTTCGGGCTTGTTGTCCTCGATGCCGATCACGCAGCGCTCCGGGCGGAGAATCCACGCCATGATCTTCAGGCCCGCAACCACCCGGTCCGCCTTCTCGCGCATGGTCATGTCATCGGCCGTGATGTAGGGCTCGCATTCGGCGCCGTTGAGGATCAGTGTGCCGACCTTGCGGTCCCGGGGCGGGCGAAGTTTGATATTGGTGGGGAAGCCTGCGCCGCCCATACCCGCGATGCCGGCGTCGCGAATGATCTGGAGTACTTGATCCCGATCCAGCGAGCGGTAATCCGGGATCGGCTGCCTCGATTGCCACTGGTCTTCGCCATCGGGTTTCAGGACAAGGCAACGGTCGGTCATGCCCGAGGGGTGCGGTACCGGGAGGTCGGCAATGCTTTCAATAACGCCCGAGGTTGGCGCGTGCACGGGAACACCGGTTCCCGAGGGCACGTCTGCGATCTTCTGTCCCTTGAGAACCCGGTCCCCCACGGCTACCAGGGCTTCGGTCGGTTCGCCGATGTGCTGTTGCAGCGGCAACACCAGGCGCTTGGGGAGGCCTGCCGCCCGAATCGGGCGCGCCGTGGAAATCTCTTTGTGCTCGGCGGGGTGGATACCGCCGGAAAAATCCCAAAGCTGTGTCATCAGGCGCTGGCTCCCTGACGGTCGGTGGCGATTACTCCGGGCCGGGGTGGGGTCCAGGTCCAGCTTCGGATGTCGGGCTCAACCGTCACCATGTCAATGCAGTCCACCGGGCAGGGGTCAACGCACAGATCGCAACCGGTGCATTCGCTCTCGATGACGGTGTGCATGTGCTTGGCAGCGCCGAGAATCGCATCTACGGGGCATGCCTGGATGCATTTGGTGCAGCCAATACATTCGTCTTCACGGATCACAGCCACCCGTTTGACCTGTTCTACTCCGTGTTCTGCGTCCAGAGGTTCCGGTTCAACGTCCAGTAGATCTGCCAGTGCCTTGATGGTGCCTTCACCGCCTGGCGGGCACTTGTTGATCGGGCCGCCGTCGGCGATGGACTCGGCGTAGGGGCGGCAGCCGGGGTAGCCACACTGACCACACTGGGTCTGGGGCAGCAGGGCATCAATTTCATCAACCAGCGGGTTACCTTCCACCCGGAAGCGTTCGGCGGCGAAGCCGAGCAGGCCGCCGAAGACCACGGCCAGGGCCAGAAGAACGACTACGGCAATCAGTACACTGGTCCACATATGGCTGCTACTCCCGATTCCCCAATTCTTTCTGCACGCCCGTCACACGCTGACCAGGCCGGTGAAGCCCAGGAACGCCAGCGCCATCAGTCCTGCGGTTACCAGGCCAATGGAAGCGCCGCGGAACGCTACCGGCACATCCGCCACGGCAATCCGCTCACGCATGGCCGCAAACAGAACCAGCACCATGGAGAAACCCGCTGCCGCACCAAATCCGTAGAGAACCGATTCCACAAAATTGTTCTGCTTGTTGATGTTCAGCAGCGCAACGCCAAGTACGGCGCAATTGGTGGTAATCAGCGGCAGGAAGATACCCAGCACGCGATAGAGCAGGGGGCTGGTCTTGCGCACCACCATTTCGGTGAACTGCACCACCACCGCAATCACCAGGATGAAGGTGATGGTGCGGAGGAAGGCCAGGTCCAGGGGCTCCAGCAAATAGGTGTAGGCCAGGTAGCTGCACACAGACGCCAGGGTCAGCACAAAGGTGGTGGCCAGCGACATGCCCATGGCTGTCTCCAGCTTGCCGGACACGCCCATGAACGGGCACAGGCCCAGGAACTGAACCAGCACAAAGTTGTTCACCAGAATGGTGCTGACCAGAATCAGCAGATATTCGGTCATTTAACCTGCTCCATTGGCAACTGACAGCGCTCTGACCGCCGGTCGTCACATAACCCGCATGCCCGGCGTGGCGCCGGAATCCGGAGACAGGATGAATATATCCTTGCCCCCAGGGCCTGCAGCCAGAACCATGCCTTCCGACATGCCGAACTTCATCTTCCGGGGCTTGAGGTTAGCCACCATCACCGTTAGCCGACCTTCGAGATCCTCCGGTTTGTAGGCAGACTTGATGCCCGCAAACACATTGCGCTCGCCATGCCCCACGTCCAGGGTCAGACGAAGCAGCTTGTCGGCGCCCTCCACGTGTTCGGCTTTGACAATCTTCACCACCCTAAGATCCACTTTTGCGAAATCACCAAATTCTATTTCATCGGCAATTGGCTCGAGATTGGCAGCCGGTGCCGGCTTGCCGGTCGCTGCAGGCAACTCCTCTTTGGAGGCGTCGAGCATTTTCTCGATCTGTGCCATGTCCACCCGGCTCATCAGTGGTGTGAACTTGTTGATGCCATGGTTTTCCAGGCGCTCGCTACGCTTGTTCCAATCCAGGGGCGCATTGAGGAACGCTTCCGACGCCTTGGCAGTTTCCGGCAGGACCGGCGCCAGATAGGTCATCAGCAGATGGAACATGTTGAGAACATTGGTACATATTGCTTGAAGCTCGTCTAATATCTCATCTCGATCACCAAGCTCCGGATCTTTAGCTTTCTCAACCTCATTTCCGGCCAGTGCTGCCTTCTTAGGCAGGGTCCAAGGCTGCTTTTCATCGAAATATTGATTTGCTTCGGCTGCTAGTTCCATGATTCGACGCATTGCACGTCCAAATTCCCGGGTTTCATAGGATATGGCTATTTCGTCGCCGGCATCGATGAATCGTTTCATTAAATCGATTTCAGTAATACTGCTCAGTCGGCCATCGAAGCTTCGATTGATGAAGCTAGCGCTGCGGCTGGCGATATTGACCACCTTACCCACCAGGTCCGAATTCACCCGGGCGGCAAAGTCCTCAAGGTTCAGGTCCATGTCGTCCACACTGCCGGTCAGCTTGGCGGCAAAGTAGTAGCGCAGGTATTCCGGATTCAGATGGTCCAGGTAGGTGCGGGCCATGATGAAGGTACCGCGAGACTTGGACATCTTCTTGCCGTTGACGGTGACAAAGCCGTGGGCCCAGACGGCCGTGGGCGTGCGGAAGCCGGCATCGTGCAACATGGACGGCCAGAACAGCGCGTGAAAGTTGATAATGTCCTTGCCAATGAAGTGATAGACCTCGGCGGTGGAATCGGCCTTCCAGAAGTGCTCGAAATCGATGCCTTCGCGGTTACACAGGTTCTTGAAGCTGGCCAGGTAACCGATGGGGGCATCCAGCCACACGTAGAAGTACTTGCCGGGCGCGTCGGGAATCTCGAACCCGAAGTAGGGCGCATCGCGGCTGATGTCCCACTCCTGCAGGCCGGCGTCCAGCCACTCGGCCAGCTTGTTGGCAACCTGAGGCTGCAGGGTGCCGCTGCGGGTCCACTTGGCCAGGAAATCGTGGAAATCCGGCAGCTTGAAGAAGTAGTGCTCGGATTCCTTCTCGATGGGCGTGGCGCCGGACACTGCAGAGCGCGGGTTGATCAGCTCCGCCGGCGTGTAGGTGGCACCGCAGGCCTCGCAGTTGTCGCCGTACTGGTCCTCGGTCTTGCACTTGGGGCAGGTGCCCTTGATGAACCGGTCCGCCAGGAACATCTTTTTCTCAGGATCGTAGAACTGGGTGATGTTGCGCGTGGCAATGTGCCCGTTTTCCTGCAATTGGCGATAGATGTACTCGGAGAACTGGCGGTTTTCCTCCGAGTGCGTGCTGTAGTAGTTGTCGAAACGGATGTGGAAGCCGGCGAAGTCTTCCTGATGCTCGCCACGGATGCGATCGATCAGCTGCTCGGAGGTAATGCCCTCGCGCTCGGCACGAAGCATGATGGCGGTGCCGTGGGCATCGTCGGCGCAAACGTAGTAGCAGTTCTGGCCCCGCATCTTCTGATAGCGCACCCAGATATCGGTCTGAATGTATTCCAGCAGGTGCCCCAGGTGGATCGGGCCGTTGGCGTACGGCAGGGCACTGGTAACCAGAATGTCGCGCTGTTGCTTGCTCGCTTGCGTCATGGTGATGTCCGAACCTTATGTTGAGTCGGGTTGGAAAGACGATTTCGGGGTTCTGGCGGATTCCGGATTGATTGCGCCAGGTAAAGACCCCATATGGTCAGAAACGGGCACAGATGATACCTTCCGAGCAGATATTTTTCACCCGAATCACCTGTTTCCGTGCTTTAAATCGAGCATGAGCTTATTCCGGAGAACCCGATGACACAGATTTCTGAGCAGGCCCTGCAGACAGCGGTTCGCCAATACCGTGATCCGTACCTGAACAAGGACCTCTACGAGTTGGGTGCCGTCAAATCCCTGAATGCCGACGACAGCGGCAAGGTCACACTGATGGTAGAGTTGCCTTACCCGTCTAAAGGCATCGCCGGCGCCCTCAAACAACTGGTCGGGAACGCCCTGGAAGACGTCGACGGCGTGGCAAGCGTGGACGTCCACGTGGGTCAGAACATCCACTCCTACAAGGTCCAGAAAGACCTGCCCTCGGTGCCGGGCGTGAAAAACATCATTGCCGTGGCCTCCGGCAAGGGCGGTGTTGGCAAATCCACCACCGCCGTCAACCTGGCCCTGGCCCTCCAGGCTGAAGGCGCCCGCGTCGGTATCCTCGACGCCGACATCTACGGCCCCAGCATCGGCATGATGCTCGGCGTGCCCGAAGGCAAACGCCCCGACACCCGTGAGAACAAATACTTCGTTCCCATGGACGCCCACGGCCTGCAGGCCAACTCCATGGCCTTTGTGGTCACCGAGAAAACCCCCATGGTATGGCGCGGCCCCATGGTCAGTGGCGCCGTGATGCAACTGCTCCAGCAGACTCTCTGGAACGAACTCGACTACCTCATCGTCGACATGCCGCCGGGCACCGGCGACATCCAGCTCACCCTGGCCCAGAAAGTCCCGGTCACCGGCGCGGTGATCGTTACCACACCCCAGGACATTGCCCTGCTGGATGGCAAAAAAGGCATCGAAATGTTCCGCAAAGTCGACATCCCCGTGCTCGGCGTGGTCGAAAACATGAGCGTGCACATTTGCAGCAACTGCGGCCACGAAGAACCCCTTTTCGGCCACGGCGGCGGCGAACGCATCGCCGAGGAATACGACACTACACTCCTCGGCCAACTGCCCCTGCACATGACTATCCGGGAACAGACCGACGGCGGCACGCCCTCGGTGATTGCCGAACCAGACTCCGAAGTGGCCCGCCGTTACCGCGATATCGCCAGAAGGGTAGGTGCTGAGCTCTCCACCCGGGAGCGGAACCTGACCGGCTCTATTTCAAGTGTTTCAGTGACTGAGCATTGAAAGCCCCAGTCTCGCGGAGTTCTTCGCCAGGGCAAGTTCGCGGGCATAGGGACCGTCTTCCAAAAATGTCGAAGGCCAAGGATGGCCTTCGTCAAGCCCACATGGATGTGCTCGTAGCGGTTTTTGGAAGACGGTCCCTATGGCCGCAGCCCGCCACTTTTGAGGTCCGAAACACCAGTCGCGGAACCCGACCTCCGGACTTCGACAGACCCTATGGGAACAGGTAAACTACGCCTCAATTTTTTTTCCCAGTGGATACGAGACTTCGCCAATGAGCATCAAATCCGACAAGTGGATTCGCCGGATGTCCGAACAGCACGGCATGATCGAACCCTTTGAAAGCGGACAGGTTCGTGAAACCGAAAAAGGCCGCGTGATCTCCTACGGCACCTCCAGCTACGGTTACGACGTACGCTGCAGCAACGAATTCAAAATCTTCACCAACGTCCACTCCGCCACCGTGGACCCGAAGAACTTCGACGAAAACAGCTTCGTCAACTACACCGGCGACGTCTGCATCATCCCGCCGAACTCGTTCGCACTGGCGCGCACCGTCGAGTACTTTCGCATTCCGCGCAGCGTACTGACCATCTGTCTGGGCAAGTCCACCTACGCCCGCTGCGGAATCATCGTTAACGTCACTCCGCTGGAGCCGGAGTGGGAAGGCCAGGTCACCCTGGAATTCTCCAACACCACCAACCTGCCGGCGAAAATCTACGCCAACGAAGGCGTGGCCCAGATGCTGTTCTTCGAGTCCGACGAAATCTGCGAAACAAGCTACAAGGATCGCGGCGGCAAATACCTTGGCCAGACCGGCGTGACCCTGCCCAGGACATGAACGCCAACCAGTTCCTCAAGGCCGTCTCACAACTGCAGGGCTGGCGCGAATGCGCCTTCCTGCTGGCCCTGGCCGAGCGCTCCTTTCCCAACTACGCCCTGTTCGCCGATGCCGTTGGCCTGAAAACCGGCGCCAAAATGCGACAGCTCCTGGATCTTGGCTGGGACATGCTGCAAAAGGACGTCTCAGAAGCCGCCATACCCCAACTGCTGGCCAAGCTTGAAACTCTTTCGCCGGATGTGGATGCCTACGACGCCTATGGCGTGTACCCCGCCTTCGATTTCTGCCAGTTGCTGGAGCAGGCATTGCTCAACCGGCTGAACCCGGCCAAGCATCGCGCCACCGATGCTTCCCAGATGGCCACCGGCACCGTCATGAACTTCATCGAACTTTCCGAAGGCGATGAACTGGACGAGGACGAGCTGGTTCGGCTGCTGGACCACCACCCGCTGATGAAAGAAGACAAAACCTTCCAGCGCGACCTGGTGCTGGCCCTGAAACGCCAGCGCACGCCCACGGACCAGTTTGTTGAAAGGCTTCGGCAAGAGTCAGCCAACGACGGCATCAGCAACCTCGGTATCTCGCTCAACGAGTAAACGCCGCAGCCGTGGGCAGGCTACACTTCCGGTATTACCCGTAACTCTCTGCTCAGTGCCGATGGATGTTACCCCATGAAACTCTCTGCTTTTGGTCGCAAGTTCACCGCCGATGCCGGTATTACCTCCCTGATGGACGATCTGGGCAACGCCATGGCCTCGGGCGACGACATGATCATGATGGGCGGCGGCAACCCCGGGCACATACCGGAAGTGCAGCAGCGGGTGCAGGAAATCCTGGCGGACATGAGTCGGAATGAGGGGGATGTGCGCCGGCTGGTTGGAATCTACGATCCGCCCCAGGGCGAGAAACAGTTCATTGCCGCCCTCGCGGAACTGCTTAATCGTGAATACGGCTGGGGCCTGAAGCCGGAAAACATCGCCCTGACCAACGGCAGCCAGGCCGCATTCTTCATGTTGTTCAACATGTTTGGCGGCGACTACGGGGAAGGGCACCGGAAACACATTCTGTTGCCGCTGGCCCCCGAGTACATCGGCTACGCCGACGCGGGCATCGAGCCGGGGCTGTTTCATGCCGTGCAGCCGGACATCTCGTTTACCGATGCCCACGAGTTCAAGTACCGGGTGGACTTTGATGCCGTAGAAGTTACCGGAGAAACCGGCGCCATCTGCGTTTCAAGGCCCACCAACCCCACCGGCAATGTGGTGACCGACGAGGAGCTTGCCCGTCTGGAGCAACTGGCTCGCGAGCATGACATTCCGCTGATCGTGGACGGCGCGTACGGCACGCCGTTCCCAAGCCTGCTGTTCGTGGACGCCACGCCCACCTGGAACGACCAGATCATTCTCTGCCTGAGCCTGTCCAAGCTTGGGCTGCCCGCAGCCCGAACCGGTATCGTGATTGCGGCAGAGCCGATCATCAAGGCGCTGTCCGGCATCAATGCCATCATGAACCTGGCCACCGGCAGCTTCGGCGCCATGCTGGCGGAGCCCCTGGTCCGCTCCGGTGAGATCCTGTCACTGAGCCGGGATGTGGTCTGCCCATTTTACAAGGCGAAGATGGAGCGGGCGGTGGCGGAGTTCCGGGAGGCCATGGGTGAAGACAGCTGCCGCTGGTATGTCCATAAACCCGAGGGCGCCATGTTCCTCTGGCTGTGGTTCCCGGACCTGCCCATCACCAGTCTGGAGTTGTATCAGCGTCTGAAAGGACGAGGGGTGCTGGTGGTTTCCGGGCATTATTTCTTCCCGGGGTTGCCCGAGGACGACTGGAAACATCGCCACGAGTGCCTGCGGGTGACCTATTCCCAGGATGATGACCGGGTGGCCGAGGGGCTTCGTATTATTGCGGATGAGGTAAAGGCTGTCTGGCGGGAGGCCGGACGCGCGCTCTAGCGCTCGAACTCTGCGTCTTTCAGTCGCAGCTCGTAGGTGCTGCCGTCCGGTTCCACCTGGCGCAGACGAACCATCAGGTAGTTCTGCTCCTTCGAGAACCAGATCAGCGTCTGCCGGTCAGAGTTCTCGCGAACCTTTTCCGCCTTGAGTGTGGCCTGCGTTTGTCCGCCGGCCCTGACCGATTCGCCATTGATAACCGCAAAGCGTTCCTCGTCGATGCGTCCCTTGTCGAGTACCTGGTAGCTCATCTCACGGAGTCCGTTACGGATGTCCTGGTGGAGTTGCAGCTGGTAGCCAAGGGGGTCGAGCACGCCCTCATCAATGGCAACCTCGAATGGTTTGCCCTTGTAGCGTCCGGAAGCCAGCCCCTTTTCCCAGTCAAAATCGATGGATTGTTTCCGGTCGCTGACCAGAAAACCGGACAGGCTATACCGGTAGCGCATAGGAACGACACGGCCATCCTGCCACCGGAAGATCAGCGACTCGTCAATGTCGGCAATGAACGAATCCACATCGGTGCGGTATAGCCAGATATCGTTGCCCTGGGCGGTCAGGGTACGTTTGGCGGTGCCATTGAGCGTGAGCCCCTTTTCCATGGCAGCGGTGTAGCTGGCTTCGAAAGGAACCAGTTCAGGTGTGGTGTCTGCCGCGCCTGCGGCTGGGCTGGCAAAAGCGCCGATAAGCACCAGCAGCATGGAACAGAGTCGGTTGGAGGGCAGTGTCATGAAAAAGGCCTCAAACAGGAACTGTTACCGTCATCATTGGCGACAGTGTAGACGTTTGGGCCGTACTGGAGCATGACAATTCGTTCAGGCAATCCTCAGTGGGCGCTCAGGCGCATTGGCTGCTTCAGGGGCTGACCATCGAACAGCACGCCCTCGTTGCCAAGCTGGATGCGGCCCTCGCAGAACCAGCGCACCACGATGGGGTAGAGGATGTGCTCCTGGATCTGGACCTTTTCGGCCAGGGATTCCGGTGTGTCGTCCTGGCTCACCGAGACCTCCGCCTGGGCAATGACCGGGCCGCCATCCAGCTCCTCGGTAACGAAATGGATGGAAACACCATGCACCTTGTCACCGGCTTCGAGCGCCCGCCGATGAGTGTTCAGGCCTGTATACCTGGGCAGCAGGGACGGGTGGATGTTCAGCATCCTGCCCCGAAAGGCTCGCACAAAATCCGTGGTCAGGATGCGCATGAAGCCGGCGAGGACGATCAGGTCCGGGTTGTGGCGGAGGATTTCCGCCATTAACGAGGCGTCGAACTCTTCCCGGGAGCCAAAATCCTTGTGGTTCACCACAAAGGACTCAATATTCGCCTGCGCTGCGCGCTCAAGGGCGAAGGCGCCGGGCTGGTTACAGCCCACGGCGACGATCTGGCCGGGAAAGTCCCGTTCCCGGCTGGCCTCGATCAGTGCCTGGAGATTGGTTCCGCTGCCGGAAGCAAGAACCAGGATTCTTGGCAGGGGCGTCGGGTCTGCCTTCATGCCGACAACAGCCCCGGGGCGTAGCGAACGCAGGGCTCCGCGTCTTGCGTGGCAGCGCTCTCGATAACGCCGACCTGCCAGGCGTGCTCGCCCAGTGCCCGGAGGGTGTCGAGGGCCAGATCCTTCTGGTTGGCCGGCACACACACGATCATGCCAATGCCACAGTTGAAGGTGCGATACATTTCCTCGCTGGCAACGCCACCCTGGTCTTTCAGCCACTGGAACACCGGCGGCAGTTTCCAGCTGCTGGTGTCGATGGCGGCGACCGTGCCGTTTGGCAGGACGCGGGGAATGTTCTCAGGCAACCCACCGCCGGTAATGTGGGAGAGGGCGCGTACGTCCACTTCCCGGATCAGCTGGAGCAGGTTTTTCACGTAGATGCGCGTTGGCGCCATCAGTGCGTCCGCAAGCGTTTCCTGGCCCACGGGCTGGTTCAGGTCCGCCTTGCTGACCTCAAGGATCTTGCGAATCAGTGAGTAGCCGTTGGAGTGCGGGCCGGACGAACCAAGGGCGAGCAGAACATCGCCAGACTGGACGCGGCTGCCATCGATGATTTCGCTGCGCTCGGCAACGCCAACACAGAAACCGGCCAGGTCATAGTCGTCGCCTTCATACATGCCGGGCATCTCGGCGGTCTCGCCGCCCACCAGGGCGCAACCCGCCAGCTCGCATCCCGCGCCAATGCCGGCAACCACCTGGGCGGCCACGTCTACATTGAGCTTGCCAGTGGCGTAATAGTCCAGGAAGAACAGGGGCTCGGCACCGCCCACGACCAGATCGTTAACGCACATGGCGACCAGGTCGATGCCAATGCTGTCGTGCTTTTCCAGCTGCATGGCCAGGCGCAGTTTGGTGCCCACCCCATCGGTGCCGGACACAAGTACAGGTTCATTGTAGCCAGCGGGAATCGAGACCATAGCGCCAAAACCGCCGAGGCCGCCCAGCACCTCCGGGCGGCGGGTGCGCGCTGCGGTATCCTTGATGCGGCGTACGAGTTCGTTGCCTGCGTCAATGTCAACGCCAGCGTCGCGGTAGGTAAGGGAGGGCTTCTGTTCGCTCATGGGGTTCTTAACCGTTGGCCAGTGGGTCAGGCGGCGGATTTTAACAGGTGCGCTGTAGTGCTCCAAATGTATATTGCTTTTCGGAAACCCGGGGCTGCTACTCAGCCTGTAGGGCATGGTGTATCCTATGCGCCATTCATGCGAATTGCAGGGTGTTTCATGTCGTTATCAGGACACAAGTTGCCACAGGCGCCAGGATTGGCTGCTCGGTTTTTTGCATTCATCGGGCTGTTGCTGCTCATCTGGTCCGGGCCGGCCACCGCAGTGACGGTGTCTGGGCTGTATTCCGCCCGGGTTCCGGTGGAGGGCACGTCCGAGGCGCAGCTGACCAGGGGTTATGCGGATGGCCTGAGGCAGGTGCTGGTGCGTGTATCCGGCAGCCAGGATGTTCTGGCCACGGAAGGCGTGGACGGCCTGCTTGCAGATGCTGAATCGCTTCTGTTGTCGTATCAGGTTGCCCGTGACGAATCAGGCCAGAGCATTCTGAGCATGTCCTTTGGTGCAGTCGGAGTTAACCGTGCACTGGCGTCCATTGATGCGCCTGTGTGGGGCGCCAACCGGCCGCTGACGCTGGCGTGGATCGCGGTGGAAGACCGCGGCGCCCGGACCCTCGTTACGGGAGCCTCCGAAAACACCGCGAGCGCCACGGCCGATGGCATTTGGAGCGCGGCCTTCGATGCAGCTGCCCGAAAGCGGGGTTTGCCCCTGGCGACACCGCCAGAGAGCTTCAACACCAGCCGGGAACTCCTGTCAGACATCTGGGGACAGTTTGTCGGCCGGGTGAAATCAGCGTCGTCTGACCTGGAGCACGACGTACTGGCGCTGGTGCGGGTCAGCCGCGCGGGCGGTCAATGGCGCGCTGGCTGGGTTTTTGATGGCATGTCGATGGACGCCGGTGAGGAGTCGGTTACTGCGCCCACGCCGGAGGCGCTCGCCGAAGCCGTGATCAACCGCTGGGCAGAGCGTTATGCGGGCCGTTACGCCGTTGCCGCCTCCGAAGTAGGTGATTCCCCACAGGTGGATATTGTGCTTCGGGGTGTCAGTTCCCTGGAGGACTATGCCCGGGTAAACAAAATCCTTCAGGACCTCACGCCGGTTGTTGGCGTGGGCGCGCACCGAGTGCGCGATGATCAGCTGACGCTGCGGGTAGCTTTCTCCGGCGAGCTGGACCAACTTCAGGAATACATTGCGCTGGATCCCCGCTTCGTTCCCATTGAATCTGGCATTCCCGCAGAGCCGGAAGTGGCGGATTCTGCCCCGGCCAAGTTTCCGGGCAGCCCGGAGAGTGGAGACAATGCCAGCGAGCCGCCCGCAAAACCTGAGGGCGAGGAATCCCGGACTGCGGTCGATGAATCGGCCATGTTTACCTACCAGCCGGTCCCCGTCGATGAAGAAGAGGCCCAGCAGGCGTTCGAATCCCTGTACGAGGTCCTGTATTATCGGTGGCAACCGGCCTCTGTCATCGGGAGCGGTGGCAGCGAATAAGCTGGGGTAATCGGAGGGAATCGTTTGAATTTACACCGTTGGCGCTGGATTCCCAATGCCCTGACGTTCCTGCGAATTCTGCTGATTGCTCCCTTCGCTGGCGCCCTGCTGGTTGGCGATTATAGGCGCGCTCTGGTGATTTTCTTCCTGGCGGCGGCAACCGACGCCATTGATGGATTCCTGGCGCGGCACTTCAACTGGCGTTCCAGACTGGGGGCCATCGCCGACCCGCTTGCGGATAAAGCCCTCCTGATTACCGCCTATCTGATGCTGACCCTGACCTCGGTGCTCCCCGTCTGGCTGTTTGCCGTGGTTCTGGGCAGAGACCTGCTGATTGTTGGCGGAGCTCTGGCCTATCATTATTGTGTGGGTCGTTACGATATGGAGCCGAGCATTCCGGGCAAGATCAACACCTTCGTTCAGATTCTCGTGGCACTGGCCATCATTGTGTTGCTCGCTGATCTACCCATGCAGCCCTGGGTGGTGGATGCGGGCATCGTGCTGGTTGCGGTGTCGGCGATTGCCAGCGGCGGGCACTATCTGGTGGTCTGGAGTGTGCGGGCCTGGAGGGCGACCCGGTCATGACGGCATCGCAGCTGGTTCTTGGCGTCAAGTTGCGGGACGACGCCAGGTTTGACAATTTCCACGGCGAGCGTAATTGTGAGGCCGCCGCCAGGCTGGAGGCGCTTTGCCGGCAGCCAGGCGGGGTGCCCGTGGCGGTGCTCTGTGGTGATGCCGACACCGGCAAAAGTCACCTCCTTCAGGCGGCCTGTCATAGTGCTGATCAGCAGGGGATGTCGGCCGTCTGCATCAGCGTCGCCGAGTTGCAGCCATTTGGCCCCGCAGCGCTGTCCGGGCTGGAGAGTCAGGATCTGGTGTGCCTGGACGACCTGGACCTGGTGGCCGGCAAGCGGGATTGGGAAGAGGCCATCTTCCATCTGTACAACCGGATAGACGACCGCAACGCGATGATGATCGTGAGTGCCTCGGACTTGCCGGGCAACCTGCCGTTCCAGCTTCCAGACCTGGTGTCCCGGTTGCGGCATGGGCTGACAATCCAGCTGGGCATATACAGAGACGAGGATCGACTCCGCATACTGATGGCCCGGGCGGAAAAGCGCGGACTGGTGATGTCACACGAAGTGGCCGCCTACATCATGCGCCGGGCGCCCCGTGGGTTGGGTGACTTGCTCGGAATTCTGGATATGCTGGATGAGAATTCACTGCAGGCGCAGCGCAGGCTGACCATTCCGTTCGTTAAAACCGTGATGGAATGGTAGCCGAAGGCAACGGGGCTGAACCGGAAAAGAACGATAACGGCTTAATCGAGGGAGAGACAGAATGAGACGGGTGGTTTTCAATCAGAAGGGTGGCGTGGGTAAATCCAGTATCACCTGCAATCTGGCCGCAATCAGTGCGGCCCGTGGCAAGCGGACACTGGTGGTGGACCTGGATCCCCAGGGCAACTCGACCCATTACTTGCTGGGCAAGCCCGCCAGTGAACTGAAAGACACGGTGGCAGACATGCTCGAGCAGACCGTGGCGTTCACCGTTTTCAACCGGCGGCCAGACGAATTCGTCCATGCCTCGCCGTTCAATAACCTGTTTGTGATGCCCTCCAGCCCGGAACTCGATTTTCTCGAGCGCAAGCTCGAAGCCAAGCACAAGATCTACAAGCTGCGCGAAGCACTGAAAAAGCTGGGCGAAACCTTTGATGCCATCTACATCGACACGGCGCCGGCCCTGAACTTTTATACCCGGTCGGCCCTGATTGCCGCACAGCGTTGTCTGATTCCGTTTGACTGCGACGATTTCTCTCGCCAGGCGCTTTATAACATCCTTAATGAAATCCGGGATTTGCAGGAAGATCACAACGAGGATCTGGTGGTGGAGGGCATTGTTGCCAACCAGTTCCAGCCTCGCGCCAGCCTGCCTCGCCAGCTGGTAAAAGAGCTCACCGAGGAAGGTTTGCCGGTGTTGCCGGTACGGTTGTCGAGCTCGGTGAAAATGAAGGAATCCCATCAGAGCCGCCAGCCGCTTATTCACATGGCGCCGAAGCACCCATTGACGCGCCAGTATGAAGACCTGTTCCGGGTCCTGCACGGCGAAACCGTGGAGCTGGAACCCCTGACCGACTAAGGCAAGAACGTTATGAGCACAGCAGACGATCAGCTTGGCCAGGTTGCGGACAGCCTGTTACGAATCGAGATGGAGCTCCGGCGATTGGGGCTCTGGGAGGCAGAGCCGCCACCAGACGAAGCCTTTGAGAGCACACAGCCATTCTGTATCGACACGCTGGAATTTCCCCAGTGGCTGCAGTTTGTGTTCGTGGCAAGGATGAAGGTGATTATTGAAAGCGACCATTCCCTGCCGGCCACCTCGGGTATTGCGCCCATGGCCGAAGAGCATTTCCGGGGGCGTCAGGAGTCCGGCAATGCTCTGGTTCGGGAGCTTGAGGAAATAGACCGGCTGTTGTCGGGAGAGTAATCAGTCAAGCCGCATGGACAGATCCACGGCCCTGACATCCTTGGTCAGCGCGCCAATGGAGATGTAGTCCACGCCGGTTTCTGCAATGGGCACCAGGGTCGAGGCATTGATACCGCCTGACGCCTCGAGCTTGGCCCGGTCGCCGGTGCGGGCGACGGCAGTTCGCATGTCTTCAAGCGTGAATTCATCCAGCATGATAACGTCGGCGCCGGCGCTCAGGGCCTGTTCCAGTTCATCCAGGTTCTCGGTTTCCACTTCGACAGGTTTTCCCGGCGCGATCTGACGGGCGGCCCGGACGGCATCTGCAATGGAGCCGCAGGCCGCAATGTGGTTTTCCTTGATCAGAAAGGCGTCCCAGAGCCCGATTCGATGGTTGTAGCAACCACCACAGGTTACGGCGTATTTCTGGGCAAGGCGCAGGCCCGGTAAGGTCTTTCGGGTGTCAAGCAGACGTACGTTCGTGTGGGCCACTCTGGCGGCATAGGCTGCGCAGGCGGTGGCCACGCCAGACATCGTCTGCAGCCAGTTGAGAGCCGAGCGCTCGGCACCCAGCAGGCTGCGAGCCGGTCCGTTCATGGTGAACAGCAACTGATCGGGCGCCACAGTGTCGCCGTCAGCCACCTGCCAGGCCAGCGTTACCGTTGGATCCACCTGCCGGAACACTTCCTCTACCCAGGCCCGGCCTGCAATCGTCGCGGATTCCCGCGTTATCACCCGGGCGGTCGCCTGCTTGTGTTCCGGGATCAGCATGGCCGTAATGTCGCCATCCCCCATGTCCTCCCGCAGACTCTGGGCGACGTTTTCGATTCGGGCCTGCCGGAGACGTTCTGGTGTGATCATAGGGCGCTTGATGTCCGTCATTGGGAGTGGGAGAGGATTCTGAGGCCACAATTCTAAAGCCCGTTCGGCAAATCGCCAAACCACAAGCGGCCCCTGCTAAACTGCGGTAGCAGACCCTGAAAACGTGACGCACGTCAGGTCTACACAAAAGGTGACAAATTCTGACACAAGGTGACGCAGCGAGCTCGTATCATGCTTTGATAAGAGAGCCTCTCAATTGAAAGTGACAGCAGGCGGAGCAGCGACATGGCGCACGATAACAAGGTTGTCCGATTTTCCGGCCAGAAGTCGCCCGGTCGGTTCGATCTGCCGTCCGCGCTGGTCCATCTGCGTGACGCATCGGGTCAGTCTCTGAAGTCTGTGCTCGGCGCGTTTTTTGATCGTGCGGACGATGCCCTGTTCGAGCTGGCCGATCGCGCCGGCTCCAATCTGGACCAGACAGCCTATTTCGATGCCATGCGTGAGTTGCGCCTGCGGCGCAAGGCGATGGTGGTATCCATACTCCAGTACGTCAGCCAGGCGTTCAATGAAATCGGACGATTCCAGCCCCAGCAGACATCCCGTGCCCTCGATGATATTGACCAGGACTCCCTCAGCCTGGTGGACCACTCCGAGCTGGAACAGCAGGTTGCCGTCGATAACCTGATCAACAAGCTGCGTAACCGCTACACAGAGCAGATTCGCCTGCTGACCATACGTGTGGGTCACCTGGTGCCGGGTATTGAGCTCAGGGATTCGCAGATGCCGCTCAGCCCTGAGATTATTTGCGGTGGTCTGGCCGAAGCCTGTGCCGACCTGGATATCGACATTCGGGCGAAACTTGTAGTTCTCAAGCTGTTTGACCGCCTGCTGGCCGATACACTCGGTGACTTCTACAAGGAGGCGAACCGGACCCTGATCAAAGAAGGGGTTCTGCCGGATATGAAGCGCCCTCCTGCTGGCAAAGGCGCCGGTCAGTCCCCGCAACGCTCGGGTGCAGAACAATCAACCTCGCCCGGAAAAAGCGCCGGGAAGGGCGGTGTCCAGAGCGAAACGGCCGCGGGAGATTCCCAGGCCACTTTCTCCGAGCTCAGTGCCCTGCTTCACAAGGGTGACGGCGGCTATACCGCCGGCGCAGGTGAGGGTGGCGAAGGTTACATCGACACCGATCGGCTGGTGGCGCGGTTAACCGAGGCCCAGGCGAGCAGCCGGCAGTGGGACGAGGGCGTTGTGATCCCGCTCAATGAACAGCTGGGACCGCTACTGCGTGGAGGCGATGGCAAAAGCCTGAACCCCGGGCAGGTTGATCGCGATGTTATCAACCTGGTGTCCATGCTGTTTGACTTCATCCTTGAGGATCGCCAGCTTCACCCGGTCATGAAGGCCCTGATCGGACGCCTGCAGATTCCCGTGCTCAAGGTGGCCCTGAGTGATCAGAACTTCTTCAATCGGGGTGGTCACCCGGTACGCAAGTTACTGAATGAACTCGCTCTCTCGGCCATAGGCTGGAGCGAGAAGAAGACCGGCCAGCGCGATCCGCTGCGGGAAAAAATCGAACACGTAGTGGATCGGGTACTCAACGAGTTCACGGACAATGTGGCCTTGTTTGATGAGTTACTGAAAGACTTCAGCCACTTCATGGACCTGGATCGCAGGCGCCGCGAGCTCGTTGAGCAGCGCCTGCGGGACGCCGAGGAAGGTCGCGCCCGCCAGGAGCGTGCGTCCCAGGCTGCCCGGGAGCTGGTGGCTGAACTGACAGACCAGCGGGAGTTGCCCGAGCCTGTGGCCGGTCTGTTGAACGAGGCCTGGAGCCGCTACCTGCAATGGGTGGCGCTCCGTGAGGGTGAGGACAGCGAGCGCTGGCAGCACGCGCGAGAGCTGACCGAGCGACTGGTGTGGAGTGTTGACCCGAGGCCGGTGACCGAGACCACTCGCAGTGACCTGCTCCGTGCCATTCCGGGTATCGTGGATGAGCTGCGCAGGGCGCTTCAGGATATCTCCTGGGATCCATTTGCGACCGACGCGGTCATCCGCGACCTGGAGCTGGTGCATGTGGATGTCTTCCAGCGGCTGGTCACCGCGCCGGCCCGCGAGGAACCCGAGCAGGCCGGGCCTGATGTGGTAGCTGACGGCGCCGCTCGGGCAGTGCCCGCCGAGCCCGAGCCGCAGGCAATAACCGATGCGCCGGTGGCTTCGACCGATGCGCCTGCCGAGACCGGAGCGTCGACGACGCCAGAGCCAGCGGTAGAGGCACAGGCAACGCCAACCGCCACCGAATCGGGTGCGGTGTCCGCTCAGTGGCTGGAGCGGGCTGACAGCCTGCGGGTAGGGTCCTGGATCGAGCTCAGCCGTGATGATGCCAAGGTTCGTTGCAAACTGGCGGCCTTCATCAAGGCCACCGGCAAGTACATTTTTGTCAATCGCAGTGGCGCGAAAGTGGCAGAGTATCAACGGGAAGAACTGGCTGCGGAAATGGAGTCTGGCAACGTTGCCATGCTTGATGATGGACTGATCTTCGATCGGGCACTGGAATCCATCATCGATAACCTGCGCAGCAGCCGTAAAGACTGATCCGTAGCAACCGTTAGCGCTTTGTGATTCAATCTGCAGGTGTAATCCTCTGAAACCGTTGGAATTACCTTGCCAGATTCAGATGCCTTGCCTGAAAATCCGACGCCTTCTGCCGAGCAGGCGACGCGGCTCCGGGAAACCGGGCACATCCGGGGCGCCCGTTGGTGCCCATCGCCGAATTTCGGGCCTCGTCCGGAGGGCGCCGGCATTTCTCTCCTGGTGATTCATAACATCAGCCTGCCCCCCGGCCAGTTTGGCGGACCTGAAATCGAAGACTTCTTCTGCAATCGTCTTGACGCCTCGGCTCACCCTTTCTTCCAGACCATTGCCGGTGTTGAAGTCTCGTCCCATCTGCTGATCCGTCGTGACGGGTCGGTCATTCAGTTCGTCAATCTGCACGACAGGGCCTGGCACGCGGGCCGGTCCAGCTTTGAGGGGCGGGAGGAGTGCAACGACTATTCCATCGGCATCGAGCTGGAGGGGACTGATCACATACCCTACACCGGGGCGCAGTATCGCCAGCTGGCCACCGTGGTCCGTGAAATCATGGCGGCCTGGCCCGAGATTACGCCAGCGCGCATCACCGGCCACAGTGACATTGCGCCGGGCAGAAAGACCGATCCGGGTCCAGCCTTTGACTGGCCGCTTTTTCGAGACATGGTGCATTCCAGTCGTGATGCCGGGGAGGCAGGAGAATGGAGCTGATTGTGTTTCTGCTGGCCTACTCGGTGCGCAGACGCCTTGACTCCCTTGACAGGCTTCACAGCGACGAGCTGTGGCGGCGGTGGTTCCACAACGGCCGCAAGGCTCGGGCAGGGCATGAAGCGGATGTGTACGCCGGCCTCGCTCTGGTTCTGTTGCCAGCGCTGATTCTGGGGCTCGCCGAGTATGTGCTGGTGGTGTCCGACTGGCGTATGGTGGCCTATCCGGCAGACTTCCTGATTCTGGTGCTGCTGATGGGCACACCCGGCTGGCGCCAACTGCTACGGGCCTATGCAGAGGCCTGGCAGCGGGGCGACATGCAGGCCGCCTGGCACCATGTAAAAGACTGGCTGCCAGCGGAGGAACGCGGCGCTGCCCTCTCACCCGAAGCGATGCACCTGTCCCTGTCGAGGGCGCTGCTGGTGTCGGTGTTCCAGAGGTTTTTCCTGGTGGCGTTCTGGTACATGGTCGGAGGCGTGGCTCTGGCGGTGCTGGCCCGGGGGCTGGTGGCACTGGCGGATCAATGGCCACAGGCCGCCGCCCGGCCCCGATTTGCGCGCATGGCCGAATGGGCAGGCTGGATTCCCGCACGTCTGCTGTCGCTGACCTTTGGTATTGCCGGAGACCTCGCCGGCTGGCTGCGAGAGATGGGTAAATCCCTGTCGGGCGTCAGCAAAAAAGCGGGCGATGTGCTAATGATTTCCGCCAGCGGGTCGTTAACCGGGTATGCGCTGGAGCCGGACCGTTTCTCCCGGTTGCATCCGGAGGACTGGACCAATTTCGGTGGACGGAGCCTGGCGGCGCTGCGGGATCTGCTGAATCGGAGCATGCTGGTGTGGATTTGCACGCTCGCGTTGCTGGTGATATCGGGGGTCGTGTAAGCAAAATTTTTGAAAATATTACAGATTATCACCAAATAAAGCTTAAGTTTTTACGACTTTAGGCGACAATAGAATAAAAGAAGAACGAGAACAGAAGAACCAGAATAAACGTTCCGTTGTTACCTGCCAGCACGAGGGTCGTTGTGAAGCAACTTATCAATCCCGCCATTGCCCTGATGAACCGTCTGCCGATGGTTTATAAGTTCAGCCTCATCAGCATCTTGTTTCTTTTACCGATTGGCGCACTGTCGTGGCTGGTCATCTCGGGGCTCAACCAGTCGGTTCAGACCATGAACAGGGGAGTTGAGGGCCTGGAACAGTTGCAACAGGTGGACGCCCTGGTAGACGCCGCCATGGATTACCGCGATTACCGATCGCCGGCCATCATAAAAGATGAGAACGCTATCAGAGTGGTGTCTGAAGAAGCCGCAGACGCGGTGGCGGCGGCCTTCGAGGCGCTGACCGCGGAGCAGCGCTCGTTCGATACCTCAGGTGCCTGGCTGGACCAGGTTGAGTCACTGCGCAATGACTGGGAGGCGCTTCGGGCGGATGACAATTATCAGGGCAGCTTCGACCCGCAGTTCAAGTACTATCAGGAGTTTGTCCAGAAGGCTCAGGCGCTGCTTTCTGCAACCATCGAGATTTCCGGCCTGAGCCAGGGGGCCTCCCGTGAGAACCAGTTGATTCTCGGGCTGGTTCGCGATTCGCTCCCCGCTGCCCGCACCGTTATTGGTCGCGCCAAATCCTATGGCATCTACGCCCTCGTTGAAGGGCAGGTCGGCTACGCCCTCAGTGAAACCCTCAACGAGATCTATGACCAGCTGACCAATCGGAGTTCACTGCTGACGCCGGCGCTGTCGGTAACGGCGGACGCATCTCCCGCTCTGGTCGCAAAGGCAGGCGAAGCCCTGAGCAAGGTTGATGAAAGCCTGATGGTGGTTCGCGACGAGTTGGACCAGAACGTGATCACGCCGATGCGCCTGGAAATGCCGTGGACCGAGTACGACAGCCTGATGTCGGAGCAACTGGGTTATTACGATGAGCTCAAACAGGCGTCTTTCGAAGTGGTGGAGGCCAACCTCCGGGCCCGTCTGGACAGCGAAATCAACCAGCGTACGCTGATTCTGGTTGCGTTGGTGGCGGTGCTGCTGGTGGTGGTGTATCTGTACATCGGGTTCTTCATGTCGGTGCGCACGGCGATCAACCGGTTCAGCCAGGCTGCCCGCAGTGTGGCCGCCGGAGACATGACTACGCATATTCACCTCCGAAATCGCGACGAACTGGGTGAGCTGACCACCGAGTTCAACAACATGACCGATCGCATTGCCGAGCTGATCCGTTCGGTCAGTCGCACCACGGCGGACGTGGACCAGCAGGCCACACGGGTGAACGATACGGCCGCCGCCAACAGCGAGGCGGTTGCCCGGCAGATGGAAGAGAGCGGGCAGATCAACGAGGCCATGAACCAGATGGTCGATGCCGTAAATGAGGTGACTGAGAGCGCCCACCGGGTTGCTGACAGTGCCGGTAACGCCGAGCGCGACACCGAAACCGGCCGGGGAGTGGTCGCCGACACCGTGAAAACCATTAATCACCTGGCCACGGAAATTTCCGGTGCGGTGGAAGTGATCAACCGGGTGAGCAAGGACAGTGACAACATCAGCCAGGTGCTCGTGGAAATCAAGGCGATTGCCGAGCAGACCAACCTGCTGGCACTGAACGCGGCTATTGAGGCGGCCCGCGCGGGTGAACAGGGTCGGGGCTTCGCGGTGGTGGCCGATGAGGTGCGTTCCCTGTCCCAGCGGACTCACAAGTCCACCGAAGAGATCGAGGGAATGATTTCCAGGCTGCAGAGCGGCGTCAAGGATGCCGTCTCGGCCATGACCAACAGCCGGGATGTTACGGAAACGACGGTTCAGAAGTCCGGGGAAGTTACCGAAGCCCTGGATCGCATTGCCAATGGCATTGCGGTGATTGTGGACATGAGCCACCAGATCGCCCAGGCGGCGGAGGAGCAGTCGGCGGTCGCCAGGAACGTTAACGCCAACGTGGAGCAGATCGGCGAACTCGGCAAGAGCACCGCCGCCAATGCCGAGGAGACGCTCGCCTCCTCAAGGGAGATGTCGGAGCTGACGGCCTCGCTTCAGCGGCTGGTGGAAGCCTTCAAGGTCTGAGCCAAGAGCGCGCGGTTACAGACGCCCGAAATCCGGCCCCTAGAGGCCGGATTTTTTTTGTTCCCAGAGAATCTCTTCGCCGCTATTCCGGCGGGCCAGAACCCGGGCGATGACGAACAGAAGGTCTGACAGCCGATTGAGGTAATGCCGCGAGGCCGTGTTGATGGAGTCTTCGTGGCCGAGGGCAACCACAACACGCTCGGCCCTCCGGCACACGGCCCGGGCCAGATGGCACTGGGCGGCGGCGGGACTGCCGCCGGGCAGCACAAAGTTCTTCAGGGGCGGCAGGTCTTCATTGTGCCGATCCAGGGTGCTCTCCAGCCATTCGATATGGTCGTCGCCGATCACCCGGCTGCCGGGAATGGCGAACTCGCCGCCCAGGTCGAACAGGTGGTGCTGGATCCGGCGCAGGCTATCCACGAACTCATCGTCGCTGTCGAGGGTTTCGATCAGCAGGCCGATGTGGCAGTTGAGTTCGTCAGCGGTGCCCATGGCCTCTACCCGTTGGGCGTTCTTGGCAATGCGGTTGCCGTCCGCCAGGCCAGTGGATCCGTCGTCCCCGGTGCGGGTGTATATCTTGGAAAGGCGATTGCCCATGTATCTGCTCCTGATCAATGTGGCGACAGTTGTTGTACCTGTTCGGTCAGCATCTGGTTCACCGGTGTCGCGATTCCCAGTTCCTTGCCCCGCCGGACCAGGTAGCCGTTGATGAAGTCAATCTCTGTGGTACGGCCCCGAAGCACATCGGCCCGCATCGACGAGGTGTTGTGAGCCGTTTTTCGGGCGACATCCTCGATGCGTTGGCGGAGGGTTTCCGGTGCGGTGGCTTTCTGGCCTGCGGCTGCCATGACCGCAGACAGCTCCTCACACAGGCCATCGATGGTCTCGCGATACAGGTGGGTCGTCAGTATCTCGCCATTGGGGCAATCCAGAATCGCCGTGTAGGGATTGATGCCCGCGTTCACCACCAGCTTCTGCCAGAGCCGGGACAGAATGTCGGGTTCCTGATGAAGCGTGAGGCCACTTTCAGCAAGTTGGGACACTGCCCGCTCAACCAGCTGGTCTGCCGCCTTTGTCATGGGCCCGATCCAGGTTTCGCCAGCGCCGGCGTGCACCAACAGGTCCGTGTCGGGGCGATTGGCACCTTCGGTGGTGCTGGCAGCAAGTATGGGGCGTTCCGGCCACCGTTGGGCCACGGTCTGCTGGCTGCCGAGGCCGTTCTGGAACAACAGGATGGGGGTGGTTTCCGGAATCCGGTCGATCACGCAGGTGAGAGCGTCCAGGGTGTCGCCGGCCTTGGTGGTAACCAGAACCAGATCGGGTAGGTCGCCGGCGCCGAGCCAGGGGACCTGAATGCCGGTTTCCGGCCCGGTTACGGGCCGGAAACGGTAGCGGGTATCGGCGCCGGGCGGCTGCCCGGGACGGGCAAGGAATGCCGCCTGGCCTGCGGGCAATCTTGCCGCCCAGAGCCGGCCCAGGGCGCCGGCGCCGAGGATCCCGATCATTGCGGTTACATGGCCTCGATGTCGGCCCTTTGCTGGCTCAGGCGGGCCTGGCTGCTCTGGGCGTCCCGGAGTTTTTCCTGCTCCTTTTCAACCACGTCGGCCGGGGCGTTGGCGGTGAACTTCTCGTTACCCAGCTTGCCTTCCAGGCGGCCGATTTCCTTCTGCAGGCGCTCCAGTTCCTTGTCCAGGCGCTTGAGCTCGGCGTCTTTGTCGATCAGGCCGGCCATGGGCACCAGCACTTCCATCTCGCCCACCAGCTGGGTGGCCGACATGGGGGCCTTGCCGCCATCGAACCACTCCAGGCTCTCGAGCTTGGCCAAGGAGATCAGGAACTGGCGGTTGTCGTTCATCCGCCGCTGGTCCTCCGCGTCTTTGCCCCGCAGCAGCACCGGAATCTTTTTCGCCGGAGAGATATTCATCTCGCCCCGGATGTTACGAACCGCCACGATCACGCCCTTGAGCCACTCGATATCGGCGGTAACGCTGGCGTCCTGTTTGCTTTCATCCGGCTGCGGGAATGGCTGCAGCATGATGCTGTCGCCGGCCTTGCCAGCCAGGGGCGCGATCCGTTGCCAGATTTCTTCGGTGATGAAGGGCATGATCGGGTGTGCCAGTCGCAACACCGCTTCGAGTACCCGAACCAGGGTGCGACGGGTGCCACGCTTGGCTTCGGCGCTGGCGCTGTCGTCGTTCAGCGCCGGCTTGGACAGCTCCAGGTACCAGTCGCAATACTCGTTCCAGATGAACTCGTACAGGGCGTAGGCGGCCAGATCAAAACGATACTGGTCCAGATGGCGAATGACCTGCTGCTCGCAGTTCTGCAGCTCACTGATAATCCAGCGGTCGGCCAGGGAAAGCTCCACCGGCTCGTCATTAACGCCGCAGTCTTCGCCTTCGGTGTTCATGAGCACATAGCGGGCGGCGTTCCACAGCTTGTTGCAGAAATTGCGATAGCCCTCAAGGCGCTTCATGTCCCAGTTGATGTCACGGCCGGTAGTGGCCATGGCCGCCAGGGTGAACCGGAGGGCGTCGGTGCCGTGGGCTGCAATGCCCTCAGGGAACTCTTTCTTGGTGCGCTTGCCGATCTTCTCGGCCAGCTTGGGCTGCATCAGGTTGCCGGTGCGCTTCTCCAGCAGGTCGTCCAGGCTGATGCCGTCGATCATGTCGAGCGGATCAATAACGTTGCCCTTGGACTTGGACATCTTGTCGCCGTGCTCGTCCCGGATCAGGCCGGTGACGTACACGGTGTGGAAGGGCACCTGGGGTGTGCCGTCTTCGTTTTTCATGAAGTGCATGGTCATCATGATCATCCGGGCAACCCAGAAGAAGATGATGTCGAAGCCGGTGACCAGCACATCGGTCGGGTGGAAGGTTTTCAGGCGCTCGGTAATCTCCGGCCATCCCAAGGTTCCGAAGGTCCAGAGGGCTGAGCTGAACCAGGTATCCAGAACGTCTTCGTCCTGCTCCAGGGCAACGTCCGCGGCCAGATTATGCTTCTGGCGCACTTCTTCCTCGCTGCGACCCACATAGATGTTGCCGTCGGCGTCGTACCAGGCCGGAATCCGGTGGCCCCACCACAGCTGACGGGAGATACACCAGTCCTGGATGTCCCGCATCCAGGCAAAGTACATGTTCTCGTACTGCTTGGGCACGAACTGGATACGGCCATCTTCGACGGCCTCGATGGCGGGCTTGGCCAGGGTCTTGGCGTCGGCGAACCACTGGTCGGTCAGCATGGGCTCGATGATCAGGCCAGAGCGATCACCCCGGGGAACGCTGAGCACATGGTCTTCGATGTTCTCCACCAGGCCCTCGGCTTCCATGTCGGCCACGATCTGCTTGCGGGCGGCCTCGCGGGTCAGGCCGGCGTAGGCGTCGGGCAGGGTGCCATCAAGCTCGGTGTTTTCGGTGCCGTCGGCGTTGAACACTTCGGCCACGGCGCGGATGTTGGCATCCTGGGTCATGACGTTAATCATGGGCAGGTTGTTGCGCTTGCCCACGGCGTAGTCGTTGAAGTCATGGGCCGGCGTGATCTTCACACAGCCGGAACCTTTCTCGGGATCGGCATGGTGGTCGGCCACGATGGGAATGCGGCGGTTCACCAGCGGCAGCATTACGTGCTTGCCGATCAGGTGCTGGTAGCGTTCGTCGTCCGGGTGAACGGCTACGGCGGTGTCGCCCAGCATGGTTTCCGGGCGGGTGGTGGCCACCACCAGGTAATCCTTGCCGTCTTTGGTCTGCACGCCGTCAGCCAGCGGGTAGCGCAGGTGCCAGAAAAAGCCTTTTTCTTCCTTGTTCTCCACTTCCAGGTCGGAAATCGCCGTGTGCAGTTTCGGGTCCCAGTTCACCAGGCGCTTGCCGCGATACACCAGGCCCTCGTCGTACAGGCGGATGAACACTTCCTGAACGGCCTTGTAGAAGCCGTCGTCCATGGTGAAGCGTTCGTTGTCCCAATCCACGGAATTGCCAAGGCGGCGGATCTGGCGGGTGATGGTGCCGCCGGAGTGTTCTTTCCAGTCCCAGATGCGCTTGATGAACTCTTCCCGCCCCAGGTCATGGCGGGTTTTGTCTTCTTCAGCGGCCAGTTTGCGCTCGACCACCATCTGGGTGGCGATGCCTGCGTGGTCGGTACCAACGGTCCACAATGCGTTGCGACCCTGCATGCGCTTGAAGCGGGTGAGGGTGTCCATGATGGTGTGCTGGAACGCGTGGCCCATGTGCAGGCTGCCGGTGACGTTGGGCGGGGGTATGGCGATGCTGTAGGACTCACCTTCGCCGCTGGGACGGAAGTAACCTTTGGACTCCCAGTTCTCGTACCACTGGCGCTCGATGTTTTCTGGCTGGTAGGTTTTTTCCATGGGGTTATGCAGTGACCGTTGGTTGATTCACAAGGGAAAATTGAGACGCTCGATTATACATGGTCGCCCGGTTTGCGGCGAACCTAACGCTTTCTCTGGTCATGCACCCGCGGCTCAATCCCTAATGCCCGTAACTGCTTGAAGTGCGACCGGGCCTGGTTGAGAACATTCGGATCGTTATGGGCAACCAGGGCCAGGCGTTGGAACCGGTCTGCGTCTGCCGGCAGGGTAGCCGAGAGGATGATGACGGTGTCCCAGTCTTCGGCCACTGGCGGGCACAGCAGGATGCCGACGGGGTCTGTGCAGGTGGTGGCGGAATCCGGGACGATGCTGTGAGGAATGAAGGCATCAGGACTGAAGTTCCAGAGCAGGTCGTCCAGTTCCTCAGCGTGTTGCATGGTGTCGCAGATAATGCACACGCGGTCGCCCTGGTGGAAGGCCTTTTCGACCAGTTTGGCGGCGTGCAGGTTGCGGGCGGCGGGTGTGCCCTGGGCAAGAATGTGGAACCAGTAGCGCTGGTTGCGGTCGTCCTGCCCGGGCGCCCCGGCAGCAGCGCTGCCGGGTTCCGGGTTGTTCTGCCCGTCGATAGTGGCCGGGTTATTTTCCGGCATGGGACATCAGGTAGTCGACCAGCAGGGGTACCGGGCGGCCGGAGGAGCCTTTGGCCTTGCCGGAGTGCCAGGCGGTGCCGGCGATGTCGAGATGAGCCCAGCGGTAGTCCTTGGCAAATCGCGACAGGAAGCAGGCCGCGGTGATGGTGCCAGCTGGCCGGCCGCCGATGTTGGCCATGTCGGCGAAGTTGCTGTCGAGCTGGCTCTGGTATTCGTCCCACAGCGGCAGGCGCCAGGCCCGGTCGCCGGCGCGCTCGCCGGCAGCCAGCAGCTCGTTGGCCAGCTCGTCGTTGTTGGCGAGCAGGCCGGTGGCGTGGTTGCCCAGGGCAATGATGCAGGCACCGGTGAGCGTGGCCAGATCAATAACCGCCGCCGGGTCGAATTTTTTCACGTAGGTGAGGGCGTCGCACAGCACCAGTCGGCCTTCGGCGTCGGTGTTGAGAATCTCGACCGTCATGCCGGAGAGAGTGGTGACAATGTCGCCAGGGCGGGAGGCGCCGCCGTCCGGCATGTTTTCGGCGGCCGCGATGACCGCCACCACGTTGATCTTCGGTTTGGTTTCAGCCAGCACTTTCATGGCACCGAAGACGCTGGCAGAGCCGCCCATGTCGTACTTCATTTCGTCCATGGCTTCGCCGGGCTTCAGGCTGATGCCGCCGGTGTCGAAGGTAATGCCTTTGCCAACCAGCACATGGGGCTTGTCCTTCGGCTTGCCGCCCCGATACTCCATCACGATCAGCCGCGGCGGCTGGGTACTGCCCTTGCCCACAGCGAGAATGGTGTTCATGCCCAGCTTTTCCATCTGTTTTTCATCAAGCACTTCGGTCTTGATGGTGTCGTAGTCCTTGGCCATTTTCCGGGCCTGCTCGGCCAGCCATTCCGGATGGCATACGTTAGGCGGTGTGTTGCCCAGATCCCGGGTGAAATTCATGCCCCGACCGGTGGCCAGGCCGAGGTTGAAGGCGTCCTTCAGCGCTTTGCCAGCGCCCGAGGCCGCAACCACCACTTTGTTCAGCTTGCGTGCCGCAGGCTTTTCACTCTTGAACTCGCTGAACAGGTACAGCTGGTCTTCCAGTACCCGACCAATAAGGTTCAGGCGGGCCGCCTCTGAGCTTACGGCGTCCTCGCCAGTGACCGGGGTATCGGCCAGGGCAATCAACGCGCTCTTCGAGGGGCCATCCTTGAGTGCGCCCATCATGGCGATCAGGGCCTTTCGATAGTTGGCCGGCGTGCGGTCGTTGTCCTTGCCAGTGCCCACCACCAGCAGGCGGCTCCAGGGCTGATCCTTGAGGGGGACTGTCGCCGTGTTGGCGTTCTTGCCGGACAGGTCGCCCGCTTTCTGGAGCGCTTTGATCAGCCCGCCCAGAGCTTCGTCGGCCTGCACAGTGGATTCTGGCCAGGTGCCTTTCTCGGGCAAGCCGACCACGAGGCAGTCGGCTTTGGTGCTGACAATGGCTTTACTGCTCAGGCTGAAATTCATGGCAACTCCTGTTGGTTGTTCTGTCGACGCTCCGCCACTGGCGGAATCGTTGGGGAATCTGATCTAGTCTAGCATTGGGGCTGGCGGGAACATTATCAAGCGATCGGCGCGGTGCCAACGCCCGGCCCGGTGGTCTGACGTGCCCAGCGCTCTGTCATTCGGCTAAAAGGTTACATAGAATACGCGCAGTTCCCGGTAGCCATCACATGCAACGCCCACGGCCAGAGAGTCCGATTTGAGCATTATATTCCGCTATCTGATACGCCAGATCATGGTCAGTATGATTGCTGTTTCCGGCATTCTGCTGCTGGTGTTCATGAGTGGCCGTTTCCTGAAGTATCTGGACAGCGCGGCGCAGGGAAGTATTTCGGCCGGCGTTCTGTTCGAAATCATGGCTTACCGGTTTCCGGGGTTTCTTGAACTGATTCTTCCGCTCGGGCTGTTTATTGGCATTCTGCTCGCTTACGGGCGCATGTATCTCGAAAGCGAGATGACCGTGCTTTTTGCCTGTGGCGTCAGTGATCGGGCACTTCTTGGCAAAACGCTCCTGGGTAGCCTGCCGGTGATGATCGTTGTCGGTGCCATGAGTCTGTACATCTCCCCCTGGGGCATGAGCCAGGTAGAGAAAATTTTCAACGAGCAGCGCAAGGCAACGGAATTCGAGATGCTGGCGCCGGGCCGGTTCCAGGACTTTTCCTCCGGGGGGCGTGTTACCTACACGGAGGGGCTGAGCGAGGACAAACGCCAGTTACAGGGCGTGTTCATTGCCGAGTATGCCGAGGACGGCAAGGGGCTGACCATCATTACCGCCGAGTCCGGCTCCCAGCTGGTGGATCCGGAAACCGGCAGCCGGTTCCTGATTCTGGAAGACGGCGGCCGATTTGAGGGCGCAGCGGGTGAGCTGGATTACACCACCATCGATTTCGAAGCCTACGGGCTGAAGATCGAAAGCGGCCAGGCCGGCACCCGGGAACTGGAGGAGGGCACCAGCACCTGGAGCCTGATGCAGTCGGATCGTCCGGAAGATCGGGCACTGCTGCACTGGCGACTGTCGCTGCCTCTCATTGTACCGGTGGTCACCTTGCTAGCCGTGCGACTCAGCCGGGTTAACCCCAGGCAGGGGCGGTTCTTCCACCTGCTTCCGGCGATGCTCGTCTACATCACCTATCTGGGTCTGCTGATTGTTGCCCGTGACTGGCTGGCCGAGGGCAAGGTCCCGGAGTGGGTTGGCATGCTCTGGGTGCACGCGCTGTTCCTTGCGTTCGGGCTCTGGCTGCAGTTTGGTCCGGCCTGGCTGTATCGCCGCCGACTGACCAGGGAGGGGGCTGCCCATGCGCCGGATTGACGGTTATGTCATGCGCACGGTCGGCGGTGCGATGTTCCTGGTGATGGTGGTGGTGCTGTCACTGGACCTGATCTTCGCGTTCATCGCCGAGCTTGAGGATACCCGGAACGATTATCAGACCCTCCAGGCGCTCTGGTATGTCGTGATGACACTGCCCCGACGGATCTACGACTACCTGCCCCTCGGGGCGTTCATGGGCTGTCTGGTGGGGCTGGGCTCCATGGCCAGTTCCTCGGAGCTCACTGTCATCCGCGCGGCCGGTGTGTCCCTGCGGCGTATTGTCTGGTCTGCCATGAAGCCGGCTCTGCTGGTGGTGATTCTCGGTGTTCTGATCGGTGAGTACGTGGCGCCACCGGCCGAGCGGGTGGCCCAGAGCGACAAGGCGGTGGCGTTGGGTGCCGGGAGTAACGTGGCATCGGCTTCCGGGGTCTGGCACAAGGAAGGCAATGTCTACATTCACCTGAACGCGGTTCAGCCCAACGGCGTGCTCCATGGCATCTCCCGCTTCCGGTTCGATGATCAGAGGCAGATGGTGTCGGCCAGCTTTGCCCGTCGGGCCATCTACCAGGGCGACCACTGGCTTCTGGAGAACGTTCGCACCACGCGCCTGGAGGAGTCCCGCACGGTTCGGGAAACCTCACCGAGCGAGCGCTGGCAAACCGGGCTCTCGCCGAGCGTGTTGAGCGTTCTGATCGTAAAGCCGGAAAACCTCTCGATGACAGGCCTCTACACCTATGCGTCCTATCTGGACGAGCAGCGCCTGAACGCCGCGCCCTACTGGCTGGCGTTCTGGAAAAAGGCGTTGATGCCGCTGGGAACGGCGGTGATGGTGCTGGTGGCCATTTCTTTCATTTTCGGCCCGCTGCGCTCCGTTACCATGGGCTTCCGGGTGTTCACAGGGCTGCTGGTAGGCCTGCTGTTCAAATACATGCAGGATCTGCTTGGCCCCATGTCGCTGGTCTACGGTTTCAACCCGATGCTGGCGGTGCTGATACCGATCGCCATAAGCGCAGTGGCCGGCGCCTTGCTGATGCGACGGGCAGGCTGACCGCGTCAGTAAGTCAGGACTCGATCATCCGGTTTTGGGCGTCTTGTCCACGCCGTGCTTCTTGTTGGCCGTTTCCCTGGGCACGGCAACCACTACGCTCCCCGATAACCGATCGGTCACTGATAGGCCGTTGATGGGGTAGAAAAGGGCAATGATGGCGGGGATGGAAACCAGCAGCGTAACGGCGCCGACGTAGTAACTTGCCAGCAGCGTCAGGAACAACACGGAGGCTGCCGTGATGTAGCGCTTCAGAGCCTGTGTCCAGCTCACGGACGTTCCGTCCAGGTTCTCGATTCTTACCCGCCACACCTGCATGCCCAGGGTCTGGCCTATGCGGGTCCAGAAATAGGCGAAGAACAGGTAGAGCACCAGGAACAGGGTGAAGGTAAGGCCGGGATCGCCGGAGATCTGGCCCGCTTCGGCCATCTGTTCGTAGCGTTCCCAGCCGGTGATCCAGCCCGCTACGATGGTGTAGGCCCAGGTGGCGACCAGAAGGACGGCAATGCTGATCAGGCCGTCGTAAATAATGGCCAGGGCCCGCTTCAGAGCAGTGGCGGGGGGAAGCAGTTCCTCGGCGTCATGGAAGCGTCGGGGCATGGATTCTCCTGTGATGTTTCACGTTTTTCCTGTTCTCGGCGTGTGCTAGAGTAGCGGATTTGCACAGGCATGTAAGTATTCGTGTTCAATCGCGGCCCCGGCGGTTTTCCCGGCGGGTTTCTGGAAAGGTATCAAAGGGCTATGAAAACCGCAGAATTGCGTCAGGCGTTCCTGGATTACTTCAAACAGCAAGGTCATACCATCGTTCCCAGCAGTTCCCTGGTACCTGCGGATGACCCGACATTGCTGTTCACGAATGCCGGGATGAACCAGTTCAAGGACGTGTTCCTTGGTCGCGAAGAGCGCGATTACAACCGGGCGACCACCTCACAGAAGTGTGTCCGCGCCGGCGGCAAGCACAACGACCTTGAGAATGTGGGTTACACCGCCCGCCACCACACCTTCTTCGAAATGCTGGGCAACTTCAGCTTCGGCGATTACTTCAAGCGCGAAGCGATCAACTATGCCTGGACTTTCCTCACTGGCAAGGAATGGCTGGCGTTGCCCCAGGAAAAGCTCTGGGTAACGGTGTACGCCGAAGACGACGAAGCCTACGACATCTGGAACAAGGAAATCGGCGTGCCAGCCGACCGCATCGTGCGCATCGGTGACAACAAGGGGGCCCGCTACGCCTCGGACAACTTCTGGCAGATGGGCGATACCGGCCCCTGCGGACCCTGTACCGAGATTTTCTACGACCACGGCCCAGACGTGGCCGGTGGCCCTCCCGGTTCGCCTGAGGAAGACGGTGACCGCTACATCGAGATCTGGAACGTTGTATTCATGCAGTACAACCGCACGGCTGACGGCGAGATGATGAAACTGCCCAAGCCTTCTGTGGATACCGGCATGGGTCTTGAGCGCATCACCGCGGTGTTGCAGGGCGTGCACAGCAACTACGAAATCGACCTGTTCCAGGACCTGCTGGCGGCAGCGTCGTCGGTTCTGGGTGGTGCGGCAACGACCGAGGCCTCACTGCGGGTGGTGGCTGACCATATCCGCTCCTGTGCCTTCCTGATCGCCGACGGCGTGATGCCCTCCAATGAAGGCCGCGGATTCGTGCTGCGCCGGATCATTCGCCGGGCGGCCCGTCATGGCAACAAACTGGGCGCCACCGGACCGTTCTTCTACAAGCTGACCGGTGCGCTGGTGGAACTGATGGGTGAGGCCTACCCGCAGCTGGTCAGCAGCCGCACCCAGATCGAGAAGGTGCTGTTGCAGGAAGAGGAGCAGTTTGCCAAGACCCTCGACAAAGGCCTGCGCCTGCTCGAACAGGACATTGCCGAGCTCAAGGGCACCGAGATTCCGGGCGAGACCATCTTCACCCTGTACGATACTTACGGCTTCCCCGTAGACCTGACCAACGACATCGCCCGCGAGCGCGGCCTGACGCTGGATTACGAGGGCTACGAAAAGGCGATGGAAGCCCAGCGCGAGCGCGCCCGCGCGGCCAGCAAGTTCGGAATTGACTACAACGCCGAAGGCCTGCGGATCGGGGGCAAGACCGAGTTCACCGGCTACGAACACATTGATGGCCACGAGAAGATTCGCGCAGTTATCGTCAATGGTGAAGAGAAAACCGCCGAAGCCGGCGACGAAGCGGTGGTGGTTCTTGAGCGCACCCCGTTCTATGCCGAATCCGGTGGCCAGGTGGGCGATACCGGCCTTCTGACCTGGAGCGGGGGCCGTTTCCAGGTAACCGACACCCGTAAGGAAGGTGACAACCACCTGCACCTGGGTACGCTGATCGAGGGCGAGCTGTTCCCGGGTCTGGAAGTGGACGCGCGCATCGACCATCGCCGTCGGGAACGCACCAAGCGCAATCACTCGGCGACACATCTGCTGCACGCGGCGCTACGCAAGGTGCTTGGCGAGCATGTTACCCAGAAAGGCTCCCTGGTAGACCCGGACAAGCTGCGCTTTGACTTCTCTCATTTCGAGGCCGTAACGCCTGAGCAGTTGCGTGAAATCGAGCGCCAGGTGAACGAGCAGATCCTGGAGAACACGCCGGTACAGACAGAAATTACCGACATGGAGCAGGCGCAGAAGAAAGGCGCCATGGCATTGTTCGGCGAGAAATACGGCGATGTGGTTCGTGTGCTGAGCATGGGCACCGACAACTACTCGGTGGAATTGTGTGGCGGCACCCATGTTGGCCGCACCGGGGATATCGGGCTGTTCCGCATTACCTCGGAAAGTGGCATTTCCTCGGGCGTACGTCGGATTGAAGCGGTCACCGGTTTGGGCGCTCTCGAGTGGATTGAGGGCACCGAGCGCACCCTGCGCGAGACAGCACGTCTGGTAAAAGCCACCCGCGAGTCCGTGGTTGAGAAAGTACAGCAGACCCTGGATCGCAATCGCCAGCTTGAAAAAGACATCGACGCCCTGAAGGCCAAGCTGGCAAGCTCAGCCGGCAGCGACCTGGCGGCATCGGCAGTAGAAGTGGGCGGCCTGAAGGTGGTGGCTTCGGAACTTGAAGGCGCTGACCGCAAGGCCCTGATGGAAACCGCCGATCAGTTGAAGAACAAGTTGGGCGAGGGCGTGGTTGTGCTGGCCAGTGTTGAGGATGGCAAGGTGACCCTCGTGGCCGGCGTGACCAAATCCGCCACCGGCAAGATCAAGGCCGGCGACCTGATGAAGCACCTCGCCGCCCAGGTGGACGGCAAGGGTGGCGGTCGCCCGGACATGGCCCAGGGCGGCGGCAGCGACCCCTCCAAGCTGGCCGAGGCGCTGGCCGGTGTTCCGGCCTGGGTCGAGAAAAATATCGCGTAGGCAACTGTTTTCGCGGGCGGACCGGAGTTTATAATTCCGCCCGTTTATGTCGAGTGGCGGGGCAGAGCCCCGCTGTGAGTTCCCTTTTCCGGATATTGGACGAAAATGGCTCTGTTGGTTCAGAAATTTGGTGGTACTTCGGTGGGATCCACCGAACGTATCGAGGCGGTGGCCGAGAAGGTGTGCCGTTTCCGCAGGGAAGGCCACGATGTGGTGGTGGTTGTCTCCGCCATGAGCGGCGAGACCAACCGGCTGATTGCGCTGGCAAACCAGATCATGGAGGAGCCCACTCCCCGTGAAATGGACGTGCTGGTTTCAACCGGCGAGCAGGTCACCATTGCCTTGCTGTCCATGGCATTGCAGAAACGGGGTTGTGAAGCCCGTTCCTACACCGGGGCGCAAGTGCGGATTGTGACCGACAGCAGTCATACCAAAGCGCGTATCAAGCAGATTGATGAACAGCGCATGCGTGAGGATCTGGACGCTGGCCGTGTGGTTGTCGTCGCCGGTTTTCAGGGTATTGATGACAACGGCAACATCACCACGCTCGGACGGGGTGGGTCAGATACTACCGCGGTGGCGCTGGCGGCTGCATTGAAAGCCGATGAATGCCAGATCTACACCGATGTGGACGGTGTCTATACCACCGATCCCCGGGTGGTGGACAGCGCGCGGCGGCTGGATCGCATTACCTTTGAAGAAATGCTTGAGATGGCGAGCCTGGGTTCCAAAGTGCTCCAGATTCGTTCCGTTGAATTTGCAGGCAAGTACAACGTTCCACTGAGGGTTCTTTCCAGCTTCCAGGAAGGCGAGGGCACCCTGATTACTCTTGAGGATGAAAACGCCATGGAACAACCGGTTGTTTCCGGCATTGCTTTTAACCGCGACGAAGCCAAACTGACCATATCCGGTGTGCCCGATACGCCGGGCAGCGCGCTGCGCATTCTCAAGCCGGTGAGTGATGCCAACATCGAGGTGGACATGATTGTCCAGAACGTGGGCGAGGATAACAAAACCGCGTTCACGTTTACCGTTCACCGTAACGACTTCAAGCGGGCCAAAGGCGTGCTGGAAGGCGTGGCCAGCGAATTGGGGGCTGGTGAAGTGGCTGGCGACAGCAAAATCGCCAAGGTCAGTATTGTTGGTGTAGGCATGCGCTCCCACGCGGGTGTTGCCACCAAGATGTTCGGTGCGCTGTCCAACGAAGGCATCAACATTCAGATGATCTCCACCTCGGAAATCAAGATTTCCGTGGTGATTGATGAGAAATATCTTGAGCTTGCGGTTCGCGCACTGCACAGTGCTTTTGAACTCGACAAGCCCGGGGTGGAAGAAGCCTGAAAACGCAAACGTCAGGTCGGTTTGCGGGGCTCAAGAAGAAAGAGAACCATTGGCTGAGCTTATGGAGATTAGTGTCCGTATAAGGGAATGTGCTTCTTTTGCACAGCCTGAGTTCTCACTATAAAAGCAAAAAAAGTAGAAACAATGATTTTTTTCGGAACAGGTAGCTCTGGATAGGGAGTAAGGGATATGTTGATTTTGACTCGCCGTGTTGGCGAAACTCTGATGGTCGGCGACGACATCACCGTCACCGTGCTTGGAGTAAAGGGCAATCAGGTACGCATTGGCGTTAATGCCCCGAAGGAAGTTGCGGTACATCGTGAAGAGATCTATCAGCGAATTCAGTCGGAAAAAGGCTCTGAAGAGCCGGAACCCGGCAACAGCTGAAAGACCGAAAGCCGTTCATGGGAAACCTGAACGGCTTTTTTGATGGTGCGCCAGGCATGGCGCGTAGCGCCTTGACGGGCGCTGTTCCGGTACAGGTG
>NZ_JBHIXV010000033.1:0-44640 GCF_041984545.1 Marinobacter sp. | reverse complement strand
CTCACGGGAGGACTTGCACCTCCAGGAGTGCGCCCGTGCCGGGCGCACCAAAAAAAAAGCGGAGCCGAAGCTCCGCTTTTCAGTCATTCAGGCTGGCCGTCACGCGCTGGTGCGCTGGATTGACCGGCCGCGCTGACCACCGCCGTTCTGGCTTCGGCCACCGCTGCGTCCACCGGGCCGGGCACCGAAGCTCTTCGGCTTCCCACCGGGTCGACCATTACCGCCGCCGTTACCACTGCGATTGCGGGCACGGCTGGGGTCCGCCTTGGCCTTGGGTTTCAGGGGCAGGTTGTTGGTGGGCTCGAAGCCCTCCACCTGGGTGCGCGGCAGCTGCTTCTTGATCAGCCGCTCGATGCCCGCCAGCAGCTTGCCCTCATCGGCACTGACCAGTGACAAGGCATAGCCGCTCTCGCCCGCCCGGCCGGTACGGCCAATGCGGTGCACGTAGTCTTCCGGCACATTGGGCAGCTCGAAGTTCACCACCTGCGGCAGTTGCTTGATGTCCAGGCCACGGGCCGCGATATCGGTGGCCACCAGCACCCGGATCTCGCCGGCCTTGAAGTCCGCCAGCGCCCGGGTACGGGCACCCTGGGATTTGTTGCCGTGAATGGCCGCGGCGGTGATGCCGTCCTTCTCCAGCTTCTGGGTCAGGCGGTTGGCGCCGTGTTTGGTGCGGGTGAACACCAGCACCTGGTCCCAGCTGTTGTCACGCACCAGCTTGCTCAGCAGCGCGGTCTTCTGGTTCTGGTCCACCGGGTACACCGACTGCTTGACCTTCTCGGCGGTGGTGTTACGGGCGGCAACCTCCACCTGCACCGGGTTGTCCAGCAGGCCTTCCGCCAGGGTACGGATCTCGTTGGAGAAAGTCGCCGAGAACAGCAGGTTCTGCCGCTTGGCGGGCAGCAGCCCCAGGATCTTGCGGATGTCGCGGATAAAGCCCATGTCGAGCATGCGGTCGGCTTCATCCAGCACCAGGATTTCTACCTCGTTGAAGCGCACGGCGTTCTGCTGATACAGGTCCAGCAGGCGCCCTGGCGTGGCCACCAGTACGTCCAGACCCTTGCGCAGTTTCATCATCTGGGGATTGATTTTCACGCCCCCGAAAACCACCGCGGAGCGGGTGGGAATGTACTTGCTGTAGAGCGTGACGCTGTCGTGCACCTGGGCCGCCAGTTCGCGGGTCGGAGTCAGGATCAGCGCGCGCGGGCCCTTGCCGGTGCGCGGGTTTTCACCCAGGCGCTGCAACAGGGGCAGGGTAAAGCCGGCCGTCTTGCCGGTGCCGGTCTGGGCAGCCGCCATCACGTCCTTTCCCGACAATACCGCCGGAATGGCCTGGGCCTGGATGGGAGACGGGGTTTCGTAACCCTGGTCTGCGGTGGCACGAACCAACTGCTCGGACAAACCGAGTGAAGAAAAACTCATATAAATCAAACCTTGATTGTGCTGCCTCCACGAACACCGTGCTCGGTGAATGCGGGCAGATGCCATGAACAGTCATGGAATAAGAGACGACTACAGTCACGCGCCGGTAACGGGGTGACGTCCTCTGACAGGTCGTACGGAAAGGTCGCAAGGGTAAAAACCCGGAACTGCGGAATCCCTAGAGGCAGGATGCGGGCACGTTAACAGAGGCTTCGCGAATAAGCCATAGGTGATTGTGCCTCTGCAACGAGAGCCGACGGGCCCGATCAGACTAATCCAAACCCACCAGCGGTCAGTATCGACTAGGGAGGTACGTAGAAATACGTAGAATTCACGCAACCGGAAGACCCGTTTGTTATGTCCCATTCCAGATTTCTCGCTGCCCTCGCCATCAGCCTCGCGCCCCTGATCCTTGCGGGCTGCAGCGACAATAACAGCCAGCAGCCGGCGCAGACCGCGCTTCAGCCACCCTCGGAAACGGGCGTTCTGAAAGTGGCCACCCGCAATGGCTCCACCACCTACTATCTTGATCGCCATGAAAACCCGATTGGTCCGGAACACGCCCTGATCAGCGCCTACGCCGAGGCCCGGGGCTGGGAAGTGGAATGGACCATGCTGGATTCCACCAGCAACGTGCTCGATGCGCTGGCCTCCGGCAATACGCACCTGGCGGCCGCCGGACTGACGCACCTGCCCTCCCGGGATAAGCGCTTTGCCCGGGGGCCGGCCCACACCGAGATCACCGAACAGCTGGTATGTCACCGGGACGCCCGGCCCATGCCGCGAAAACCGGAAGATCTGCCGGGAACGGACATTGTGGTAACGGCCGGCTCAAGCTATGTGGAAACCCTGAACGCACTGAATGAACAGTATCCGGGCATTGGCTTCCGCGAAGATGCCGACCGCACCACCGAGGTGATCCTTTCAGCGGTGGCGGAGCAGGATGTCGGGTGTACCGTGGCCGATTCCAACATCGTGCAGGTGATGCGGCGCCACTTCCCCCACCTTGAGGTGGCCATGACCCTCACAGAAGGCCGAAACCTGGGCTGGTATCTGCCCGCGGGATCCACAGACCTGGCTGACGACGCCAGGGAATGGATGAACAGCCGGGACGGCGACGAGGCCCTGGCCGACATGGAAAACCGCTACTACGCCTACATCGGAGACTTCGATTTCGTCGATCTTCGGGCCCTGAACCGTCGGATCGAGGAACGCCTGCCCGAATTCATTGACGAGTTCCGGGAAGCCGAGGCCAAAACCGGCATGCCTGCGGATCTTCTGGCCGCCCTGTCCTACCAGGAGTCTCACTGGGACCCGGACGCGAAATCGCCCACCGGCGTTCGCGGCATCATGATGCTGACCCAGCGCACGGCCGAATCCCTGGGCGTCGACAACCGCCTGGATCCGGAAGCGGCGATTGATGGCGGGGCCCGTTACCTGGCGGACCGGCACCGCCGCCTGCCTGAGACCATTCCGGAACCGGACCGGACTTTTCTGGCCCTGGCCAGCTACAACATTGGCCGGGGGCATCTGCTCGATGCCCGGGAACTGGCCCGCAGCCTCGACAGGAACCCCGATTCCTGGAAAGACATGAGCGAGGTTTTACCCCTGAAGGCGGACAAGCGATACTATCCCAGCACCCGTTACGGCTATGCCCGTGGCTACGAGCCCGTGCACTACGTGCAGCGCATCCGTAACTACCGGGACGTGATACGTTCCGCCTTCGAATAATGTACCGATCAACCACAAGGAGCGCGGCCCCAGGGCGGGGCCGCACGCAGCCATGCATCAACGGATTCTTTTTGTCATCACCCTGCTGGCCCTGACCGCCAGCCATCCCCTGCACGCCCAGGATGCCCCCCTGAAAGTGGGCATCACCGAAGTACCGCCCTTTGTCATGCAGACCGAGGACGGTCGCTGGGAGGGCATCAGCATCGACCTCTGGAAACAGGTGGCGGCCGGGATGGGCCGCGAGTACGAATGGGTTCCCCTGGGCTTCCGGGAACTGCTCGACGCCACCGAAGCCGGCGAGATTGATGTCGCCGTTGGCGCGCTGACCATGACTGCTGACCGGGAAAGTCGGTTCGACTTCAGTCACCCGTTTTACCAGACCGGCCTGTCCATTGCCGTACCGCCAGTGCCCGAGCAGGGGCTTCTGGCCAGTCTGAGGGCCCTGATCAGCTGGCAGTTCGTGAGCGTGATCCTGGCGTTGGGCGTCCTGCTTCTGGCGGTCGGCTTCGTACTCTGGCTGGCCGAACGTCGGCGCAACCCGGAACAGTTTGGCGGTTCCGCCGCCCAGGGCATTGGTGCCAGCTTCTGGTGGGCGGCGGTCACCATGACCACCGTGGGCTATGGCGACAAGGCACCGACCACCTTCACCGGGCGAGTGATTGCGCTGGTGTGGATGTTTGCCGGACTGATCATGGTGGCCAGCTTTACTGCAGCCATTACCTCATCCCTGACGGTCAGCAACCTGCGCAGCGGAATCGAGGGCGTGAGCGACCTGCCGGGCAAAGTGGTGGCCACCATCGGCCAGACCGCCAGCCAGCGTTATCTGGAAGAGCAGCGCATTCGCTATCAGACCTATCCGAACCTGACTGCGGCGATGACCTCGGTGGCGGACGGCGAAAGCGATGCCATTGTCTACGACCGCCCGTTGCTGCAGTACCGGAACCAGCAGTTGGGGCCCAGGCGCCTGAGCCTGCTGCCCGGCGTGTTTGCCGAGCAGCTGTATGCCCTGGCGCTACCGGAAGGCAGCCCGCTGCGGGCACCGGTGTCCCAGCAGATACTCCGGGTGACCGAGTCTGACGACTGGTCGGCTATCAAGGCGGCTTATCTCGGCAGGGACTGAGGAAAGCCCCGGCTCAGGCTCCGAACAGGGCCGAGCGCAGGGGCTTCAGGAACCCGCCGGTGTCACGGCTGCTGGCGTGGGTGCGTTTGCCGTCGAACTCCAGATAACCGTCCTCGATTGGCTCGAACCGCAGGATTTTCACGTCCTCAAGGTAGTTCTGTGACGATCGCCAGGGCCCGTGGGTGCCCTGGCGGGGCAGCCGGTCCGCGGCGCGGCGAATGTAGCCGGAGTTGAGTGAGCCCAGCACCGTCTCCTCGCCCCGACTGTTCTCGAGATCCCGGGCCGCCACCATTCGGTAGCCCCGCTTGTCCATCAGGTTCATCAGCCGGCACAGGTACTCGGCGGCAATGTCCACCTTCAGGGTCCAGGAAATATTGGTGTAGCCGAAGATCATGCCGGCGTTGGGCACGCCCTCCACCATCACGTTCTTGTAGATGACCTTGTCTTTCATCACCACCTCCTGGCCGTCCACGGTCGGCCTGATGCCTCCCAGCATCTGGATCTCCAGGCCAGTGGCCGGGATGATGATGTCAGCCGCCAGCTCCTCGCCGGATTTCAGGCGGATGCCGGTTTCGGTAAAGCGCTCGATATGATCGGTGGCGATGGAGGCCTTACCCGACTTGATCGCCTGGAACAGATCGCCGTCCTTGACCACGCACAGGCGCTGGTCCCACGGGTTGTAGTCGGGAGTAAAGTGGCGCATGTCGGCCTTGCCCTGGACCTGCCGCTTGATAATCCCCAGGAACAGCTTCCGCATGAACTGGGGGCTCTTACGCGATCGCTGGTACAGGAACCGTGAGATGGAAATGTTGCGGGCCCGGGTCAGCCGGTAGGCGGCTTTTTCTGGCAGCACTTTCTGCAGCGCCAGGGTGATTTTGTCCGTTGAGGGCAATGGCATCAGGTAGGTCGGTGAGCGCTGCAGCATGGTCACGTGGGCTGCCTTTTCGGCCATGGTTGGCACCAGGGTGATGGCGGTGGCGCCACTGCCGATGACCACCACCTTCTTGCCGGTGTAATCCAGATCCTCCGGCCAGTGCTGGGGATGCACAATCTGGCCGCGGAAATCGCTTTCACCCGGAAAATCAGGCTTATAACCCTGATCGTAGTTGTAATAGCCGGTACAGCCGACCATAAAGCTGGCGGTGTAGTGCTCGGTCTCTCCGGTGGCCTCGTTCAGGGCTGTGAGCTTCCAGCACTTGTCGACGCTCGACCAGTCTGCACTCTTCACGGCCAGGCCATAGCGGATATGACGCTCCACATCGTGTTCCCGGGCGGTTTCGGCCACGTAGTTCTTGATCGACGCGCCGTCGGCCAGCACCTTGCCACCGGTCCAGGGCCGGAAGTTATAGCCAAAGGTGAACATGTCGGAATCCGAGCGAATACCCGGGTAACGGAACAGATCCCAGGTGCCTCCCAGGGACTGGCGCCGTTCCAGAATGGCAAAGGACTTGCCGGGACACTCGCGCTTGAGGTGACACCCCATGCCGATGCCGGAAACGCCGCCGCCGATGATCAGAACATCGAAGTGCTGGTTGCTCATACCTGTCCTCTGGAATTGCTGTCCGCTTTTTATCATTGATGGTGTGGTTTCAAGATAGCCCAGGGGTGGCTGCGCGGAAATTGGCCAGAACGGACACCGGCACCGGTTGTTTCAGCCAGTCGCTACCAGGCAGAGGCGTAGGGCGAGGGAGGATCACGACGCCAGCCGCCGGGCCCAGAATGATGCAATACCAGCCATAGGGAAGAAATCCAGATGACACAACCGGTCCTGATTCTCGGGGGCGCATCCCTCGATACCATCATTCACCTGGCGCAGCTGCCCGAGCCACGCCCCCAGACCCTCTGGCCCCGGGAAAGCTACCGGGCCGTCGGCAGTACCGGTGCCGGCAAGAGCCTGAACCTGGCGGCGCTCGGCCAGCCCGTGGTGTTCCATACCCTGCTCGGCCAGGATCCGGAGGCTGGGCAGATTCGTGATGCCCTCCGCCACCGGCAAATCCACCTGCTGGCGGAGGAAACCCGGGCGCCAACCGAGCAGCACGTGAACCTGATGGCGGCAGACGGCAAACGCCTTTCGCTGTTCGTCCAGCCGCCGCCAGAACCTCCTGAGGTCAACTGGGCTCCGGCACAGGAAGCACTGGCCGGCTGCTCTCTGGCAGTGGTCAATATCCTGGGCTACGTGCGCTCCGCCCTGCCCTGGCTGACTGAAACCGGGGTTCCGATCTGGACCGACCTGCACGATTACGACGGCCGCAATCCTTATCACGAACCGTTCATCGAGGCCGCGAACGCGGTGTTCCTGTCCAGCGACAACCTGCCGGACTATCGCAGCACCATGGAACGGCTGATCGAACGTGGTAAGGCATTTGTTGTCTGCACCCACGGATCGAAGGGCGCTTCCTTGCTGACCAAGGGCGGGCAACGGTTCGAACAGCCCGTGGTGCCCGTGGCCGAGGTGGTCGACACCAATGGGGCAGGCGACGCGTTTTTCAGTGGTTTCCTGTACCGGTACCTGGCAGGCGCCGACTGGCCGGAGTGCCTGCGGGCGGCGGCCATCTGCGGGGCGCTGTGTGTGACCAGTCGGGCCCTGGCCTCTCCCGGGTTAGGTCCGGACCGGCTGGGGTAGAGCGGGATCAGCGGCCCGGTGAAAAGTCCGGGTACTTTTTCTGCAGCCGGTACAGGCGGATGATGGTGATGAGGTTGGTGACCAGCACCATGCCCTCGGCCAGGGTGCCGCCCACGGAGCCGATCACGATGTTGTTCAGCATCCAGCACAGGGCCGCCAGCCCGAGCACGATGCGCAGGGGAATGCCGCGAAGCATGAACATGGCCACCGTGCCAAAGACGGCAGCGGCCAGGGGAAACACGTCGGTGGGCGATTTCCAGGTGAACCAGGCCACCACCAGGTTCACTGCCAGCATCGCCAGCATGATCGGCCAGTTGCCCTGGTATTTGCGGGCCAGGGTAATGCGCACGATCACCAGCACGGTCAGGGCGGAGGCGGTCCAGCTCTCGAAGAACGCGAACATCAGGGCAAAGGCCACGTTGGCGGAGATCAGCAGCACCAGCAGCCGGTCGTCGTTCTTGTTGGCAAAGCCGGCGATGCAGAACGCCAGCGCCACCAGGCCGCATATCTGGCCCAGTGTTTCCACCAGGGTCGGTTCCGTGAGCAGCTCTGTCATGGTTCACCGGTGTTGCGTGCCATTGCGGTAATCCCTTGTCCCTGTTTACGCTCCCAGCCTGCCACACTTGCCGGTATTGAGCCACGAGGCCCCCGGAACACTCAGCAAGGACCCGACTATGAAAACCGTTTTCTCGCCCCTGCACAGCCGCCGCCATGTAAAAACCGAACTGGACGGCGGCCTGCTGATCGAACCCCACGAGAAGCCCTCCCGGGCGGAAACCATTCTGGCGCGGGTGAAGGACCAGGGGCTCGGTGAGATCCTTGAGCCGGAAGAGTTCGGCCTTGGGCCAGTCCAGCGGGTGCACACCGCCGACTATGTGGCTTTTCTCGAGACTTGCTGGCAGGACTGGCAGGCGGCCGGCAAGCCGGGTGAAGCCATTCCGGCGGTGTGGGCCGGGCGTGGTATGCGCCACCGGCTGCCCAAAGACATCGACGGCCGCCTGGGCTATTACAGCTTCGCCGCGGAAACCTCCATCTCCGACGGCACCTGGGAAGCCGCCCGGGCCTCTGCCAACGTTGCCCTCACCGCCCAGAAGCTGGTGGCCGGCGGCGAGCGCGCCGCCTTTGCCCTATGCCGACCGCCGGGCCACCACGCCCATGCCGACCTGTTCGGGGGCTACTGTTTCTTCAACAACGCGGCCATCGTGGCCCAGGCCTTCCGGGACCAGGGGTATGGCCGGGTGGCCGTGCTGGATGTGGATTTTCACCACGGCAACGGCACCCAGGCTATTTTTTACCAGCGCAACGACGTGCTGACCCTCAGCCTGCACGGCGACCCGGACCTGGTATTTCCGCATTTCCTGGGGTTTGAAGACGAGACCGGCGAGGGCGACGGGGAGGGTTACAACCTGAACATCGTGTATCCGCCCAACACGCCCTACAGCGTCTGGAGCCAGGGCCTGGAAACCGCCTGTGAGCGAATCGCCAGGTTCCAGCCGGACGCGCTGGTGGTGGCGCTGGGCGTCGATACCTTCGAGGACGACCCGATTTCCTTCTTCAAGCTGACCTCCGGCGACTACCTGACCCTGGGCGAGCGCCTGGCCCGGCTCGGGCTGCCTACGGTGTTCACCATGGAGGGCGGCTACGATGTCGACGCCATCGGCGTGAATGCGGTGAATGTGATGCAGGGGTTTGACCGGGCTGCCGGCTGAGTCAGCCCTTGAAGCCCTTGCCCAGAATGTAGACTTCCCGGGACCGTGCCCGGGAGGAATCGGGCTTGCGCACCACCACCTTGTCGAACACGGCGCGCACCGATTTCAGGTACTCGTCGTAGCCCTCGCCCTGGAACACCTTGGCGAGGAAACTGCCTTTGGGCTTGAGCACCTGGCTGGCCATATCCAGGGCCAGCTCTACCAGGTACATGGAGGCGGCCTGGTCGGCCACGGTCACGCCGCTGATGTTTGGCGCCATGTCGGAGATCACCACGTCCACCGGGTTGTCTCCGAGGGTGGCCATCAGGGCATCGAACACGTCATTTTCGGTGAAGTCGCCCTGGATGAATTCGACACCGGCAATGGCGTCCATGGGCAGGATGTCCGAGGCCACCACCCGGCCCTTGTGGCCCACCAGGTTGGCCGCCACCTGGGACCAGCCGCCAGGCGCCGAACCCAGGTCCACCACCACCATGCCCGGCTGAATCAACCGGTCTTTCTTGTTGATTTCCAGGAGCTTGTAGCTGGCACGGGAGCGGTAGCCGTCCACCTGCGCCTGTTTCACGAAGGGGTCGTTAACGTGCTCTTCCAGCCAGCGGTTACTGCTTTTGGATCGGGCCATTGGGTCTCTTCAGATCGGGGAACGCGTGGGATTAATTGTACGTGGCGCGCGGGGAAGCGGCAAAATCCTGACAACCGGGTCGGCCACACGTACAATTCCGCCAGCTTCCGGTGATTTCTGCCACCGACCACGCCCACCCGACGGGAGACCGGCCCTGTGAACCTCGCCGACATCAAAAAACTGCACCAGAAAAAGTACCGGCAGTCGTTTGGTCATTACCTGGTGGAGGGCGAGCACCTGATCCTGGAGCTGCAGAAAGCGGCGGCCCGGGAACCGGCGCTGGCGGCTGCACAGCTCTATGTCACCGGTGCCTACGAGCAATGGCAAAGCCCGTTTACAACCCACGTGATCAACGACCGCCAGATGGCCCAGCTGGCCGACACCCGCACACCCCAGGGCATCCTGGCTGTGGTGCCTATGCCGGCGCGTCCGGCCGAGCCGGTGCCGGGCGAGAACGCCATTTACCTGCACGAAGTTCAGGACCCGGGAAATCTGGGTACCATTCTGCGCACCCTGGCCTGGTTCGGCGGTTTCCGCTGCCTGCTGAGTCCGGGCAGCGTGGACCCCTTCAATCCCAAGGTGGTGCGGGCGAGCATGGGCGCGCTGTTCCATGTGCCACTGGAAACCGATGTGGGCCTGTCGGACCTGGGCACCCGCTACCAGAGCCTTGCCTACCTGGACCTCAACGGCGAGTCCACGACGGCCGTCGGCTTCCACCGTCACGACTGCTACCTGTTCGGCAACGAAGCCCGGGGCGTGCCACGGGAGGCACTGGACCAATTGCAGGCCGTGCCCTACAGCATTCACGGCCAGGGACAGATTGAATCGCTGAATCTGGCGTCGGCGGTGAATATGTGCACCTACGAATTAATGCGGGACCGTTAAGCTGCAAATCTCACCATCTGAGCAGTTTCGGCAATGGTTCTGGCGGATCCCGCCATTGCCTCCCGGGTGTGGATTGCCCAGGATCGGGGGTTGATCAAAAGACCGGACCACGATTATGCAACGCTACCTCCAGCCCACCGACTTCTTCGACTACGAGCACCCCGACGTGCAAGCCTGGATGGAATCCCGGCTGGAAGGCGTGCCCGAAGACCCGGTAGAACAGGTCAAAGCGCTCTACCTGGCGGTGCGCGATGGCATCAGTTACAACCCCTACGTGTTCCAGACCGACGCCCACACCTTCAGCGCCAGCTACGCGCTGAAAAGCGGCGAAACCTACTGCATTCCCAAGGCGGTACTGCTGGGCGCCGCCGCCCGCTCCCTGGGCATTCCCAGCCGGCTGGGCCTGGCCGATGTCCGCAACCATCTCTCCAGCCCCAGGCTGATCGAATGGCTGCGTTCGGATATCTTCCGGATGCACGGCTACATCGAGCTGTTTCTCAACGACCGGTGGGTAAAAGCCACGCCGGCCTTCAATCGCCAGCTGTGCGAACTGATGAAGGTGGCGCCGCTGGAGTTTGATGGCGTGCACGACTCCATGTTCCAGGAATACACCGAGGAAGGTGAGGCCCACATGGAATACGTCAACGACCACGGTCTGTTCGACGACGTGCCCCACGACTTCATCGTCTCGGGTGTGCGGGCCGCCTACGGCCACCTGTTCAGTGGGCAACAGCTGGAAGAGGCCGGCCTCCGCCGTCTCGAGCAGGAGATTCCCGGGGCCTGAGGCTTCAGGATCCCGCCGGGTGTGCCACCAGGGCCCGGGAAAAGGCGTTCATCAGATCGTCGACACGGCTGACGGGCGTACTGGAAGACTCGCCCCTGGTCCGGCTGAAACGCCGGAAATCCACGGTCTTCCAGTTTTCCGGAGCCATGATGCGCTGCACCTGATCGACATTTTCCCGGGTTGCCGGCTCCAGCTGGTAGCTGAACACGTAGTCGGGTGACAGATCCGCAAAATCCCACCCCAGGTGGTAATCGTGCAGTAGCAGCAAGACCAGGCCTCCGCCCATGAAATGCCGACCGAAACTGGCCAGAAGCTCGCCCTCACGGATCTTCTCCAGCGCCTCTGGCTCCCAGTCGACGCCACCCACGAGCAGATCTTCACCAGGCTTCCGGCCGGCAGACCGCGCGGCCTCAAGGGCGCCAAGGGCCATGCCATCGCTGGCGCTCCAGAGGGTGACGAGGTCGGGATAGCGCTTCAGCAGGACAGCGGTTTTTTCCCGGGCCAGCTCACGACTCCAGTCTGCGTAGAGGAGCTGGAGCAATCGGGTGCGTTGCTGAACAGCGGCGGCCAGCAAACCACGGTTCCTGTCCTTGGCGGCGGAGGAATCCAGGGTTCCGGAGAGGGCCACCATGGGCAGGCTCGGCCCGGGCCCCAGCCCCATCTGACCGGCCCGCTGCCCGAGCAGTGTCGCCAGCGCGCGGCCGGCCGCAAGATTGTCCGGCGCGAGGTGGCCGATCCAGCCCTTCAGGGCGGTGCGGGGCGTACCGATAGCCGCCCGGGCAGCCTCCGGCACATCCGTGTTGAAGGTAAAGGCTTTTACACCGGCCTCATCGGCCATCCTTAGCATGGCCTCGGTCACATGCTCCTTGCACATGAATACCAGGTAGTCCGGCTTTTGCTCCCGCCGTAGCACCCGTTCTGCCATCCTCAGATAGCTGAAGCGGTGACTGGCGCGATCTACCTGCACCTCGAGATCCATGTCGAGGTCTCCAGCCACTGCCGTCATGAATCCGGATACCATCTGCCAGAAGCGGGAATCGTCCGGGGAGAGGAAGACAACACTCGGCCTCTGTCCGGCCTGAGCCGGCGAGCCTGCAAGCAGAAACAGAAAAACGATCAGCAAAAGGGCTGGATAGGACTTCATGTAACGCATCACCCTCTGGATGATCTGGCAGCATTGGCTTATACGGCAATAAGCTACCGAGCTGTCGGGTAACAGACAAGCAGGTGGGCGTTACCAATGTCTCAGTTCAGAACAGAAGACCCGGGCTCTGGCACCCGGTCTTCAAACTCAAGGTACAGATCTCCGGCCAGTTCCCGGTACACGCCGGTTTCTTTCAGGGCCTTCAGGCGGGTCGAAAGCCGGCTCAGGAACTGCCGGTTGTCTGGGGTGTTGTGGCAGGTCAGACGATCATAACTTTCAAGCAGGGGAGCTTGCGGATCGTAGCTGAGGTTGTCCAGCAATGGCCGAACATCCGGCACGGCGGCGATCATGGCGCCGAATCTCCGATGCTCGAGCATCGCCAGATTCTGGGCATCACTCTTCGACCAGATCACCTTCAGCTCCCGGTCTTCCAGGACCGCATCCAGGTAGACCTCGTGACCAATCACCGCGCCCACGGCTTTGCCCTCAAGCTGTGCCAGGCTGCTGACCGGATCGGCTTCCCGGGGAGTAAACAGGTAATAGGTGAATTTGCCGAGCGGAAAGCTCGCTATCACGGCGTCTTCGCCCAGTCGACGCTTCAGCACGTCCGAGAAGGAATAAATACAATCGGTGCCGCGCTCCTCGAACACCATCATCGCCCGCTTGTAGGGGAAGAACTGCTCGGTCACCGCCACGTCGAGCCCCTGGAGAGCCCTGTGCAGGATCTTCTGGTAAACACCGTCACGATTATCCGACAGCAGGCTGGTAATGTCCGGGACCGCAATGCGGACCACCGGTTGCGCCATCACAGGCGCGCCCAGCAGGCTTGCGCTGAACAGCAGAATCTGGAGGGGATACAGGAAACCTTTCATGACTCGCCCATCGGTCCGTGACGCCGCTCTAGTGACCACTTTATGTACAGGTTTCACAGTATGACGATCTTGTTTCCTGTAGGCCAGAAAAACCTTGTTAAAAATGTGGGTATAAGAAAAAAGGCACCGGATGACTCCGGTGCCTTCCCTCTCATCAGGCGGCTGTTGATTGATTACGCTGCTTCGTCTTCGCTCTCTTCCACGGAATTGCGGATCAGAAAATCGAAGGCGCTCAGTGCCGCCTTGGAACCCTCACCCATGGAGATCACGATCTGTTTGTAGGGCACGGTGGTGGCATCGCCGGCCGCGAACACACCCGGAATGGAGGTCTCGTTGCGGTCGTTGACGATGATCTCGCCGTGCTGGCTCAGCTCGATGTCGCCTTTCAGCCACTCGGTGTTGGGCACCAGCCCGATCTGGACAAAGACCCCTTCCAGGGCGACGTGATGAGACTCACCGCTGTTGCGATCGGTGTAGTTCAGGCCGCTCACCTTGCCGTTCTCACCGGTGATCTCGGTGGTCTGGCCGGACGTGATGATCTCCACGTTCTTCAGGCTGCGCAGCTTCTTCTGCAGCACCTCGTCGGCGCGCATCTCGGCACCGAACTCGATCAGGGTCACGTGGCCGACAATACCGGCCAGGTCGATCGCCGCTTCCACGCCGGAGTTGCCGCCGCCAATAACGGCCACACGCTTGCCTTTGAACAAGGGACCATCGCAGTGCGGGCAGTAGGCCACGCCCTTGTTCCGGTATTCCGCCTCGCCGGGCACACCCAGCTGGCGCCAGCGGGCACCGGTGGACAGCACCAGGCTGCGGGCCTTGAGGGTCGCGCCGTTCTCCAGGCGCACCTGGTGTGGCTGGCCCGGGCGGGAAGCGGGAATCAGCTTTTCGGCGCGCTGCATGTTCATGATGTCCACATCGTATTCCTTGACGTGCTGCTCCATGGCCGCCACCAGTTTCGGGCCCTCGGTGTAGGGCACGGAAATCAGGTTCTCGATACCCATGGTGTCTGCCACCTGACCACCGAAACGCTCGGCCGCAATGCCGGTGGAAATGCCTTTCCGGGCCGCGTAGATGGCGGCCGAGGCGCCGGCCGGGCCGCCACCGATCACCAGCACCTCAAAGGTGTCTTTCTGGTTGATCTTTTCGGCATCCTTCTCGCTGGAGCTGGTGTCCAGCTTGGCCACGATTTCTTCCAGCGTCATCCGGCCCTGGCCCCAGGGTTCACCGTTCATGTACACGCTGGGCACGGCCATGACTTCCCGCTGCTCCACTTCGTCCTGGAACAGGGCGCCGTCAATGGATGTGTGCTTGATGTTCGGGTTCAGCACGCTCATCAGGTTCAGGGCCTGAACCACGTCCGGGCAGTTCTGGCAGGACAGGGAGAAGTAGGTCTCGAACTCGAACTTGCCCTCCAGGGACTGGATCTGCTCGATCACGTCCTGGGACGCCTTGGACGGGTGGCCACCCACCTGCAGCAGGGCCAGCACCAGGGAGGTGAACTCGTGGCCCATGGGGATGCCGGCGAAGCGCACACCAATCTCGGTACCAACACGGTTGATGGCAAAGGAGGGACGACGCACGTTTTCGGCCTCTTCCGTGCGCAGGCTGATTTTCGGGGACATCGGCTCCAGCTCTTCCAGCAGCGCACGCAGTTCCTGTGACTTCTTGCTGTCGTCGTAGGCTGCCACCAGCTCGATGGGCTGCTGCAGCTTGTCCATATACGCCTTCAGTTGCTCCTTGATGTTGGCATCCAACATGTTCGCGCTTCTCCTTTATGTGTTAATAGCAAGTAGTTGAATTGAATAGGGGTTATTTAAAAGTTGGCGCAACGATACGGCCTGTCAAAAAAAGGCTCAAATTAATTGCCACAAATGGATTAATAGGGCATCCCTATATAGCTTGATCCCACGTATCAGGCGCTTGACCAATAGCGCATATGCCCCCGCCGGATGCCGCAGTATCATGGTGTCAGACTGACGTAACATCATTCTTCGGCATTCAGAATAGGCAACGCATGTTTCTAGACCGTTTCCACTCCGTCCAGGACGGACGCATCGTTATTTCAGCGCGCCAGGCCAGCCAGTTCGCCAAGGAGATCGCCGGGGATTTCAACCCCATCCACGATCCCGATGCCCGCCGCTTCTGCGTGCCGGGCGACCTGCTGTTCGCCCTGGTGCTGGCCCGCTACGGACTGTCGGAGCAAATGACGTTCCGCTTCCGCAGCCTGCTTGGCGAAAACGTGCCCCTGCACTTTGTGGAAACCGAAGGCGGCCTGGAAATCCGGGATGACGCCGACAAGGTATATATCGAAGTAGACCGCAGCGGCGCCACCACCCGGGACGACGGCCTGATTGAGGACATCACCCGGGCCTATGTGTCGGCTTCCGGCAAGAACTTCCCGCACACCTTGAAACCTTTAATGGAGTCGAACGGGGTCATGTTCAATCCCGATCGCCCCATGGTGATGTACGAGAGCATGAGCCTGGCCCTCGACAGCCTTGAGCTGCCCTCGCCGGGACTGGAGCTGCACAACGCCAGCCTGGACGCCGCCGGCAAACGTGGCAATGTGCTCCTGGAGTACCGCCTGATGGCCGATAACCGGCCCATGGGGGAGGTAACCAAGCGACTGGTGCTCAGTGGTCTGCGCCCTTACTGTCCGGACGCGATGGCCGGGGTGATCGAGGAGTTCTATCGTCTCAAGGCCCGCGGCGCGGACTATTTCAACAACGACAACAACGGAGACTAACGCAATGCCGATTCAGCCAGGTGATGCCCTGCCCGATATCGAACTTCAGGTGATGGGCGCTAAAGGCCCGGAAAAGGTCCGCACCCGAGACCTCTTTGCCGGCAAGAAAGCCGTGCTGTTTGCCGTCCCCGGCGCCTTCACCCCCACCTGCTCTGCGGCCCATCTGCCGGGATTCGTGGTGAATGCCGACAAGCTGCGCGCCAAGGGTGTGGATGCCATTGTCTGCACATCCGTCAACGACGCCTTCGTGATGGACGCCTGGGGCAAGGCCCACAACGCCGAGGAAATCGTGATGCTGGCCGACGGCCTGGGCGAGTTTGCCAAAGCCCTGGACCTGACCCAGGACCGCACGGCCAACGGCATGGGCATCCGCAGTCAGCGCTACGCGATGATCGTGAACGACGGCAAGGTGGAGCTGCTGAACGTGGATCCCCAGGGCCTGGACCAGACCAGCGCCGAGGCCATCCTTGAGGCCCTCCAGTAAGCGCAGGTTCCTGCAGACGCAAAAAACCCCGGAAAATCCGGGGTTTTTTGTGGATAAGCGTCTCGGTAGAGAGGCTTAGATCTTGCCAACCAGGTCCAGGGAGGGAGCCAGGGTCTCTTCGCCTTCCTTCCACTTGGCCGGGCACACTTCGCCCGGGTGCTTGCGCACGTACTGGGCAGCCTTGATCTTGCGCAGCAGGTCGTCGGCGTCACGGCCGATGCCTTCGGCGGTGATCTCAACGGCCTGGATGATGCCGTCCGGATCGATCACGAAAGTGGCGCGGTCTGCCAGGCCCTGGCCTTCACGCATCACACCGAAGTTGTTGGTGATGGTGCCGGTCTGGTCGCCCACCATGTAGTACTGGATCTTGCCGATGGTCTCGGACGTATCGTGCCACGCCTTGTGGGTGAAGTGGGTGTCGGTGGACACAGAGAACACTTCCACGCCCAGCTTCTGCAGCTCCTCGTACTTGTCAGCCACGTCGCCCAGCTCGGTGGGGCAGACGAAGGTGAAGTCGGCCGGATAGAAGAAAAAGACAGCCCACTTACCTTTTACGTCGGCTTCGCTGATTTCAACGAACTCGCCGTTCTTGAAAGCAGTGGCGTTAAACGGCTTGATCTCGCTGTTGATGATGCCCATCTAAAGATATCTCCTTTTTAGTGGATTTCTAAGTCGATGAATTTACGGCGCATAAAGTACGGATAATGATGGCGCGGATAAAATTGATAATTCCCAAACCACAGATAGGGAAAGCCTATGGCAACCCCTTCTTCCAATCCGGGGTCGGGAAATTCCTGCCCGCGCCTTATTCATGGGGCCTTAACCGGCAAGTTCAATCTTTCGGAAATCCAGAATATTTTCCTTCGGTGACGCTTTGATGGCAGCCACGGCCTCTCGTTTGCGAGCGAGGATATACACAAAGCAGGCAAAGTAGAGGGCGATGACCAACGCGCCCACCCACTGGATGCGCAGAAAATCCAGCTGGAACAGCATGGTCAGCCCGATCATGGCCACCAGGTTGAAGATCACGTAGTTCACCCGGCCAAGCCGCTGCGCGGTCAGGTTCAGGTTATCGGTGTACAGGCGGATCAGGGAATCCAGCGAATTGACCACCATCAACACGCCCACCGAGATCATCGCGATGTTGGTAAAGGCGGCAATCTTCAGGCCCTCGGCGTGGTAATAGTAGAGCACGCTGAACCACACCCCGATGGCAATGGACGGCACCACCAGCATGGCAATCAGCAGCTGCCAGGTCTTGATGCCGCTGACAAACCGGGCGGTGAACTGGCCAATCATGATGCTCCAGGCAAACCACCAGAACAGGTAGAAGGCGTGGTAGTCATTGATCGGCAGCACGAAGTGATGAATGTTGGCGAAGTATTCCCCCAGCATACCGGCAGTGCCGAAGAAATCCCCGGGAGAACCCTTGCCCAGGACAAACGCCCGGAACCACATCCCCACAATCAGGGCAATGAACAGAATGCTGGAGCCAATGGACAGAATGCGCACGTACTTGATCTTCGAGCTCGAGTACACCGCCAGCGCGATGGACAGGAACACGATGACGTAGAACGCCGGCACCACCGATTCTCCGTCACCCAGCTGCGGCAGGTACCAGGGCAGGTTTACCAGCAGCAGGTAGGCGGTGAAGGCACAGGTGCCGATAATCACCACGTTGTTCACCAGCTTGACCAGTGGAATCTCGAAGAATTTGACCCGCGGTTCGATGATGGCGAAGTAAAAACAGGTCAGGAAATAGAAGCCCCAGATCAGGAAGGCCCAGAAGCCGAATTCGATGGCCAGGGGGTTGGCGAAGCCGTATTCCGGACTGGCTGAAAGGTCGCCATAGCCGCCGAACTCGGTGAGCGGGAACATGATCAGCCCCACATCGAGCCCGGAGGTGAACAGGATGGCAATAAACGTCAGCGTACGCACCGGCGTTACGCCGATGCACTGCATGTCCCACCATTTGTACAGAATCAGGGCAATGGCGGCGAAGGTAAAAATGAGTCCTGAGGATAACCAGAGTGTCATCGGATTGCCCTCCGGTTGTTCCTTGTCAGTGTAGTGCACAGCATGGGTGTTCCTCCTCTACTTGGTTCGAATCGGACACAAACCCAGGACTTGCCTATCCGGCGCCCGAAAACGGCGGGATGCCGTCGCGCTGATAGGGAAATCCTGAGGGCTTGCAAAACCCCGGGCGCCTTGCACGCCCAGGCGGGATGGCCACGCGCTAGGCGAGCGCGCGCTTTGGCTGTCCCGGTCGCTGGCGTGCCTGCCACTGGTCGTCCATCACCACAGGTTTGCCAGAAGGTTGCAGGGGCTCCCTGCCCCGGATCAGATCGGCCGCCCGCTCGGCCACCATGATGGTAGGCGCGTTCAGGTTGCCGTTGGGTATGGTCGGGAAGATGGACGAATCCACCACCCGAAGATTCTGGATGCCGTGTACCCGGGTATCCGGGCCCACCACCGCCCGCTCGTCCGTACCCATCTTGCAGGAGCAGGAGGGGTGATAGGCGCTCTCCACCGCCTGGCGCACGAAGGCATCGATTTCCTCATCGCTCTGAACCTCGGCACCGGGCTGGATTTCCGCGCCCCGGTACTCGTCCATGGCCGGCTGGCTGATGATTTCCCGGGTCAGGCGCACGCAATCCCGGAAGCCCTCGCGATCGGCTTCGTGTTCCAGGTAGTTGAAGCGGATGCGCGGTGCCTGCCTGGGATCGGCGGACTGCACATGCACGAAGCCACGGCTTTTCGGCTTGTTGTGGCCGATGTGCAGTTGGAAGCCATCGCCATCGAAGGCCTCCTTGCCGTCGTAGCGCATGGCCGCGGGCAGGAAATGGTATTGCAGGTCGGGCCACTCGACGCCTGCCTTGGAACGGATAAAGCCGCAGGACTCGAAGTGGTTGGTGGCGCCCAGGCCATCCTTGCGCAGGATCCAGCGCACGCCGATCTTGAGCTTGTTCCACCAGTCCAGCTTGCCGTTGAGCGACACCGGTTGCTTGCAGCGGAACTGGAAGTAGAACTCCAGGTGGTCCTGCAGGTTCTCGCCGACGCCGGGCAACTCGTGCTGCACCTCAATACCGGCCTGCTCCAGCACCTCGCGCTTGCCGATACCGGAGAGCTGCAACAGGTGGGGTGAGCCGATGGAGCCGGCCGAGAGAATCACCTCCCGGCTGGCCCGCACCTCATGCACCTTGCCACCCTGCTCGTAACGTACGCCGGTGGCGGTTTTATCCTCCAGCAAGACCTTGTGCACCAGGGCGTGGGTGACCACGGTCAGGTTCGGACGGTCCATGGCCGGGCGCAGATAGGCGTTGGCGGTGGACCAGCGCCGGCCATTCTTCACCGTCATGTGCATGGCGCCGAAGCCTTCCTGCCGGGCACCGTTGTAATCGTCGGTTTCCAGATATCCAGCATCTACCCCTGCCCGTATAAAGGCCTTGTACAGCGGGTTGCGCATGTTGTTGCCGTTGTTGACGCCCAGCGGCCCGCTATCGCCCCGGTAGTCGTCGCCGCCAAAGGCCCATTGCTCGGCTTTTTTGAAATAGGGCAGCACGTTCTGGTAATCCCAACCGGCGGCACCCTCGGTTTCCCATTCGTCAAAATCCCGGGCGTGGCCGCGCACATACACCATGCCGTTGATGGACGAAGAGCCCCCCAGCACCTTGCCCCGGGGGCAGTGCATGCGGCGGTTGTCCAGGTACGGCTCAGGCTCGGTCTCGAACTGCCAGGCGTACTTTTTGGTGTTCATGGGAATGGACAGGGCGGTGGGCATCTGGATGAAGATGCTCTTGTCGCTGCCGCCGGTTTCCAGCAGCAGCACCCGCTTGTCGCCATCCTCGGTGAGGCGGTTGGCCAGCACACAGCCGGCCGAGCCCGCACCCACAATGATGTAGTCGTAGTGGTTTTCTGTCATACGCACGCTCCTCGGTGGCCTCTGGGATTAAAACGGGGCGTCCAGATCCTGCATTCCGATGTAAACGGATTTGAGCTGGGTGTAATGAGCGATGGTCTCGCGCCCGTTTTCCCGGCCAATGCCGGAGAGTTTGTAGCCGCCCACCGGCATTTCCGCCGGCGAAGCGCCGTAGCTGTTGATCCAGCAGATGCCGGCCTGAATCTGGTGAATCACCCGGTGCGCCCGGCGGATGTCGTTGGTGAACACGCCGGCGGCCAGGCCGGTGTCGGTGTTGTTGGCCCGGGCGATCACCTCGTCTTCATCACGGAAGGTGAGCACGGACATCACCGGACCGAAGATTTCTTCCTTCACGATGGTCATGTCGTCGGTGCAGTCGGTGAAGATGGTCGGCTCCACAAAGAAGCCGCCTTTCGAATCGTCCGGCTCGAACGCCCGGCCGCCGTAGCTCAGGGTGGCGCCCTCGGCCAGACCTTTGGCGATGTAATCCAGCACCAGCTGCTGGTGCTTTTTCGAGATTAGCGCACCGAAGTTGGTGGCCGGGTTCATCGGGTCACCGGCCTGGATGTTGTTGCGGGTGCGCTCCAGCAGGCGTTCGATAAAGCGCGGGTACAGGTCCTCATGCACGAACACCCGGGTGCCGTTGGTGCAGATCTCGCCCTGGGTGTAGAAGTTGCCCACCATGGCCGCGGAGATGGCGTTCTCCAGGTCGGCGTCGTCAAAGATGATCAGCGGGGACTTGCCGCCCAGCTCCATGGTCACGTCTTTCAGGGACGACGCGGCCGCGGCCATCACCTTCTTCCCGGTGGCCACCTCACCGGTGAAGGACACCTTGGCGATGTCCGGGTGATGGGTCAGCCACTGGCCCACCTTGGCCGCGCCCTGCACCACGTTGAACACGCCCGCCGGCACGCCCGCCTCGATGAAAATTTCCGCCAGCTTCACCGCGCCCATGGGGGTTTCCTCGGACGGCTTGAAGATCATGGCGTTGCCGCAGGCCAGGGCCGGCGCGGATTTCCAGCAGGCGATCTGGATCGGGTAGTTCCAGGCACCGATGCCGGCGCAGATGCCCAGCGGCTCCCGGCGGGTGTAGTAGAAATCCCCACCCAGATCCTGCTGGTTGCCCTCGATGGACGGCGCCAGGCCGGCGAAGAACTCGATGGCGTCGGCACCGGTAACCACGTCCACCGCTTCCGCCTCCTGCCAGGGTTTGCCGGTGTCGCGCACTTCCACGGCGGCCAGCTCATCGTTGCGCTCCCTCAACAGGCCCACAGCCTTGAGCAAAATCCGGCTACGGTCGATGGCCGTCATCGCGGACCATTCGGCAAAGCCGGCGCGAGCGCTTTCGATGGCCGCCTGCTGCACGGCGTCGTCCGCGATTTCCACTTCGTAGATCACCTGGCCGGTGGCCGGATTCACCACCGGGAAGGTTTCTCCGGTGCTGTTGGCCAGGAACCGGCCATGGACAAAGTTCTGAACAACGGGAACGGATGCAGACATAGTCAGTGCTTACCTCGATTCGATGTCTTCGGGCCTTGTGGGCCGCTGAATTCGTGCGTGCTCAGGCGGTGACCCGAGCGTGTGTGCCGGTGATGGTCTCGTGGACAAACTGTTTGCACAGCCGCTCGCCGGCTTCGAAGCTTTCCGCCGGGTCCAGACTCAGGGCGCTGCGCAGCCAGAAGCCATCAATCATGGCGGCGGTCTGGCGGGCGGCCTCGGTGGCGGCTTCGGGCGCGAGCACCTGGGCGAAGGAATAGCGCAGATTGCTATACAGCCGGGCGTTGTTGATCTGCTGCAGTCGCTTCAGCCCGGGCTCATGCATGGAGCGGGCCCAGAAACTGAGCCAGGTTTTCGCCGCCAGCGCCGAGCGCTGGAACTCGGAAAAATTCGACTCGATGATGCAGTTCAGCCGCTGCTCGGGCGAACCGTCGGTTTTCGCCATGCGCTCCCGAAGCTCCTTGCCCAGCTGGTCCAGCAGGTACCTCAACGCCGCCTCGATCAGCCCCTGCTTGCCTCCGAAGTAATGGCTGATGATGCCGGACGACAGCCCCGCCCGCTTGCTGATGCTCACGATGGTGGTGTTCTGCATGCCCAGCTCGGCGATCGAGGCCATGGTGGCGTCAATCAGTTGCTGCCGGCGGGTGTCTTTCATTCCTACTTTCGGCATGGCGATGTCGTTTCCTGATGACCGCTTCGATCGTCGAAGTCTTGTTCGCTCTTTCCGGAGACATTCGGTCGATCTTTTTTAATTGAACGTTCAATTAATAAAAAGCTTACAGAAGCGTGATGGGAAATTCAAATCGGTACAGAAAATGAACAGGGCCGGGCCCGTCGGGAACGGGCCACAGCGATTCAACCGACGCCGCAGCGCTCAGCCATGGCGGCGATAGTCAGGATCGGTCCAGCACCGGGGCAGAGACTCGCCGGAGGGAAAGGCCAGTTCCGATTTGGCAAAGGGCTCAGGGTCCTGGGCCTCCTCACCATAGTGCAGGCTGCCGCGAATTTCGGGCATGTGGGGGTCAAACAACGCCTGGGTGTCCAGCACCTCGATCAGGTGTCCGGTTGCTTTCTCAGCGACAAACATAGGAACCTCCGAAAGCGGGAAAATACTCCTTTAAACGTAGCAGAGGCTCGGACTTACAGACAGGTCGGAGGCAACCTCACGCCGGGTCGGCAACAGGCGCGGGGTTGAAAAACCGAAACTCCTTCTTAACGACTAGGGTTATAAGCTCATTTTCCAGCGACAGGAGGGTCCCGATCGTGAGCCTCGAGTACATCCAGAATCTGATCGACACCTGGACCGGTCTTGGCATCTGGCTGGCCCTGGTGGCTGCCAGCGTTGCCTGGGTCATCCACGATCTTCGGACCCGCAACAGCCACATTGCCTCCATGATGCAATGGGTGTGGGGCCTGACCGTGCTCTACTCCGGGCCCATCGGTCTCGCTATCTACCGCTTTTCGGGGCGCAAACAGATTCCCACCGACAGCCTTGCGCGCAAGGGTTTTCGTTCCGTTGCGCACTGTTACTCGGGCTGTGGTATCGGTGAGATTCTGGGTGTGATCATTTCCGTTGGCCTGTTTGCCATGGGCAACTTCTGGGCCGCGATTATCACCTTCAGTCTGGCCTACATCTTTGGCTTTGCCCTCAACATCGGGCCGATGATGCAGAATGGCATGCCTTTCAAGGAAGCCTTCAAGGGCGCTTTTGTGGCCGAGACCATCAGCATCGTGGTCATGGAGTCTGTGGCGATCACCACCGACCTCTACCTGGGCGGCAAGTCCACCATGGGCGACGCCCTGTTCTGGTCCTCGCTGTATGTATCCCTCTCACTGGGTCTGTTCGCGGCCTGGCCTGCCAACCTGCTGCTGATCAAATACGGCCTCAAGGGTGGCATGGGCGATCCGCGGGATGAAGACGCGGCCGCGCACGCGCACTGCCACTGACCCCGGACCCGAGTGCGGTCGCCGCCAACCCCGGCGGCGGTCACTCTGCAACCAATGGCTCCTCTGCGGGCGACCCGAACACCGTCGCACGCAGGCGTTCAAGGCGCGATAAGGCACGGTCCACGTCCATGTCACCGGCCATGAAATCCACGAAGACCTCCATGGCCGGATTGGACAGTGTGCGCGGGGTGTTGCGATCAAAAAACTGTGAGTAGCCATCAGCGCCTGCCAGCACCTTGCCGCCCTGCTCATCGATCGAATCCTGATAGCCGGTCACGTTGAGGTTGGGTGCCGTTGTACCCAGGCGGTGATTAAACCAGGCCTGGGTCTCTGGTTCGCCCATGTAGGCCAGCAAGGTTTCCGCGCCCTCCGGGTTATCGGCACCGGCAGGTATGAAGAACATATCGGTGGGCGCGTTTTCATAAACGCCGAGGTTGCTCTGGAGCAGGGGAAATCGCACCACACCGATATTGTCCAGCACCGAATCCGGAAACTGGGGTTTCACAAAACCACCCATCAGCATCATGCCGGCGTGGCCCCGGTACAGGAACGGCAGGGCATTGCGCCAGGACATTCCGGCATGGCCCTGCAGGAAAAAATCGCCCTTTACCAGCTGCTGCCAGTGTTCGAACACGGCCCGAACCCGGTCGTCGTCAAAGGGCACTTCGCCGCGCATCAGGCGCTCATGGAAGGCCAGACCATTGAGACGCAGATTCAGGTAGTCAAACCAGGCGGCGGCCGTCCAGCCAGCCTTGGTACCAACCGCCACCGGCGTAATACCCTCGGCTTTCAGGCGCTTGCCCGCTTCCAGCAATGCGTCCCAGGTCGCAGGCGGGTTCAGGCCAAGACGCTGGAACAGGGCCTTGTTGTAGTAAAGCCCCCAGTGATAATAGGCAATCGGCACGCCCATGGGTTGTCCGGCAAAGCTGACTACCCTGCGAATACCTTCCGGGAACGCCGTGTCCCAGTTCTGCGCCTGCCAAAGGTCACCGACCGGCCGGATCAGCCCCTTGCTGTAGAAATCGTTCATCAGGTGCCCGGCAAACCAGAACATCACGTCCGGGGCCTGGCTGCCGCCCGTGAGCCAGCCTTCAATGTTGGCCTTGTAGTCCTCCTGTTCGTATTCACGGTGGCGTACGTCCAGGTGAGGATGCTGCGCCTCGAATGTTCGGAGCAGCTCCATGTATACCTGCCGCTGCTCGCCACCGGACACCATCAGCACCACATCGAGCGGCTCACGCACGGTTTTGGCAATGGCCAGGACAGGCAGGGTCAGGATGATTATCAACAGGGCCGCGGTACATCGACCTACAGGCATCCGCCGGACTCCTCTCACAACGGGTCAGTCGCTTGATAAGTGTAGCGTGGTAATCCGGAGGTGACGAACCCGGCTGACCTTATCGATAGCGTTCAATCAGCTGGTTCCGCTGCAACACGAATTCCGGGGTCTGCATCACCTCATCCACCTGTTGGATCACCTGCGCCGCGGAGCGGGCGTTCCGCGACACGCCGATGTGAAACGGGATCAGGGCATTGGGAATAAAATCCACCTTGCGAACTTTCAGACGGTCCCCATAGCCGAGTTTTCGGGCGATGAATCTCGCGTCTTCGGCGGGCTGCACAAAAAAATCACCGGCTTTCCGCAACATGAGAAGGTGCATCATGGTCTCAAGGTCGCGGCCTGGCACCCGCTCCAGATAGGCTGGAAGATTCTCGTCTTCCCATTTCGAACCCTTTTCAACAATCACCTTGAGATCGGCGAGATCGGCAAAACCAGAAGCGGATTCAATCAGTTGGGCGTTGGGATTGTCGGCCGAGTACACCAGATGGCCGAAGTCCTGTGTAAAGAGGGGCTTCTCGGAAAAAATGGCGTAGTCCTGTCGCTCCCCCGACGGATAGGTGAGGAACCCATCGGCAAGGCCCCGTCGGACATTGTGCTGAGCCCTGGACCAGGGCATCACCGTACTGTTAACGGAGTAATCTGGCGTAAAACTGAACGCCAGTTGCACCAACTCGGGAAACAGCCCCGCTGCCCGGTTGTCCAGCGAGTAACTGTAGGGTGGTGCATTTTCGGCAAACGCAAACGTCAGCCTGTCGTCGCCCGTCGAAACACCCGGCGACGCAAGGAGCACAACCAGGAACGCAAGACGCAGGGTTGCGGCGATTGCACTTGAAAGTCGTTTGTTCACCTGGTTTACCTCTGGAGAGCTCTCGGCCTGTCACGCGAACGATGGCGCGCCCATGGACAATATCGAAAAGCCGGGCAATCCCAAAGCCACTTCTACCAAACCCATACGCCCTCTGGCCCCGGATGGTTCAGGCCGGTCGAGGGCGCACGGCACCAACGCTTATCGATAATCTACCATTCCAGCTGCGCCCCGGTCTGGTATTCAATCACCCGGGTTTCAAAGAAGTTCTTCTCCTTGCGCAGGGTGGCCTGCTCGTCGAGCCAGGGAGAGACGTTTTTTGCCCCCGGGAACGGCTCCTCAAGCCCGACGGTGCGCGCCCGGCGGTTGGCCACAAAGCGGAACTGCTCGCTGTGATACTCGGCAGAGTAGCCCAGGATGGGGTCCCGCAGGATGTAGTTGGCGTAGGCGGTTTCGGCGGCCTCGGATTCGTCCCACATCTCGCGCACCGCTTTAGGGTCAAAGGTGATGTTTTCTTCCTCGACGATCTGGTTCACCACTTTCAGGCCAAAGGAGAAATGCATGGCTTCGTCCCGCAGGATGTACTGGAGCTGCTCGCCGGTACCGCGCATCAGGCCCCGGCGCTGCAGGGCGAAGATGGGGCTGAAACCGTTGTAGAACCAGGTGCCCTCGAACACGGCGGCAAAAAACAGGTAGCTCATGATGAACTCCTGCAGGTCGTCGCGGTTGCGCAGGTTCATGTCCGGGCGCATGGCGGCGTCCAGGCGGCGGTTGGCGATCTGGATCTTGCCGTTGATGGCCGGCACCACGCGGTAGCGGTTGTAGATTTCGCTCTGGTCCAGGTTGAGAGTCTCGATGCAGTGCTGGTAGGCCCAGGTGTGCATGGCTTCCTCGTACACCTGGCGGGCCTGATAGATCTGCAGTTCCGGGGCGCTCATTTTCTCCATCACCGCCAGGCCGATGTTGCGCATGGCGAGGATGTCCGAGGTGGTGAGGTAGGCCAGGACGTTCTCGTAGACGTGCTTTTCCGCCGGGGTCAGCCGGTGGTGGTAGTCGGAAACGTCCTGAGCCATGTTCACGTCCAGGGGGGTCCAGTGGTTCTTGTTGGCGTTCATGAAGTACTCCCAGGCCCAGGGGTACTTGAACGGGGCCAGCTGGTTGATGTCGGTCTCGCCGTTGATCACGCGCTTGTCGTCGACATTGACGGGGGCCGGGCCATTCGGGTTGGCGGCCTTGGTTTGGGTTTTTGGTTCGTCGTCCCAATCGAGCATGTTTTTTACCTCCGAGTTCTTTGTCTCCCAGCCTACTGGGCTTGGGGGCGGAACCTGTCTGGTACACCCTCCCGAAAAATGCCCGTGAATACATCTCTGTAGGGCTTGGCTGTGGCCATCCATGGCCACAGACATTTTCTGGAGGGTGTACCAGCCAGGTTCTCAGGCTTGGCAGTTGTAGTCGTATGTGCCCGTTGCAGGTCGGATTAACGCCCTACTGACAGGCCTCGCAGTCCGGGTTGTCGATGCTGCATACCTGTGGCTGCGGTGCCGCCACCGGGGTGGTTTTTTCTGCGCCGGTGGCGCCCAGGGAGCGCAGGTAGTAGGTGGTTTTCAGGCCGCGTTCCCAGGCGAGCTGGTACAGGGCGTCCAGTTTTTTGCCGCTGGGTTCGGCCATGTAGAGGTTGAGGCTCTGGGCCTGGTCGAGCCATTTCTGGCGGCGGGCCGCGGCTTCCACCAGCCAACGGGCGTCGATCTCGAAGGCGGTGGCGTATCTCGCCTTGAGTTCGGCCGGGATGCGGTCGATTTGCTGCACGCTGCCGTCGAAGTATTTGAGGTCGTTGACCATCACGTTATCCCACAGGCCTTCGGCCTTGAGGTCGCGGACCAGGGACGGGTTGACCACGGTGAACTCGCCGGAGAGGTTCGATTTGACGAACAGGTTCTGGTAGGCAGGCTCAATGGACTGGGACACGCCCACGATGTTGGAGATGGTGGCCGTGGGCGCGATGGCCATGACGTTGCTGTTACGCATGCCGTTTTTGGCGATGAGCTCGCGCACCGGGGTCCAGTCCAGGCGGACGTTGGTGTTCACCGAGAGGTCGCCGTCGCGGCGGGCTTCTTTCAGCAGGTTGATGGAGTCAATCGGCAGGATGCCCTGCTGCCAGAGGGAGCCTTCGTAGCTTTCGTAGGCGCCGCGCTCGCCGGCCAGATTGGCGGAAGCGCGCAGGGCAAAGTAGCTGAGCTGTTCCATGGCCACGTCGGCGAACTCCACCGCTTCCGGGCTGGAGTATGGCAGGCCCAGCTGGTAGAGGGCGTCCTGGAAGCCCATCAGGCCGAGGCCGACCGGGCGGTGTTTATGGTTGGAGTTCTTCGCCTGGGGCACGGCGTAGTAGTTGATGTCGATGACGTTATCGAGCATGCGCACGGCGGTGTTAACGGTTCGTTCCAGGCGCTGGACGTCCAGCTCGCCGTCCTTGATGTGGGCGGCCAGGTTTACCGAACCGAGGTTGCACACGGCAATTTCGTCGGCGCTGGTGTTGAGGGTGATCTCGGTGCACAGGTTGGAGCTGTGCACGACGCCCCGGTGCTGCTGCGGCGAGCGAAGGTTGCAGGGGTCCTTGAAGGTGATCCAGGGGTGGCCGGTTTCAAACAGCACGGTGAGCATCTTGCGCCAGAGCTGTTTGGCGGAGATTTTCCGGAACAGCTTGATCTGGCCCTGTTCGGCCAGCGCTTCGTAGTGCTCGTAGCGCTCGCGGAAGGCATTGCCGTAGAGGTCGTGCAGGTCCGGGACGTCACTCGGGGAGAACAGGGTCCACTCCCGGTCTTCGCGCATGCGCTCGATCAGCAGGTCCGGCACCCAGTTGGCGGTGTTCATGTCGTGGGTTCGGCGGCGCTCGTCGCCGGTGTTCTTGCGCAGCTCCAGGAATTCCTCGATGTCCAGGTGCCAGCTTTCCAGGTAAGCGCACACGGCGCCCTTGCGCTTGCCTCCCTGATTCACCGCCACGGCGGTGTCGTTGACCACTTTCAGGAACGGCACCACGCCCTGGCTCTGGCCGTTGGTGCCCTTGATGTGGGAGCCCAGGGCACGGACTGGCGTCCAGTCGTTGCCCAGGCCGCCGGCCCATTTGCTCAGCAGGGCGTTGTCCTTGATGGCGCCGTAGATGCCTTCCAGATCGTCCTGCACGGTGGTGAGGTAGCAGGAGGAGAGTTGGGAATGACGGGTGCCGCTGTTGAACAGGGTGGGCGTGCTGGCCATGTAGTCAAACGAGGACAGCAGGTTGTAGAACTCGATGGCCCGCTGGTTCGGGTCGTCCTCGCGCAGCGCCAGGCCCATGGCCACACGCATGAAGAACACCTGGGGCAGTTCCAGGCGGGCCTTGTTCCAGTGCAGGAAGTAGCGGTCGTACAGAGTCTGCAGGCCAAGGAAGCCGAACTGCAGGTCGCGCTCGGGCTTGAGGGCCTCACCGAGGCGCTCGAGATCAAAGCCGACCAGGGCTTCGTCCAGCAGTTCGTGGCGAATGCCGGCGTGGATAAAGGCGGTCAACGCCTGAGGGTATACCTCCGCCAGGGACTGGTTGCGCGGCAGTTGCAGGGCTTCGCCAGTTTCCAGGCGCAGCTGTTCCAGCAGCAGGCGGGCGGTCACGGCGCTGTAGTCCGGCTCCCGCTCGATGCGGCCCCGGGCGGTCATGATCAGGGCCGAGAGCACTTCGGTTTCTTCAATGCCGTCGTAGAGGTTGCGCAGGGCGTCGTCCACCAGGGACTCACCGTCGATGCCTTCCAGCCCGGCGGCGGCCTGCTCCACCTGCAGTTTCATCAGACCCAGGTCCAGGGGCGCGATGGTGCCGTCGGCCTTTTTCACGGTCAGGTGCGGGTGGGCTTCCACCGGCTCATCGATGGCCCGCTGGCGGGCGTGTTCTTCCCGGTACAGCACGTAGGCGCGGGCCACTTTCTGTTCCTCGGCGCGCATCAGCGCCAGTTCCACCTGGTCCTGGATGTCTTCGATATGCACCTTGCCACCGGCTTTCAGGCGCCGGCTGATGGCCTGCACCACCTGGTCGGTGACCAGTTTGACGGCGTGGTTGATCCGGGCGGAACCGGCGGCCTGGTCGCCTTCCACGGCCAGGAAGGCCTTGGTGACGGCCACGGTGATCTTGGAGGCATCAAAGCCCACCAGGGTGCCGTTGCGTTTGATCACCTGCAGGGCCTGGGTGGAGGTGTTCGATTTGGACTGGGATTCGGGCTGGGCTTCGGCCAGAGCGGAGGCGGACATGGTTGTTCTCCTGAATACGCGTTGAGTTCCTTTCACCTTCGCGTACGCAGGGGCACACCTCGCCATGGGCATGGCTGGGCGACACCGGTCTGCTCACCTTGAAACGCGAAGGTGCAGTTATCTCCCTGGCAGGTCTTCGGACTCAGGGGCGTGAATCGTTGGATTCGGCCTCGCTCGGCGACTTCCCGGTACCAACCAGTGTCGTAATGCCGTGCTTGTTCCCCAATACCGCTGCGCGTCAGTTCCGGAGTCTCACCGGATTCCCGATACCAGAATGCGTTGATTACGAAGTAATCACAATATCTGGTATTTGACCAAGGATACGAACACTATATACAGGTCACCCTTCAACAACAAGGCACTTTTCGGTAAAACCCCTGTCTGCACCGTTAACTTTCAGACTCGAGAGAACACCATGGTCCGGAACCTTTACCCGGTATGGGCGGCGCTGCTGCTCGCCGGACTCTTCAGCCCCAACCTCGCCCAGGCTCAGGACGCTACTTTGAAGCCCTTCTCGGCCATAAACTCGATTACCGACGGCTGGGAACCCCTGAATTTCCCGAATATCGAGCAGCACACCCGCTATGAGCTGGTCACCGACGACGGCCAGCAGGTGGTCAAGGCCACCACCGATGGCAGCGCATCCGGTCTGATTGCCCGGGTCAGCGTCGAGCCGGGTGATTCGCTGATTCTTAAGTGGCGCTGGAAGGTTTCCAACGTTTTCGAGAAAGGCAACGCCCGCAGCAAATCCGGGGACGACTACCCGGCCCGGATTTACGTGGCGTTCGAGTTCCAACCGGAAAAGGCTGGCTTTTTCGAGCGGGCAAAGCGCAAGACCGTGGAAGTGCTGTTCGGTGAGTCCCTGCCCGGCAATGCCCTGAACTACATCTGGGCCAACACCCTGCCGGAGGGCACCTTCATCGCCAACGCCTACACCGACAAGACCATGATGGTGGCGGTCAATTCCGGCAGGGAACGGGTCGGTGACTGGGTAACGGTGGAACGAGACATTGTAGCCGACTATCGGCAGGCGTTTGGCGAGGCGCCGCCGCCCATTGTGGGGGTGGCCATCATGTCGGATTCAGACAACACGGGCGAACAGGCCACCGCCTGGTATGGCGATGTCCGGCTGGCACCCTGATCACAGTCACTGGAGTTGCTCCGGGTAGCCGGGAATGACGTAGGCGCCGGTCAGGTCCCGAACCGGGGGCACTTCGCCCCTTTCCACCAGACGCAGATAGGCGTCATCGAACTCATCCCGCATCAGTGCCGCCCGGGGATGGGCCAGCGAGAAAATCCAGGCGAGATCCCGGGTGCGCACTTCCGATTCCCGGAGCATGTCATCGGATCCCGGAACCAGTACCTGTCGTACAGGCTGGCGATAATCCAGAAGGTAATCCCCCCGCCTGCGCTTGAGCATATCCACGGCCGATCGGTGGTTGGGCGCCTCGGTGATGCGAATGTCCGGGTGGGCGTCCAGCCAGTCCAGCAGCCCCGCGTAGGTATAGCCGCCAATAACGATGACCCGTTTGCCGCGCAATTCATCCAGATGGCTCAGCGGTGGCGAACCTTCCAGGTACCAGGCGCTCAGATGGACGGGCGCCGGACTTATCCAGCTCTCCAGAACATTGCCCTGCAATCTTGGTACGTCGGTGACCCCGGGCCACACGTCAATCAGGCCGTTGGTCAGATACAGGTACACGCGGCTCACCGGCAGGTAGATGAATTCGGGCTGATAGCCGGCCTCAACCGCTACTTTGCGGGTCAGCTCGATAAAGCTGCCGGCCGGCTGGCCGTTGCTGGCCTGATAGGTAATCGGGGGAAACTCAAGGTACGCCACCCGCAGGATCGGGGCCGCCGCCCCCGGTTCGGAATCTGATTGGGCGAAAGCGCCCCACGCCGCGAACATCAAAAGGCACAGGCCGGCGAGCCGAGCGATGAACACACGCCCGTTCGCCAGCCTCCTGAACTCGGGAACGTCGAAACAACAGCTGTACATGGAGTCCGTTTATCCGCTTTTATTTAAGGGAAGATTAACAGACACCCGCAGATCTGCACTGACCCAGGCCGCAAAAAATCCGGCCGGGATGTCAAATGTGGTTAACCACCATGTACAGGCCCACGCCGCCCATCACCAGGGTGTAGGGAAACGCCATGATAACCATCTTGCCGTAAGACAGCCGAACCAGCGGCGCGATTGCCGAGGTCAGCAGGAACAGGAACGCCGCCTGGCCGTTGGGCGTGGCCACACTGGGCAGGTTGGTACCGGTGTTGATCGCCACCGCCAGCTCCTGGAAATGCTCGTAGCTGATGGCGCCGGCTTCCAGTGCCTGCTTGACCTCACTGATGTACACAGTCGCTACGAACACGTTATCGCTGATCATCGAGAGCACGCCGTTGGCGATGAAGAACATGCCCGGTTGTTGGGCTTCTGGCAGCGACAGCACGTAATCGATGATCGGCTTGAACAGGTGCTGTTCGTGGATCACCGCCACCACCGCGAAGAACACGACCAACAGGGAGGTGAACGGCAGCGATTCCTGGAAGGCCTTGCCAATCTGGTGCTCGTCGGTAACGCCGGTAAAGGAGGTAATCAGGATGATCACCAACAGGCCGATCAGCCCTACCTCCGCCAGGTGCAGGGCCAGGCCCACCACCAGGATGGCGGCGGCAACCGCCTGCACCCAGAGTGCGGCCTGGTCAGCTTTGGTGCGTTTGGCACGCTCGTTTTCAGCAAACTCCTCCAGCACCCGGCGCACCGGCTTGGGCAGCCGACCGCCGTAACCAAACCAGCGCAGCTTCTCCAGGGCCCAGCAGGTAACCAGCCCCGCCGCCAGCACCGGCAGGCTTACCGGCGCCATATGCAGGAAGAACCCGGCAAAGTCCCAGCCCACGACCTTGGCAATCAGCAGGTTCTGGGGTTCGCCCACCATGGTGGCAACGCCACCCAGGGCAGTGCCGATGGCGCCGTGCATCAGTAGACTGCGCAGAAAAGCCCGGAAGTTTTCCAGGTCTTCCCGGTGCAGCTCGATCACTTCGTCATCGCTGCCAGCGTTGTGGTCCTTGTGCTGGTAGCCCTTGCCCGAGGCCACTTTGTGGTACACCGAGTAGAAACCCACCGCCACACTGATGATCACGGCGGTTACCGTCAGGGCATCCAGGAAGGCCGACAGCAGGGCCGCAGCACTGCAGAACAACAGCGACAGCGCCGACTTGGAGCGCACGCCCACCAGGATCTGGGTAAACGTCACCAGCAACAGTTCTTTCATGAAGTAGATGCCGGCAACCATGAACATCAGCAGCAGGATCACCGGAAAGTTGGTGAGTACCTCCAGGTAGACCGCATCCGGCGTTGTCAGCCCGATCAGCAACGCCTCCACCGCCAGCAGGCCACCCGGCAGCAACGGGTAGCACTTGAGTGCCATGGCCAGGGTGAAAATGAACTCGGCAATCAGGAGCCAGCCGGCGGTTCCGGGGCCCAGGGTCCACATCACGATAGGATTGGCAGCCAGAAACAGCAGGATGACCTGCTTGTACCAGACGGGCGCTTTACCAAGGAAATTGTGGGTGAAGCCGGAGAGAACGGTTGTGGGCATGGCGAACATCTTCTGAGAAAGCGGTTTGTTGGTATTGTGTGCCAGAGGCCCCGCATCTTCCTTGATATTTGCGTACCAGGGTATGGTTCAAAGGTACAAACTCCCAACCGCTTTTGGTCTTAATAGCAAAAAGAAAAGGGAACAGGTCTGGCCACCAGCATTATTTTCGTAATATTACTTAATTAACACCCCAGGGGCGACCGCATTCTAACCGATTTCCCGCCACATTCGGTGTTTTCATGAATATTTAACCGGCAGGGCCGGGTGTCCGTGCAGTTCACCGGATTCATGTTAATGATATTGGTTTGCATTACGATTTCTTAAAGAATAAGATTCGGCGAATTTCGGTGAGTTCTTCACCGCCCGACCAACATCCGTGATGCAAAGGTGCTCTCCCTATGTCTGCCGCTTTCTTACCCACTCCCCTGGCACACGCCATCCGACTTACCCTGAGCCTGGGTATTGTTGCCACGTCGATGCCCGCCCTGGCGCAGGATGACTCGCCAGAAAGTCTGGACGCCCTGGTGGTCTCTGCCACGGCGCTCAAAGTGGAGGCGCCGCTGGTGGAAACCCCGCGGCCCGCGTCGGTGGTCGAGGAGGAAGAACTCAGGGAGCGCAACGTGCAGTCCCTGGATGAAACCTTCCAGTATCGGGCCGGCGTGCTGTCGGGCCACTACGGTGACGATAACGACACCGACTGGCTCAAGATCCGGGGCTTTGACCAGGCCACCTATCAGGACGGCCTGCGCATCTACCGCGAGGGCTTTTACCAGTGGCTGCCGGAGACCTATGGCCTGGAACGGGTCGAACTGCTCAAGGGTCCGGCCTCCATCCTGTACGGTGAGGCACCTCCGGGCGGCGTGATCAACGCCATCAGCAAACGCCCGACCAAGGAGGCTCAGGGCGAGGTGCTGGTGCAGGCGGGTACCGACAAGCACCGCCAGCTTGGCGTCGACACCTCCGGACCGGTCGCCGGAAGTGATAACGTCCGCTACCGGCTTGTGGGCCTGTATCGCGATGGCGAAGGCGACCTGGACTTCACCGAGAACGAGCGCTACTACCTGGCACCCAGCCTGGCGTGGGATATCACGGACCAGACCAGCCTAACGCTCCTGGCCAGCTTCCAGAAGGACGACGCCGTTCCCACCAATCCGTTCAAACTGGCCTACGGCACCGTTCAGGGCACGCCGTTTGGCAAGGTGGATCCGTCCACCAACTACAGTGAGCCCGGCTACGACACCAATGAGCGCACCCAGTCTTCCCTGGGCTATGCCCTGAGCCACCAGATCAACGATGTCTGGCGGTTCGAGCAGGATTTCCGGTACAGCGAGCTGGATCTGCTGTTGCGCAGCAGCTACATCTTTTTCCAGACCGGTCCGCGGGAAGGCCAGCGCTACCTGACCTACCGGGACGGCAAGATCGACAGCTGGACGGTCGATAACCGCGTGGTGGGCAACTGGTACACGGATCGCACCGAGCACACCTTCCTGGCGGGAGTCGATTACCAGGATCTGAATAACAAGGGTCAACAGAACGGTGTCGGCGGCTTTTCAATGTTCGGAAGCCCCATTGATCTGTTCGATCCGCAGTACGGTAATTTCACACCAATCACGCCCGCCGATCTGGTCGTTACCGAAATCGACAAGCAGCAGACCGGCTACTACCTCCAGCATCAGCTGCGCCTGGACGACCGCTGGGTGTTCCTGGCCGGCGCACGCTACGACCAGGCGAAGGTGGACAACATCAACCGCGACGCCAACACCCGTCAGGAGGCGGACGATGATCAGCTGTCGCTGTCGGGTGGCGTGATGTACCTGGCCGAAAACGGCGTCTCCCCCTATGTGTCCTACACTGAATCCTTCCAGCCCATTGCCGGCACCGACGGCAACGGCAATCTCTACGAGCCGCGCACTGGCGAGCAGATCGAGCTGGGTGTGAAGATTGCGCCCCGCAACCTGGACGGTTACGTAACCGCCGCGGTCTACCGGATTGAAGAGGAGAATTCCCTGGGCACCAGCCAGGGTGGCTTCCAGATCCAGGATCGCGAGCGCACCACTGAAGGCTTCGAGCTGGAGAGTGTCAGCTACCTCACCGAGCAGCTCGAGCTGACCGCCGCCTACACCTACAACAGCGCCAAGGTTCGCGACCAGGCCACCGCCGGCAGCGAACGCCAGGCCCCGCTGATTCCCCGCCACCAGGCGTCGGCGTGGCTGGACTACAGCTTCACCGAACTGGCCCCGGGCCTCAAGGTAGGCGCCGGCGCTCGCTTCGTCGGCGAAACCAAAGACGGCAGTACGGAAGTGCCTTCCTACACCGTGTTCGACATGATGGCCCAGTACGCTCTCGCGCCCCAGTGGCAGGCCCAGTTGAACGTGAGCAACCTGGCCGATCGCGAGTACGTGGCGAGCTGCGATTACTGGTGCTACTACGGCGCAGAGCGCAGTGTGGTGGCCAGCCTGCGCTATCGCTGGTAATGGGCGAACCACTTCCGGAACCTGACGTGACGACGGCAAGCCGACAGGCCCACCTGGGTCGGATCGATCAGGTTCTGAGGCACATCCACCTGAACCTGGACAAGCCGCTGGCCGTGGCCAGCCTCGCCCGGATTGGCGGCTGGTCCCGCTGGCAGTTCAACCGCGTGTTCTCGGATGAAACCGGACAGTCCGTCGGACAGTATGTCCGGGAACTGCGGCTGAGCCTGGCGGCGGAACTGCTTCTGTTCACCGACCAGCGCATCATCGATATTGGCCTGGCCTGCGGTTTCAGCTCGGACATCAGCTTTACCCGCAGCTTCAAACAGCATTTCGGGTGTCCACCTGCCCGGTACCGCCGGCGAGGACTCCCCTGCCTGCTCACCACTCCCCTCTGCCTCGACCCGGCCATGTTGCCGGATGCCGCACTCAGGGCACGGGTGCCCGCCATCCGGCTGGATTCGAAACCCGCGTTTTCGGTGGCCGGTCGTTCCGACAGAGTCCGGGGGCTGTTCTCGCCCAGTCCCGATTTTGGTATCAAGGTCCCCGCCCTCTGGGCTGAACTGTCAGACCGCGAGATGCTGCCCGATGACCGGCCCAGGTTCGGCGTTCTCGATCTGTCCCGGGGGCCGGATTCCGAATTCCGCTATCTGGCCGGCTTCGGGACAGACAGCGGCGGCACCGGCACGGATCTGGAGGTCCTGGAGGTACCGGCCCAGAACTATGTGGTTATCTCTTTCCAGGGTCCGATCCGGTCGCTGTCGGAGATCCTCAAGTGGTTCTTCAAGGCCTGGCTGCCCCACGCTGGCTGCAACGCCGTTTACGGCTACGATCTGGAGGTCTACCCGCCCGGCTTTGACGCGGAGGCGCCGGAAGTGACCATGGAATACTGGATCCCGGTTACCCTGAATGAGCCATTCATTGCCCGCCATGCACCAATCGGTTAAGTCCTGTTTCGCCAGATAAATATAATGGGAATGATTCGCAATTAATAATTCCCACGCCAGACAGGACTCAACATGCCTTCACACCTGCTCAAACCGTCTTTACTTGCTGTTGCTGTAGGCCTCGCCAGCAGCCCGCTGGTTTTCGCCCAATCCGATGAACCCATGGTGCTGGACACCATGACGGTGTACGGGGAAACCTACAGGAACACCGCCACCAAGACTGCGCTGGAGCCTGGCGAAACACCCCAGAGCATCTCGGTACTGGATCAGCAGGCCCTGGAAATGCGCGATGCGGACTCAGTGGCCACTGCCCTCCGTTACGTGCCCGGGGTGAACACGGAATTGCGCGGCGGCGCCGTCGGCCGACTGGACCTGTTCAGCATCCGTGGCTTTATCAATTACCAGAATTACTACGATGGCCTGCAACTGCTCTACAACGACTGGAACCTGCAGCCCCAGATTGATCTGAAAGCGGTGGAGCAGGTTGAGGTATTCCGGGGCCCCACCTCCACCCTCTACGGAGCCATGCCCCCCGGGGGCATGGTCAACCTGATCGGCAAGGAACCGGCCACCGGGAGTTTCAACAAGATCGAGCTGGCCGGCGGCTCCCGCAATCTGGCCGAGGCGTCCATTGAAAGCCGTGGCCAACTGGGCGATTCCAACCTGTCGTACAGCCTGGTAGGTCTCACCCGGACCCGCGATGGCCAGGCCGAGACATCCGAGGAAGAGCGCCACATGATCGCGCCCTCCTTGGATTGGCAGGTGAGCGAGGACACACTCATCAACGTCAACCTCTATTACCAGAAAGACCCGGCCATGGGTATCTACACCACCCTGCCCGCCTCCGGCCTGTTCCTGCCCAACCCCAACGGCGAGCTGCCGAAAGATGCCTTCTCCGGCGACGCCAACTGGAACGAATTTGATAAAGAGGTGCTGCTGGCCGGCTACAAGGTCAACCACAACATCAACGACAGCTGGAACTTCCTGCAGAACTTTCGCTATACCGATGCGGAAGCTTTCCAGACCAACACCTATGGCGCCGGACTGGCAGCGGACGGCCGGACATTGTCCCGGCAAGCCTACCTCACCGACGAAGCCACCATCGGCTTCACGATCGACAACCAGTTTTCCGGGCGGTTCCAGACCGGCATGGCCCGGCACAACCTGCTGTTGGGCGTGGACTACCTGAGCCTGGACTCCGATGTGATCTATGAAGACACCTCGTTCGGCAGCGGCGCCCCGGCCATCGATCTCTACGACCCCGACTACTACCAGATCTCACGCAGCACCATCGACATTACCGATACCGCCTACTCCTCCGATTTCACCATCCGCAAAAAGCAGCTGGGCCTCTATCTGCAGGATCAGATCGAACTCGGGCGGTTTGTGGTGATCGGCGGTGTTCGCTGGGACGACTTCACCGGTGAAGAGCAGGGTCAGCAATACGGAGCCTCGATTGACCGCAAGCTGGAGCAGGACAACCTCTCCACACGGGCGGGCCTGATGTACCAGGCGGCAAGTGGAATCTCACCCTATCTGAATTACGCCGAGAGCTTCGAGCCTCAGACCGGCAGTGATCGTAACGGCAACGAGTTCGACCCTTCTACCGGCGAGCAATGGGAGCTGGGCGCGAAGTACCAGTCATCGGATCGACGCACCTCCATTAACCTGGCGCTTTACCAGATTACCAAGGAAAACGTTCCCACCCGCGATCCCAACGGTGGCCCCTACGACAAGATACAGGCCGGTGAAGTCCGGTCCCGTGGGGTCGAGCTTGAAGCCCGGGCCCAGCCGCTCGACAGTCTGTTGATGACACTGAGCTACACTGTCCAGGATGTCGAGGTGACCAGGGACAACACCGGACTGGAAGGACAGACACCGGTCTGGGTGCCCGAACAATTGCTGTCGGTCTGGGCGGACTACGGCTTCTACCAGGGCCCGCTGGATGGTCTGGTGGCCGGTATTGGCGCCCGCTACATTGGTGAGGCGGAGTACAACGCCGCCACCAACGAGGGCAAGGTACCCGACGCCACCCTGGTAGATATTGCCCTGCGCTACAACCTGGGACGGGTGTCCAGCAGCCTCCGCGGCACAGAGCTGGGCCTGTCTGTGAATAACCTGACCGACGAGCGCTACTACAGCTGTTTCGACAGCTCCAATTGCTGGTTTGGCGAGGAAAGAACGGTCGAAGCATCCGTTTCCTACACGTTCTGAGCCTCAGAAAGGCCCTGACATGAATGGCATCACGACCCTGGAAGCGGACTGACCGATGTTATCTCCTGCCGATCCTTCGCAGGCCTCCCGGCTGCCCCGGAGCATCTGGGTTCTGGGGTTCGTCAGCCTGCTGATGGATGTGTCCTCGGAAATCATCCACAGCCTGCTGCCCATCTATCTGGTTTCAGTACTGGGGGCCAGCGCACTGGCTGTCGGGTTGATTGAGGGCGCCGCCAACGCTACGGCGCCCATGATCAAGGTGTTTTCCGGCGCCCTCAGTGATTACCTGGGCAAGCGCAAGGGGCTTGCGATTCTGGGCTATGGCCTGAGCGCGCTCTCCAAACCAGTGTTCGCCCTCGCCTCAGGCCTTGGCTGGATTGTCACGGCGAGGATCGTGGACCGGGTGGGCAAGGGCATCCGTGGTGCCCCACGGGACGCACTGATAGCGGACCTGGCCCCGCCCGACCTGCGCGGGGCAGCCTACGGCCTGCGCCAATCCCTGGACGTGGCCGGCGCGGTGGCCGGGCCGCTGCTGGCCATCGCTCTGATGCTGCTCTGGCAAAACGACTTCCAGGCGGTGTTCTGGGCAGCGGTGATCCCGGCGGTGCTGACCGTAGAGCTGCTCGTATTCGGAGTTCGTGAACCCGCCAGGACGGCGCCGGGGCAACGGACCAATCCGATCCAGCGCGCCAACCTCAAACGACTGAACCGGGCGTTCTGGAGCATCGTCGCCATCGGTGCCCTGTTCACCCTGGCCCGGTTCAGCGAGGCCTTCATTCTGCTGCGCGCAGAGGCTCTGAACCTGGCACCGGCCTGGCTGCCACTGGTGGTGGTCGCGCTCAATCTGGCGTTTTCCCTCTCGGCGTACCCCTTTGGCAAGCTCTCCGATCGGGTCCCTGCCCATTCCCTGCTGATCATTGGGCTGGTGCCGCTGATACTCGCTGACGCCCTGCTGGCTACGGCCAACCACTGGGCCTGGACCCTCGCGGCCGCCCTTGCCTGGGGCCTGCACATGGGAATCACCCAGGGGCTGTTTGCCAAACTGGTGGCCGACACCGCACCAGAGGCCCTGCGCGGGACCGCCTTTGGCGTATTCAATCTGGTGACCGGCGTTACCCTGTTCCTGGCCAACGCCCTGGCCGGGCTGCTCTGGGTCTGGGGCGGGGCGGCCCTGACCTTCCAGGCAGGTGCCGCCGTTGGTGTGGTGGTGATGGTGTTGCTCTGGGTCCGGCGGGGGCGGGATTGAAGGACCGCCCCCGAGGCCCGGAACCCTATTCGACCGTTACACTTTTCGCCAGATTGCGGGGCTGATCCACGTCCGTGCCCTTGAGCACCGCAACGTGGTAGGACAGCAACTGCAGCGGCACGGTGTAGACAATGGGCGCCGTGACCGGATGCACCGAAGGAATCTGCATCACGTGGATGCCCTCCTCCGGCTTCACGTCGGCTTTCTTGTCAGCGAACACGAACAGCTGGCCGCCCCGGGCACGCACTTCTTCCAGGTTGGATTTGAGTTTCTCCACCAGGTCGTTGTTGGGCGCCACGGTGACCACCGGCATCTCGCTGTCCACCAGGGCCAGCGGGCCATGCTTGAGTTCGCCGGCCGGGTAAGCCTCGGCATGGATGTAGGAGATTTCCTTGAGCTTGAGCGCCCCTTCCAGGGCCACCGGGAACTGGGAGCCCCGGCCAAGGAACAGACTGTGGTTCTTGTCCATGAACGCCTTGGACATCTCTGAGATCTCGCCGTCCAGGGCCAGCACATCGCTGACCTGGCCCGGCAGCAGATGGATGGCTTCCACGATCTCTTTTTCCTTTTCCTCTGACAGGCCGTTATGGCGGGCCAGGGCCAGGGTAAAGATCAGCAGCGCGGTAAGCTGGGTGGTGAAGGCCTTGGTGGAAGCCACGCCAATCTCGGGACCGGCCTGGGTCATGATGACCAGGTCCGACTCCCGCACCAGGGAACTGCCCGGCACGTTACAGATGGCCAGTGCGGCCCGGAAGCCGGCTTTCTTGGCCTGGCGCAGGGCCGCCAGGGTGTCGGCGGTTTCGCCGGACTGGGAGATGCACAGGAACAGGGTGTCCTGCTGGATTACGTGCTTGCGGTAACGGAACTCCGAGGCCACCTCCACGGAACAGGGCACGCCGGCCAGCTCCTCAATCCAGTAACGGGCCACCATACCGGCATGGTAACTGGTGCCGCAGGCGATAATCTGCACGTGGCGCACGTTTTCGAGGAGGTTCGCCGCCTCGGTGCCCAGTGCCTGCTCGAGCACCCGGGTCCTGGTCACCCGGCCTTCCATGGTGGCCTTGACCACCTTGGGCTGCTCGTAGATTTCCTTGAGCATGTAATGGCGGTACTCGCCCTTGTCGGCGGAGTCGGCACCGTGCTCGAAGCGGGTGACTTCGCGCTCCACTGTTTTGCCATCCCGGTCCAGGATCGACACACCATCACGCCGGATATCGGCGATGTCGCCTTCTTCCAGGAACATGAAGCGGTCGGTCACCGGCAGCAGCGCCAGCTGATCGGAGGCGATGAAGTTTTCGCCGATACCCACGCCGATGACCAGGGGGCTACCCTCGCGGCACACCACCAGATGGTCGGGCTCGTCGCCGTGCACCACGGCCAGGGCATAGGCCCCGCGAAGCCGGGCGATGGACGCCCGCACGGCCTGATGAAGATTACCAAGGCTGCGATAATTCTTTTCGATCAGGTGCGCCACCACCTCGGTGTCGGTCTGGGACGTGAACGTGAAGCCATCCGCCCGCAACTCGTCGCGCAGTTCCTGGTAGTTCTCGATAATGCCGTTGTGGACAATCGCCAGCCGATCGCCCGACATGTGCGGGTGGGCGTTGATCTGCGAGGGCTCGCCGTGGGTGGCCCAGCGGGTGTGGGCGATACCCAGGTGGCCCGGAAGGGGCCTGGCATCCATGGCGTCTGAGAGCGACGCGACCTTGCCCACTTCGCGGGCACGCTGGACACTGTGGTCGCTGGCAATCACCGCCATGCCGGCAGAGTCATAGCCCCGGTATTCCAGACGGCGCAAGCCCTCGAGAAGGATGCCCTGGACGTCCCGTTCCGAAACCGCTCCTACAATTCCACACATGCTGCTCTACCTGTCTGTTTTCGTCGTGATCAGTGTTTCTTCGGCTTTTCCCAGCCGGTGATGTTCCGCTGCCGGGCCCGGGCCACGGCCAGTTCGCTGTCCGCCACATCCCGGGTAATCGTGGAGCCGGCACCGATGGTGGCTTCTGCGGCAATGGTCACCGGCGCCACCAGCGCGGTGTTGGAGCCTACAAAGACGCCGTCGCCGAGTACCGTCTGGTACTTGTTTACCCCATCATAATTACAGGTGATGGTTCCTGCACCCACATTCACATTACGGCCCAGTGAGGCATCACCCACGTAACTGAGGTGATTGATCTTGCTGCCCTCGCCCACCACGGCTTTCTTGGTTTCCACAAAGTTGCCCACTTTGGTGTTGGCAGCCAGCTCGGTGCCCGGACGCAGGCGGGCAAACGGCCCGATCTGGGCATTGGCACCAACGCTGGCTCCTTCAATCACACTGTTGGCCTTGATCTCTGCCCCGTCGGCAATGGTAGCGTCCTTGATGACGCAGTTGGGACCAATGGAGACGTAACTGCCCAGGGCGACCTTGCCCTCGAACACCACGTTTACATCGATCCAGAGGTCATTGCCGATGGTGAGTTCGCCGCGCACATCCACGCGGGCCGGATCGGCCAGGGTCGCGCCTTCAGTCATCAGCCGGTCGGCCTGACGACGCTGGTACCAGCGCTCAAGCTCGGCCAGCTGCAACCGGTTGTTCACGCCCTGAACCTCGAACGGATTTTCCGGCTGGGACACCGCCACCCTCAGGCCCTGCGCCACCGCCATGGCGATGATGTCGGTGAGGTAGTATTCGCCCTGGGCGTTGCTGTTCGAGAGAGTTGGCAGCCAGGCTTTCAGATGCTTCGCCGAGACCGCGAGAATACCCGTATTCACCTCACGGATCTGCTGCTGCTCGGGGGTGGCGTCTTTCTGCTCGACGATTGACTGAACCGCGCCTTCGGCGTCACGCACGATGCGGCCATAGCCCTGGGGGTTGTCCAGGGTAACGGTGAGCAGGCCGAGGGTGGAATCATCCAGGGTACCCACCAGCCCTTCGAGGGTTTCATGACGCGTTAGCGGGACATCACCGTAGAGCACCAGCACCCGCGCCTCGTCCGGCAGATCCGGCAGCGCCTGGGCGACTGCATGGCCGGTACCCAGTTGCTCGCTCTGGGTTACCCAGTTCACCGAGTCGGCCCGGGTAGCTTCCCGTACCTTGTCTGCCCCATGGCCAATCACCGTATGAATCCTCTCGGCACCCAGTTGTTCGGCCGTGGCAATGACATGATGGAGCATCGACCGACCGGCAATCGGATGCAGTACCTTGGGCAGGGCGGACTTCATTCTGGACCCCTGGCCGGCGGCCAGAATGACAACGTGTAGCGGGCTCATGGCAACGTCAGGCTCCCGGAGTGTTTACTGTCAGCTTTCGAAAAATAAAAAAACCGCATCCTTTGAAGCCGGAAAGCCCAGGCAAACGCGTGGTCTTCCAGCCGCTCAGGATGCGGCTATGGTGTTCGGCAAACCCGAAACGACGATGCTTAACGCATCTTGTTACGCAGCTGCTGGATGGTACGAAGCTGGGCCACAGCCTCGGCCAGCTCTGCAGCGGCACGGGAGTACTCGAATTCACCGGTCTTGTTGGCAAGTGCTTTCTCGGCTTCTTTCTGTGCCTCGAGCGCTGCGGCTTCGTCCACATCCTTTGCACGAACCGCGGTGTCGGCCAACAAAGTCACCAGATTGGGCTGAACCTCCAGATACCCGCCGGACACGTAAAGAATTTCTTCCTCACCGCCCTGCTTGATAATCCGAATGGGGCCCGGCTTCAGCTGGGTCAGCAGGGGAGTGTGACCCGGGGCAATACCCAGGTCACCTTCCGAACCCGCCGCGATCAGCATTTCAACCAATCCGGAATAGATCTTTGTTTCGGCACTTACCACATCACAATGCACGGTCATACCCATGTCAGTTGCCTCTTTGATCGATCCGGAAACAAGGGCTCAAGCGCAAATTACTTCTTGGCCTTGGCCTTCATTTCCTTCGCTTTCTCGACCGCTTCCTCAATGGTACCAACCATGTAGAACGCCTGCTCGGGCAGTTCGTCATAGTCGCCATTCAGGATGCCCTTAAAGCTGCTGATGGTTTCCTTGAGGGAAACGTACTTACCGGGAGAGCCGGTGAATACTTCAGCAACGTGGAACGGCTGGGACAGAAAACGCTCGATCTTACGGGCACGGGCAACGGTCAGCTTGTCTTCTTCTGACAGTTCGTCCATACCCAGGATGGCGATGATGTCTTTCAGTTCCTTGTAGCGCTGCAGGTTGGTCTGCACGCCACGAGCCACTTCGTAGTGCTCCTGACCGATGATCAGCGGATCCAGCTGACGAG
>NZ_JBHIXV010000032.1:0-49756 GCF_041984545.1 Marinobacter sp. | reverse complement strand
TCAAGGCCGCGTATTCTACATCGTTGCGCCGCCTTGTCAACCGTTTATTTGAAGATTTTGATTGCTCAGTTTCTTCAATGTTTTCAAACGGTTAATTATTCTTGGGAAGTCGCCGTGAGTGGCTTGTCCCTCAGAAGTGGTGCGCATTCTACAGGCGCCAGGAAAACTGTCAACGAGGTTTTGGAATTAATTTCCGGCGGTTTCGGTTTCCACCTACCCCATTGATCAAAACACCATCAGAACGATCATTCTTTGCCCAGACTCAGGCCCTTTTGAATGGAATCAGACTGCCTGGACCGAACCAACGCCACCTTAATGCCAGTAAACCGAGCACAATCACCCCGTACACCACCATTTCGCCCACATCGCTGCGCGCCTGCCAGATGAAATGCAGCCAGGCAATGACAACAGCGGGATAGATCGACCTGTGCAGTGGTTTCCACTGTCTGCCCAACTTTTTCATCATCCATCGGGTGGACGTCGCCGCCAGAGGAACCAGCAAGAGAAAGGACACAGCACCGGCGATAACGTATGGGCGCTTGGTGAAGGTCGCCCAGAGATCGTTCCAGCCCAGAATGAACTGCAGAAAGGCAAGTACATGCAGCGATGCGTAAAAGAACGCGAACAGGCCAAGCATTCGGCGGATCCGCAGCCAGCCCGACCAGCCTGTCCAGCGTTGAAGGGGCGTCATGAACAGAGTGGCCAGCAAGAGCTGGAATGCAGCGAGACCCAAAGTCTCGGTGACTTCCTGGCCCGGGTCGGGCCCCAGACTCTGGTTAATTATATCGAGAACCACCAGTAACAGGGGCATACTTGCGAGAGTTGCCGCAGCAAGGCGAAAAGCAAGCAGCGCAGCGGAACGTGACGCCCCCGGAGCAGTTGACATCAGTAGAACTTCCGCAGATCCATGCCCTTGTACAGGTGTGCCACCTGCTCACCATAGCCGTTGAACTTCACCGTCTCGATCCAGTTGGGCGAGAGCAGACCCGACGGAAGCCGACGTTCACGCTTCTGACTCCATCGGGGGTGGTCCACCTCCGGATTCACATTGGCGTAGAAACCATACTCCTGCGGTGCCAGCATCTCCCAGGTTGTTCTGGGTCGCTCTTCCTGGAAGCGGATCCTGACGATCGACTTGATGCTCTTGAAGCCATACTTCCATGGCAGCACGAGACGTATTGGAGCGCCATTCTGGTTCGGCATGGTCTTGCCATAGAGGCCCACCGCCAGAAAACTGAGTTCGTTCATGGCCTCGTCCATGCGCAAGCCCTCCTGGTAGGGCCAGTCGATGGTGCTGAACATGGAGCGCTGACCCCGCATCTGCTCCGGATCGTGAAGCGTTTCAAAGTAGACGTATTTAGCCCTCGAATTGGGCTGCATCTGTTTGAGCACGTCGGCCAGGGGAATGCCAATCCACGGAATCACCATGGACCAGGCTTCAACACAGCGCAGGCGGTAAATCCGTTCCTGATAGTCGTGGGGCTTGAGTAAATCTTCCAGGGCGTAGGTTCCCGGTTTATCGCACTCCCCTTCCACAACCACAGACCAGGGCGTCACGGACATCTCATCGGCGTATCTGGCCGGATCGCCCTTGCCGGTGCCAAATTCGTAGAAATTGTTGTATCGGGTGACGTCATCGTAGGGAGTTTTCTCTTCGTCCGTAGAGAAGCCCGGCATGGCGACATAATCCAGCGCCTCGCCGGGCACCGGACGTGCCGCCGATGATACCAAAGATGGCACGGATAGCCCGGCGGCCACAGCAATGGTTCCAGCCATGAACTTGCGGCGGTTCAGGTAAACAGACTCAGGGGTGACGTCGGAGTGCGACAGGGCCCAGCCAGGGCGCTTCTTGATGAACATGTAAAGTCTCCGTTCAGGCATCAGCCGGTAAGGCGTTGACCGGAGACCAGGGCAAAGATTCCCCGGGCCCTGTCGCCACCGTGGGGCGGTGGCGCTATGCCCGGGAGCCGATTTCAGTCGGCGGTACCGGGAGACTTCCGGGGCTTTCCACGGAAAAGGGCACGAACGGGCCCGGACAACGCATAGATCAGGAACCCGGTAAAGAGTACGGTTGCAGGGTCGAGTGCGATCACCACGAACACCAGAACCACCAGCAGAATGGCGGCGAAGGGTACCCGACCACGCAAATCCAGATCCTTGAAGCTGCGGTACAGGATGTTGCTCACCATCAGCACGCCGGCCCCGGCAACCACGACCATAGTCAACAATGTCAGCCAGGCAGCCGGCTCGAACTGGTGGAAGCACCAGACCAGGCCGGCCACACACGCAGCCGCCGAAGGGCTGGGCAAGCCAACAAAGAACTTTTTATCCACGGACCCTATCTGGGTGTTGAAGCGGGCCAGTCGCAGGGCGGCGCCTGCAACATAGATGAAGGTGACCGCCCAACCTACTTTGTCGAACGCATTCAACGACCAGAAGAACGCTACAAGACCGGGGGCCACCCCGAAGGCCACCATGTCGGCCAGGCTATCGTACTCCTCACCGAACTTGCTCTGGGTGTTGGTCATCCGGGCAACCCGACCGTCAAGTCCATCAAGGATCATGGAGACGAAAATGGCAATGGCGGCATTATCAAAAACGCCGTTCGCGGCGGAGACAATGGCATAGAAGCCTGAAAACAGGGACGCTGTCGTCAGCGCGTTAGGCAAGAGATAAATGCCTTTCCGGCGAACCGGCGCCCCCCCAACCAGCTCCTCTTCAACCACCTCACCCGCTTCGACTTCGTATTCGGTACCCTGCTTGCCGTTCGCGGTGTTCTTGTGTTCGGTCATGTCCAAAACTCCGGAGCGAATTTCCACGAATTATAACGAAAAACGCGGCCCCCCGGGGCCGCGTTTTCGAAAACCAGGCGGATAGCCGCTTAGTTTTTGTCCTTATCCACGATCTTGTTCGCGGAAATCCACGGCATCATGCCACGCAGTTTCTCACCGACAACTTCGATCTGGTGAGCCGCATTCTGGCGACGGCGCGCGGTCATGGACGGATAGTTCAGCGCGCCCTCGGAGATGAACATCTTGGCGTATTCACCGCTCTGGATGCGCTTCAGTGCGTTGCGCATGGCTTCGCGGGACTGCTCGTTGATGATCTCAGGGCCAGTCACGTACTCACCGTACTCCGCATTGTTGGAGATGGAGTAGTTCATGTTGGCGATGCCGCCTTCGTACATCAGGTCGACGATCAGCTTCAGCTCGTGCAGACACTCGAAGTAGGCCATTTCAGGCGCGTAACCAGCTTCTACCAGAGTCTCGAAACCGGCCTTGACCAGCTCAACGGTGCCACCGCACAGAACGGCCTGCTCACCGAACAGGTCGGTTTCAGTCTCATCCTTGAAGGAAGTTTCGATGATACCGGTACGGCCGCCACCGATGCCGCTGGCGTAGGACAGGGCCAGGTTCTTGGCGTTGCCGGAAGCGTCCTGGAAAATAGCGATCAGGTCAGGGATACCACCGCCATTGGCGAACTCGGTACGAACAGTGTGACCCGGCGCCTTCGGAGCCACCATGATCACGTCCAGATCCTTGCGCGGCACAATCTGGTTGTAATGGATGGCAAAACCGTGGGCAAAGGCCAGGGTGGCACCCTGCTTCAGGTTCGGCTCAATCTCAGCCTTGTACAGCTGGGCCTGGAACTCGTCCGGGGTCAGCACCATGACCACGTCGGCAGCCGCAACCGCTGAGGGCACGTCGCTGGTCTTCAGGCCGTAGGCCTCGGCCTTGGCAATGGAGGAAGAACCGGGGCGCAGACCCACGGTGACATCAACGCCGGATTCCTTCAGGTTGCACGCGTGGGCGTGGCCCTGGGAGCCGAAACCGATGATGGCAACTTTTTTGCCCTGGATGATGGAAAGATCGCAATCCTTATCGTAGTAAACCTGCATGACAGACCTCTGTAATTGGTAATGGCTGCTGGAGCCATGAATTTCTTGCGTTGTTGGAAATCGTTAAAGGCTGAGGACCTTTTCGCCCCGGGCAATACCGGACACCCCGGTGCGAACCACCTCAAGCACGCCGGAGGTACCCACCGCCTGGATAAAGCCATCGAGCTTCTCGCTGTCGCCAGCCAGCTGAACGGTGTAGACCGAGCTGGTTACATCCACGATCTGGCCCCGGAAAATGTCCACCGTGCGCTTGATTTCGGCACGCTGGGAACCCGTTGCCTTGAGCTTGACCAGCATCAGCTCCCGCTCAATGTGGGAACCTTCGGTCAAGTCCACCAGCTTCACCACCTCAATCAGCTTGTTGAGCTGTTTGGTGATCTGCTCGATGACCTTGTCCGAACCGGTCGTGGTTACCGTCAGGCGAGACAGCGTCTCGTCCTCGGTTGGTGCCACCGTCAGCGTCTCGATGTTGTAGTTGCGCTGGGAGAACAGCCCCACCACCCGTGACAGGGCACCCGGCTCGTTTTCAAGCAAAACAGAAATGATTCGACGCATGATCACACCCTCTCCGTTTTGCTGAGCCACATGTCTTTCATGGAACCACGGGCCACCTGCATGGGATAGACATGCTCGAACCGGTCCACGTAGATATCCACGAACACCAGATCGTCTTTCATCGCCAGCACTTCCTTGAGCTTGGTCTCCAGATCCTCCTTCTTCTCGATCCGGACGCCCTTATGGCCATAGGCTTCCGCCAGCTTGATGAAGTCTGGCAGGGATTCCATGTAGGACTCGGCGTGGCGCGACTCGTAGTTCATGTCCTGCCACTGCTTGACCATGCCCAGGGCCTGGTTGTTCAGGTTGATGATCTTCACCGGCAGGTTGTACTGCTTGCAGGTGGACAGCTCCTGGATGTTCATCTGGATACTGCCTTCACCGGTGATGCAGAGCACTTCATCGTTCGGGTGCGTCAACTTCACCCCCATGGCCGCCGGCAAACCGAAGCCCATGGTGCCCAGGCCGCCAGAGTTGATCCAGCGATTGGGCTTGTCGAACTTGTAGTACTGGGCCGCAAACATCTGGTGCTGGCCCACGTCCGAGGTCACGAACGCCTCGCCATTGGTCAGCCGGCACAGCATTTCGATGACTTCCTGGGGCTTGATCACGTCCGGGCTGGTCTCGTAACGCATGCCGTGGAACGCCCGCCATTCATCAATCTGCTTCCACCAGGAGGCAATCGCATCCGCATCCGGCTTTTCTTTGGCTTCCTTGACCAGCGACAGCATTTCCTTGAGCACCGCTTCCACCGGGCCCACGATGGGCACGTCTGCGTCAACGGTCTTCGAGATTGAGGCCGGGTCGATATCAATATGGATGATGCGAGCGCCCGGGCAGAACTTCTCGGTGGCGTTGGTCACACGGTCGTCAAACCGGGCGCCGACCGCCAGAATCAGATCCGAGTGGTGCATCGCCATGTTGGCTTCGTAAGTACCGTGCATGCCCAGCCAGCCGAGGTGCTGCTTGTCACTCGCCGGATAGCAGCCAATGCCCATCAGGGTGTTGGTGATCGGGTAACCCAGCAGGCGCACCAGTTCGGTCAGCTGATCGGAGGCCTTGCCAAGAATCACTCCGCCACCGGCATAGATGATCGGCCGTTTGGCCGCCAGCATCATGTCGACCGCTTTCTTGATCTGGCCGGCATGGCCGCGAATGGCCGGATTGTAGGAGCGCAGCTTGACCTTCTTGGGGTAGGCGTACTCATAGCGCTCATTGGGCGTTGTCATATCCTTGGGGATATCAACAACAACCGGACCGGGGCGACCGGTGGCGGCTATGTAGTAAGCCTTGCGAATGATCTCCGGAATTTCTTCCGGGTGACGCACACTCAGGTTGTGCTTAACAACCGGACGGGAGACGCCCATCATGTCGGTTTCCTGGAACGCGTCCTCGCCAATCAGCGTAGACGCGACCTGACCGCACAACACCACCATGGGGATGGAATCCATGAATGCGGTGGCAATGCCGGTAATGGTGTTGGTGGCTCCAGGACCCGAGGTCACCAGTACGGTACCTGGTTTTCCGGTTGCGCGGGCATAGCCGTCGGCCATATGGACCGCCGCCTGCTCGTGCCGAACCAGAATGTGCTTGACTTTGTCCTGCCTGAACAGCGCATCATAAATATGAAGGGCTGCACCACCCGGATAGCCGTATATGTACTCGATACCTTCATCCTGAAGGGACCGGATCAGCATATCGGCGCCAGACAATAACTCCACGATTTTCTACCCTCTTCTACGAGTGAATGAGCCGGGAACACTCCCGGTTGCCTGGATTCACGGTGTCCGTGCTTCTTGTGAAAGCGGAACCGGCTGCTCCTCCACACCTTGATAAGAGGTTGTCTCCTGGCCAGCCGCCCTCCTGAGGGTTGCGGAGAACGGCCAATCAACGGGTTGCACGTAAGCAACAACCATCCCGCGACGAATGCGCGGCACGTTCAGTGTGGTCATTGATGGGGGATACTCGCTCGGGATTGCCTGCCGTATTGACCCCAGTCTTCAGGCAATCGGTAATTCTGACAGCGCGAAACTCCCTGTCAATAGCCGCTGCACCTTTCTGTGCCTATACTGGCCGAAGGTCTGCCGTGTCGGGCGCTGTTCTGGCACAAAGATTTGAACCAGATGGAAGAAAATTCGAGACGCTGGTGGCATGATATGCCTCAGCAAATCGATAAAACGGGCCCGGTAGTTTCAGGTTGTCCGCCTGCCCGGGAGCAGTGAACACACGTGAGTAGAGCCATGAAACCAAGAATTCTGACGCTGACCCTTTTGCTGGCTGCCCTGCCCGGCCTTGCGATGAGCGCCTCTGTTTACAAGTGGACCGATGAAAACGGCGTTACCCACTTCGGCGACAGGCAACCTGTTGGCTCCCAGGCCGAGCAGGTGAATGTCCGCTCCGGCACCTCTTCCGCAGCCTCTGGCAACCGGCCGAGCCCACAGGAACGGATGCAGAATATGGAGGAGAACCAGGCCGCAGCGGAGGAGCAGCGTAAAGAAACAGCCGCCGAAGAGGCACGCCGCAAGCAGCGAGAGGCCAACTGCGCAACCGCCCGGTCCAATCTGGACATCATCGCCAGCAACGCCCGCATCCGGGTGGAAGAGAACGGCGAGCAGCGCTACCTGTCACCCGAAGAGATTGCCGAAAAGCGCGCTCAGTTCGAGGAAATTGCCGCCGAAAACTGCGGGCCGGCGGACGAGTAATCACACAAAAGCGCTTAATAAAAAGGAGCCAGAGAATGCTGTCCGTCTGACTCCTTTTCTATTATTGCCCTGGTCACCAGGGCACTCGACAGGGATAAACCCTCAGCAGGCTCAGGCCTTGCTAAACACCAGCTTGTGATCCTCCACGGTGCCGCGAATCACATCCCCCGGCACGAACTCACCCTGCAGCAAGCGCTGAGCCAGCGGGTTTTCGATCATCCGCTGAATGGCTCTCTTCAGGGGCCGCGCGCCATAAACCGGGTCGTAGCCGACTTCCGCCAGCAACTCCATGGCTGCTTCGTCCAGCTCCAGCTTCATGTCCTGATCCTTCAGGCGCTTGCTGAGAGATTCGATCTGGATACGCGCAATACCCTGGATCTGGTTCTCGGCCAGCGGATGGAACACCACCACCTCGTCCACGCGGTTGATGAACTCCGGGCGGAAGTGGGTGCCGACCACCTCCATAACCGCGTTCTTCATGGACTCGTAGTTCTCCTCGCCCGCTTTCTGCTGGATGATGTCGGACCCGAGGTTCGAGGTCATCACAATCACCGTGTTGCGGAAGTCCACAGTACGGCCCTGGCCGTCCGTCAGGCGTCCGTCCTCGAGCACTTGCAGGAGGATGTTGAACACATCCGGGTGCGCCTTTTCCACCTCGTCCAGCAGCAGCACGGAGTACGGCCGGCGACGAACGGCTTCGGTCAGGTAGCCACCTTCCTCATAGCCGACATAGCCGGGAGGTGCGCCGATAAGGCGAGCCACCGAGTGCTTCTCCATGAACTCGGACATGTCGATGCGCACCATGGCTTCCTCGGTGTCGAACAGGAACGAGGCCAGCGCCTTGCACAGCTCGGTCTTGCCCACCCCAGTGGGGCCGAGGAACAGGAAAGAGCCGTTCGGGCGATTGGGGTCCGACAGCCCGGCGCGGGAACGGCGAACGGCGTTCGAGACGGCTTCCACCGCTTCGTCCTGGCCGATCACCCGGTCGTGGAGGGCCTCTTCCATGCGCATCAGCTTGTCCCGCTCGCCTTCCAGCATCTTGGAGACCGGGATGCCGGTCCACTTGGAGACAATCTCGGCGATCTCCTCGTCGGTGACCCGGTTGCGCAGCAGCTTCATTTCCATCATTTCCGCCTGGCTGGCCATATCCAGCTGGCGTTCCAGCTCCGGAATCTGGCCATACTGCAGCTCGGACATCTTGCCCAAATCACCGGCGCGACGGGCGTTCTCCAGATCAATCCGGGCCTGCTCCAGGCGGCTCTTGATCTTCTGGGAGCCGTGCAGGGCCGCTTTCTCGGTATTCCAGACTTCTTCCAAATCGGCGTACTCACGCTCGACGCCCGAGATCACATCCGACAGCTCTGACAGGCGCTTCTTGGAGGCCGCATCGGTTTCTTTCTTGAGCGCCTCGCGCTCGATTTTCAGCTGGATCAACCGGCGCTCCAGGCGGTCCAGAGCTTCCGGCTTGGAGTCCATTTCCATCCGGATCTGGGAAGCAGCCTCGTCCACCAGATCAATGGCCTTGTCGGGCAGCTGTCGGTCGGTGATGTAGCGGTGCGACAACTTGGCGGCAGCAATAATGGCGCCGTCAGTCACTTCGACACCGTGATGCACCTCGTAGCGCTCTTTCAGGCCACGCAGGATGGCAATGGTGTCTTCCTCGTTGGGCTCACTCACCAGTACCTTCTGGAAGCGGCGCTCGAGGGCCGCATCCTTTTCGATGTTTTCGCGGTATTCATCCAGGGTGGTGGCACCCACGCAGTGCAGCTCACCCCGGGCCAGGGCCGGCTTGAGCATATTGCCCGCGTCCATGGAACCTTCGGCCTTGCCGGCGCCGACCATGGTGTGAATCTCGTCGATGAACAGGATGATCTGCCCTTCCTGTTTCGCCAGCTCGTTGAGCACAGCTTTGAGACGCTCCTCGAACTCACCACGGAACTTGGCACCGGCGATCAGCGCGCCCATATCCAGCGACAGGACTTTTTTGTCCTTCAGGCCGTCCGGCACTTCGCCATTCACAATGCGCTGGGCCAGGCCTTCCACAATGGCGGTTTTACCCACGCCGGGTTCACCGATCAGCACCGGGTTGTTCTTGCGCCGGCGCTGGAGCACCTGGATAGTGCGGCGGATCTCGTCGTCGCGGCCGATCACCGGGTCGAGTTTTCCGGCCTCGGCGCGCTCGGTAAGATCAATGGTGTATTTGGTGAGGGCCTGCCGGTTTTCCTCGGCGCTGGCGTCGTTGACGGCTTCGCCACCACGGACATCGTCGATGGCCTTTTCAAGGGCAGCCTTGTCGACGCCCTGCTCACGAAGGACGCGACCCAGAGTGCCGCGATCCTCGAGGGCCGCCAGCAGCATCAGTTCGCTGGAGATAAACTGGTCTTTGCGCTTCTGGGCAAGCTTGTCGGCAATGTTGAACAATCGGCCCATGTCGTTGGACATGGAGACGTCACCGGCCGAACCCTGCACTTCGGGCAGATGTTCGATCTCGCGGGCAATGGCCTGGCGAATCCGGCCGGGCTCTGCGCCGGCCTGTTTGAGCAGGGGTTTGATGGCGCTGTTTTCCTGATCCAGCAGGGCCTGCATCAGGTGCACCGGCTCAATAAAGTTGTGGTCTTTGCCCACCGCCAGAGACTGGGCGTCCGCGAGGGCGGTCTGCAGCCGGCTGGTCAGTTTGTCGATTCTCATGTGTGCGTTCCTCAAATTCTCTGCGAATTCCGGTTCAGGTGTTCAGACGGATATTCGGTTTGCTTTGAGGATTAATGTAGGGGCGCTGGGCGGGACTTCAAGCCAGGTTCCGGGCTATTCGTCAGAAAATTGACGGCCGTCAGTTTCAGGTTTGGTGCCCGACCGGGGTGGGAGTCGAGCTCCAGAACACGCCGTGAATACTTCCCTGTAGGCTTGGCTGCAGCATCCATGCTGCAGACAGTTCTGGAGCTCGACTCCCACCCCGGCCCTCTAACTTTCAGCACAACCGAACCGATTGTTAGCTGCCTGCCAGCCAAACCAGCGTCGCCATCCGGCCAGTCTGACCATCGCGCCGGTAGGAGAAGAAACGAGTGTTATCGCTTACGGTGCACAGGCCGCCACCGGAAACTGTGGTTATACCCAGGCGGTTCAATCGCTGGGTGGCGAGCGCATAGATGTCCGCCATTAAATGGCCCGGCCGTGCACCGCTGGTGTGGAAGGCGCTGGCTGCGGCGGGATCGGCGGTCAGGAAGGCGTCCCGAACTTCCGCGCCTACCTCGAAGTGGGTCGGACCGATGGCGGGGCCTAGCCAGGCTCTGAGCCGGGTTGGCTCCACGGCCATGGCAGTTACCAGATTTTCGATGACACCGTTGCAGAGGCCTCGCCAGCCCGCGTGAGCGGCGCCGACGACGGTACCCTCTTCATCTGAGACGATCACCGGGAGGCAGTCGGCGGTCAGGATGGCGCAGACCATGCCGGGGTGGCGGGTGAAGCTGGCGTCCGCTGTCGGCACTTTCGCTACTGTGGCGGGTGCGAGTTCGACGACATCGGTGCCGTGTACCTGCTTCAACCAGCCGATGCGGTCCGGGTGCAGTCCTGAAGCGTCTGCAAGTCGCTGGCGGTTGGTGCGCACGTGGTCCGGATTATCGCCAACGTGCTCCCCGAGATTGAGACTGGCCCAGGGCGCTTGGCTGACGCCTCCGACGCGGGTGGTACTGAGGGCGCGCACGTTAGCCGGCACTGGCCAGTCCGGTTTGAGTAGATCGTTGTCAAAACTCACGGTGTTCCAGCTCCCGGGCGTGTTTGCGCAGGGCTTCGATCAGTTCGATCATGTCGTCGGGCAATGGCACTTCCCAGCTCAGGATCTCTCCGGTCTCCGGGTGCTCGAGGGTGAGTTTGCGGGCGTGCAAGGCCTGGCGATGGAACGCCGACAGCGCGTCCCTGAGTTCGTCGGTGGTGCCCTTGGGCAAACGCAGGCGGCCGCCGTAGAGCGGGTCGCCCACGAGAGGGTGTTTCACATGGGCCATGTGCACGCGGATCTGATGCGTACGGCCACTTTCCAGCTTGCATCGAACGTGGGTGTGGGCCGCGAATCGTTCGACCAGCCGATAGTGGGTCACCGCCGGCTTGCCCGACGAGACCACGGCCATTTTCTTGCGCTCGCGGGGATGACGGCCAATGGGCGCATCCACCGTGGCACCGCCGGTCAGGGTGCCGACCACCACGGCTTCGTATTCCCGGCCCATGGTGCGGGTCTGCAGCTGATCCACCAGGGAGGTATGGGCTACCAGGCTGCGCGCCACCACCATGATGCCCGAGGTGTCTTTATCAAGCCGGTGCACAATGCCGGCCCTTGGCAGGTTTTCCACTTCCGGCGCGTAGTTGAGCAGCGCGTTCACCAGTGTACCGTCGGCGTGACCCGCCGCCGGATGCACCACCAGGCCCGCCGGCTTGTTGATTACCAGGAGGTGTTCGTCTTCATACACAATGTCGAGGGAAATGGCCTCGGCCTGCCAGCTCACCTGGGCTTCGGGCTCAGCCTCCAGCTCCAGCCGATCGTCCAGCATGACCTTGTCCCGGGGCTTGCGGGTTTCGCCATTCACCGTGAGCGCACCGCTCTTGATCCAGGATTGCAGACGCGAGCGGGAATGCTCCGGCATCAGTTCGGCAGCGGCCTGATCGAGGCGCCGGTCGCTTAATTCCGGCGGTACTACAAAGCTGGCAACGATTTTGTTTTCAGATGACATTCAGCCCCCGGGGCCTGGGTGTGTTACGTTTCGGTCAGTTTTCTTGCGTATGCGGGGCACAACTCTGCACATTGGCCAACTTCCCCGCTACAATGGCTGGCCTTGAATAAATCGACATTATACGGGATTCCGGAATGAGATCAGGTCTTCGTTTATTGCTACTTTCCGCACTGGTGGTGCTGGTCAGTGCCTGCGCGTCCAACAAGCAGGAAGAGGTGCTGCCCGAGAAGACCTATTACGAGAATGCCCGCGAGGCAATGGATTCCGGAAACTTCAACGAGGCGGAAGAAAACCTCGACGCACTCGAAACGTACTACCCGTTCGGACGCTATGCGGAGCAGGCCCAGCTGGATCTGATCTACGCCCGCTACCAGAACCTTGATCTGGAAGGCGCCCGTAACGCGGCAGACCGTTTCCTGCGGCTCAATCCCCAGAGTGACCACGCCGACTACGCCCTGTATATGCGTGGTCTGGCGTCCTACAATCTCGACCTTGGCCTCGCCGCCCGCTATTTCCCGATTGACGTCGCCGCGCGGGATCCCGGCGAACAGCTGCAGTCGTTCCGGGACTTCTCGGAACTGCTCAACCGCTACCCTGAAAGCCCCTACGTGGCCGATGCCCGCCAGCGCATGATTGCCATCCGTAACCGGATGGCAGAGCTGGAGATCCATGCGGCCCGTTACTACATCAAACGCCAGGCCTATATCGCCGCCAACAACCGGGCCCGGTACGTGGTTGAGAATTACCCATCCTCACCGGTTACTGAAGAGGCCATTATCATCATGGCCGAGACCTTCCGGTTTCTCGAGTTGAAGAAAGGCGCCCGGGACGCGATTGCCCTGCTCCGGTCGAATTTCCCCAACAGCGAAGCATTCAACGACGAGGGCGAGTTCGAAGTCGACCTGTTGAGGGGTGAGAACCGCTCGCTCACCAATGTGGTGACCTTCGGACTGATGGGCGACGAGTAGGGCTACTTGCCGCTCTTCCAGCCGTTGGTGATCGGATACCTTCGATCCTTGCCGAAGCCTCGTTCGGTGATTCTCACACCGATAGGCGCCTGCCGCCGCTTGTATTCGTTGATGTCCACGAGGCGAATGACTCGCTCCACGTCTGCGCGATCAAAACCTTCGGCAACGATCGCGTCCGCACTGAAATCCCGTTCCACGTACAGGTTGAGGATCTGGTCCAGCACATCGTAACCGGGGAGGCTGTCCTCATCTTTCTGGTCCGGCGCCAGTTCGGCCGAAGGCGGTCGGGTGATGACCCGCTCGGGTATCACCTGAGAGAGCGAATTGCGGTAGTTGGCCAGGCGGAAGACCAGGGTCTTGGGCACATCCTTGAGCACATCGAAGCCCCCGGCCATATCGCCGTAGAGAGTGGAATAGCCCACCGCCATCTCGCTCTTGTTGCCGGTTGTCAGCACCAGTGAGCCGAATTTATTGGACAGGGACATGAGCAAAACACCTCTCAAACGAGCCTGGAGGTTCTCCTCGGTGGTGTCCGGGCGCGTGCCCTCGAAAGGCTCCGCCAACGCAGCCATGAAGGCGTCGTACATGGGCTCGATCGAGAATACGTCGTACTGAACCCCGAGTGCTACGGCCTCCGCCTCCGCGTCCTCCAGACTCATGCTGGAGGTATAGCGGAACGGCATCATCACGGCGCGCACCCGCTCCTTGCCCAGGGCATCGACCGCCACCGCCAGAGTAACGGCCGAATCAATGCCTCCAGATAGTCCCAGTACCACGGACTTGAATCCGTTCTTGTTCACATAGTCGCGAACGCCGGTCACCAGCGCCCGATACACGTTGGCTTCCAGGGAGGGTTCCTCGGGCCTGGGCCGGGAAACCGGCTGGCAGTGGTGCTCACACAGGAATTCAACCGGATACAGCCCCTCCTCGAACTGGGGGGCTTCCGCCATCAACACTCCCGAGTGATCAAACACCATGGAGCCACCATCAAACACCAGCTCGTCCTGTCCACCCACCAGGTTCACGTAAACGATGCTCACCCGGTTATCCCGGGATTTGGCCTCCAGGAGCGCCTTGCGGCGGGCCCGCTTGTCGATGTCATAAGGGGAGGCGTTCAGGTTCAGGATCAGGCGCGCCCCTGCGGCGGCGCAGTCCTCGACAGGCCCTTCCTTCCAGATATCCTCGCAGACAGTAATACCAACCGGAACGCCACGAATCTCCATGTTCAGGGTTTCCGAACCCTCGGCGAAATAGCGCTTCTCATCAAACACCTGGTAGTTGGGTGGGAAGCGTTTGAAGTAACGACCGGTGATTTCTCCACCCTCAATCACAACGGCACCGTTGTACAGCAATGCACCCTCCCTGAGCGGGGCGCCAATTACCATGGCTGGTTCCAGTTTCTCGGCCCGAAGCTGTTCGATGGCCTCCGCCACCCGCAGATCAAGGCTTGGCCGCAACAGCAGATCCTCCGGCGGGTAGCCGGTCAGACAGAGCTCCGGAAACACCACGATGTCAGCCTGGTGTTCGGTACTGGCCCTGCGGGTGGCCTCAATGACCAGTGCGGTATTGCCTGGAATATCGCCCACCAGGAAATCCAGCTGCGCCATCACGACCTTCAGCTTTTTCGCCGGGGCCGACAGGGTGGCCTTGGTTCCGGAAACGGACATAAAAGGGGCTCCTGTAACTCATTGCCGTTAAAAGGCTATTATAACCCCGCAGACGCATGGATTTCCTCCGACCAACAACGGATTCCCCTGGATCATGGCAGCCGACACCGTTTCCCGTTCCGCTGAAACCCTCAGCCCTACCCCATCGACGCCTTCGGGGCTGCAGCAGGCCAAGCTGTTCCGGATCTACAATCACTACCGGCTGGTGGTCAGTCTGATGCTGGTGGCCCTGCTGTTTGTCGATCCAGTGAACTTCGACATGCGCTTTCGCCTTCTGGACTACTACCAGGCTGGCGTGTCTGCCTATCTCGGCCTTAACGCCTTCATCGCCCTGCTCCTGCTGGCCGGCTTTCACCCAAGCCAGCGACACATTACCCTCTCCATACTGCTGGACATCCTGATCATGCACGGATTGCTGCTCACCAGCACCGGCATCACCAACGGCCTGGCCAATCTGGTCATTGTCTCGGTGGCCGCTGGCAACATCCTGACGCCGAGCCGCATGGGCACTTTCTACGCCGCGCTTGCGGCCATCTGTTCTCTGGGTATTTCCGGCTGGGCGGTACTGGCTCTGGGTGATTCCGCCGATGACATTGTCCGGGCCGGGTCCCTCGGGATTCTCTACTTCGCGGCGGCGTTTGTGCTGCAGAACATCTCCCGCAGGATGATGCGCAGCGAAGCACTTGCCAGCAGCCGTGCCCGCAGCATCGTTGAGCTGGAAAAGATCAACCAGCAAATCATCCAGCGCATGCGCACCGGCATTCTGGTACTGGATCGCTTTGGGCAGATCCGACTGGCCAATGCCGCGGCAGAAGAATTACTTTACGGAGCGGCCAGACGATCCAACCGCCTCAGCGAACACCCCACCGTGTTGCCACGCCCTTTGAAACTGGGACTTGAAACCTGGCTGAAGGATCCAGGACGGCGTATCGAACCGTTCCAGCCGTCACCCACCTCCCCCATGCTTCAGGCGAACTTCACCCAGCTGGACCAGGAGCGCGGTGACCAGATTCTTGTTTTCATCGAGGACATGAGCAAGGTAACCCAGCAGGCACAGCAGATGAAGCTCGCCTCTCTGGGCCGCCTCACCGCAGGCATCGCCCATGAAATCCGCAATCCGCTCGGGGCCATCAGCCACGCAGCGCAGTTGATGGAGGAGTCGCCGAGCCTCGATCCAGGCGACCGACAAATGCTGGAGATCATCCGACGCCATTCCCGGCGGGTAAACGGCATCATCGAGAACGTCCTCGATTTATCCCGCCGCCGGGCCGCCAACGCCGAGCTGATCGAGCTGGCTCCCTGGTTACAGGAGTTTCGTGAGGACTTCCTGCAAACGCAGGATAACGACGACAGCCCTGCCAACATTGTTCTGAAAATTGACCCACAACTGCCCCCAGCCCGATTCGACAAGAGCCAGATCGAACAGGTGATGGTAAACCTCTGCGACAACGGGCTGCGCTACAGCGAACAGCATTCCGGACAACGCCAGATAGGCATTCACGCAGGCGCTACCGAAGACGGCGAACGCGCGTTCATCGATATCCGTGACCAGGGACCCGGCATTGCTGCCGAGAACCGAAGCTCGGTCTTCGAACCGTTTTTCACCACAGACAAGCGTGGCACCGGGCTGGGACTTTATCTGGCCCGGGAACTGTGCGAGGCTAATCAGGCCCATCTGGCCCTGGTGGACGACGGCCAGCCCGGCTGCTGTTTCCGGATTACCTTCGCCCACCCCGGGCGGATGATCTGACCAGGCGCCGGCGGAATTCGGGCGTCTGAATAACGACATGGAACCGATAACACACAATGACCACACACACTGCGCTGATCGTCGATGACGAGCCTGACATCCGGGAACTTCTGGAGATTACCCTCACCCGGATGGGCATCACCACCTACACAGCGGAAGATCTCGGCGCGGCCCGTGCGCTTCTCGAAAAACACGCTCCCCAACTCTGCCTGACCGACATGAACCTCCCTGATGGCAACGGCATCGAGCTGGTGCAGTGGATCCAGAAACACTCACCCTCCACACCGGTGGCAGTGATTACCGCTTATGGCAACATGGACACCGCCATTGAATCACTCAAGGCCGGCGCTTTTGATTTCGTCTCCAAACCGGTGGAACTGCCCCGGCTGCGCGAACTGGTGAACAGCGCCCTGAAACTCTCGGAACCGAAAGCCGAGACCGAAGACGCCGCCGACGAACCGGGCCTGCTCCTTGGAAAGTCTCCTGAAATCAAGAAATTGCGCAATCAGACCCGCAAACTGGCCCGCAGCCAGGCGCCCGTGTTCATCAGTGGCGAATCGGGGAGCGGGAAAGAGCTCGTCGCCCGCATGATCCATCTCCAGGGCCCGCGGCGTGAAGGCCCTTTCATCGCGGTGAACTGCGGTGCCATTCCCTCGGAATTGATGGAAAGTGAGTTTTTCGGCCACAAGAAAGGCAGCTTTACCGGCGCCGTGGAAAACAAGGATGGCCTGTTTCGATCCGCCAGCGGTGGCACACTGTTTCTCGACGAGGTGGCTGACCTGCCGCTTGCCATGCAGGTCAAGCTACTCCGTGCCATCCAGGAAAAGGCTGTTCGGCCGGTGGGCGATACCAGGGAAGTCCCGGTGGATATCCGTCTGCTGAGCGCTACCCACAAGAACCTGCCAGAGCTGGTGCAGGAAGGCAGCTTCCGCCAGGACCTGTTTTACCGGATCAACGTGATTGAACTGGCGGTGCCGCCGCTGCGGGAAAGGCAAGACGACATCCCCCTGCTGGCGAATCACATCCTTGAGCGGATTGCCCGGGAGTACGAGTGCCCGCCCGCCTCCCTGACGTCAGACGCCATCGCGCGCCTGCAAGCCTACGACTTCCCCGGTAACGTGCGGGAGCTGGAAAACGTTCTCGAGCGCGCCTTCACCCTCTGCGATGCCGACCAGATTGATGCAGACGATCTACACCTGGGCAACGGTGTTCATCAGCCAGCGTCTGCGTCCCAGATCATTACTGAAGGCCAGGCCGAGGACGCCGGTGCGATAGAGGTTCCGGATGGCGAAATCGACCTGGAAGGCTACCTTGAGACAATTGAGCGCCAGGCCATCGAGAAGGCTCTGGAAGCCACGCGCTGGAACAAGACAGCGGCGGCAAAACGGCTGGGCATCAGCTTTCGGGCGCTGCGGTACCGGTTGAAGAAGTTGGGAATGGAGTAAGCCGGGACTATAGATCCTGGCGCACCCCCGGCTTATACTGACCCCGACCAGAACAGGAGGTTCTGGTCACTTGATGCTTTTCACTATCTGAATTCGTTACAAGGACGTAGACGATGAACAATTCACGCCAGGCCGGCCTGACGCTGGTCGAGCTGATTGCCGTTATGGCCATCAGCGCCATTATTCTCGCTTTCGCGATTCCAGGGACGTCCAGCCTGATCAATCACTCAGGGCGCCACTCTGCGCTGGCCGATTTGATTGCCACCCTTAACCTTGCACGCAATACCGCCATCAACGAGCAAACGACGGTGACCGTGTGTGCCATCGGAGCCGATTCCAAATGCTCGAATGTCTGGTCACTGCCGATCACCGCGTTTCGAGACCCTGGACGAACCCGGAAAATAACCGATGTCAGCCAGATTGTGCGCGTGATTCAGCCCCTGGAGACGGGCCGTCTGACGATCAGTTCCGGCATCCACAACTATTTCCGGTTTGAAAGCAGCGGGTGGTCCCGGGGAACCCTGGGGAATTTTATCTGGTGTCCAGACTCTGACGACGACCGGTACGCGGCCCAGGTCCGGATCAACATGGGAGGCCGTCCCCGCACGGCACGAGACCACGACGGAGACGGCATTGTTGAGGATTCGTCAGGCAACCCGATCGACTGCAGCAGCCTCTAGCAGGGCGACGGTCAGTCCCAGTTGACCCTCTGGCCATTTGAAAGCAACGCGATGGTTCCACCGCCCTGGCCATTCTTCGGCTGAGCCTCAATACGGAAGGCAGTCGCAGTTTGTGTAGTAATCGCCAGGTCGTAGAATTTGGCGCTGCCATCGAGCGGCGCCTCATCCGGAAAGATAGCGCCGGCAGTACTGCCGATCGTCGCGCCAGCGTAGGTCATGTTCTGGGTATGAAAGCGCTCCATGGCGTTTGCCAGCGACATAAGCGCACTCTTGGCGTCCGCTGCGCGGGCGTTCTCGACGTACCGGTTGTAACTGGGCAAGGCGATCGCCGCGATAATGCCGATGATCGCGACAACGATCATCAGTTCGATCAATGTGATGCCAGACTGCCGTTTGACTGCTGTCATTGTTGCTTCCCAACTCTGTTGCTGTGGGCCGGGGCAAACATCTTGCCCCGGCTGTCGTTATCAATCCTGAATATCAATCGTAGAGTTCCTGCCAGCTCATCCGCCCCGTATTCTCGGAGGTGCTGCCAACATCCACCTCTTCCGAAAGGATTTCACTGTCGGACCGCGGAATGAGCGCGTAGTCACCCAGGAAGCCGGTTTTGTTGGGCAGTCCACCCTTGGTCTTGAAACCGACGTAGGGTGCGCCAAGTTTCGGCCAGACGGCACGATCCGGAGTCTGGCCATCAAGGCCAAACGCCATCAGCCAGCCACTGCCACCTACGTCGCAGGGATTGCTCGAGGGAATGGTGGAGTTCACGAATACATACTCACCTCGCACCTGGGGAGGCTGAACAATCCGTTCGCCGGTTTCGGTTGTAAAATCGGCATACCAGCCATTCTGGGTATCAAAGTCTTCGCCGGAGGAAGAGCGAACGTCGAACACCTCGTTTTCCACGGTAATGACGGAGTCGGTAATTGTCCGACCAATCAGATCGGATCGGTCGAGCTCAGGCGTGCCCTGGTCCAGCACTCCATAGAACGACTGGACATCTTCACTGACCGTGTCGTCCTGAGTCAGATATTGCCCCGTCCCAAAGAGGACCATGACGTCCGGGTCCGGATTGTTTTCGTTATCGTTGGGGTTCCGGACCACCATGGGTGCGGCAGTTATAGGCTGTACAACACCAGAGCGCACCGCCGTGAACAGAGGTTTGGGAGTGCTGCCCTGGCGATAAGCGGATGCCCAGCTGCCATTACCTGAATCCGCTGCCACCCAGATATTGCCTTTCAAATCACCCGCATAAACGCGATCGACAATCCGGTCACCATTCAGATCTACCTGGCGCACGGAAGACAAGCCGGTGGCGTCTGCCGCTGCATCAAACTGTATGTAGCGGTAGTCTCCTGAATCCGTCCAGTCGCCGTCCAGTCCACCCTCGATGTCGAGCATGAACAGCCCGGTAGACGCGCTTGTTGAGTTGTAGCCGTTGGGTACGAAGGCCGTCCAGCGGTAGTCGTTGTTACCCCACTGAACCAGCGACACGGTCGGGGGTTCAATGATGTAGCCCATGCGGCTGTCGTCAGCGCTGCTGAACTCCCACATCACCAGACTCGAGGCGTTCAGCTCGGAGAAATTGGCGGGATTGGTAACATCCAGGGCGAACACACCCTTGCCACCGGTGCGGGCACCACCAATCACGATGGTCCGCCAGTCGGCCGCTGTACCACCGGCGCCCTGCGTGTAGACATCCGAAACCACCGGCGTCAGATCCACGTAGTAACGGTGCTGATAGGCCTGCTGCGTCAGGTAGTGAAGACCCGCGTCAGCCTGATCGGAGAAGATAAACTCCGGGATGTAACCAAAGAGCTCTTTACCGTCACTACCCCGGAACGCATGCAGCATGCCATCGTTGGCACCCACATAAACCACCGGGGTGCGGTTACGCTGCTCGCTTCTGTAATTGGCATAGGTGTCGGTTGCCGTGCCGAATGGCACCCCGGTGGGCCAGCCGAGGTCTGGCTCTGCCACGTAAACCGGAGTGGAATTGATAATATCTCCCAGCAGACTGGCCCTGGTTCTCATTCCGGTAATCGGACTACCCCGGAGATAGGAGATGCGATTCTCGGCAAGCGTAAGGCTACCGGCACCGCCGTCGTACTTCAAGTCGTTCTGCTGGCGGGTTGTCAGGCTGCCCCAGTTGGTCCAGTTAAAAGCCAGACCATTGGCGCCGTTGTAGGTTATGATCTGGCGCGCATCCTGCGACAGGTCCCGGGCGTCAAGAACGCTGCCGGCTTCCCAGGTTTCGGTCTCGTTAATGGTGGGCGGTCCTGACTGGTTTTCAGTCAGCCCCGTGGCGAACAGATCGCCAGTCCAATTCGCCGAGTCAAACCGGGCACCGAACAGGAGTGTGTCCGTCTCGAGTGTGGCTGTGTTGAAGGTCACGCCTGTGGAGCTACCAACAGCTTCTGCAACGATGCTCTCAAAAGCCTTTTCGAGGCTGGCGATCATTCGATCCGCCTGACCAGCAATGTAGTAGTTGTCCGGTCGCTTGAAGCTGGTGCTGCCGAGGGAAACAGTTTCACCGTTGGTGTGCCACCATTCCTCTGGCAATGCCTCTGTCCGCGTTGCCGGATCAAAATCGTCCGGAACGTCGAAGCCACCGTACTTGGCCGCCAGGTAATACTGGTTGCTGGCCGGTGGCTGCAAAACCTGGTTCTCCAGGACGTCCACCCAATGCGTGGTCGCGGTCTGCTTGCCCTCGTCGTTCGGTCGCATGTCATTAACGAGGTTATCGAATGCCAGACCCGCAATGTAGGCGGAGTTTTGGCGACCAGTAAACGAGTTGGTTTCACCCAAGCTATTACCAAGGCCTTCGATGATGCCCACGCGATTAGTCATGGTGATTACATTCACAGTATCGTCCTGACGAACTTCACTGGGCATGTTCGGTTCGTCATCCCGGTAACTCGTCTCATTGCCGGGCAGGTTCTTGTCATCATGCGTGTTTACATCACCGATGCCCAGGATCGCAGCCGGCTGACACTCGTACTGAACAGGATCGACCCAGTCAGTAATCACCGGGAATCCGTCCGTGTATTTGTTCGTGGTGGCTGCATCCAGGCCGTTCAGGCTTGAGTAGGCACTGACAGAACCAAGCCCTTTCAGATAGCGCGTTGCCGCGTAATAAAGCTCACTCACCGGGTCCAGCGACTTGTGGTTGTTGCTGTTCAGTTGGCCGAATTTGTTGATGTAGTTGATAACACCACTATTCACGACCGTTCCGGGAGTGTTCGAGGCCGCCGTCGGATCGGGATTGGTAACCAGAACACCAGTCCTTGCATCCCATTCCGCATTCGGATTGCTCGTTAATCCGGTGGAGGGCAGGAACTGCTCCGGGCCAATGAATTTCTGCTGGGCTCTCAGAACACCACCATCCCGGCTGTTACTGTCGTCGTTCAGATAGCCGAATACGCTATATCGCAGCGTCTCCGAGTTTTTCTGTAAAAGCCCCTCGGGTTTCCAGGCGCTGGCGTACTGAACGCAGTTGGCCTCAAGGCCCACGGTTGCGTCGCAGACCTTGACACGAACATGGGCTTCCTGGGCGTTGGCCGCCGAAAACGTTGCCGTCGGATTGTACTTCACCGGATTATTATTCACCCCGGTGTCGCCGACACTGAAACGCATTTCAACGCCCAGTCCCTGGATCCTCACGCGAACGCGATTGGCCGTGAACGGGGTTGCACCCGCCACAACCGTGGAACCGCTGATCTCCCGCACTGCGAGACCACTTTGGCCCGGATGCCGGGCCTTTTCCAGCCAGGTTTCCGTGGTGGTATCCAGATAACGGTAGCCACCGGTGAGGACCTTGCGGAAGGGATCGATGGTCTGGGTCGTAGCCCAGTTCAGAAAGTTACCACTCCATTCCCCGGCACCACTGCAGGTTGCGGAAGTGGACACACTGGAGGGCTTGAAATGTCGCTTGGATGCGTCGGCGTCGTAGTTGTAGAGATAGCACTTCTGGGGATCAAAGTAGCCTTCGAACCGACGCTCGGCTGTGTAGGAGCCAAGGTTAGCCAGACTCTGGACCGTCGGAAACTCCACGGAGGGGGTCAACACCAGGTTGCCGGGAACCCCACGGCCGCCAGCCAGATACAGCGGCTGATTCGCCAGTACGCCCGGTGCCGCATAGCCCTGGACAGGAAGCACGATGGCAACACCGAAGAAAAAATAACAAAGCTTTCGTTTGAGCTGACTCATAGCATTATCCCCGGAGCTTACGCTCACATTTCCCGTGCATAGTAGGATTCGATGATGCGGGTAGACTCGCCGGTCGGTCCGGGGCTCCACGCAACAATCCGGAAGGCCTGGGCCTCGGTTGCACCAGTTTCATGGGAGTACCCCTCAACCACCAGATCGGTCAACTGCTCCGGCTGTCGCGCCTCTCCCATATGCTGAATGAAGTATCTCGGTGTCACGCCATCAACGGCAGTGGCTGTCCGCACATTGGTGCTTCCCGTCCAGTCGAACGTTTTCGGGTCTGGCGCAGTATCCGTCTCTCCGTACAATCCCCCCGAGCCGTCGAATTCCGACAGGAGGTTCACGTTCTCTATATAAAGTTCCGCATCACGCAGCGCAGACTCCGCAATTTCCAGGGACTGCATACCCTCCCGCTCACCGGAAACCATTCGCTCCTGCATGATGGTTCCCTGCATGCTCGACACCGCCAGAAGTGTGAGCACCAGCAGCATCAGCAGTGACAGAATCAGCGCGGCACCTGCCTGCCTGGTGAAATTTACTCTGCCCATCACATCAGATCCTGTTTCTCATGGTGATTGTGGTTGTGTAGACCCGATACAAGAAGGTGTCGTTGGCGGCTGCCGTTGTCGTCAGTGCGTTATTGGCAACGCAGTCGAGCCAACCCGGATAGCAGTACTCCTGCGCCCCATCCGTCACGCCATCGTCCGGCGAACGGACCAGAACACTCAGGCGTATCGCGATGGTGTTGTCCGCCTGGGTACGGCCGTCGTTGGTGAGACCAATGGGGTCCTCCCAGGCATTCACCTGGCCATCCTGGTCGCTGTCCACGCCAAACTGGAACTGGAAGTTCACGACATCCTGCAAGATGGCCACCGGCGTCGAGAAATTACCGATACCCGACCCCGATATGCCGACGCCGTCAGTCACCAGTTCGCGCACACCGTTTGCGTTGTCAGCCAGGTAAAATCTCTGTTGGCGGGGCCTGAACACCGACGCGCCGTCAGGATCATCGTTATAGTTCGTAGAGAGAGATTGAGTGGAGTTGCCCGGCCCAGCACTCACGTTGCCAGAGTTATGAACAACGACTTCGTTGTTGGTGTTCAGGTTAGTGACCTGGAAAACATCACCAGCACTGCAGTTTGTAACAATGAGAATGTCATTTTCATTGAACGAGTCACTGTCATCCACCCGAAGGTTGGCAGCCTGCTGACTGGGCTGGAACGTCACCCGTACCTGAGAGTTTCCATTTACACCACCGAGATAAAGGATGTCAGAGTTCCCGGCACCGGCGTTGTTCTCTGCATCGAGACCGCGCAGAAGGGCACCGACGTCAAAGCCGGTGTCATTCAAAATGCTGTTCAGGCGCCCATCTCTGACACCATTGCTACCCAGACAACCCCAGTAGGACGAATTACGGATTTCCCGCCCGACAATGGATGTTGCCAACCGACCGGTTTCCTGGATTCGGGCGCTGGCCTCAGCCACCCGAAAACTCTGGCTGTTGGAGGTGAAAATCTGCGTCAGGCCGAGCGTAATGATCAGCGACAGCGCCAATGCGACCATCACTTCGATAATAGAAAGGCCTCTCTGGCGTGCCGAGATCCTCATTGCTCCAACCTCGCTGTCATGGTGTAAGACTGCTGCGCTGCGTCGTTGCCGTATTGCCGCTCATCCCAGGTGATGGTCACGTCAACGGTATTGGTGTTCATGGTGACTGCGCCGGTTGCCCCCGGAACATCCCGATCCAGACTCGCCTTCCAGGCATTCACTTCAGCCGTCGTTAGCGCATCGTTATCGTTCGCTCTGATCATTTCCACCATCTGCTGAGCGTGAAGATTGACCTGCGAACGTAAATTCGCATTGTTGACCTGCTGGAGTGACAGGTATTGCATACCCACAACCCCAAGAAGCCCAACCAGAAGCACCAGTAGAGCAACCAGCACCTCGATAAGGGTAAAACCAGTCTGAGAACGTGAACCTGATCTGACCAACATGAACATTTTTCTCCAGAGATCTCGTCTGTTCCCCGGGATCAGGGACAATTAAAGTCCGCGGTAGACACACGGCCACCCGGCGTTACGGTAACGCTTGTGCCATCAGCCTCGCCCGCGCAAACGTTGAATGTAACGTTCGCTGTGCTGGTGGTAAGTCCGTTCGCCCGAAACGTCACGGAACCCGCGCTGATACTCAAGTCCCCGCTCGCTTCCTCAATCTCCCGGATGACGGTGCCGCTGGAAGCCACGGTCGCCTGCATGGTGTTCGACGCAGACGTCGCTGTGACCCGCTCACCCCTCCGAACAGCCTCGCTGCGGGAATAGTTCAACAGGCCCACGATGGAGTTGCTTGTGGATACCACGCGATTGTTGTCGATGATCCGTCCGAATTGGGGAACCGCGAAGCCAGCGATCACCGCGATGAGCGCAATCACGATCATCAGTTCGACGAGAGTAAAGCCTTCATTGCCTGACTTTGAATGCATAGTCTCTTCCCAGTTTTCCTGTAGACAAATTAATGGCCGAGCGGCAGACCCTCCACCATTATCTGACTAGCGGCAGATGTGAGCGGATGAACGGCAGAAACATCTTCATACTACGTGAACAGAGTCTCATTCCGGGCTGAGGGGTCACCGGAGCGGGATCAGGAGTTATGAATCATTGGAGGGCGCAAGGGGTATCGATTCAACGGTACCCCCAGGACAAATGAAGGGCAGACATCCACCTCAGTGAATTTCAACCGCGTCTATGCGAAGCTCCTTTGGCATTGAGAACACAATATTCTCCTCGCGCCCGGCAACTTCCTCAGGCACGCTCCCACCAAGGTCCCGGAGCCGGGCAATCACATCACTCACCAGCACTTCGGGCGCCGAAGCACCGGCCGTAACGCCGATGGCCTGCTTGCCATCCAGCCAGGCCGGATCAATCTGGGCCGCCTCATCGATGAGATAAGCGGGTGTACCCATGCGCTCGGCCAGTTCGCGCAGGCGGTTGGAGTTGGAGCTGTTGGGGGAGCCCACCACCAGCATCAGGTCGCAGTCGCCGGCCAGCTGTTTCACTGCATCCTGGCGGTTCTGGGTGGCGTAGCAGATGTCGTCCTTGCGCGGGCCCTGGATCCCGGGGAACTTGGCGCGCAGCGCGTCGATAACCCGGGCGGTGTCGTCCATGGAGAGGGTGGTCTGGGTCACGTAGGAAAGCTTGGCGGGGTCTTTCACTTCCAGGTTGGCAACGTCGTTTTCGTCTTCCACCAGGTAGATGTCACCACCGTTGCTGTGGTCGTACTGGCCCATGGTGCCTTCCACTTCCGGGTGACCATGATGGCCAATCAGGATGCACTCGCGACCGTCGCGACTGTAGCGCATGACTTCCAGGTGCACCTTGGTCACCAGCGGGCAGGTGGCATCGAAGACTTTCAGGCCGCGCCGGGCCGCTTCGTTCTGGACCGCCTGTGAAACGCCGTGGGCGCTGAAGATAACCAGCTTGCCATCGGGCACTTCATCGAGCTCGTCCACGAAAACGGCGCCCCGATTACGAAGGTTATCAACCACAAATTTATTGTGCACGACCTCGTGCCGGACGTAGATAGGCGCACCGAACACATCCAGGGCCCGATTCACAATTTCGATGGCGCGGTCCACACCAGCACAAAAACCCCGGGGGTTGGCGAGACGGATCTGCATAATACCCTTCTACCCTGATCAGTGGGCCGGTCCAACCGGCTCGACATCAATGATTTCCACTTCAAACGTCAGTGTACGCCCTGCCAGGGGGTGATTGAAATCCACCTCGACTTCATCGCCCTCTACCCGGCTGACAACCCCCGGCAACTCGCTCTGGCGCGCATCGGCGAATGAAATCATAACGCCGGGTTCCAGCACCATATCGGCACTGAACTCGTGGCGCTTGAACGTTTGCACATTGTTGGGGTTGTGCTGGCCGAAGGCTTTCTCCGGTGGTACTTCGTAGCTTTCCCGGTCTCCGGCTTTCATGCCAATCAGGTAGGCTTCGAAATTTTCCGGCAGGTTGTCATCGCCGATTTCGAGGGTGGCGGGTGCCTTTTCGAAGGTGGAGTCTATTACCTCGCCATCGGGGAATTTCAGCGCAAAATGCAGGGTTACCCGGGTGCCTTTATCAATCGGCAGCTCGTTCATAAAAGCCAGTCACTCCTTTTCTGCATTCCCACCGGTATCGGCGGGTTTGCGGAAGATATCGAGAATCATCATGCCGGCACCGATGGTGATCGCGGTATCGGCCAGGTTGAAGGCGGGGAAATGCCAGTCCTGCCAGTAAAGGTGCAGGAAATCGACCACGTAACCATGCACCACGCGATCATAGACATTACCCAGGGCGCCGCCGAGTATCAGTACGATGGCAACGGCGGTCCAGGTTTCGTGTTTCTGGAGGTTTTTCAGCCAGTAGATAAGAACCACACTGACCACCAGGGCCAGGGTAACGAAAAACCAGCGCTGCCACCCCGCGGCATCGGCAAGAAAGCTGAAGGCCGCTCCGGTGTTATGGAGCAGTGTCAGGTTGAACATGGGGATCACCGGCACCGGGTCGCCGTAGCTCAACAAGGCGGTTGCCATCGCCTTGGTACCGAGATCGAGGGCGATCACGGCTACCGCCAGCCACAGCCACTTCAACTTGCTACCGGTGACTTTTTCCGTCATGGCCGCGTCCATCAGGCGTAAGCGCGGGCTTCGCCGGGCCCTTCCACGTTGGTCACGCAACGACCGCAGAGGTCCTCGTACTTGGCGTTCCGGCCGACATCCTCGCGATGGTGCCAGCAGCGCTCGCACTTGCTGTGGGCAGCCGGGGTCACCTTCACACGCAGCCCTTCGTGAGCCGTCATCTCCGCGTCTCCGGCTTCGGAAACCGGCTTCACGGTGGCCTCCGAGGTGATGAGCACAAACCGCAGTTCCTCACCGAGGTGCTTCAGGTCGGCGGCAAGGTCGCCTTCGCAGTACAGGGTCACTTCTGCGCTCAGGGAGCCCTTGATTTCGCCTCGCGCCCGGGCCTCTTCCAGGCATTTGTTCACCGCTTCCTTGACGCTGTAGATCTCACGCCAGTACTCGCGACCCAGCTCGGCGTTTTCCGGCAGCGCGGTCAGGCCCTCGTACCAGGTTTCGTAGAACACGGTGTCACTGCGCTGGCCGGGCAAGTGCTGCCAGATTTCATCCGCGGTGAAGCTCAGAATCGGGGCAATCCAGCGCACCAGCGCTTCGGCAACGTGGTACAGGGCGGTCTGGCAGGAGCGCCGCGCCAGGCTGTCGGCCTGGGTGGTGTACTGCCGGTCCTTGATGATATCGAGGTAGAAGCCGCCCAGTGTCGCTTCGCAGAAGTTATAGACCTTCTGGTAGATCCGCAGGAAAGCATAGTTGCCGTAGTCCTCGTGCAGCTCCTGCTGCAGCTGGAGCGCACGGTCGACCATCCAGCGATCCAGGGCAATCATGTCCTCCGGCGCCACCATATGCTGCTCCGGCTCGAACCCGGTCAGGTTACTCAGCAGGAAGCGGGCGGTATTGCGGATACGGCGGTAGCCATCGGCGGTCTGGCGCAGGATGTCCTTGGACACGGTCATCTCACCGCTGTAATCGGTGGCGGCCACCCACAGGCGCAGGATGTCCGCACCCAGCTCATTCATGACTTCCTGGGGCGCGATCACGTTGCCCAGGGACTTGGACATCTTGTGGCCCTTGCCGTCCACGGTAAAGCCGTGGGTCAGAACCTGCTTGTACGGTGCCACGCCGTTCATCGCGATGGAGGTTTTGAGGGACGACTGGAACCAGCCCCGATGCTGGTCGGATCCCTCAAGGTACATGTCGGCCGGGAACTGGCCCAGCTCTTCACGAACCCGAAGCACCGACTCGTGGGTGACGCCCGAATCAAACCAGACGTCCAGGGTATCCATGACCTTTTCATACTGCTCGGCATCACTGCCCAGCAGCGTCGCAGCATCCAGGTCGTACCAGGCGTCAATGCCGCCTTCCTCGATCTGCTGGGCCACCTTCTCGATCAGGTTCTGGGTGTCCGGGTGCAGCTCCTGGGTTTCCTTATGGATGAACAGGGTAATGGGTACGCCCCAGGTCCGCTGACGGGAGATACACCAGTCCGGTGACTGGTTGAACATGGCCTCGATGCGGTTCTGGCCCCAGGATGGCACCCAGCGCACGCCCTTGATCGCTTCCAGGGCATCGGCCCGCAGGTTTTCCTTGTCCATGCTGATGAACCATTGCGGCGTGGCCCGATAAATCAGCGGCGTCTTGGTGCGCCAGCAATGGGGGTAGCTGTGACGGAACTTCTCGGATCGAACCAGCTTGCCCTCGCGCTCCAGCGCACTGCACACCGGCTCGTCGGCCTTGTACACGTGCACGCCCGCCAGCTCACCGGCGGCCGAGGTGTAAGTGCCGTCCGCCTGCACGAGATTAAGGGTGCCAATGTGGTAGGCCTTGCCCACCTCGAAGTCTTCCATACCGTGATCCGGCGCGGTATGAACGGCACCGGTACCGGCGTCGGTCGACACGTGGTCGCCCAGGATCACTGGCACCTGCTTGTCGTAGATGGGGTGCTGAAGCACCAGGTGTTCCAGATCGGAGCCGGCGCAGGTGGCCAGGACTTCGAACTGCTCGACCTGCCAGCGCGCCATGACGCCATCCACCATATCGGCCGCGAGGATCATGCGCTCCGCTCCGTGACCGACATCGGTCTGCACCAGGGCGTAGTTCAGCTCTGCGTTCAGGGAGACCGCCTGGTTGGCCGGGATGGTCCAGGGCGTGGTGGTCCAGATTACCACCGACACATCGCCCTCACCTTTATCGGTGCCGAACACCGACAGCGCCTTCGCCTGATCGACTGCCCTAAAACGCACGTCAATCTGGGTGGAGGTCTTGTCCTGGTATTCCACCTCGGCCTCTGCCAGGGCCGACTGCCCCACCACACTCCAGTAAACCGGCTTGTAACCACGCACCAGGTGGCCCCGGGCCACGATCTTGCCCAACGCACGCACAATGCCCGCTTCCACCTTCGGGTCCATGGTCAGGTAGGGTTTGTCCCACTCGCCCATGACACCCAGACGAATGAAGTCTTCCTTCTGCCCGGCAATCTGCTTGGTCGCATAGTCACGGCACGCCTGGCGGAAGGTCTTGTAATCCACCTTCACGCCGGCCTTGCCAATCTCCTGCTCAACCTTGTGCTCAATAGGCAGCCCATGGCAGTCCCAGCCCGGCACGTAAGGCGCGTCATAGCCCATGAAACTTCGGGACTTGACGATCATGTCCTTGAGGATCTTGTTGACCGCATGACCGATATGAATGCTGCCGTTGGCGTAGGGAGGGCCATCGTGAAGAATGAACTTGTCCCGCCCCTCGCGCTGCTTGCGCAGGTTGCCGTAGACGTCGAGATCCTGCCAGCGCTTGAGCATTTCCGGCTCGCGCTTGGCCAGGTTGCCGCGCATCGGGAAGGCGGTTTCCGGCAGATTCAGGGTGTGCTTGTAGTCGCTCATGGTCTGTGTGCGTACTCTTCCGGGTCTTGGTCAGTGTTGGTCAGTCATTCGTATCGACGCGCGCCTACCATCATTGCGGCGCTGTGCGGCGTTTCAATCCGCACTTTTCTCCGAGCCGTGTTCGGCGATCCAGGCACGGGCGTCTTCGAAATCGCGGGCAATCTGGTCTTTCAACTGGTCTACGGATTCAAACTTTTCCTCATCCCGCAGCCCGTGACGAAAGACCACTTCAAGGTGCTGGCCATAAAGTGTGCCAGTAAAGTCAAACAGGTGCACTTCCAGTGACGGCTGTTTGCCGTCTACGGTCGGGCGCAGCCCGATGTTGGCCACCCCATCGTATCGGGAGCCGTCATCCAGTGCGGCCGAGACAACATAGACGCCCCTCAGGGGCGCGGTCCGGTGCAGCAAGATGTTGGCTGTGGGCGCACCAATCTGGCGACCCAACTGGCGGCCATACACCACGCGCCCTCTGATCCGGTAAGGGTGGCCCAACAGCGCTTCGGCCTGCTCAAGGCCATTAATGGTCAGCAATTCACGCACCCGGGTGCTGCTGACCCGTTCGCCGGCCACGGTGACCGTGCGCGTGTTCTCCACCGAAAAACCTCGGGCGCTACCGACCTCCTGCAACAGGTTGAAATCCCCGGCGCGGTCGCAACCAAACCGGAAATCATCCCCCACCACCAGGTGTCTCACCGCCAGCCCCTCGATCAGAACATCCTCCACAAAACCCATGGCGGAATAACTGCGAAATGCCTGGTTAAAGCGCAGGCACAGCACAATATCGACACCCTCGGCCAGCAGGGACTCGAATTTCTGGCGAAAGTTCATCAGCCGTGGCGGCGCCTCACTGCCCTGGAAGAATTCCCGTGGCTGAGGCTCGAAGACCATCACCACCGAAGGCACGCCGAGAGCCTCGGCCTTGCTGATGACCTGATCGATGATGGTTTTATGGCCGAGATGAACGCCATCAAAATTGCCGATGGTGGCAACGCAGCCACGCCTGAGAGGGGAATCCTCCCGCTGTGACAGCGCTTTCAGGTTGGTCAGGCCCCGGATCAGACGCATGTAATGCGAACCTTCAATTGCCAGCTAGCTTTCAGCGCACTCCCTTCGGTAACGCTGGTGAGAAAACGCGCGATTATACCTTACCTGTGCCGAAAATGTCTTACCCGAACCCCGGTGAGGGCCAGCACGAGGAAGTACACGAACACCCCGGCCGCCACCAGGACGGCCATATCGGCCGCCCGCTGGTAGCCGCCATTGGCCAGCCATTCGGCTACCGGCGGCTTGAGCCACAGAATAACCGCCGCCAGGGCGCCGTTGGCAAACAGGATCTGGAGGAGGAACCGGGGCCAGCCAGGCTGGCTCTGCCAGGCGCCTTCCTTACGCAACCCGCGCCACAACAGAAAGCCATTGAGCCAGGCCGACAGCGAGGTGGCCAGCGCAAGACCGGCGTGCGCCAGCGGAAACACCAGCATCAGGTTGAAAACCATGTTGGCCACCATGGCGATGATGCCGATTTTCACCGGTGTCCGGGTGTCTTCACGGGCAAAGAACCCGGGTGCGAGCACCTTGATCAGCATGAAGGCGAGCAAACCCGCCGAGTAGGCCCGCAGGCTCTGGGCCGACATAGCCACGTCGCGGTCGGTGACCTCACCATAATGAAACAGGGTGGCGATCAACGGCTCCGCCAGCAGAGCCAACGCCAGCGCCGCCGGCAGGCCAATCAGCAGCACCGCCCGAACCGCCCAGTCAAGCGTGGCCGCGAACTGATCTGCGGAGGCAGCGGCGTGCTTTCGGGACAGACTGGGCAGGATCACCGTGGCAATGGCAATGCCGAACACGCCCAGGGGCAACTCCGACAACCGGTCCGAGTAATAAAGCCAAGACACGCTGCCCGTCTGCAGGAACGAGGCCAGAACGGTATCGAGCAACAGGTTGATCTGGCTTACCGAAACCCCGAACAGCGCCGGCACCATCAACTTCAGGATTCGACTGACACCCTCGTGGCGATAATCCACCCGGGGTCTGGGCAACAGCCCCAGACGCATCAGAAACGGCAACTGGAAGAATAGCTGCAGAGCGCCGGCAATGAACACCCCCCAGGCCAGGGCCATCACCGGCTCCGCCATCAGCGGCGTCAACCATATGGCTGCCGCAATCATTGAAAGATTGAGCAACACGGGCGTAAACGCCGGCACGGCAAATCGGTCGTAGCTGTTAAGAATGCCCCCGGCGAAAGCGGTCAGGGAAATCAGCAACAGGTAGGGAAAGGTGATCCGCAGCATGTCGCTGGTCAGCGCAAACTTCACCTCATCATCAAGAAAACCCGGGGCAAAGATGGCCGTCAGCACAGGCGCCCCCAGGATGGCCACGAGGGTTACGCCCAGCAGGACCAGCCCCAGGGACCCGGCCACCGCATTGACCAGACGCTGAACGTCCGACATGGACTGGGTTTGCCGGTAGGATGACAGTACCGGCACAAAAGCCTGGGAGAACGCGCCTTCGGCGAACAACCGGCGCAGAAAGTTCGGTATCTTGAACGCCACGAAAAAGGCGTCGGCTCCGGCTCCGGCGCCAAAATACCGGGCGATCACCATATCCCGAACCAGCCCGAGCACCCGGGAGAGCATGGTCATGGCTCCCACCAGGCCAGAGGATCTCAACAGACCAGGCGCCCGGGGCAGTTGTTTCTGTTCTGGAGGCGTTTCAGATTGCGAGGACATGCAGGCCCTGGGGTGACATTGTGTGCATCCAAGTTGGCGGGTATTTCGGGAATTACCTGCTTCCCGTTTCACGCCGCATCCGGTGAGCGGCGAGTTTAGCACAGGCCTTATGGCGTGGGGCATGAAATGGGTTTTGGTCTTGACATTTGGGGGATTGGGCGGCATAGTTCCGCGTCATTTATTTCGACGCGCTGGTTTTGGCGCGCCCGCGATGTAACGAATCATTCAGCAACGAATTCAGGATTTTCAGGAGTTTTACGGTGGCAAATTCCCCGCAAGCCAAGAAGCGCGCACGTCAGAACGAGAAGAACCGCAAGCACAATGCAAGCCTGCGTTCCATGGCTCGTACCTACATCAAGAAAGTTCAGTCCAAGATCGAAGCCGGCAACTACGAAGAAGCCCAGGCCGCTTTCCAGAAGGCTCAGCCGATCATGGACAGCATGGTGAACAAGGGTATCTTCGCGAAGAACAAGGTCGCTCGCAGCAAGAGCCGCCTGAGCGCCAGGATCAAGTCCCTGAAGAGCGCCTGATTCAGGCCTGCTTTCGGGAAAATAAAAAACCGGCCATCTGGCCGGTTTTTTTATGGGCGGTGAGGTGGGCGGACAGTCCAGCTACACAATCACCAGGTTGTCCCGGTGAATCATCTCCTCACCAGACATGTAACCCAGGATCTCGGTAATCCGGTCACTGGAGCGCCCGGCAATGGCCCGGGCCTCGTCCGCGTCATAATTTACTAGCCCCCGGGCAACCTCCCGACCGGAGGGATCCACGCAAGACACCATCTCGCCACGCCGGAACTGCCCGGCCACACCCTTCACACCCACCGGGAGCAGGCTGCGGCCACCCAGACACAGCACCTTGACCGCACCCTCATCGAGCGTGAGCTTGCCCCGGGTCTGCAGATGGCTGGCCAGCCACTGCTTGCGAGCGGCGATCCGCCCCTGCTCGGGTAACAACAGGGTGCCAATGACGTCACCCTGCCGGAGCCGGCTGATCACACCCTCGATGCGACCGCCGACGATCACCGTGAAGGCGCCGGAGCGGGCAGCCAGCCGGGCCGCCCGCAACTTGGTCTGCATGCCGCCGCGACCAAGCACACCGGCACCGCCCCCGGCCATGGCATCCAGCTCGTGGTCGCCGGCCTTCCGCTCGGTCACCAGGCGGGCGTCGGCATGCTTGCGCGGGTCCTTGTCGAACAGCCCCAACTGATCCGTGAGGATGATCAGGCCATCTGCCTCAATGAGGTTGGCCACCAGCGCGCCGAGGGTGTCGTTATCACCAAAACGGATTTCGTCGGTCACCACGGTGTCGTTTTCATTGACGATGGGCACGACGCCGAAATTGAGCAGGGCCCGAAGCGTGCTCCGACCATTCAGGTACCGCTTGCGGTCGGACAGGTCATCGTGGGTCAGCAGTATCTGCGCGGTATGGATATCGTGGCGCTTGAACTGCGCCTCCCAGGTCTGCACCAGCCCCATCTGCCCGACCGCGGCGGCGGCCTGCAGTTCATGCAACTGCTCCGGTCGCACCGTCCAGCCAAGACGACTCATACCCTCGGCCACGGAGCCCGAAGACACCACCACAACTTCCACACCGTCTTCGATCAGTTCGGCAATCTGATCCACCCACAAACCCAGGGCAGCCACATCCAGGCCCTTGCCATCGTCTGTCAGCAGGGCACTGCCAATCTTGATCACCAGGCGTCGGGCCTGACGCAACTGTACGCGTTCAGTCATGATCCGTGGACACTTCCTCTTGCGCGACTATTCGGGGGCGTACACCACTTCAACGTCGTAGTCATCGTCGTCGAAGTCGTCGTCATCGTCGTCTTCGCGCGCTGCACGACGGGCCTGGCGCTCCGCCTCGATCCGCGCCCGGGCCTCTTCGTCCATACGGCGACGCCGTTCCGCCTCGCGCTCTGCAAACTCTGGGTTCTGGGCCTCGGCTTCGGCCTGTTCCTCAATCCAGCGCATCACCGCCTGGGAAAGCGCCTTGGTGCCCTCGCCGCTCAGGGCCGAGATCCGGAATACCGGCCCGTCCCAGCCGAGCTCGTCGATGATCGCCTGGCAATGAGCCTCACGATCCTCTTCCGCCACCATATCGACCTTGTTCAGCACCAGCCAGCGCGGACGGCTGGCCAGGGTTTCACTGAACTTTTCCAGCTCGTGCGCGATGGCGCGCACCGCCTCAGCCGGAGAGGAGCCATCGTAAGGAGCCACATCCACCAGATGCAGCAACAACCGGGTACGAACCAGATGCTTGAGGAATCGGATACCAAGCCCGGCACCCTCGGCGGCGCCCTCGATCAGACCGGGAATGTCCGCAATCACGAAACTCTGGTGCGCCTGCACACTCACTACGCCCAGGTTGGGCACCAGGGTGGTGAACGGGTAATCCGCCACCTTCGGGCGGGCGGCAGACACCGAACGGATGAACGTAGATTTGCCGGCGTTGGGCATACCCAGGAGCCCTACGTCTGCCAGCACTTTCAATTCCAGCCGGAGGTTCCGCAACTCTCCTTCCGAGCCTTTGGTGGTCTGGCGCGGCGCGCGGTTCACCGAGGACTTGAAGCGGGTGTTACCCAGGCCATGAAAGCCGCCCTGGGCAACCTTCAGCCTCTGCCCGACGTGGGTCAGATCCCCCAGCACCTCATGGGTGTCCATGTCCACCACCGTGGTGCCCACAGGCACAGGAAGCACAAGATCCTCGCCCTTGGTGCCAGTACAGTTGCGGCCAGCACCGGGCTCACCGTTCTGGGCCTTGTGCTTGCGCTGGAATCGATAGTCGATCAGGGTATTGAGCGACTCATCGGCCTCCAGATACACCGACCCGCCGTCGCCGCCGTCACCGCCATCGGGACCGCCCTTGGGCACGTACTTTTCACGCCGGAAACTGAGGCAGCCGTGACCACCTTTACCGGCCTCGACAATGATGGTGGCTTCGTCTACGAACTTCATGGATCAACCCTTTGCGCCACGCGCATAAACTAAAAAGCCCCGCAGCCTCAAGGAAGCTTTGCGGGGCTCCGGATGGCTCTGTCACCCTGATGTTATCAGGATACCAGCGCCATCCAAGGTTCGACAGAACCGGATCGCCGCTGCTTACGCAGCCGGAACGATGCTCACGAACTTACGGCTCTGCGGGCCTTTGGTCTCGAATTTCACCTGGCCGTCTGCTTTCGCAAACAGGGTGTGGTCCTTGCCAATGCCAACGTTGCTGCCAGCGTGGAAACGGGTGCCACGCTGACGAATGATGATGCTGCCTGCAGAAACGGTCTCACCGCCGAAGCGCTTCACACCAAGTCGTTTCGACTCGGAATCGCGACCGTTACGGGTACTACCTGCTGCCTTTTTATGAGCCATTACCAGCCTCCTTCTCTAGGGGGTAAATCCAGGGTCTCAGCCCTTGATACCCGTGATCTTGACTTCAGTGAACCACTGACGGTGGCCCTGACGCTTCATGTGATGCTTACGACGACGGAACTTGATGATCTGAACCTTGTCGTGACGGCCGTGGCCGACCACTTCTGCGGTTACCTTGGCACCATCAACCACCGGCGCGCCTACCTGAACCTTGTCGCCATCGGCGATCAGCAGAACGCGATCGAACTCAACGTTGCCACCGGTTTCAACTTCGAGCTTTTCCAGCTTCAGGGTTTCGCCTTCTTTCACACGGTGCTGCTTGCCACCGCTAACAATAACTGCGTACATTCACTCGTTCTCCACGATTGACCCATCCCTGCTCTTATCCACCTGGTTCTAAGGGAGGCGCTCTGGCGACCCTATAGCAGGGAGCGCAGGTTGGGATGAGTTGGGCGCGTGATTGTACGAAAAGACGCTTCGCAACACAAGCCAAGTTGACACTCATCTCGGCAATACCTAGCATTGCCGCGACCTGCCTTTATTACCGGTATTCGCGAGAACGAAACATCAGCGCATCACCAGAACATCACCAGATTAGGGAACCACAAGCCGCATGACAGCCCAGCGCATCTACGACACCGTGGCCGATGACTTCAGCCGGGTTAACGATCTGATCATCCAGCGGCTTGCCTCGGATGTGCCCCTGGTGGAGAGGATCGCCCAGTACATCATCGAAAGCGGCGGCAAGCGCCTGAGACCCCTGCTGGTTCTGCTTTCCAGCCAGGCCGCCGGTTACGACCGTAACGACCACCTGAAGCTGGCGGCGGTCATTGAATTCCTGCACACCGCCACCCTGCTTCACGACGACGTGGTGGACACCTCGGACATGCGCCGGGGCCGCAGCACGGCCAATGCGCGCTGGGGCAACGCACCCAGTGTACTGGTAGGTGATTTCCTCTACGCCCGGGCGTTCGAGATGATGGTGGAACTCCAGAGCCTGCGCATCATGGACGTGCTATCCCATGCCACGGCGGTGATCGCCGAGGGCGAGGTGATGCAGCTGATGAACGTGAAGAACCCGGATCTCACCGAAGAACAGTATATGAAGGTCATCCATAACAAGACCGCCATGCTGTTCGAAGCCGCCTCCCACACCGGAGCACTTCTTGCCGGTGCGAACGAGGAGCAGGAGCAAGGGCTCAAGGACTACGGCAAGCACCTGGGGCTGGCGTTTCAGTTAGTGGACGACGTTCTGGACTACCGCGGCGATGCCGAAGCCATGGGCAAGAACGTGGGCGACGACCTGGCCGAAGGCAAGACCACCCTGCCATTGATCCACGCCATGAACCACGGCTCGGACGACGAGCGCCAGTTGATCCGTCAGGCCATTCGCAAAGGCGGCCTGGACGACCTGCCACGCATTCTGGACATCGTCGAGCGCTCCGGCGCCATCGAATACACCATGACCAGGGCCCGTGAGCAGGCAGAGCTGGCGAAGGCGTGCCTGAAAGCCCTACCGGAATCGAGCCACAAAGAGGCCATGGAACTTCTGACAGAAGTGGCCGTTGCCAGAGTAAGCTGATTTGGAATTGGGGTCAGGTGAAAGCTTTCATCTGACCCCGGTGTCCACCTCTTAACTCAATCAAGATGTTCGCGCCCATGGGGCGCGTCAAAATCCAGTGCCGGGCCCACCGGCACGATCTGGGTCGGGTTGATGGTGCGCTGGCTCACGTAGTAGTGGCGCTTGATCTGCCCGATATCCACCGTCTCGGACACGCCCGGTTCCTGGTAAAGATCCCGCACATACGCAGAGAGCGCAGGGAAATCCTGAATCCGCTGGCGATTACATTTGAAATGGCTGAAATACACCGCGTCGAAGCGGATGAGCGTGGTGAACAGCCGCCAGTCGGCCTCCGTTAGCTGGCCGCCAACGAGATACCGCTGGCCAGACAACCGCTGCTCCAGCCAGTCGAGCGAATCAAGCAGGGCTGTGTAGGCTTCTTCGTACTTGTCCTGCGCAGTGGCAAAACCCGCCTTGTAGACACCGTTGTTGACGGTGTCGTAAACCCTGGCATTCACCGCATCAATCTCTTCTCTCAGACCCGCCGGGTAGAAATCCAGGTCCGTACGCACACCCTCAAGGTCATTGAACGCTGAATTGAACATGCGGATGATCTCTGCCGACTCGTTACTGGCAATTGTCTGCTTCTTGGTATCCCAGAGCGTGGGAACCGTCACCCGACCGGTGTAGTCCGGGGCCGCCCTGGTATAAAGCTCATGCAGAAAGCGCAACCCATGCAGGTGGTCCCGGTGCTCCTTGCTGTCGGGCCGGAACTCCCAGCCGTTCTCCAGCATGTCCGGATGCACCACCGACACGGAAATATGCTGCTCAAGCCCCTTCAACTTGCGGAAGATCAGCGTTCGATGCGCCCAGGGGCAGGCCATGGACACATACAGGTGATAACGGCCAGACTCCGCCTTGAAACCACCCTCACCGTCCGGCCCCGGCGAACCATCGGCCGTCACCCAGTTCCGGAACCGGGCCGCCTCCCGCTCGAACTTGCCGCCGGTCTTGTCGGTGTCGTACCACTTGTCGTGCCATTTGCCGTCGATTAACAGGCCCATGAGGTCCTCCGATTAAAAATCCTGATGATCGGCAATGGCCTCTGGGAGAGACTGCTCGGAGTTTGCCGAGGGTGTCGGGCAAGGCCTTCGCAAACCGTGCATTGCCAGGGATGGTAATGCCGAGCCCCCAGGGACGGGTTCACGGCGTGTTTGCGAAGGCCTTGCCCGACACCCGCTGCCCCAAAAGCCAGAAGCCATTCGAAACTAAGAGCAGAATACCGGCGACCCTGCTACCCTCTCAAACAAGCATTTCTGGCCAACAACCTCAGATTATTCGAACATGCACACAGCCATCACCATAGACGCCCTCAAAGTCCTCGACGCCATCGATCGCAAGGGCAGCTTCGCCGGCGCCGCATCCGAGCTGTTCCGGGTACCCTCCGCCATCAGCTACACGGTGCAGAAGTTGGAGGAAGACCTCAATGTGGCCATCTACGATCGCACCGGCCACAGGGCCCGACTGACACCCGCTGGCCGATACCTGCTGGAAGAAGGACGCACCCTGCTCGAGGCCGCAGAAAACCTCGCCCACACAACACGACAGGTGGCCCAGGGCTGGGAGACCCGCCTGCGAATCGGCTTCAATTCGTTACTGCCGGCGGAGTGCCTGTTTCCAGCCATCAAGGAATTCTATGAGCTCGGGGTGCCGGTGGATGTCCAGATTGTCGAGGAAGTGTTTGCCGGCACCTGGGATGCCCTGCAAAGCCGGCGAGTGGACCTGATCATCGGTGCCGACAGCCTCAGCAAACCGGCCGGAAGCTACACCACCAAGGCCCTGGGCGAGATGCCTTTCGTATTTGCTGTGGCCGCAGACCATCCGCTAGCGAGTGCAGACACTCCTCTGCAGGAAGAAGACATTTCCCGCTATCCTGCGGCCGTGGCCGCGGACACCTCGCGTTCGCTCCCTCCCGGGCATGCCGGGATTTTTCACCGACAGCGCACGCTTACCGTTGCCAACATCGACCAGAAAGTGGCCGTACAGGTGGCGGGCCTGGGGGTCGGCTGGCTCCCCAAATCACGAATCCGTCAGCAGCTCAAAGACGGCACCCTGGTGGCCAAGTCGGTTCAGGCGTCAAGACAACCGATCACCCTGCACCTGGCGAGGCACGCCGAAGACCAGGGTAAGGCGCTGATGTGGTTCTGGGAACGGCTCGGGCGCGAAGGTGCCGTCTCGGAATGGCTAAAAGACTGAAAACAAAGCCAATGGTATGACTTCGACAGATGTCCCCTCGGGTCGACTGAGTCAACGGAAACCGTCCCCAGATCATTTATACTGCGACAAACTTCATCGCCGAAGGGAGCTCTCTGATGCGGCAGCTGTCGGAACTGGATGCCTCGTTCCTGTACCTGGAATCGGAAACCACACCGATGCACATCGGTGGCATCTACCTTTTCGATGCCGGCGAATGCGACCGGCCACTGGCCTTCAGCACCTTCGTAGCCTATCTTCGCAGCCGACTCCACGTGGTGCCTGTGTTTCGGCAGCGCCTGAAGGAAATCCCGCTTCGGCTCGGCCGGCCCTACTGGATTGACGATCCCGAGTTCAGTCTTGAGCGGCACCTGGCCTATGTGAACATGGGCGAACACGGGCAAAAGGCCAACCTGATGACGCTGGCTTCGCGGATTCTGGAACAGCCCCTGAAAAAAGACCGCCCGCTCTGGCACATCACCTTTGTGGATGGTTTCCGGCTGGGCGATGACAACACCGGCAACGAAGGGTTCGCACTGATCGTCAAGTTGCACCATGCGGCCATCGACGCCTTCAGCGGTGAGGAGATCATCGGCAAACTGCTCGAATACACCCCCGAGCCGCGCCCGATTACGCCGCCACGACCCTGGTCACCCCGTCCCCGGCCTTCCGAGGAGCGGGTGATGCTACAGGCCGGCGCCAACATCCTGCGCACGCCCTTGCAGGTCACTTCCCTGGCAGCCAACGCGATCGAGGCCACGACCCGCGGCCTGATCCAGAAACAGCTGCGGAAACTGCCGTTGCCACTGCCCCTGTTCTCGGCGCCCCACAGCCCATTCAACCGACAGATCACTGCCAACCGGCAGATTGTTGCGGCCAGTGTTGAGCTGTCCCGCCTCAAAACCATCAAGGCCACGCTCGGGGACGTCACACTGAACGACGTGGTGCTGGGGCTCTGTGCCGAAACGCTTCGCCGCTACCTCATCAGTGAGGGTGCGGGCAGCGGCAAGTCCCTGGTGGCCATGACACCGATATCGGTTCGCTCCAACAGCCTTCGCAAGGCGACCGGCAATCAGATGTCGGCGATGCTTCTGGATCTGGCCACCAACGAGGCCAATCCGGCTCAACGCATCCGGCGGATTCACTGGAACGCGGTTGCCTCCGAACCCTACCGCGAGGCCATAGCCGCAGACCGACTGACGGAGCTGCTGCCATCAACCATGCTGGCGCTCTCGGCCCGACTCTACTCGGAACTGCAGATTGCCCAGCGCTACCGACCGCTGTTCAACCTGCCGATCACCAACGTGCCCGGCCCTCAGGTACCCCTTTACCTGCAGGGGGCGAGGCTGGTGCAGCAGTACAACACTGCGCCGCTGTTCGACAGTATGGGACTGGTGATTGTCGCCGTCAGTTACGAAGGCCGCCTGACCCTGAACTTTACGCTCTGTCCCGATGTTGTCGCCAATGGCGATGCCCTGCAGGCGCATGTGGCTGAAAGCCTGGGCGCCATTGAAGACGCGGTCCATCGGCTGGGCACGGAAGATATCGCGGAACCGGCGCCGGCCACAGCGACCCAGTCGCTGGCCGATGATGCCATGGCGATAATGGAAGGATTGCTGAAAAGAGCCATGCGCCGCTTTCGGGCCTGAATCCCCGAAAGCGGCGCAACATCGGCTTTACTCGAAGGCCCAGCGGAGGAAGGCTTTCTTTTCCTCATCGCTCGCGGTCTGCCAGATGGCCTTGAGCTGATCCAGCGGGGTGGTATCCTCGCCCATCTCGACCGAGCCAGACGCCTGCGCAGACTCGGGCAACGGCGTCCGGGCCAATGCGGCAGCCTGCGACGGATCCCAATCGGTAGACGTAGCAACAGTCTGCCCTGACGACGCAACGATCGCGGCACTGAATTGCGGAATCATCTGCTGCGCTTCGGCGCGGGAATCCGGTTTCTCAAACTCGAAGGCGTAGGTCTCACCCGCCGCCGCGTCGAAACGCGCTACCTGAGGCTTGCTCTCGATCACATGCACTTTGGATTCGCCATTGCGAACCACCTCCGACTTGGCCCAGATAGTCTTGTAAACGAAAACCACCTCGTTTTCGCCGGGCAGCAGGGCGTAATCCAGGGCCAGGTCGTCCATCAGGAAATTGGACATTGTCCGCCCGTTCACCCGGGTAACAACAATCTCTCCGGGCGCTTTGAGAACGGCCGCATTGGCAGCGGCGTCGGGGTTGCCCTCCCAGGTTTCCACCACACTCACGCTGGACGCGCAACCGGACAGGACTAGCAACAGTAACGGGAGCAAAACGGCGCTTTTGCCAATGGCGTGAGACCTGGGTCGCCGTAGCCTGTGTATGAACGAACCGAATACGTGGGAAATGGTCATTGACTCTCCTTGAAAACATGAACGAAAGGGCCCGGGGCGTTGACCGCCGCTGTTGCATTCTGACGACTGCGTTTGACAAGGGCAAGACACCGAGACGGGCGCCTGCCAGGGCAGGTTGCGGCGTTATCGTGATCCCGGCTGAGACCTGGCTCGTAAAAATGTAAAAAAATGTTGAATTCGGCCCGATTTGGATTAACTTAAAACAGATCGGCAATGACAAACGTGGCGCCCGAAAAGCAAAAATCAAAAGGGGGCACAGGAGATAACATGGATACCCAACGCAGGACCGGAGAAGAAGGGCCAGTTCCCTTTCGCAGTAGCCGATTTTTCTGTGTAGGGAGCAAGTGGTACTTCACCACCCGGGAAGGGTTTGACAGTGGCCCCTTTGCTTCACGTGAACGCGCCGAGACCGGACTCAAGCGGTTTTTGCATGTTGTTCGATTGCTCCCCGAAGAGCAGCGGATGCACTAGCTCTCTGGCCCCGGTCATCGGCTAGACCATGACCGGTACCAGCCAGTAATCAACGGCCCACAGGCAGGCCAGGGCCATTGCGCCAGCAACCACATCGTCCACCATTATGCCCAGCCCGCCCGGCAGACGCCTGTCGAGCCAGCCAATCGGCCAGGGTTTGGCGATGTCGAAGAGCCTGAACAGTGCAAAGGCGCCCAAAACCCCGTAAATCGTATCCGGGAACAGCCCCAGGGCAATCCACATACCCACAAACTCATCCCACACGATACCGCTATGGTCGTGCACCTTGAGATCCTCGGCGGTCTTTCCGCACAGCCAGACACCAACCAGAAAAGCCACCAGAACCACCAGCCAGTAGGCTGACGGCGGTAGCCACGCGATTCCGTACCAGAGGGGAATCGCGGCCAGGCTACCCCAGGTGCCGGGCGCCCTGGAGGTGGCGCCGCTGCCAAGACCAAAGGCCAGCAGATGCACAGGATTACGAAGAAAGCCCGGGGGAAGAATCAGCGGCGGATCGTCCTGCTCTGGCGTCTGGTTGGAATGGCTCATTGACGCCTCCTGAAATGATCGAATCCGGCATTCGGGCCTGAGGGTCCACAGTCGGTGCCATCCAGGTAAAGCCCCGGGTCCGCTTCGATGGTTCCGATCACCGTAAACTGCTGCCTGAGCGCCTCCGGGGCACTTTTCCAGCGCTCCGGCGGGAAAGTCAGGCAGAGCTCGTAGTCATCGCCGGACCGCAGTGCCAGGTCCTGGGCACGCCCACCTGCCAGGCACACCAGGGCCGGTGAAAGCGGCAGCGAACCGGATTCGAGCCTGGCACCACACCCTGATGCCTCCAGAATGTGGCCAAGATCCGCCAGCAAGCCATCGGAAATATCGATGCCGGCACTGGCGAACGGGGCTGCGGCCACACCGAGCTGAAGTCTGGGTTGTGGCCGGTGATAGCGCTCAAGCACCGCCACAGCATCGGCCGACGGCTCGGCTTCTGACAGGTACGCCAGAGCCGCACCGGCATCACCCAGGGTGCCGGAGACCGCCACCAGGTCGCCTGGCCGGGCGCCATTTCGACAGATGGCGCGGCCGCGGGAGACGGTGCCGTGCACCTGCAGGGTCAGGGTCAGCGGCCCGGCCGTGGTATCACCTCCCGCCAGAGCGAGCCCGAACGCCTGCGCCGCCTCGGCCAGGCCCCGGGCAAAACCTTCCAGCCAGTCTTCATTGGCCTCGGGCAGGGTCAATGCCAGTGTAAAGCACTCCGGCTTTGCACCCATGGCGGCCAGGTCGCTGGCGGCAACCGCCAGCGACCGCCAGCCAAGGTAGTCAGGGTGATAGTCGTGGGGGAAATGCACCCCTTCAACCAGGGTATCAATGGAAAAGACCAGATCCTGGCCGGAGGGCAATCGCTGTATGGCACAGTCGTCACCCGGTCCGAGCACCAGAGAGCCCCCCAGCTGCCGGGAGGCCAGCGGCAGGAAGTACCGCCGGATCAGATCAAATTCACCCATGGATCAGCGGGCGCGGGTTTCGGCCAGACGCAGCCGACCGCTCAACTTGTCGAGAATGCTGTTGACGAACTTGTGCCCTTCGGTGCCGCCAAAGCGCTTGGCCATCTCAATGCCCTCGTTAATCACCACCTTGTAGGGCACATCCAGGCGGTGCTTCAGCTCGTAGGCCCCGAGTCGCACGATGGCAAGCTCTACCGGGTCCACTTCCTTGATGGGGCGGTCCAGAAACGGTTCGATCAGCTTGTCCAGCTCACCCTGCTCTCGATGGACACCGCGCAGCAGGTCCCGGAAATACAGCAGGTCGACCTTGGACATGTCATTATCCACCATGAACTCGGCCTCGATGTCCGAAATCGCGGTCTTGCTGAAATGGCGCTGATACAGCCCCTGCATCGCCAGCGCCCGGGCGCGACGGCGGTCACCGGCCTTGGGCTGGCCCGAGGCGGCAGGATTCGGTGACGTTTCTCCAGATTCGCTCATTACTCACCCAGCTTCCTGAACAGGCTGACCATTTCCAGGGCCGTTATGGCCGCTTCGGCGCCCTTGTTACCGGCCTTTGTACCGGAGCGCTCGATCGCCTGCTCAATGGAGTCCACGGTCAGCACTCCGAAGGTGACCGGCACATTGGTATCCAGGCTGACAGCGCCCAGGCCACTGGAGGCCTCTCCAGCAACGTAGTCAAAATGTGGCGTTCCGCCACGAATTACCGCACCCAGCGCAATGATCGCGTCGTATTCGCCGGTTTCCGCAACCCGTTTGACGGCCAGCGGCATTTCGTAGGCTCCAGGCACACGCACAATCGTGATGTCGTCACTGGAAATCCCGTGCCGGCGCAGGGTGTCCACTGCACCTTCAACCAGGCTCTCGACCACAAAACCGTTGAACCGGCCCACCACCAGCGCGTAGCGGCCGGTGCACTCGGTAAAATCACCTTCAATTACTCGGATATCTGCCATCGATGGCTCCTTCACGGGTGACCGCCCGAAGGCCGTCACCGGGTTCGTCATTCAGGGGTATAGGGCACGTATTCAACCACTTCCAGATCAAAACCGGAAATGGCCGAGAACTTGATGGGCGGGCTCAGCAGGCGCATCTTGCCGACGCCAAGATCCCGCAGAATCTGCGAGCCGGTACCAACGGTGAAATAGACACCGGAACCACCCTTGCCCGTGGTCCCCTGACCTTCGTTGAAAAATTCCTGGATACGGTCTTCCAGGTTGTAACTGTCTTCGGCGCTATTGAGCAGCACGACCACGCCGCGACCCTCTTCGGCCACTTTCTCCAGGGCATGGTGCAGCGGCCAGCTCCGGGAATCCTTGCGCCGGGCGCCCAGCAGATCCCGTAGAGTGTCGGTGATATGCACCCGAACGTAGACCGGGTCATCCGGCGTGATCTCGCCCATCACCATGGCCAGATGGGTGGCGCCCTGGATATTGTCCCGGTAGGTGCGCAGATTGAACAGACCATACTCAGTGTCGAGCTCGTTCTCTTCCACGCACTCCACGGTACGCTCGTTCATGGTGCGGTAGTGAATCAGGTCGGCAATCGTACCGATCTTCAGGCCATGCTCCTGCGCAAAACGCTCGAGATCTTCACGACGCGCCATGGAGCCATCATCGTTCATGATCTCGCAGATCACGCCCGCAGGCTCGCAGCCGGCCAGGGCCGCCAGATCACAGGAAGCTTCCGTATGACCGGCCCGGCTCAGTACGCCGCCGGGGTCTGACATCAACGGAAAGATATGGCCCGGTTGAACCAGATCGCTGGCCCTGGCGTTGCGCGCCACGGCGGCCTGAACGGTGCGGGCACGGTCAGCTGCAGAAATGCCGGTGGTGACGCCTTCGGCCGCCTCGATGGACAGGGTAAACTTGGTGCCAAAGCCGGACGCATTCTGCTGCACCATCAGGGGAAGCCCGAGCTGCTCGCACCGGTCACGGGTCATCGGCATGCAGATCAGACCGCGGCCGAATCGGGCCATGAAGTTGATGGCCTCGGCGGTACAGTGTTCCGCCGCCATCACCAGATCACCCTCGTTCTCGCGATCTTCGTCGTCCATCAGGATGACCATCTTGCCCTGACGAATATCTTCAATGATCTCTTCAATGCTGTTCAGTGCCATGAGGTTTTGCACCTTTGCGGTGTTCCGGCACCCGGAACACCGTGAATGTATGGATTACTCGCGGGCCAGGATCAGCCGTTGATCCTCACCCACCTGACGTCGGTCCAGCACCTTCCATTGTACTTTATCCGCCATGGTTTCCAGCGGCAGGTGGGCAGTCGGTCGCCCGGTACTGCCGAGGAACACAGGGGCCTGATAGAGCCATAGTTCGTCCACCAGGCCTTCACTGATAAACGTGCCGGCGAGCGTCGGCCCAGCTTCCACCAACAGTTCGTTGATGCCCAGCTCGCCCAGCGAGTCGAGTAATTCCGCCAGATCAATGCCGTTATCCTTCCAGGCAACACCCGTAAGGCTCACTCCAAGCGCCGCCAGATCCTGGGCCGGGGCCGTTGCCAGCGTGGAGGACGCACAGAACACCTGCACGTTCCCGCCATGCAGGATCTTGGCCGACGACGGCGTTCGGGCATCCCGATCCGCGATCACGCGCAGGGGCTGCCGGGAGGGTTCCGTGGCATCGCCTATATCCCCGAGCTCTTCACGTCTCACGGTCAGGGACGGGTCGTCTGCCAGCACGGTGCCCACCCCGGTAAGGATGGCGTCACTGATCGCCCGAAGACGCTGTACGTCCCGGCGGGAATCGGCGCCCGTGATCCACTGGCTCTCGCCGGAAGCCATGGCGGTACGGCCGTCCAGGCTCGCGGCCATCTTCAGCCGCACCCAGGGCCGACCGGTATTCATCCGCTTCATGAACCCGGGATTGAGTCGCGCAGCTTCCTCGGCCAGAAGGCCTTCGGTTACCCGCACGCCGGCGTCCCTGAGCATATCCAGGCCACGACCGGACACCGAGGGATTCGGGTCCTTCGTCGCCGCGAACACATGGGCTACCCCGGCATCAATCAATGCCCGGGCGCAGGGCGGCGTGCGTCCAAAATGGCTGCAGGGCTCAAGAGTCACATAGGCAGTGGCGCCGCGGGCGTCGGGGCCGGCCTGACTGAGCGCCCGGGTTTCGGCGTGGGCTTCGCCAGCACGCTCATGCCAGCCTTCACCGAGGATCCGGTCGCCACGGGCAATCACACAACCCACGCGCGGGTTGGGATGAGTGGAGTACCGACCGCGCCAGGCAAGCTGGACAGCCCGGGCCATCATGGCCCTGTCGCGGTTCTCGATCATGCCTGTCCTTTCGGGGAGTGGTTGTCTGCCAACGCCTTGGCCACGTCAACGGCGGTATCGCCATTGCTGGCAGAGAGCCGCTCGATCTCTTCCTTGAATTCGTTGATATCCTGGAAACTGCGATAGACCGAAGCAAAGCGGACGTAGGCCACCTTGTCGAGCTGACGCAACTCGGTCATCACCTCTTCACCGAGCTGCATCGACTTCACTTCCCGCTCGCCGGTGGCTCTCAGTCGGTATTTGATCCGATTGAGGGCGCCGTCGATCTCTTCGATGCTCACGGGCCGCTTTTCCAGCGCTTTCATGATGCCGGACCGCAATTTATCTTCATCAAAGGGCTGACGGGTGCCGTCCTGTTTCACCACCCGCGGCATGACCAGCTCGGCGGACTCGAAGGTTGTAAAGCGCTCCCGGCACGACAGGCACTCCCTGCGGCGACGTACCTGATCGCCCTCGGCCACCAGCCGGGAGTCAATCACCTTGGTGTCGGCTTCACCACAGAAGGGACAATGCATAGTCAGGAGCTCCGGAAAGGACGCCGGGCCGATGGATCGGCCCGGCATAACATCACACTAGTCTAGACGGAAAACGCTCAGCCGTAGACCGGGAAGCGGGCACAAAGGGCTTCCACCTGCTCACGAACCCGGCTGTTGACCGCTTCGTCCTCGAGGTTGTCGAGAATGTCGCAGATCCAGCCCGCCAGGTCACGGCACTCGGACTCGCCAAAACCGCGCGTGGTGATGGCCGGAGTACCGATGCGCAGACCGGAGGTCACGAACGGCGAGCGCGGGTCGTTGGGCACCGCGTTCTTGTTGACGGTGATGTGGGCACGACCCAGAGCGGCATCGGCGTCCTTACCGGTGATGTCCTGCTTGATCAGGCTGACCAGGAACAGGTGGTTCTTGGTGCCACCGGACACAACGTCGTAACCGCGTTCCACGAACACCTGCGCCATGGCCGAGGCATTCTTGACAACCTGCTGCTGATAGGTCTTGAACTCGTCACTCATGGCTTCCTTGAAGCACACGGCCTTGGCGGCAATAACATGCATCAGCGGGCCGCCCTGGCCACCCGGGAACACGGCGGAGTTCAGCTTCTTCTGCAGATCGGCGTCGTCGCAGGCCAGGATCAGACCGCCACGGGGCCCACGCAGGGTTTTGTGGGTGGTGGTGGCAACCACGTGAGCATGGGGAACCGGATCCGGATACACGCCGGCGGCAACCAGGCCAGCCACGTGGGCCATGTCCACGAACAGGTACGCGCCTACCTTGTCGGCAATCTCACGGAAGCGAGCAAAATCCAGCTCTTGTGAATACGCGGAGAAGCCGGCAATGATCATCTTCGGCTTGTGCTCAAGCGCCAGGGCCTCGACTTCGTCGTAATCGATCAGACCGGTTTCCGGGTTCAGACCATACTGCACGGCATGGTAGATCTTGCCGGAGAAGTTGACGCTGGCGCCGTGGGTCAGGTGACCACCGTGGGCCAGGCTCATGCCCAGCACGGTATCGCCTGGCTTGAGCAGTGCCATGAACACAGCGGAGTTGGCCTGGGAGCCGGAGTGCGGCTGAACGTTGGCGTAGGCAGCTCCGAACAGCTCCTTGGCGCGCTCAATGGCCAGTTCCTCGGCAATGTCGACAAACTCGCAGCCGCCGTAGTAACGCTTGCCAGGGTAGCCTTCGGCGTACTTGTTGGTCAGCACGCTGCCCTGGGCTTCCATCACCCGGGGGCTGGTGTAGTTCTCGGACGCGATCAGCTCGATGTGAGCTTCCTGACGCTTCTCTTCCGCCTGCATGGCGTTCCAGAGTTCGTCGTCAAAGCCGGCGATTTTCATTTCACGATTAAACATGGATGCGCTGCCCCTGTGTGCTTGGCTGGCCCGGAGTGCGTTCGCAAGCTCCACGCCCCTGAAAAATTGGGCCGCTATTCTATCTTACAAACGGGTAAAAAATCATCTTTTATACCGTCCGCAGATACCGGCATGCGGCGGGCTCCGGTTTCTGCTCAATTGCTATCAATGGTGCGTTTCGTTACCTTACCGGATCAAACGCACGCAGTCCGAACGAGGTCGGTGGGGCGGGCCTGCCGGGAGCGTCAAAATCAGGGATGATTTTGTCGAGCTTACATGGACGTA
>NZ_JBHIXV010000031.1:0-49824 GCF_041984545.1 Marinobacter sp. | reverse complement strand
GTCTTTTCCGCCGGGAAAATGTTGTCTGAGCGAAGCGAGTTGTTTTTCCCAGAGGAAAAGACTCCCCGCCCCGCGGCCAGACTCCGAGCTAGACCAAAGTCAGATGTAGTAATCCTTCAACGGAGGAAACCCATTAAACTCGATGGCGCTATAAGTCGTGGTATAAGCCCCCGTAGACAGCCAGTACATCCGGTCCCCGATGGCCAGATTCAAAGGCAGCGGGTACTTGTGGTGCTCGTACATGATATCGGCACTGTCACAGGTCGGCCCGGCAATCACGCAGTCCTCGCCTTCGCCCACCTTCTCGGTCCAGATCGGAAACTTGATGGCTTCATCCAGCGTCTCGATCAGACCGGAAAACTTGCCCACATCGGTGAACACCCAGCGGTGCAGCGCGGTGCGGGATTTCCGGGAAATCAGCACCACCTCGCTCACCAGAACGCCGGCATTGGAAATCAGCGACCGACCCGGCTCAATGATGATCTCCGGCAGATCGGCGCCAAAATCCTCGTGCAGGAAGCGGGCAATCTCCTCGGCGTATACCTTGAGCTCGTTGGTGCGGGTAATGTAGTTGGCCGGGAAGCCACCACCCATGTTGATCATCTTCAGCTCGATACCGTCTTCTTCCTTCAGGCGCTCGAAAATGACCTTCACCTTGTTCAGAGCTGCATCCCAGGCACCGATTTCGCGCTGCTGGGAGCCCACGTGGAAGGACACGCCGTAGGGCTCCAGGCCCAGATCACGGGCCAGGATCAGCAGGTCCATGGCCATGTCGGTCTGGCAGCCGAACTTCCGGGACAGCGGCCAGTCGGCGGTCAGGGTGCCTTCCGTGAGGATGCGCACGTACACCTTTGAACCCGGAGCCGCCTTGGCGATGTTGCGCAGGTCGGCTTCCGAATCGGTGGCGAACAGCCGCACACCCTTCTCGTAGAAAGTGCGAATGTCCCGCGCCTTCTTGATGGTGTTGCCGTAGCTGATCCGATCGCCGGTCACACCCAGAGACATCACCTTGTCCAGTTCGTATACCGAGGCAATATCGAAGCAGGCGCCTTTGTCACGCAACATGGTCAGGATCTGCGGCGCCGGGTTGGCTTTTACCGCGTAGTAAACCTTGGCGTAGGGAAAACCCTCCACCAGTTCCTCGTACTGACGGTCAATGGTGCCGGTATCGATGACAACGAACGGGGTTTCCTTGCCGTCGGCAAAGTCCTTGATGCGCTTGAACGTCTCGGCATCGTAGTAGTCGGCAATGTTGGCGTTGGCGGCTTCGGTCATGGGTGGTGTGGCCCTCCACAGGGTATACGGACAAAAAAAGAGGTGCCCCAGCAGCGCTGCGGCACCCGTGAGTTGGCGCGATCATCGGGCATTTATCGGGGACCGCCTATGAGCATATCTACCCATAAGGTCCCGCCCGAAGATTGGCCGGCAGCTATGGAAAAACTAGACGATAATTGGTCAGACCGCCACCGGCCAGAGCGGGGTTGGCTCCACCGGCCCGTCCGGGTCTTCCGGCGCGGTTTTCGCACGAAGATAACCGAGGATGGCGTCCTGGAGGTCCGAGCCATGGCCCAGCCCCTGGTTACCAAACAGACGGTTGAATTCCAGTACGTAGGGGTAGCCCTCCACCAGGGCAATATCGAAACCGGCGTGGTCGACTTCCAGCTCCCGGGCAAGGCGCAATGCCAGGTCGGTCATGATAGCCGGCACCGGACTGGTGTCGATGCGACCGCCACGGGCCACATTGTTGTAAAAGCCCTGATCGGCCTGCATGCGCCAGTAGGCAGTCACCACGCGGTCACCCACCACGACAATTCGGGCGTCGCGATCCAGCGGCAGGTATTCCTGGGCGTAGAGTACGTCGGTACGCTCGCAGTATCGGCGCCAGTCCTCGCGGGTTTCAATCAGCCACACGCCTTCGCCCATGCTGGCCCGTGGCAGTTTGGCCACAAACGGATGCGGCAGGATGTCCCAGATCATCTCCCGCTCCACCGGGCCGTTGGCTTCGATCAGCGTCCAGGGGGTGTGCTCCGGCGCCACCGCCTGGAATGCCCGGGTCATCTCGACCTTGTCATGGCCAATGCGATAACTGGCAACGCTGGGGAACACCCGGCATTTCAGACCGTGCACCAGGGCGTTGAGCTGCCAGTACTCCGGGAAAAGCACCCAGTCGGCCTCCCGCAGGAGTTCCTTGTGGCACAGAAACTGGTCCGGCTTGAGCACCGTGGTGTTGGGAAAGCCCAGGGTCCGGAAAATATCAAAGGAAACAAGGTGCATCGGTAGCGCGCACTCGGGAGTGAAATTGCGCGTATTTTATACAGGACCGGGATACTGGCAAGCGCTATTTGTACCCTGCGGGCATAAGCACAAACCCCGGGTGTCATGCCTGAATCCGGGCTACCCTTGAATCAGGCACCAAACCCAACCCCAAACCCGGGAGAGTACTGGCGACATGCAGCAACTCAATGCGCGGGCACAGTCCATCGTCGCGGAACTGCGGGAAGACCTTCAATCAGGCGCCACCGAACTGGCGCGAAAAACGCTCGATCAGGTATTGGCTTACCTGGACCATGAACAGCCGGATGCCGGAACCCTTCGGACACTCCTGTCCGAGCTGCGACAAGCCCGCCCCAGCATGATCGTGATTGGCAACGCCCTGGCCAGGATCGAACAGCGAGGATCGGCAGAGCCGCACGCCGCACGTGAGGCCATACTCGAGATCCGGGCCCAGCTGAGAGATGCCACCTCGGCCATGGCCCGCCACGCCCGACAGGAGCTGCCGGACACGCCGGTGATCATGACTCACAGCGCCAGTTCCGCGGTTCTGGCCCTGTTCCGAAGCCTGGCCAAAGACAAGAAGCGTTTCAGTGTGATCTGTACCCAGAGCAGTCCCGGTTTCGAGGGCCATACCCTGGCCAGAACCCTGGACGGGTTGTCAGTACCGGTCACCCTGATTACCGACGCCCAGATGGCCCTGTTTGTTGGGCAGGCGGATGTGGTGGTCACCGGATGCGACACCTGGTTTACCGACGGCTGGTTCATCAATAAAAGTGGCACCCACCTGCTGGCCCTGGCGGCCCGCGCCTCGGGCACGCCCTTCTGGGTGCTGGCCGACAGTTTCCGGAACAGCGACGCCAATCCGGCAAATGTGATTCTCGAGGAGATGTCAGGGGATGAACTCCGGGCGCCTTCGGGGCGCTGGATAACGCCCCGCAACGTCTATTTCGAATTGACACCACGGGGCCTTGTGAGCCGCCGAATCAGCGAGCAGGGCGTTTCTTCGTGCCCTGCTGGGCCTCGGCCGTGAACGGATCCTCGGGCCAGGGGTGCTTCGGGTATCGGCCGCGCATGTCCTTGCGTACCTCGGGATAGACGTTGCGCCAGAAACTGGCCAGATCGGCGGTGACCGCCAGCGGGCGCTGGGCCGGCGACAGCAGGTGCAGCACTACCGGAACCCGGCCGGCGGCCACGGTGGGGGTCTCTGTCCAGCCAAAGAGGGCCTGGAGTTTGGCCGGCAATACCGGACCGTTTTCAGCGGTGTAGTCCAGGCGCACCCGCTGGCCGGTGGGAATGGTAAGGTGGGTGGGCGCCAGGGACGGCAGCCGTTGCTGATCGGGGTATTCGAGCAGGCTGGTCAGGGCGGCCATCAGGTCCAGGCCAGCCAGATCGGACCAGCGGTTCATCCCAGGGAGAAAAGGCCCCAGCCACTGTTCCAGAGTTGCCAGCAGCGTATCGTCGCTGGTATCGGGCCAGCCTTCCTCCGGGAAGGTAGCCGCAAGCAACCGGACACGGGCCCGCCACTGGCGGCTCTCCTCGTTCCAGGGCAGGCTGGCCAGGCCCTTTTTCCGCACGGCCGCCATCAATCCACGTTGCACCAGCTCGGGGGCGACATTGCTCAGCCGCTTTTCGGCCAGGACAAGTTCGCCGAGTTTCCGCACTCGCCGGGCAATCACCGTGCCTTTGTCGTCGTCCCAGATCGCCTCCTCGGTTTCGCGGATGTGGCCGGCAAGATCCTGCTCCAGCACCGGCATCTCCACCGGCGCCGCCAGATAGATGGTGGCCTCCCGGGCCCGGCCATCCAGCTCGGGCGCTACCAGCCAGTCGTGCCGGGCCAGTGGGTCATCGGCCCGCAGGGCAGCGCCCCTGCCATTACTGAGCTGGTATCTCGGCGCGTTGCCGGGGCGACGCCGGGCAACCCGGTCGGGGTAGGCCAGCGCCAGCAGCCGGCCAACCTCCGTTTCCGGGGGCACCGGGTCGCCCTCCGTTGGCGACTCGCCAAGCCTGTCCGCCGCCTTGCGAACCGCCTTGATGCGCGCCGCATCCACCATGCCGTCCCGTCGCTCCCCGTAAAACACCCGGATCCGCTCGTGCATATCTGCCCCGGCACCCGGGCCCAGCAGATCACGATCTTCCAGAAGCGCGGCCAAGGCAGCCGCCGGGCCGCCCAGCCCGAGCGCGCGTCCGGTCAGTACCATGTGCGCCAGGCGGGGGTGGCTGCCAAGGTTCCTGGCGGCCTTGCCGTGAGCGGTAATCGCACCGTCTACATCCAGCATGTCGAGCCACTGCAGCAACGCCACCGCCTGGCGCCAGTGGGCCGGTGGTGGCGGGTCAATCCAGGACAGATCGGCGGGATCTCGGGCGCCCCACTGGGCCAGCTCCAGCACCAGTGGCGCCAGATCCGCCTCCAGGATTTCCGGGGGCGTGTAGTCCGCCAGCCCGTAGTGTTCCGATTCGCTCCACAGGCGGTAACAAACGCCCGGCTCCACCCGACCGGCCCGACCCTTGCGCTGTTCGGCCGAGGCTTTCGACAGCCGACCGGTCACCAGTCGGGTCATGCCGCTGTTGGGATCGAACACCGCCCGCCGCTGCTGGCCTGCGTCAATCACCACCCGGATCCCCTCGATAGTGAGACTGGTTTCAGCAATGGCGGTGGCCAGCACCACCTTGCGCTGGCCCTCCGGTGCCGGGGTTATGGCCTGGTCCTGTTGTTCTGTTCTCAGGTTGCCGTAGAGCGGCGCGACCAGCACCCGGTCGCCCAGCGCGCCTCGCAGCTGCTGTTCGACCCGGCGGATTTCACCGGCGCCGGGCAGGAACACCAGCAGGGAACCGTCCTGGTCACGCAGCGCCTCCTGAATCACCGATACCACCTGATCCACCAGCCAGGCGTTGCGCGGCAGCGGCCGATAACAGACCTCTACGGGGAACGCCCGACCCTCGCTGGTAATCACCGGGACATCCCCGAGCACCCGGGCGATGGGCCCGGCGTCCAGCGTCGCGGACATCACCAGCAACCGCAGATCCTCCCGCAGCGCCTGCTGGGATTCCCGCACCAGGGCCAGACCCAGATCGGCCTGGAGAGAGCGTTCATGGAACTCGTCGAAGATAACCGCGGCGTAGTCCTCCAGCATCGGATCGGTCTGTATCAGCCGGGTCAGAATGCCCTCGGTCACCACCTCGATGCGGGTGGCAGCGGACACTCGGGTATCCAGGCGGGTGCGGTAACCCACGGTTTGGCCGGGCTTCTCGCCAAGCTGTGCGGCCATGTACCGGGCCGCAGAGCGTGCGGCCAGCCGGCGCGGTTCGAGCATCAGGATTTTTCCGCGTCCACGCCAGGGCGCGTCGAGCAGGGCGAGGGGCACACGGGTGGTTTTGCCGGCGCCAGGTGGCGCCTGCAGAAGGGCGGTCCGGGTCTGTTCCAGAACGGCTTTCAGTTCCGGGAGAATGGCATCAATGGGAAGCATCGGATTCCGGGTTACGACTGCGTCAGGAGCTCACCCGGTCACGATTGGCCTTCGCCCACTGGTAGATCCGCTTGAAGGCCTCGGCCAGGTTGTGCGGATTATGAGGCGGCTGCATCACCGCGGCAAGCTCGCCATCCGGGTTCAGCAGCGCAAAATGGCCACTGTGGTCCACCATCAGTTCCCCGTTCACTTCCCGATGAACGAAGACGGCACTCAGGCTCTTGGCGAGGGCCCGGAGGGTATCCAGGTCGCCGGTCAGTCCATGGAAATTCTCGCCAAAGAACCCCGTGTAGGCGTCAAGCTTTTCAGGGGTATCGTGCTCCGGGTCGGCACTGACCAGAAGGTACTCCGGCTGGGGCAATTCGCTGGACAGCAGCTGGTCAGTCTGGCGCAGATTGGCCATGGCCGCCGGGCAGATATCCGGGCAGTTGGTATAACCCACGAAGGCAAAGGTCCAGCGGCCCTTCAGACTCTCCCTTGTGACGGTCTCGCCGGCTTCGTTGGTCAGGGTGAATTCGGTGAGTGGCCTGGGGTCGTCATACACATAGGTATTGAAATCCCGCAGGTCCGGCGCCGGAATCGGCTCCTGGTTGCCCACCAGAAAAACCTGCCGGCCGACCACCAGCCCGAAGATCAGAACAACAACCAATAAAAGGCAGAACAGCGTAAGGCGAATAGAGCTGGAGGTTTTCATGTAAAGTCCGATTCATCCCTGGGGAAGCGGCCGGGGAGGGCAATCCGAAACACGCTGTGAATACATCCATGTACGCTCGGCTCCGCCATCCATGGCTCCGCACGGTTTCGGATTGCCCTCCCCGGCCGCTCAGCCAGAGTCGTAGGTTCAGAAAAATACAAAATGATCCACAAGCAATACCACAAACAGGGCCATGAGGTAAGTGATGGAATACTTGAAGGTATTCAGGGCCACCCGCCGGTCGTCGCCCTTCAGCAGACGCACCGCGTACTGCAGGAAACGCAGTCCCAGGGCCAGGGCGCCCACCAGGTAAATGCCACCTGACATGCCGGTGACAAACGGCAGCAGGCTGACGGCCAGCAGCATCAGGGTATAGAGCAGGATATGCAGCTCTGTGAACTTGTTGCCATGGGTGACCGGCAGCATGGGAATACCGGCCTTGGCGTACTCTTCCTTGCGATGGATGGCCAGGGCCCAGAAATGGGGGGGCGTCCAGGCGAAGATAATCAGCACCAGCAGCAACGCGTGGCCTTCCACCTGGCCGGTCACCGCTGTCCAGCCGAGCAGCGGCGGCATGGCCCCCGCAAGACCGCCGATGGTGATGTTCTGGGGCGTGGCCCGTTTCAGGAACAGGGTGTAGACGCCGGCGTAGCCCACCAGAGACGCCAGGGTAAGCCAGGCGGTCAGATGGTTCACCTGCCACATGAGGACCGCCATGCCCACGCATGCCAGCAGGGTTGCGAAGACAATGGCATCCACCGGCGCAATCTTGCCCGTGGCAACCGGGCGCTTACGGGTGCGGGCCATAACCGTATCGATCTTCTGGTCCACCACGTGATTCACCACGGCCGCCGCACCGGCCAACAGGGCAATGCCCAGATTGCCCCACACCAGAACGCCCCAGCCCGGCACGCCGGGGGCCGCCAGCAACATGCCGATCACCGAGGTAAGAATCATCAGCGCAACCACCCGGGGCTTGGTCAGCTCCAGATAATCACGCCAGGAAATGGATGTTCGGGAATCGCTCGCAATTGCCTGGGTCGGCAGTACTTCCACTTGCTCGCTCATGCCGGGACCTCCTGGTTCATAGTTGTAGTATTGGGTGCAGTGGCGTTCCTGGTGTGGGGCAGCAGCTGGTGGCGCCAGACAAGATGAATGATGGCCAGAAGCAGCCCCGCTCCCATCGCGTTGTGGGCAACCGCGATGGACAGGGGAATATGGAAGATCACGTTGGCCAGGCCAAGCACGATCTGGGCGACGAGGACCACCGCCGCCAGGCCGATGGCGGGCCCGAGACCGGAATCACCGCGCCGGCGCCACATCAGCGCCAGTAACGTGGCCCAGTACACCAGCACCACCATGGCGCCTATCCGGTGGGTTACGTGAATCGCCACCCGGCCATCCGCCGTCAGCTGGCCACCCAGATAGTTCGGGCCCACGTGCTGGGTGACATCAAAACCATGCCGGAAATCCATGCCCTCCGGCCACCATTGGCCCTGGCAGGTGGGCAGGTCAGTGCAGGCGACGGCGGCATAGTTGGCCGCTGTCCAGGCGCCGAGCGCAATCTGCAGAATGACCAGCAGCAGACCACCATAGAGCCATGGTCGAAAGCCCGTGAGTGACGTGGTGGCGGGCGGTTCGGCACCGGTGCCGGCCCGGGCCCTGCGGCGCAATCGCAGGGTGAGCAGGGTCAGCAGGCTGAGGGTCGTAAAGCCACCAAGCAGGTGCATGGCTACGACCTGGGGCCAGAGTTTCAGAGTGACCGTCCACATGCCGAACGCCCCTTGCAGGACAATGAAACCGGCAATGAACAGCGGCAGTTTTACCGGTACACCTTCGCGCCGATGCCGAATGGCGTAGGCCGCCAGACCGAACACCACCAGGCCCAGGGTGCCAGCGGCGTATCGATGGATCATTTCCGGCCAGCCCTTTTCAACGTCCACCGGAGTATCCGGGAAACGGGCGTTGGCAATGGCGATGTGGGTTTCGCTCTGGGGTACGGTCAGAAACCCGTAGCAGCCAGGCCAGTCCGGACAACCCAGACCGGCATGGACCAGCCGGGTCCAGGCACCGAGCATGATGACGACAACCGCCAGCAACACCGCCAGCGTCGCCCATCTGGTCATGACCCTGGCCGCGTCAGAGTGCGCCGGGGAAGGATCCGTTGGGCCAGAGGAAGCAAACAGGGATTGATTCAAGACTGACACTCCGCGCTGGCCACTACCCGATCTGAGACAGTTTGAGCAGGTGCTTGAGATCCTCAAGCATCTCCTTGCCCGTGTGCTCCGGCCCGTAGTGCATCATCACGTTGCCGAAGGGGTCCACCAGCAGAATCCGGGGCGTCTGTGCCGGGTTGATGCCCTCCGGCCAGGCGGGTGTCCGACCCGAGGCGGGCACCAGGCGCTCCATGGAGCTGTATTCTTCGGGCCAGCGGGCCTGGAGATCCGAGGGAATACTGGCCAGCGTCGCCGCGCGGCTGACGCGATTGGCGTTCTTGCCAAGGGCGATGTTGACCTGGCGGGCAAGGTAGAGCAGTTCTTCACAGCTGCTGCCGCAGGCACCCGCGGACACCAGCATCAGCCACTGGGCATCCGGATGCTCAGGGCCGAAACGTTCCGCCAGGGGCTTGCCGTTGGTGGTTTGAAGATTCAGTTGGGCAACCGGCACCGGCGGCTGGATCAGCACGCCGTTGTTGGTGTGCCCCGCAGGGTTCAACCAGCCGGTATAGAACATGAGGGTGGCCACGATCATCGGGCCAAAACCCAGAGCGAACAGCAAAAAGGCTGTCCGGCGACCGCGCCGCACCTGTTCCGGGGTAGGGCCTTCGCTGTGTTCCTCGTTGGACATCCGGTCAGCCATTGTCATTGTCATTATTGGCTCCTGTCTTTCGGTAACTCGCTTCTTCGGTAACTCGCCACTACTGTCAATATAGTCAGGGCCACGGCCAGCGCAAACCATTGGGTGGCATAGCCGTAATGGGTTTGCGGCCCCATCATGTCCGGCTCCCAGTCTGCCCGGAAGGCGCCCGGCTGACGCTGCCCCGACAGGCGGAGAATGCCGCCCGGCAGACCCGGAATTTCCGCTCGAGCGGTTGCCTCCGGGAGGCTCTGGACCCGTCTTGGCCAGCGCTCGACCGGCTCGGCGGGCTCAGCCAGCACCGGCGGCACCGGGTACTCACCAACCCGCCCCTGCAGACTGTAGACGCCGTCCGGCGCGTCCACCTCAGGCAGCCGGTCCCGGGTACGGGGCGCCGGGACCCAGCCCCGGTTTACGACCACCGGCGGGCCCTCCAGCGGATAAAACCCGGTGAGTACCTCGTAGCCCGGCACGCCATCCCGGGTACGGTTATCCAGCAACCAGGTTCGGTGACCATAGCGCCCCGTCAGTGTCACCGGGCGGCCAGGGGTCAAACCCTGCTCAGCCATCTGCGGCCAGGGCAACGTTTCGGCCTCCTGCTGCCAACGGTCCAGCAGGGTCTGCTTCTCTTCCGCCCGATTCAATTGCCAGACACCAAGACTCAGGAGCACTGGCAGAAACACGCCACTGAAGACAAGCAACCGCCAATCGAGATGCCACCGGCGGGCAGTGCGCTGCGAATCACCCATGCTCTGCTATAGTGACCTCAGCGAGTCCGCAGGCGTTACCGGATCGTACATTCGCAAAACCAACAACAGGAAGTCCCATGCTTAAGGCCGTAATCGTAATTTTGCTGCTGGCCGTTCTGGTGAGCCTTTTCAGTGGTCTGTTCTTTCTGATCAGGGATGGCGGTAAAACCAATCGGGTTCTGAATTCCCTGGCATTAAGGGTCACCCTCAGCATAGTTCTCCTGGCAGTGATTCTGATTTCGTTATGGCAGGGTGCCCTGACGCTCAATCCGACACCCTGATCACCCTCGCTCAAAGAATGTAGACGAACACGAACAGGCCAAGCCAGACCACGTCCACGAAGTGCCAGTACCAGGCCGCCGCCTCGAATCCGAAGTGGTTATCGGCGGTAAAGTGACCCTTGTTCAGCCGCATCAGCATGATGAACAACATCAGCGAGCCCAGAATCACGTGGGCACCGTGAAACCCGGTCAGCATGAAGAAGGTACTGCCGTAGATCCCGGACTGCAGCGTCAGATCGAGATCCTGATAAGCGTGCATGTACTCGTAGCCCTGCACAAAGACAAACACCAGAGCCAGCGCGATGGTCAGTGTCAGCCACAGCTTGGTTTTGGCCCGGTTGCCGGCCTTGAGGGCATGGTGGGCGACCGTCACGGTGAACGACGAGGTCACCAGCAGGATGGTGTTGATCAGCGGCAGCCCCCAGGGCCCGATAACTTCCTTGGGACCGGGATAGAGCTCGGGATTGGGGTTGTTGACCAGTGGCCACGAGGACTGGAAGCCCTCCCATAGCATGTTGGAGGTTCCCCGATCACCCTCGCCGCCCAGCCAGGGCACCGCAAACACCCGCACGTAGAACAGCGCACCAAAGAAGGCCGCGAAGAACATGACCTCGGAGAAGATGAACCAGCTCATGCCCCAGCGGAAGGAGCGGTCCATCTGCGGGCTGTACAAGCCCTTGCGGCTTTCCTCAATGACGTTCCCGAACCAGCCAAACAGCATGTACGCCATGATCAGTGCGCCAATGAAGAACATGATCCAGGCGCCGGTGGTACTTTCCCCCTGCTTGCCGTTGACCATGATCGCGGCCACCCCGTAGAGGGTGACGCCCAGGCCAACGGTGGCAATGATGGGCCATTTACTCTGTTCCGGAACGTAATAGGTCTGGTTTTCCGCCATGACAGTCTCCAATGGCTTATCCGTTATCGGTTGTTGTTGTGGCTTTCCGGGAATTCGTTGTTACGGCCGGCTGCTTGCCTTGATCGTACAGCGTATACGACAGCGTGAGCTTGGTAATGTGAGCCGGCAGGTCCTTGTCGACAATGAAGATCAGCGGCATTTCGGTGCTCTCTCCGGCGCCCAGGGGCTGCTGGTTGAAGCAGAAACACTCGGTCTTGTGAAAGTACAGCGTGCCCTCGGAAGGGGACAGGCTCGGAACCGCCTGACCGACCATGGCTTCGGTGGTCGGATTCTCGGCATAGAAGTTAACCGTGGTGGGTTCGCCCGGGTGCACCTCCACAGAACGAACCACCGGCCGGAAAGTCCAGCTCATGCCAGGGCCGTTGGAGGCGAGAAACTGCACCGTCACCGTGCGGCTCTGGTCGGCCTCCGCCACCTCCGTCACCTCGTAACGCCCGGCGGTCTTGCCGTTAATGCCTGTGATTTCGCAGAACACGTCATACAGGGGCACCATGGCAAATCCGAAGGCAAACATGCCAACGACTCCGGCCAGACACCAGCCCACCACCCGGGTGTTGCTGCGGCCTGACTGCACTTGCCGGTCTGCCATGGCGCGGCCCTCTGCTTACTTCACTTCCGGAGGCGTGGCAAAGGTGTGGTATGGAGCCGGTGACGGCACCGTCCATTCCAGACCTTCCGCGCCGTCCCACGGCTTGGCGGGTGCTTTCTTGCCACCCCGGATGCACTTGACCACGATCAGCAGGAACAGCAGCTGGGTGGCGCCGAACATGAAGGCTCCAATGCTCGACACCATGTTGAAGTCGGCAAACTGCAGCGCGTAGTCCGGAATCCGTCGCGGCATGCCGGCCAGTCCCAGGAAGTGCATCGGGAAGAACGCCAGGTTCATGCCGATGAACGACAGCCAGAAGTGGGTCTTGGCCAGGGTCTCGTCGTACATGTGCCCGGTCCACTTGGGCAGCCAGAAGTAAGCGGAGGCAAAGATCCCGAAGATGGCGCCCGGCACCAGCACGTAGTGGAAATGCGCCACCACGAAGTAGGTGTCGTGGTACTGGAAGTCCGCCGGGGCGATGGCCAGCATCAGACCCGAGAAACCGCCGATGGTGAACAGGATGACAAAGGCCACCGCGAACAGCATGGGCGCCTCAAAGCTGAGGGAGCCCCGGAACATGGTGGCCACCCAGTTGAATACCTTCACCCCGGTGGGCACGGCAATCAGCATGGTGGCGTACATGAAGAACAGCTGGCCCACAATGGGAATGCCGACCGTGAACATATGGTGTGCCCAGACCACGAACGACAGCAGGGCGATAGCGCCCACCGCATACACCATGGAGGCATAGCCGAACAGGGGCTTGCGGGAGAACGCCGGAATGATGTGCGACACCGCCCCGAACGCGGGCAGGATCATGATGTACACCTCGGGATGCCCGAAGAACCAGAACACGTGCTGGAACAGCACCGGATCACCGCCGCCGGAGGCGTCAAAGAAACTGGTACCGAAGTTAATGTCCATCAGCATCATGGTGACCACGCCCGCCAGTACCGGCATCACCGCGATGAGCAGGAACGCGGTGATCAGCCAGGTCCAGACGAACAGCGGCATTTTCATCAGGGTCATGCCCGGCGCCCGCAGGTTCAGGATGGTGGCGATCACGTTGATGGCGCCCATGATCGACGAGATCCCCATGATGTGCACCGCGAAGATAAAGAACGTCGTGCTCGGCGGCCCGTAGGTGGTCGACAGCGGCGCATAGAAAGTCCAGCCGAAGTTGGGCGCGCCGCCCTCCATGAACAGGGTGGATACCAGAATCAGGAAAGCGCAGGGCAGCAGCCAGAAACTCCAGTTATTCATCCGGGGCAGGGCCATGTCCGGCGCACCGATCATCAGTGGCAGCATCCAGTTGGCCAGCCCGACAAAGGCCGGCATGACCGCGCCAAACACCATGATCAAACCGTGCATGGTGGTCATCTGGTTGAAGAATTCCGGCTGCACAATCTGCAGCCCGGGCTGGAACAGTTCAGCCCGGATAACCATGGCCATGGTTCCCCCGAGCAGGAACATGGCGAAACTGAATATCAGGTACATTGTCCCGATATCTTTGTGGTTGGTGGTCAGCAGCCAGCGACTGAAGCCTTTGGCCGGGCCGTGATGATGATCCTGGGCGTGGGTATCTGCAACCGCACTCATGAAAACCCCCGTTACCGCCATTTCTTGTGGCTGGTGATATCTGTTATCTGGCGACGATTACTGTTGGTTCTTGTAATCAAAGATTTCTTTCGGCGTGACCATTTCACCGGTGTTGTTACCCCAGGCGTTCCGCTCGTAGGTAATCACCGCGGCCAGGTCCACTTCGCTGAGCTGGTTACCGAAGGCCTGCATGGCCGTGCCCGCCTTGCCGTTGACAACAATGTCGATGTGCGCGGCCATATCCTCGGTGGCGATCGGGCTGCCCTTGAGCGCCGGGAATGCGGGCGGGGCACCGCTACCGTCAGCCTGGTGACAGGCGGCACAGGCCGTCTGGTAGGCTTTCTCGCCACGCTCCATCAACTCGGCCATGGTCCAGTCTTTCTGGGTCAGCTGGCGCTCACGCTCGGCGGCTTCCTTCTTTTCCGCCACCCAGGCGTTGTATTCCTCTTCAGGCACTGCTTCCACCACAACCGGCATGAACCCGTGGTCCTTGCCGCAGAGCTCGGTACACTGGCCACGATAGATGCCGGGTTTGTCGACCCGCGTCCAGGTTTCATTGATGAAGCCCGGAATGGCGTCTTTCTTCACGCCGAAGTCCGGCACCCACCAGGAATGGATCACGTCGTTTGCGGTCAGCAGGAAGCGCACCTTCTTGCCCACGGGGATAACCAGGGGATTGTCCACCTCAAGCAGATAGTTATCCCCCTTGGCCTGACGGTTCTCGATCTGGGCACGGGGCGTGGCCAGGTTGGAGAAGTAACCGAAGTCCTCGTTGATATACTCGTACTGCCATTTCCACTGATAACCGGTGACCTTGATGTCCACGTCCGATTCGGTCGTATCGTACATGTCAACCAGGGTGGCGGTGGCGGGAATGGCCATAACAACCAGGATGGCGAAGGGTATGATGGTCCAGAGCACTTCCACCAGTGTGTTCTCATGGAAGTTGGCCGGTTTCGCGCCCTGGGATTTCCGGTGCGCAAAAATGGACCAGAACATGACCCCGAAGACCACGACGCCGATCACGACGCAGATCCACAGAATGGTCATGTGAAGGCTGAATATCTCGTTACTGGTGCCGGTCACCCCCGGGGTCATGTTCAGTGTCCAGTCCGCCATGGACCAGGCGGGGAACATCAGACCGCCTAAGAGGGCACCCGCCCGCTGAGCGTGCACGCGCATACTGTGTCTCCACAGAGTGTTATTCTTGTCGGATTTTGCGTAATCCCCCCGACACCACCGGCGCTCGCATACACCGGACGTTCAGGGTGGAAGCCTGCTTACGGATACATCGAAATTGAGTATAGACACAGATCAAGAAAAGACTAAAAAATCGGCTAAATCCAAAAAATCTAACCAGTAATTTTTAATAATTGTATCGAATATGACTTTTAACCTGCCGGCCACCGACCGGCGCCTCTGGGCCCTGGCCTGGCCCCTGATGCTCACCAACCTCACCGTCCCCCTGCTGGGACTGGTGGATACCGCCGTGCTCGGCCACCTGGAGAGCCCGGAGTACCTGGGCGCCGTGGCGGTGGGCGCCAACCTGTTCAGCATTCTTTACTGGACCTTCGGTTTCATGCGGATGGGTACCACGGGCCTGGCTGCCCAGGCCTGGGGCAAACGGGACCGGTTTGGCCAGGTGGCACTGCTGCTACGCTCGGTCCTGCTGGCCTCGGGGATCGGCCTCCTGCTTATACTGTTCCACCGGCCGCTGATCGAGATTGGGCTTGCCCTGATGAACCCGAGCGAAACCGTCACGGAACTGGCGGCCGAGTACGCGGCTATCCGCATCTGGAGCGCCCCGGCGGTGCTCTGCCAGTACACACTGGTGGGCTGGCTGATCGGCACCCAGTACGCCCGCGGCCCCATGCTCATGCTGATCGCCGCCAACGGGCTCAACATTGTGCTGGATGTCCTGTTCGTCACGGTGCTGGGCTGGAACAGCCGGGGCGTGGCCATTGCCACGGTGATCGCCGAGTACGGCGCCGCCAGTCTCGGTTTCCTGATCGTGCTGCAACGCATGCCGGAGGGCCAGCGGCTGACCCGGGCCCTGTTCGGCAGCCTGGCCGACTATCTGAAGATACTTCGGGTGAATCGATACATTATGGTGCGCACCATTATCCTGTTGCTGGTGCTGGCCTTCTTTACCGCCCAGGGCGCCCGCCAGGGCAACGTGATTCTGGCCGCCAATGCCGTCCTGATCACCTTCCTGCTGCTGATCTCCAATGCCCTGGATGGTTTTGCCAACGCCGCCGAGGCACTGATTGGCGAAGCCATTGGCCGGGGCAGCCGGCGCCGGTTCCGGGTGGTGTTCCGAAGCGCCCTGCGCTGGTCGCTCTGGGGCGCACTGCTGCTCACCGTTGTGTTCGTGGCCGGCGGCCACTGGCTGATCGCGTTGCTCACCGGTATCGAGGAAGTCCGGAACACCGCCTGGCGTTTCCTGCCCTGGCTCTGGCTGCTGCCCTTTGCAGCCGTCTGGGGCTTCCTTCTGGACGGCGTGTTTATCGGCGCCACCCGCACCCGGGATATGCAGAACACCATGTTGTTCTCGGCACTGGGGGTGTTTGCGCCGACCTGGTGGCTCACCACCGCCTGGGGCAACCACGGCCTCTGGTTCGCGCTGATTGCCCTGATGCTTGCCCGGGCCGCCAGCATGGGTTGGCTGTGCTGGTCACACACCCGAAACGGGCGCTGGTTCCAGACCGATTGACACGGATCGGGGTCGCTTACATTACAGCTGCGCATTTTCACTGCGTCAGAAAAGCAGTCCGGAAAATCTCGGCTACACTTGTCAGAAAAGGCAGGCGCGACGTGGTAGCCAGCCCCCTTCTCCTGCCGGGTAACTCGTTGTTTAACGTTTCTTGCAACGGGAGGCGCCTTGCGACCTCAATTCGTTCAGACATTGGCATCTCCTGAAATGACACCACAGGTAGTCCTCGAAATCATTGACCAGGCACGGCGCAAGGAAGCCCGTTCAGGCGCTTTCCTCCGGCAGCTCCATGAAAAGGCTGCCGCGCTGCCCTCGTCGGTGACCATTGAGGGCTACCAGCCCGCCACCTGTCTGTTCCAGTTCGTGGTCGAATATATCGAGATGGCACCGCGCCTGATCGAATGTGTGGAAGCCTGCGCCCGCGAAGCCGGCAAGGCCGAGCTGTTCGCCCCCTTCGTCAAGGCGGCCATTCGCTACTTCACGCAGCCTTCGGCATTACTGGTAAGATACGACGGCCTCGATGGCCTGCTGATCAGGGCCTATCTCTGCCACCGGTTGATGGAAGAGATGCACGAGAACAATCGCTTTACCCGCGCCAGCGAGCTGGTCGACCTGGAAGCGACTCGGGCCAATCTGCTGGCGCATCAGTTGATCGGCGAACCCTTCGCCAATGAACTGGACGATTCCATCACCGTCACCGTGCTGCAGATCGCCGGCACACCGGATTATTACGAGCTGAACCTCGATCCCTTCGTGGAACAGGTCAACAACGCCGCCTGGGACTGGATGCGGCATTACTGGGAAAACCTGCTGGAACGGAACCACATCCGCTTTTCCCTCGGCCCTCGAATGTCCTGAAGTGCCCAATAGCATGAAGAAAGTATCAACCGCTGGATTGCCAGCAATCCTGTTTCTGACGGCGTGTCCCGTTTTCGCCGTCGCCCTTGAGTTGCCGGTAACGGTCACCCTCGAGGGTACCGGGGAGCCCATAGCCGGCGCGGTGGTATCCGCCGATACCCGCAGCAAACCGACGCCGGATAACGCGGAAATCTACCAGAAGAACCGGGCATTCCACCCTCGGGTCCTGGTGGTCCCGGTGGGCTCGAGCGTGGATTTTCCGAACCGGGACAACACCCAGCACCACGTTTATTCGTTCTCTCCGGCCAAGACCTTCAATATCGAGCTTTACGCAGGCAGGCCAGAGGCTCCCATCGTGTTCGACCAGCCCGGAGTGGTGGAACTCGGCTGCAACATTCACGATCAGATGCAGGGCTTTGTCGTGGTGTCCGACACCCCCGCGGTCGGCACGACCAACGACGCCGGCCAGGTGACTCTGTCCCTGGAACCCTCGCCGAATTCCGAGAGTCCCGGACGGATCCGGCTTGAGATCTGGCACCCCAGGCTGCCGGACAATACCCGGCCAATCACCCGCGAGGTAACCACCGACGCGCCGGCATCGATTTCCCTGTCGCTGATACCGGAAGCTCCGGCGGAAAGCTCCCTGGATCTGCTCCAGCAACGTTTCCGGGAGCTTTGATGAGGATTGTGTCCCGGCTTGGCTTCCGTGGGCGACTGATTGCCGCCATGATCACGCTGGTGGCGCTGGTGAGCCTGGTGGTGATCGCCATGCTCATGGTGTACCTGTTCGAGGATGAGAAAAACCGGGCACTGAACCAGTTGGCCATCGGCGAACGCCTGACCCGGGAAGTGATCGACCGGCGCACGGAGCTTGAGCTGTCCCGGCTGAGCGTGCTGGTTCGTGACTTCGGTTTCCGTTCCGCCGTGGCCAGCCGGGATCCGGCCACCATCGCCAGCGCCCTTGAAAACCACAGCGCCCGTGTCGGCGCCGGCTTTGCCCTGATTCTGGACACCGAGGGCGTACCCCTGGCAACCACCGGAATCCACCCCCTGCCCGAAACTCCACCAGGCCAACTGGCAAAGGCCCGCCAGGACGGATTTGCCCGCTCGATCCGGGCCATCGACGGGCAGGGCTATGAGGTCCTGGTGATTCCTGTTGAGGCCCCAGGCCTGCGGGCCTGGCTGGTCATCGGCTTTGCCATGGACCAGGCGCTGGCGGAGGTGATCGCCCGCCTGAGCGATACCTCCGTGATCTTCCGCGCCCACTCGCAGCAGAATAGCCAGTACCAGCGGTTTGCCGCCACCACCAGCATTGACCAGACCCTGACCCGGGAACTGGCACGAGCCGCCGGATCCGGTAGCCTGATTGAAAGCTCAGGCTATTTTACCCGCATCATCAACCTCGGGGGCGGCAATGGTGAGGGCAATACAGAAAGCAACCCCGCACCGGTACAGACCATCCTGCTGATCAGCCGCGAAGCCACCCTGCAGAGCTACTACCAGCGCGCCATCGAAATCGCCTTGCTGGTGTCCGCCATTCTGGTCTTCGCCATTCTGCTGGCGCTGATCATCGCCCGGACCCTCGGCCAGCCGGTACTGCAGCTGGCCAGCTACGCCCGCGCCATTGGCAACGGCGAATCGCCCGAACCACCGGCCATCCGGGCCGGCGGTGAGCTGACCCAGCTGCGCAATGCCCTACGGGACATGCTGAAAAGTCTCCGGGAGAGGGAAGCCCAGATCCGCTATGCCGCAAGCCACGATGACGTGACCGGTCTGGGCAACCGCAATGCGCTGATGGACGTGGCGCGGGACCTATTCGAGCGGGCCGGGGCCTGCACCCTGGTCGGCATTCGCCTGAACGATCTGTCCGACATCAACGACACCCTGGGCCTTGAATTTGGCGATAAGGTGCTGGCGGAGACCTCACAGCGTCTGCAGGATGCCCTGCCCGACGCCCACATCGTTGCCCGCACCGGCGGTGGCGAGTTTCTTGCCCTGATCCCGCCCATGGCACCGGAAGAGCGGGATGAGCGGGTCAGCGAACTGCACGACCTGATCGAATCGCCGCTCCAGATCGACCAGACACCGTTTTCGCTGCGAGTCACGGTGGTGACCATGGAGTTGCCCGAGGATGCCGCCGACACCAATGCCCTGCGCCGCCGGCTCAACCTCACCTTCGAGCAGGCGGAGGCGCATCCGGAACCTTTCACCCGTTACCAGCCCGGTCGCGACGAGAGTCACCTCCGGGAGCTGAAACTGATTACCGACCTGCATGCCGCCATCCTGACCAACGGTTTGCACATGAACTACCAGCCCAAGCTGGACAGCCGCACCGGCCAGCTGGTGCAGGTGGAAGCCCTGGTGCGCTGGATCCACCCCGAACTCGGGTTTGTCTCGCCGGAAGAGTTCATCTTTCTTGCCGAACAGTCCGGCCAGATCCACGAGCTCACCGCACACATTCTGCAACGGGTGGCCAGCGACGCCCGCCAGTGGCACCGGGACGGGATTGACACCGGCATTGCCATCAACCTGTCTGCCATGGACCTGACCTGGCGCTCGCTGATCCAGCACATTGCCGATAACTTCAGCAACTGGCATCACGATCTGGATCGGATCACCCTGGAAGTGACCGAAAGCGCGCTGATGGAAGACCCGGAAGAAGCACTGGCAACACTCAGGCGGCTCCGGGATCTGGGAGTGACCCTGTCGGTGGACGATTTTGGTACCGGTTATTCCTCGCTGTCACAGTTACGCACACTGCCCGTGCAGGAGCTGAAAATCGACAAGTCGTTCGTGCTGAAGCTGGATTCCGAACCCCAGGACCAGCTGATTGTCCGTTCCACCATCGAGATGGCCCATGGTCTGGGGCTGAAAGTGGTGGCGGAAGGCATTGAAAACCATAATACGTGGCAGCTCCTGCAGCGTTGGGGCTGTAACCTCGGACAGGGCTTTTACCTGAGTCGGCCCGTAGCAGCAGCCGATCTGCCGGAGACCGTCAGAAAGCTGGCCGAACGTGAACCAGAATTGAGCGAAACAAAACGGGAGTACACCTGATGATGATCCGACCCCTCGTCGTGCTAACGCTGGCGCTTTGGGTGGCTCCTTCGGCCTTTGCCGACATAGGCAGCCGGATCTGGGCCACCGGCGGTGTCACAACCATCGAGGGCGCCGCCGGTGGCGGCCTGGTGCCCTGGGCCCTGCTGGGCAGTTACGCCAGCGACCGGGAGTGGGGCGGCACGCTTACCCTCAGCCGGGCCGAGGTGGATGATTACAGCCTGTCGGTCACCGGGGCCGGCCTGAACTGGAACAACCGGATTGAGGTAACGGTGGCCCGCCAGACCCTGGATCTGGACAGCCTGGTGTTCACCCTCAAGAACGGCTTCGGGCTGGAACAGGACGAACTGAACCAGGATATTTTCGGGGCCAAGGTGAGGCTGTTCGGAGATGTTCTTTATAGCCCGTGGGGGCAGTGGTCTGCGGGCATCCAGCACAAGCGCCAGCGTGACTTCACGGTACCCTCGGCCATCGGCGCCCGGGACGACAGCGGCACCGATGTCTACTTCGGCGGCAGCAAGCTGTTCTTCGCCGCGGTGCTGAACCGCAACCTGCTGGTCAACCTGACCACCCGTGGCACTCGCGCCAATCAGGGCGGTCTGCTGGGGTTTGGTGGTGATCGCAACAACAGCTACGAGTGGATGCTGGAAGGCAGCGTGGGGCTGTTTCTCAACCGCCAGTGGCTGGTGGGCGGGGAATACCGGCAAAAACCCGACAACCTGGGTTTTGCGGCCGAAGACGACTGGTGGGATGTGTTTGTGGCCTGGGTGCCAGACCGGCGCCTGGCCGTGACCGCGGCGCTGGTGAACCTGGGTGACGTGGCCACCCTTGAGGACCAGCAAGGGTTTTACCTGTCTCTGCAGGGGAGTTTCTGATCATGAGCCGATTCACCGTACTGGCGGCAGCTCTGGTGCTCGCCGGCTGTCAGGCCCTGCAGGGCACACCCGAACCCACCCTCTACCAGCAGCTGGGGGAACGCCAGGGTATTGCCCGGATTGTCGAGGATCTGCTGTACCGGATTGTGGAAGACGACCGTATCAACCATCAGTTTAAAGGCATGAATGTGGCCCAGTTCCACCGCAACCTGACCGACCAGCTATGTGAGCTTAGCGGCGGCCCCTGCACCTACACCGGCCGCGAAATGCGGGAACTGCACGCGGACATGGCCATCACCGATACCCAGTTCAATGCCCTGGCGGAGAACCTGATCTTGGCCATGGAGGAAAACAACGTGCCCACGGGCGCCCAGAACCGGATGATCAAGCGCCTGGTTCCCCTGTATCCTGACATCCGCAACCTTTAACACCTGACACGGAGACCGGACCTTGCTCGAAAACGCTGACGTTGGAAAACTGATCATCCGCCTGACCCTGGGTGGCCTCATGCTGTTTCACGGCATTGCCAAACTGCTCAACGGCATCGGCTTTATCGAGGGTGAACTGGCCAGCCATGGCCTGCCAACGGTGCTGGCCTATGGCGTTTACGTCGGCGAAGTGCTGGCGCCGCTGATGGTCATTCTCGGCTACCAGACCCGCATTGGTGCCCTGATCATCGTCTTCAACATGCTGTTTGCCATTGCCCTGGTACACGCCCACCAACTGCTGAGCCTCGGCGGCAACGGGGGCTGGGCACTGGAGCTTCAGGGCTTCTTCCTGTTCACGGCGGTGGCGGTCATTTTCCTCGGCCCGGGCCGCTACAAGCTCAAGAACTAGGCGCCACCGCCGCCCGAAAGCCCCGCGCCACCATCACGCGGTTGCGGCCCGCCGCCTTGGCAGCATACAGGGCCTCATCCGCCTGACGAATCAGCTCTTGGGGCTCGAGATCCGCGGTGGGAATGAGCGTCGCTACCCCGACGCTGATGGTCAGGTGGACCGGCGCCATGTGCTCTCCGGAATAAACCGGAGACCGGGCCACCGCCAGCCGCACCCGCTCCGCCACGCGAACGGCGCCATCCTCGGGTGTAGCCGGCAGCAGGATGCTGAATTCCTCGCCGCCGTATCGGGCCAGCAGATCCCCGGACCGCTGCACTTCTTCGGCGCACAGGCTGGCCACCTCTGTCAGGCAGTCATCGCCCACCAGATGGCCGTAGTCATCGTTGACCCGCTTGAAATGGTCGATGTCGATCAGGAGCAGACTCAACGGGTGGCCCTGTCGCAGGGCCCGCTTCCACTCGTCGTCCAGCTTCTGGTCAAACCGGCGACGGTTGGCCACGTGGGTCAGACCATCGGTCAGACTAATGGCCCTGAGCTGGTCGTTGGCCCGTTCCAGTTCCTCGGTACGCTCCTGCACCCGCATCTCCAGGGTCTGGTTGGCCTGCTGCTGGATCACCAGGGCCTGCTCCTGGGCTTCCTGGCGCCGTCGACGTTCCAGGTTGATCCGGTAGGCCATGGCAAAGGACAGCAGAATCACCTCCAGTGCCACACCTACCTGGGGCACGAATTCGGTGAGAAAACTGCGGGGCATCACTCCGAGCTTGCTGACCGCCAGAATCAGATGGCCGATGAGCAGAGGCGTCCAGGCGAGCACATAGAAGCCGCCAAGCACCTGACCGTTCCGCCAGACCACCACCCCGATCAGCCAGGCGGCCAGTGTCATCACGGCGGCGAACACGCTGACCAGCACGATGCCCGATTGATAGGGGCCGAACAGGCCGTAGACGAAGCAGACAATGGCGATAAACCAGGCCACCTGAATGAAACGGTAGCTCGGCGTGCTGTACAGGCGCACGTTCAGGAACCGAAGGGTGAAATTGATGGCAAAGAACAGCGCCGCGCTGATCGCCGGCACCGTGAAAGACTGGTTCAGGGAAGGCAGGTTGGGCCAGAGCCACTGGAACAGCAGGCCATGGAAATTGAGCTGCACCAACCCGGTGGCAACCACGAACAGCACGTACCAGAGGTAGGTGGAATGCCGCACGATCACGAACAGGAACAGGTTGTACAGCGCCATCGCCAGGATGATGCCGAGGAACACCGTTTGCCAGCCGTAAGAGAGTTGTTCGTTGGCCAGGAACTGCGCCGACGGCGTGATCTCCACCGGAATCTGGACCGCGCCCAGAGTACTCACCCGGAGAAACGCCGTGGTCGGCTCGGTGTTTGAGGGCACCAGGAACACAAAATTGCGGTGGTAGATGGGTCGGCTTTCGAAGGGCAGGGTATCACCGGTCTGGTGGCGCTCGACCACCTCCCCGTTGAGCACCCAGTACACCGATACTTCGTCCAGCAGGGGGTAGCCGACCTCAAGCACCCGGTTGACCGGTTCCGGCGGCACCTCGACCTTCAGCCAGAAGCTGCCGTCGCTGAAACCGCGATTGAAGATCTCATTGGCGCTGGTTGTCTGCCAGGCCGTCGGCGGCAACGCCCGCACCTCCTGCAATGACAGCTCCCGGGCCGGGGCCTCCAGCCACTGGAAGGCCACAGGCTCGGCCCACGCCGGCCCGGACAACGGCAGTACAAGCGAAACTGTCAGAAGAAAGATGCAGAAAACCTGCCGCATCATAGCCGATTCCGGTTTCCGGGCCCGTCCGGTTGTTCTACACTTTCAGGCCCTGACTCAGTCGTTTGCATCCCTGCGGTTTTTTTCCAGTGTAGACGGTTGCGCGCCGCACGTCCTCCATACTGCAGCGCCAGCATAACCCGAACCCCTCGAGGCCCCGAATGACAGAACGCAAGAATGACATCCGCCCCGGCCGCTACCGACATTACAAGGGCAAGGATTACGAGGTGCTTGGCATCGCCCGGCACAGCGAAACCGAGGAGCAGATGGTGGTGTACCGGTGCCTGTACGGCGATTACAGCCTCTGGGTGCGGCCGCTCACCATGTTCCGGGAAACCGTGGAGGTGGCCGGTGAGCAGGTGCCCCGCTTCGCCCGCCTCGACCAGGACTGACCGTTACACAACCGCTTTGACTACCGCAGTCGTTTCCGGCACATTACCGCGCTTTTCATGATGAAGGTCCCCAAAAGGGGCCGGATCGTCCTCAATTCCTACCCGGAGTTTTGCCATGAATGCCGTTGTCGCCGCGGTCGCGATCATGCTCGCCCTGAGCCTGTGCCGCATCCACGTAGTTGTTGCCCTGATCATTGGTGCCGTTTCCGGCGGTCTGATTGCCGGGCTGTCCCTGGAAGCCACCATCGAAGCCTTCAATAACGGTCTGGGCGGCGGAGCCACCGTCGCTCTGTCCTACGCGACTCTCGGCGCCTTCGCCGTGGCCATCGGCAAGTCCGGCCTGGCCCACGCCCTCGCCGACAAGGCCCTGGCCCTGGTGGGCCGCCAGGACGAGGGCAGCGCCGGCAAAGGCGTGCGTTTTATGATCATCGGCCTGCTGCTGGCCACCGCCATCTCGTCCCAGAACGTCCTGCCGATCCACATTGCTTTCATTCCCCTGGTGGTGCCACCGTTGCTGTACGTGATGGCCAGACTGAACATGGATCGCCGCCTGGTGGCCTGCGTACTGACCTTCGGGCTGATTACCCCGTACATGTTCCTGCCCGTGGGTTTTGGCGGTATCTACCTGAACGAAATCCTGCTGGCCAAGGTCGGCGCCAACGGCGTCGATGCCGCCGGCCTGAACGTCATGAAAGCCATGGCCCTGCCGGCGCTGGGCATGCTGTGCGGGTTACTGATTGCGGTGTTCTTCAGCTACCGGAACGGTCGAAGCTATAACCTGGAGACCATCACCAAAGCGGAGCGGGTGGACGCCCGCTACAGCCCACGCACCCTGGTGATGGCGCTGGTCGCCATCGTGACCGCGTTCGTGGTGCAGCTCTGGCTGGGCTCCATGATTCTGGGCGCGCTGGCCGGTTTCGTGCTGTTCAACCTCTCCGGCGTGGTGCGCTGGAAAGAGGCCGACGACCTGTTTACCGAAGGCATGAAGATGCTCGCCATGATCGGCTTCATCATGATCGCCGCCTCGGGCTTTGCCGAAGTTATGCGGGAAACCGGCGAGATCGCCAGTCTGGTGGACAGTTCGGTGGCAGCCATCGGAGAGAACAAGGCCATGGCGGCCCTGCTGATGCTGGTGGTCGGCCTGCTGATTACCATGGGTATCGGCTCCTCGTTCTCCACCATCCCGATCATCGCCGCCCTGTATGTGCCCCTGGCCCTGCAACTGGGTTTCAGTCCCCTGGCCATCGTAGCCCTGGTGGGCACCGCCGGCGCCCTGGGCGATGCCGGCTCCCCGGCCTCCGACTCCACCCTGGGCCCCACCGCCGGCCTGAACGCCGACGGCCAGCACAACCACATCTGGGATACGGTGGTGCCGACGTTCCTGCACTACAACCTGCCGCTGCTCGCCTTTGGGTGGGTTGCGGCCATGGTTCTCTAGTTCGGAGTTTGCTGTTCCTCGTAGCCTGCTGGTTGGCCGGCAGCGAGGGGGCTGGGGGTCTTTTCCCCTTGGAAATGGAACTCGCTGCGCTCAGACATCCATTTCTGGCGGGGAAAAGACCCCCAACCCCCTCACGTCAGAACAAAACGATATTTCCAGGGATAAAGAATGAAAAACGGCTCTAGTCTCAAGCCGTTTTTCCTTGGAGGGTCTTTCTGGAAATCACTGGACAGTCCGGTCGAGAGGGTATGGGTGTGCTTTTCTGCCGGGAAAAAGATGTCTGAGCGAAGCGAGTTGTTTTTCCCAGAAGAAAAGCATGCCCATGGCCTCTCCGCCCCCAAAGCCTGCAGGCTAGAAACCGAACAGCCTACTCCTGATCATCGGCAGCAGACTTGAAAAACACCACCTGCTTGACCGTGTGATCATCCTCGTTCTTGCGCTTGTTCACCCGCGTCTCGAGCTCCGGATTGGCCGGCTGCTCGGCGTCCGACATGGCATCGGTGAAGCCGCAGGCCACGCACTCGCGCACCTGCTCATCGTCGTCAGTGGTGAACATCATGATCTTGTCCATCTCCGCACAGCGGGGACAGACGGCACCGGCGATAAAACGTTTTGGACTCGCCATAAAAACTCCCGTAGATCTAGGCAGTGGTTGTCGGGTTACGGCCGTGGGCCTAACCCGACCTACATGTTGCTGCCATGCTTGGCTCGAAACGTCATGTAGGTCGGATTAGCAACGCGTAATCCGACACCACCCGGTTTCAGGCCGCCTCGTCCGTGATGCCGGTCTGTTTGAGCAGCGCATCCACCTGGGGTTCCCGACCGCGGAAGGCCTTGAACAGTTCCATGGGTTCCTGTGAACCGCCTTTCTCCAGGATGTTGTGGAGGAACGCCTTGCCGGTTTCCGGGTCGAAGATGCCTTTTTCCTCGAACAATGAGAAGGCATCCGCTGCCAGTACTTCCGCCCACTTGTAGCTGTAGTAGCCAGCCGCATAGCCGCCGGCAAAGATGTGCGAGAAGGCGTTCGGGAAGCGGTTGAACTCAGGGGCTTCCACCACCGCAATCTCGCTGCGCACCTTGCGGTGCATGTCCAGCGGGTTGGTGGGGGCCTCGTCGGTGAATTCCGCGTGCAGGCGGAAGTCGAACAGGGAAAACTCCAGCTGGCGCACCATGGCCATGCCGGACTGGAAGTTCTTCGCTGCCAGCAGTTTCTGCAGCAGATCCTCCGGCAGCGGCTCCCCGGTTTCGTGATGGGAGGCAATCAGCGACAGGGATTCCGGGTTCCAGCACCAGTTTTCCAGGAACTGGCTGGGCAGCTCCACCGCGTCCCAGGCCACGCCGTTGATGCCGGACACGTCCAGCACGTCCACCTGGGTAAGCATGTGGTGCAGGCCGTGGCCGAATTCGTGGAACAGGGTGGTGACCTCGTCGTGGGTCAGCAGCGACGGCTTGCCGTTCACCGGTGGGGTGAAGTTGCAGGTGAGGAAGGCCACCGGCAACTGCACCTGGCCGCGCAGGTTGCGCCAGCGCACCCGGCAGTCGGCCATCCAGGCACCGCCGCGCTTGCCCTGGCGGGCAAACAGGTCCAGGTAGAACCAGGCCAGGGGCTCGCCGTTTCGGCTGATGCAATACGCCGTGGCATCCTCGTGCCAGGTTTCCACTTCCGGTTTCGCCTCGATCTGTACGTCGAACAGCTTCTCCGCCACCCGGAACAGGCCGGGCACCACCTTGTTCACCGGGAACCAGGGGCGCAGGGTTTCCGGGGAGATGTCGTACCGGGCCTGGCGAAGCTTCTCGCTGTAGTAGCCCACGTCCCAGGCCTGCAGATCGTCGACCCCGTACTCGTCCTTGGCAAACGCCTTGAGTTCGGCGAACTCTTTCTCGGCCTGAGGTTTGGATTTGGCCGCCAGCTGGTTCAGGAAGTCGAGCACTTCGTCGCTGCTGCGGGCCATCTTGGTGGCCAGGGAGCGCTCGGCGTAGTTGTCGAAGCCCAGGAGTTTGGCCTGGGCGTGGCGGCGCTTGAGGATTTCGGCCATTACCGGGGTATTGTCCCACTGGCCAGCATCCGGGCCCTGGTCGGAGGCGCGGGTTACGAAGGCTTCGTAGACTTCACGGCGCAGGTCCCGGTTGTCGCAATAGGTCATCACCGGGTAGAAGCTCGGGAAGTCCAGGGTGATCACGTAGCCGTCCAGCTCTTTCTGCCGGGCCGCCTGTTTGGCGCTCTCGATGGCGGTCTCGGGCACCCCGGCCAGCTGGTCGACATCGGTAATGTGTTTGTACCAGTGCTGGGTGGCATCCAGTACGTTGTCACTGAACTTGTTGGACAGCTCGGAGAGCTCCCGGGACAATTCGGCGTACTGTTTTTTCTTGTCCGCGGGCAGGTCCACGCCGCCCAGGTGGAAATCCCTCAGGGTGTTTTCCACGGCCTTGCGCTGGGCTTCTGTAAGATCCTTGAAATCCGGCCGGTCGGCCAGTTTCTTCCAGGCGTTGCACAGGGTTTCGTTCTGGCTGACTTCAGTGCTGTACTCGGTCAGCTTTTCCAGGCAACGCTTATAGACCTGGCGCAAGTCGTCGTTGTTCATCACGCCATTGAGATGCGAGATCACGGACCAGGCGCGGCTGAGTTTGTCGTCCAGCGCCTGTACCGGCTGGGCCAGGGTTTCCCAGGTGGGGTCGTCCTGTTCGGCCAGTTGGCTGATCTTCATCCGGTTTTCACTGAGAATCTGGTCGATGGCCGTTTCCATGTGCTCGGTGCGGACATGGTCAAACTTCGGCAACAGGTCGTCAGTCAGTAACGGGTTATTCATAGGTCCCCTTCTCAGCTTGTAAGATCTTAGGTAGTTTCGATTTATAAACGTTCGGGGCTGGCACCTGTGGGAGAGATCCTTCCAAAACACGCTCCTGGCGGCACGTCCATGTGACGCTTGACTGTCGCCTTCCCTGGCGACAGACAGTTTTGGAAGGATCTCTCCCACAGGCGCCCCGGGCCTCCGGGTACACGCGTTCAATTTCACTCGCACAGGTACTATGTAATGACGAATATACGCGCGCACAAGGGCACTACGCCATATTTTGGGGAACGGGCCTGGGTGGATCCAAGTGCCGTGGTGATTGGCAATGTTAAAACCGGTGATGATGTTTCCATATGGCCAATGACCGTGGTGCGGGGCGATATGCACGAGATCCGCATTGGCCACCGGTGCAGCATCCAGGACGGCTCGGTGTTGCACATCACCCATGCCAGTGACTACAACCCCGGCGGCTATCCGCTCACCCTCGGCGACGATGTGACCGTCGGCCACAAGGCGCTGCTGCATGGCTGCACCATTGGTAGCCGGGTGCTGGTGGGCATGGGCTGCATCATCATGGACGGGGCCGTGGTAGAGGACGAGGTGATCGTCGCCGCCGGTTGCCTGGTGCCACCGGGAAAAACCCTGGAGTCCGGGCATCTCTATGTCGGCTCGCCGTGCAGGAAGGCGAGGGCGCTGACAGAGAAGGAGCGGAGCTTTTTTACCTACACCGCCGCTAACTACGTCCGGCTGAAGGATGAATATCTTAACGATCAGTAAACCAGTGGTCTGAAGCTGGTCTCCACGGCGTATCAGGGTTTACGCCCGAGTCTTCCCTGACAGGCCGGTTTTCGCTGACCGCAGTTCGGACAGCTGCAAGGCACATGGTCGGGAATCTGGCTCGTAATCTGGCTTGAAATCTTGAGAGCGGGAGACCTTCGTGGATACGCCAGACCAGCCCTATTTGCGCGCACTGCTGTACTTGCAGGCGGCCGGTCATGAGACTGGGCCGGGAACGCGCGTACAGTTGCAACGGCTGCTCACCGAGAACGCAGCACGGCAGGCAGCAAAGCCGCTGGAACAGCTACCCGATACCCTCGGCCTGTCGCCCCCTCCCCGCAGTCAGCGGTTGCCCCCGATTGCACGGTCCAGCATGGGCTATCCCGAATGAGCCGCAGCGCTTGCTGGCGGCCGGCGGCTTTTCGCCGGCGCCTGCTACTGGCAACGCTGGTGGCTGGCCAGACGGCAACAGGGCTGTGGCTGTTCGCAGGCACTCTTCCAGATCCCGCCCAGGGCTGGGCTGTGCCTGCGCTGATGACGGTATTTGGCGTTCTGTTTGCCTGGATTGGCCTGGGTTTCTGGACCGCCGTCTTTGGCTTTGTTGCGCTGCGCCGGGGCGGGGATCCCTGGAGTCTGGCACGAACCACGCCCCCACCGCATTCGCAAGCCGGCTCACTGCCAGCCACGGCACTGGTGATGCCAATCTGCCACGAGCCGGTACAGCGAACCCTCGCCGGGCTGCGCGCCATTTACCAGGATATGCAGTCCCGCGGCGAAATTATGGACTGCTATGTGCTGTCCGACAGTCAGGACCCGGAAATCTGGCTGGAGGAACAGGCCGCCTGCGCCCGGCTCTGCGATGAGCTGGATGCCCATGGCCGACTGTTCTACCGGCGTCGTACCCTCAACCTGAACCACAAGAGCGGCAACATCGCCGATTTCCTGCGCCGCTGGGGGCGCCTGTACCGCTACATGATCGTGCTGGACGCCGACAGCCTGCTCACAGGCGATTGTATCCGGCGGCTGGTGCACCTGATGGAATCCCGGCCCCAGGCAGGCATCATCCAGACCGCGCCCCGCCTGGCCCGTGCCGATACCCGCTTCGCCCGTTTGCAGCAGTTCGCCAACCGCTGCTACGGTCGGCTCTTCGCCGCCGGCCTTGCGGCCATTCAGCTGGGGGATGCCGCCTATTGGGGCCATAACGCGATTATCCGGGTGGCGCCGTTCATACGGCATTGCGGCCTTCGCCGTCTCCGGGGGCCCGGGCTCTTCCGGGGCTCTGTGCTCAGTCACGATTTCGTGGAAGCGGCACTGATGGGCCGGGCCGGCTATGAAGTCTGGCTGGAGCCGGCCATTGGCGGCAGTTATGAAGAGTCGCCGCCCACGCTGTCCGACGATCTGCGGCGGGACCGACGCTGGTGCCGTGGCAACCTGCAGCATCTCTGGCTGCTCGCCACCCTTGGGCGTCTGAGGTTCGCACACCGCATGGCCCTGGCGACCGGCATTCTCTCGTTTCTGGCCTCGCCTCTGTGGCTGTTGTTCCTGGCCCTTTCCGGCTACGTCGCCTCCATGCCCCTCGCCGCGTCTCCGGCGCTGCCCGGCATTCTGGCCGGTGGCAGCACGGGGTCGGCCGGAGGGCTGGTGCTGATTGCGATGACAGCGCTGCTTCTGTTCGGGCCCCGCATCCTGGCGGTCGTGGACCAACTGCTGGCAGGCCGGGCCGCCCGTTTCGGCGGAACCGTGCGTCTGTGGATGAACACGCTGGTCGAAACCACACTGGCACTGGCGCTGGCGCCGGCACGCATGCTCTGCCACAGCGGCCACGTACTCGGCGCGTTGATGAACCTGAAGGTGGCCTGGCAGGGCCAGAATCGAGCGGGCCACACCCGATTGGGATTCGGCCTGCGCCAGGTTGTTCTGCCCCTGGTTGCAGCTGCCGGAATGCTGGTACTGATACAGTTGCACGCACCGGGCCTGACACCCTGGGCCCTGCCGGTCGTGGCGCCGGTGCTGCTGATGCCCTGCCTGGCCAGGTGGCTGAGCCGCCCGGCTGCTCCCGGTCTCTGGCTCCGGGTGCCGGAAGACACCGCCACCTCAAGCCTGCTGGAAGCCGCCGACTCATCGCTACCACTGACCCGTCGCTGGCGGGACCTGAGCTGGTTTGAACAGGCGGTACTGACCCCGCACCAGCCCCGGTTCACTCCGCCGCGTCAGGCCGACATGACCGGCCGCAAGAGAGCCGCTTTGCAGGCTCTGATTGATCGCTGCGTCCTCGGGGGTGCGGCTGCCCTCGACAACAGCGAGCGCGGCCGGATCTGCGATCATCCCGGGGCCCTGGCGGAACTCCACCGGCGTGCCTGGTCGGCGGCGCCCGGCACACCCTGGCGGGAAACACTGCACCGCCTGGCCCGGGCAACCCGCGAGCAACCGCTATGTCTCGACGCCGCCTCCTGATCAGCCTGGTGCTGCTCAACGGGCTGCTGCTGGTTCCGGCCCTGGCCCTGCCCGGCAACAACCCGGTGCTTGCCGTGGAGGCACTCGTGGTCTGGGCTGCCCTGTGCGGGCTGACGCAACACCGCCAGCGATTGAGTTCGGTGCTGGCAACCGTCTATGCCCTGCTGATCTTACTGGTGCTGGCGGACGCCCTGATCCGGCAGAGTCTCGGCCGGGGCCTGAACCTGTACCTGGAAATCGGGCTACTGGACGCCACCTGGAACCTGCTGACTACCAACCTGGGCCCGGCACTGGCCGTGGCTGGGCTGCTGTTCCTGGGTGCAGCGCTGGTGGCGCTCGGCTGGCTGTTCCGGTGCCTGTTCGGCCAGGTGGGCCTGCACGCACCCCGGCAAATGAGCAAGCCCCTGTGGCTGATGGCCGGGCTGGCTGTTGCCGGCTCCATCACACCCTGGATCGGCAGCCCTGCATGGGCGCTGGTTGTCCATCAGGCCTCGCTGGTCCATCAGACCCATAACACCCAGCAGGCGTTTGCCAGCGAGCTGGGTACGGGTTCCGGGGAGCTGCGCCAGGCCAGCCCTCTGGCGCAGCTCGCCGGCCGGGACGTTATCTTCGGTTTCGTGGAATCCTATGGCATCTCGGCGCTCGCCGATGACCGATACCGGCCACTGACCCAGCCTGCCCTCGACACGCTCGAGCGGGAACTGAAAACCGCCGGGCTGACCGTGGCCTCCGGGCGGCTGCAATCGCCGATCCAGGGGGGCCAATCCTGGCTGGGCCACACCTCGGTACTCAGTGGTCTCTGGATTGCCAACCAGCTTGCCTACGAAACGCTCCTGAGTAGTGGCTACAGCACCCTGATTGACGATTTTCGCAGCACCGGGCATCGCACCCTGGCCATCATGCCCGCTATCACCCAGCCCTGGCCGGAGGGTAGCCTGCTCGGCTACAGCCAGATCTACGACCATGACGACCTCGGCTACCTGGGCCCGGCCTTCAACTGGGTCACCATGCCCGACCAGTACACCTGGTACCGGTTCCAGCAGCTTCGCCAGGGCAGTGACCGGCCGGTATTCGCCGAGCTGGCGCTGATCAGCAGTCACGCGCCCTGGGTGCCTATCCTGCCGGTGCTGGATGACTGGGAGGCCATCGGTCGCGGTGAGATCTTCCAGCGCTGGCAGGGGGTGGGCGAAGCCCCGGTGTCACTGTGGCGGGACCCGGACAGGGTTCGACTGCACTATGGCCAGGCCATTGCCTACGCCCTGGCCACCGCCGGCGGGTTTGCCGGCCGTTACCTGGGCGATAACGCCCTGTTGATCCTGCTCGGAGACCACCAGCCCGCGCCACTGATCACCGGCGAGGGTGCGAGCCGCGATGTAGTGGTTCACGTGATCAGCGCCGACCCGGATCTGGTGGCGCCGTTTCTGTCCGGCCAGTTGCCCGGATTCCGGCTGGGCGTATGGCCGGATCTGCGCACCGCAGGCGCCCCGATGAGCCGTTTCCGCGCCTTCCTGCACAAGCAGTTCGGCGACTCCTGAAGGCTGGATTGCACGCCTCGCCCGATGGTTTGACGGGGATCAAAATTCCACCAGCTAGCCCCTTGAAAACCTCCAGGCTGTACTTAAATTGCACAATAGCAGAGGTTCACGGATATCCGGTCGGCTGGCGCCACCGACAGGGAGCAGTTCCGCGATCGAAGCTGATGTTCAACCATTCAGATTCGTTTCGTTGAAAAGGAGGGATGCATTATGAGCACTCTTACACGCTGGAATCCGGTCAATGAGTTTGAAGACCTGATGAACCGCTACAACCGAATGTTCGGCCTGACCCGCCCCGCTGAGCGGGAAGGCAAGGATCTGTTCAGTCGCAGCGACTGGGCGCCGGCGGTCGACATCAAGGAGACCCCGGAAGCCTTCACCATTGAGGCGGAATTGCCGGGCATGTCCCGGGAAGACGTAAAAGTGACGGTGCACGAGGGCGTGCTGAGCATTCAGGGTGAGCGTAAGAACGAAGAGGAAACCAAGGACAAGAAGCATCACCGCATTGAGCGCTTCTACGGCAGCTTCCTGCGCCGCTTCACGTTGCCGGACAACGTGGACGAAAACAGCGTGAAGGCCAGCTTCAAGGACGGCATGCTGACCCTGACACTGCAGAAGGCCGAACCGAAAGAGCCCAAGGCGATTGAGGTCGACGTCCACTGAGGGACCGCGACCTCACGCCCGAAACCCTCACCGGGCCGCGCCGGAGTCAGTCTCCGGCGGCGGCCGTTTTTTGTGCACCGGCCTGTTCCAGGGTGCGGGCGTAATCAACGCTCCGGCGATGCTCGGAAATCAGGTCCAGAATGGTACCGCCCTCCGGTCCCACCGCGTTCAGATCACGGCCAGCGGCCACAAAGAAACCGATAAAGCGCTCGAAATCCTCGGCCCGCATGGCCTGATAGGCTCTCAACAGGGCGTGATAGTCGGCATTGATGGCACGATCCCACGGCTGGAGGTCCAGAAAGCTCCTGACCCGCTCATCGCTCCATTCCTCGCCAATGACCTTGGGTTTGTCTGGTCCACTCATATGCTGCTTTGCTCCGCTGTGCCTGTGAATAATCGGGCGCACAGTATAAGGCCCTGAAAGCACTTCAGTTATATGGATTGCGCATGAGCAACTGCCGGCCCGGCATAAGGCTCAGGGCCTGATCTCCACCGGCAATTCCTCCACCGGAAGCTGATCGCTGCACTCGGGATTGCGAATGGCAATTTCCACCCGGCGGTTCAACGCGCGGTTTTCCGGCGAGTCGTTGGGCGCAAGCGGATTGGTCTCCGCCCGGCCAGCCGCCACCACCCGTTCGGCCGAGACCTGCCGGTTCATGACCAGCTCGTGGACCACCGACACGGCCCGGGCAGCCGAGAGGTCCCAGTTGGAGCGGTAGCGTTCGCTGGAGATTGGTCGGTCGTCTGTGTACCCGGACACCAGGATGTCTCCTTCACAGGCGGACAACACCTCCACCACCCGTTCTATGATCGGAATCATCTCCGGCTTGATGGCCGCCTCCCCCGAGCGGAACGTGGCTTCCTCGGAGAAACGGATGACCACCTGGCTTTGATCATAGTTGACACTCAGGGCCTTGGACGCCACCTCCGACTCCAGTTCACGGATCATCCTGCTGGCCAGGTCAATCACCCCGCCAGGCACCTGCGTGGGGGCACTACCGTCGGCGCGTTCGTCGATGAATTCCGGTTCCCTGGCCTGGGATTCGACCGGCTCGGGCAGCGATACGGTTTCGGACTCGATCATGGTCAGGGGCGAGCCACCGATGTCCTCCGCCAGCACGTTGCTGGAACCGAAGGCCACCGCCATGGAATTGGCCATGGCCCGGTATTTTTCCACGTCCATTTCAGCAAAGGACAGCAGCAGGATGAAGAAGGTCAGCAGCAGGGTGGCCAGGTCGGCAAAGGTGACAATCCAGGCCGGCGTCTGGCTTTGCAGACGTTTCCTGTTGCGCTTCTGCACCAGTTCCAAGAGCTCAGGCCTCCCGCTCTGGCGCCAGCCCGGTGCGCTGCTCGGGCACCACGAACGACGACAGCAGCTCGGTCATGACCCTCGGGTTTTCGCCGCGCATGATGTTCTTGATCGAAGTGATGATCAGCATCTGGTTGCGGGCTTCGTCCTCCGCCTTCAGCTGCAGCTTGTCGGCCAGGGGCAGGGCAATGAGCTGGGCGATGAAAGCGCCGTACAGGGTGGTCAGCAGGGCGATGGCCATGGCCGGACCAATCGAGGAGGGGTCATCGAGGGTGTTGAGCATCTGCACCAGCCCCACCAGGGTTCCCAGCATGCCGATGGCCGGCGCCGACTCTCCGATGCCCCGGAACACCCGCTCCGCGACTTCGTAACGCTCCGCGGTCTGCTGGGTTTCCTGCGCCAGTGCTTCCTCCACCAGCTCCGGGGGATGGCCGTCCACGCACAGGTTGATCGCCTTCTGCAGAAATTCGTTGTTGGTCTGGTGATTCTCCAGGCCCAGGATGCCCTCTTTCCGGACTACCTGGGCAAGTACGCCGACCTCCCGGATGAGCTCGGTGGGCCGGGGCATCCGGTCGGTGAAGGCCGCCGACATGGCCAGGCGGAACGCACTCATCACCGACGCCATGCGGAATTTAACCAGGGTCACCGCAAAGGTGCCGCCCAGCACAATGGCCAGCCCCGGCAGGTTCAGGAAGGTAAGGAAGGACGCGTTGGCAAGCATGGCCAGAAGGACAATCAGAACGCCTGCCACCAGCCCCACAAGGGTAAGAATATCCATGGACAATCCCTACGGAAGGTTGACCCTGAGCATAGCCCATTCCCGGCCGTGAGGCTCAGTCATTGCGCAGCTGCTCGACCACGGGCAGGGTAGCCGGGCTCACGCCCCGCCAGATCCGGAACGATTCCGCCGCCTGCTCCACCAGCATACCAAGCCCGTCGTGAACGATCTGTGCACCCTGTTCCAGCGCCCACTGGTTGAACGTGGTGGTCTGCAGGGAATACATCATGTCGTAAACCACTGTGTGCTCGCCGATCACTTCGGGCGACAACGGCGGCAGGTCGCCCTGCAGGCTGGCACTGGTGCCGTTGATGATCAGATCGAAGGGCTCCGTCGGCTGCTCAAACCCGCACGCGTCCAGACGGGCCGCACCTGCCACCGGTGCAAACAGCGACACCAGGTCTTGGGCCCGGGCGAGGGTGCGGTTGGCGATGGTCACCGACGCCGGCCCTTGCGCCAGAATCGGCCCCAGCACGCCCCGCACCGCACCTCCGGCGCCCAGCACCAGGATACGGGCACCGGCCAGGGCAACGCCGTGGTTATCAACCAGATCGCGAACAATGCCACAGCCGTCCGTGTTATCCGCGGTCAGCAGGCCCTGCTCGTCGAGGAACAGGGTATTGGCGGCGCCCGCCTTCTCGGCCCGCTCGGTCCGCCGCTTGGCCAGTTTCCAGGCCTCCTCCTTGAACGGCACGGTGACGTTGAGGCCTTTGCCGCCGCGCTCGAAAAACTGCGTAACGGTACCGGCGAAATCCTCCAGCGGCGCCTGGATGGCTGTGTATTCAACAGGTTCGCCGGTTTCCCGGGCAAACAGGCTGTGAATCCGGGGGGATTTGCTGTGGCTGATGGGGTTGCCAACAACCGCGTACAGATCATTCTTCATGGCTTGTCTCCAGCCAGTCCCGACCGGTGAGAAAATAATCCGTCAGCCGGGCCTCTTCCGAGTCCGCCTCCGGCGTCCGGCTGTAATCCCAGCGCACCAGAGGCGGCAGTGACATCAGGATGGATTCGGTGCGACCGCCGGACTGCAGCCCGAACAGGGTACCCCGGTCGTACACCAGGTTGAACTCGACATAGCGACCCCGTCGATAGAGCTGGAAGTTGCGCTCTCGCTCGCCCCAGGGCTGGTCCATGCGGCGGCGGACAATGGGTTCGTAGGCCTCAATGTAGCTATCGCCCACTGCCTTCATCAGGCCAAAGTCCTGCTCGAAATCACCGGTGTTGTGGTCATCAAAAAACAGGCCGCCGACGCCCCGGGGTTCGTCCCGGTGCTTCAGGTAGAAGTAATCGTCGCACCAGTGCTTGAATCGGTGGTAAGTACCCTCGCCGAACGGCTCGCAGGCATCGCGGGCGGTGCGATGCCAGTGCACGCAGTCGTCCTCAAAGCCGTAATAGGGCGTCAGGTCGTAGCCACCGCCAAACCAGTAAACCGGCTCGCTGTCGGCCGGTGTGGCAATGAAAAACCGGACGTTGGCGTGGGAGGTGGGCACGTAGGGGTTGTGCGGGTGAATCACCAGCGACACACCCATGGCCTGCCAGGGCGCGCCCGCCAGATGCGGGCGATGCGCCGTGGCGGACGCCGGCATGGTTTCGCCCATCACGTGGGAGAAATTGACGCCGCCTTTCTCGAACACGCGCCCCTCGGTGATCACGCGGCTGACGCCACCACCCCCTTCGGGCCGGTCCCAGGCATCGCGTATGAACGATGCCCCGCCGTCCAACGCCTCGAGGCGACGGCAGATCGACTCCTGGAGGCCCAGCAGGTACTGCTTGACCGCCTCGCTATCCGGTTGCTGTGCCATAAACTGCTCCTAGCGAAGTTGCTGACCGCTGACAATATCAATAATACGGCTGGGTTTGCGATTGCCACCGAGGGCGCCGGGCACGATCCAGTCCAGGCGGTCGGCAAAATAGCGGCGCACCTGCCAGATGTATCGGGCGGGCTGGCGGCCCGCCGGGTTGCAGGATGTCGAGACCAGCGGCATGCCAGCGGCCTCGCACAACGCCCGCACCACAGGATGATCGCTGACCCGGACCGCGATGGAACCGTGCCGGCCACGAACCCACTCGGGAATTTGCCCGTTCACATCCGGCAGCAGGCAGGTAACAGGGCCCGGCCAGTGCCGCTCGGCTGCCCGGCGGAGGTTCTCAGGGAGAGGGTCGAGCAGAAAGCGGATCTGCTCCACGGAGGACGCCACCAGAATCACGCCTTTGGCCACCGGGCGCTGCTTGAGCTCAAGCAGGCGCGCCACCGCGTCCTCATCCCAGGGATCACACCCCAGCCCCCAGACCGCTTCGGTAGGATAGGCAATCACGCCGCCACCCAGGACGGTGCGGCGGGCGCAGTGCAGTTGCCAGTCAGACAGCGGCTTGCTTTGGCAGTGGCTCACGGAATTCACATTACCTTGGCCGGGGTCCATGGTTGCACCCGATTCAGACGATCTTCTGATAGCCCCCCGGGGCGGAACTGGCCAGCCCCTCCAGTTCCAGGAGCAGCAGTGCCTGCATGAGCTGATCGGCGGGGAGACCGGTGGCTGAACTGAGTGCATCGGTAGACTGCGGATCATACCCTAAAGCCTCCAGGACCGCGATTTCCCGGCGCTCAAGCCCCGCCTGCGACTGTTTCGGAGCGGTCTCGCCAGCCTCAGTGCCCCCGGGCGCCGACGACCACCAGCCCCCCAACTCTTCCAGAATATCATCGACCGTTTCCACCAGGCGCGCGCCCTGCTTGATCAGGTGGTGGCAACCGCGAGCGACCGGGCTGTGCACGGAACCGGGTATGGCAAAGACTTCCCGGCCCTGCTCCAGGGCCATCCGCGCGGTGATCAGGGAGCCGCTGCGCAGGCCCGCCTCCACCACCAGGATGCCCCGACTCAGGCCACTAATAATCCGGTTTCTCTGGGGGAAGTGGGCCGCCCTGGCGGGTGTGCCGGGCGGATACTCCGAGATAATCAAACCGCCTGCGATTACCCGCTCGCCCAAACGCCGGTGCTGGTGGGGATAAATCCGGTCAAGACCGCAACCAATCACCGCAATGGTAGGGTGTCCGGCGTCCAGGGCACCGGCGTGGGCAGCCCCGTCGATGCCCAGGGCCAGACCGCTGGTCACCAGCAATTGCCGCTCCGCCAGCTCAGCGGCAAAACGCCGGGCATGATCCAGCCCGGCCGGCGTAGCCTTGCGACTACCGACAATGCCGATCTGCTCCCGCCTCAGCAGCCGGGTATCGCCCCGGGCGTACAGCACCATGGGCGCGTCGTGGATGTGTCGCAACGGATCGGGGTAGTCCCCGTGCTGCCAGGTTACGGTGGCAATGCCGTGATGCTGGCATCGTTCCAGAATGATGCGGGTTTCTGCTACTGCGGGATGGCGCTCGTCCCGATCCTGCCAGGCGCGGATGGCCGCCAGGTTGTCGTCGTCCAGACCAAGAGCCTTCAGGGTAGCCATGTTCATGGCCAGTAACCGGACCGGATCAGCAATCTCGGCCACCAACGCCCGACGTCGAACGCGGCCAAAGTGGGGCAGGCAGGTCACAAAAATCCAGGGGGCTTCGGGGGAAGTAAACACGATGTCGTCCTTGAAACAGAAAAGCCGGACCATCCTGGTCCGGCCTATTCAATACAGCGGTTGGCGGAGGCTCAGGGGTTGGTAACCTTGTCACCAACCTCCAGGGCCTGGGTGGCTTGCAGCACCAGGCCATAGCTCATTTTTTCGTAGGCCTGGAACACCATCAGCAGGCCGGCACGCTCAGAGGGCAGCTCGATGGTTTCACCGGTGACCGGATCGCGAACCAGGTTGCCGCTCTGCAGCACCGCCATGACATTGCCTGATTGCAGGCCGTCACGGGTACCGCGGTTGATGGCCACCACGTCATACTGGCCAATCTGGGTAACACCGCCATCCACCGCGATCATCTGGCCCTCGACCTTCTCATCGGGCGCGCTGGGTACGAAACTGGTGGCGATGGGGCGGTTGACGTTGGTCAGCAGACGATCGCCAATCCGCACTTCCTGGTTGGTGGTGGTCAGGTCCACGGTGAGGACATCGCCATTTTCAGCCGCCACAGAGCCTGCGCCAATGCTCTTTGCTTCCAGGCCGAGAAACTCGCCGGTCTCCGGATCTCGGAATTCCTTGCTGCGACGGAACACGCCCACCTTGTCGGCCGGCTTCTTGCCCCGGGCATACAGCCGGTCACCGGCGCCGGTAATGATGCGGCCGTCCTCGCCCTCAAGCACGTAAGGCGCACCCTGGAGTTCTTCCGGGCTGACAATGCGGGTGTCGGTCAGGAAACTGCCAATGGCGTCGAGCGGAATGGCGGGAATCGGGGTATCGATCGGCTCGGAGCGAACCTTCGGCGACAGCTTCACCACATCACTGGTCGCCACCTTGGTGATACGGGGCTTGCCGTCGATGTAAACCAGGGCCAGCTGATCGCCCGGGTAAATCAGGTGCGGGTTGGCCACCTGGGGATTCACGTGCCAGATCTCCGGCCAGTACCAGGGGTTGTTCAGAAACCGGCCAGAGATGTCCCAGAGGGTGTCACCCTTCACAACGGTGTAACGATCGGGATGGTCAGACCGCAGCTCCGGTGCAGCATGGGCCCAGGAGGTGATAAGCAGCGTTGTTGCTGCCAGAGCGTACAGCAGTTTCCTCATTGTGTAAGTCCTTGATCGCGTGCCTTGATTCTTTGCATTCTTTTCGGATGCAGTCAGTTTTCTGCAGCTTATTACGATGCTATTCCAGTTACTATAGAAGAAGTCTCGCAAATTGTGATGTTATCTTTTGTTCTTCCAGTAAATTCTACGGCGTCGACGAAAGATTTTAACTATTGACTGATCAGTTTGTACTCAATCGGCGAATTGTTGGATAATATTGCTATGCCGATTACAGAGCCCGCCGCGCGTTGAAAGCGGCGGACCTGCCCCGATAATAGTAGAGGCAGGGTAGAAAATGTCGCAGTACGCCGTCGCAATTCGGAGACCGTTTTCACACGGTTACAAAAGTTAAACGAGCGGCTCGCGCGCGGCCATCGGAACGTCGGATCACATTCAGAGCACCAGGTTTAGATACAGCCCTATGATACTAGAGATTCTCGAATACCCGGATCCCCGTTTGCGCACCATCGCCAAACCGGTGGAAGAAGTGACAGACGCCGATCGCAAGCTGATCGACGACATGTTCGAGACCATGTACGATGCGCCCGGTATCGGCCTGGCAGCCACCCAGGTGAACGTGCACAAACAGATCATCGTGATGGATCTGTCCGAGGACAAGAGCGAGCCCCGGGTGTTCATCAACCCGGAAGTGACCGTTCTGGATGGCGAGAAGGAGGCCATGCAGGAGGGCTGCCTGTCGGTGCCCGGCTTCTACGAGGACGTGGAGCGAATCGAGCACTGCCTGATCAAGGCCCTCGACCGGGACGGAAAGCCGTTCGAGCTCGAGGCTCGCGGGCTGCTGGCGGTGTGCATCCAGCACGAGATGGATCACCTGAACGGCAAGCTGTTCGTCGACTACCTGAGTTCGCTCAAGCGCAACCGTATCCGCAAGAAGCTGGAAAAGCTGCACAAGAAAAGCGCCTGATTCGCCAGCGGGCGTTTGCCAGAACCAGAGATTGCGCCGGACCGGGTCACGACCCGGTCTTTTCGTATACAACGAAACAGAGATCACAACACCGTGCGACTTGTTTTTGCGGGCACCCCGGATTTCGCGGCCGAAGCACTCAGGGCCCTGATAGCGGCCGGCCACACCCTCGTTGGCGTATACTCCCAGCCGGATAGGCCCGCTGGCCGGGGGCGCAAACTCCAACCGAGCCCGGTGAAGCAGGTAGCCCTGGAGCACGATATCCCGGTGTTCCAGCCGGAAACCCTGAAAACCCCCGAAGCCCAGCAGGAGCTTGCCGGTCTGGAACCCGAGGTTATGGTTGTAGCTGCCTACGGGCTTATTTTGCCCAAAGCGGTCCTGGACATACCGGCACACGGCTGCCTGAACATCCATGCCTCCCTGCTGCCCCGCTGGCGCGGTGCTGCCCCCATCCAGCGGGCCATTGCCGCCGGCGATGCCGAAACCGGCATTACCATCATGCAGATGGACGAAGGCCTGGACACCGGTGCCATGCTGCTGAAGTCCATCACCCCCATTAACGCCGACGACACCGGCGGCAGCCTCCATGACCGCCTGGCGGAGCTGGGTGGCAAGGCCATCGTCAAGGCCCTGGAACTGCTCGCCAAGGGCGAACTGGCCGGCGAAGCCCAGAACGACAGCCAGGCCTGTTATGCCAGCAAGCTGAGCAAGACCGAGGGCCACATCGACTGGCAGGCCGACGCCACCGATATCGAACGGCTGATCCGTGCCTTCAACCCCTGGCCAGGCACCTACACCGACCTGGGCGACCAGCGTATTCGCGTTCATGAGGCGGAGGTGCTCGGCACCCTGAGCGGCAAGTCGCCGGGCACCGTTCTGCTTCGGGATCGCAATGGCATCGACATCGCCTGCGGAAAGGGAACCCTGCGCATTACCCGACTGCAACTGCCCGGATCCCGGGCCCAGAGCGTGAACGACCTGATCAACGGTGGCAAAGAGCTGCTGATGCCCGGCCAGGAGCTGCGCTGACATGGGCGACCAACCGCAGCCCATGCGTGCCATTGCCGCCGGCGTGATACTCGCCGTTGAGAACGGTCAGTCCCTGTCCCAGTGTCTGCCACCTGCCCTGAACTGCCTCGCCGTGAACGATCGGGCCGAATTGCAGGCGCTGTGCTTCGGTACCTGCCGCTGGTTCCATCGCCTCGACGCGGAACTGTTGGGACGCCTGAACAAACCCCTGCGCAAACCGGACCGCATCGTCCACCATCTGATGCTGGTGGCCCTGTTCCAGCTGCGTTTCAGCCAGCAGGCCACCTACGCCGTGCTCAATGAAACCGTGGAAGCCTGCCGGGCCCTCGCCAAACCTCATCTCACCGGGCTGGTCAATGGTGTGCTGCGGGCTGCCGAAAGGGAAGGCGCACCGGAGCCCGGGGACGATGCCGCACGCTTCAGCCACCCCCACTGGATGGTGGAAAAGCTGCGCCACAACTGGCCGGAAGACTGGCGGCAGATTCTCGAGGCCAACAACAACCAGGCCCCCATGACGCTGCGAGTCAACGCCCTGCGCTTTGCCCGGGAAGAATATCTGGCACTGCTGGCGGAGGCCGGTATCGACGCGAGCCCCACCCGCTTTGCACCTTACGGCATCCAGCTGGCCCGGCCGGTTCCGGTGGACCGGCTGCCCTGGTTCGCAGATGGGGCTGTCAGTGTTCAGGACGAAGCCGCGCAGCTGTGCACCACCCTGATGGACCTTGCTCCGGGCCAGCGCGTGCTGGATGCCTGCGCGGCCCCTGGCGGCAAGACCTGCGCCATTCTTGAAGCCTGCGCCGGCCTGGCGGAAGTGGTGGCCATTGACGAATCGGCAGACCGGCTGCCCCGGGTGCAGGAAAACCTGGAGCGCCTGGATCTGAACGCCACCCTGAAGCAGGCCGATGCCGCCGCCACTGACACCTGGTGGGACGGCGACCCGTTCGATCGCATCCTGCTGGATGTACCCTGCAGCGCCAGTGGCGTGATTCGCCGCCACCCGGACATCAAGATGCTGCGCCGGGAATCGGATGTAACCCCGCTGGCGGCAGTGCAGCTTGGGCTGCTGGACGCCCTCTGGGCTATCCTGAAACCCGGGGGCCGGCTGGTGTATGCGACCTGCTCGGTGTTTCCGCAGGAAAACCACCGTATAATCCAGCGGTTCCGCAAGGGGCAGACAGACGCCATCCTCGTTGAGCCGCAGGCGCTGTGGGGGCGCGATATGGGGGCCGGGCGGCAACTGCTGCCCGATCCGGATAGCCATGACGGCTTTTTCTACGCCGTACTGGAGAAACCCGAACCATGAAAATCCTGATTCTCGGCGCCGGCCAGGTGGGCGGCACACTGGCCGAAAACCTCGCCAACGAAGCCAACGACATCACCCTCATCGACAGCGATGGGGCCCGGCTGCGGGAACTGCAGGACCGGCTGGATATCAGGACCGTGCAGGGCAAGGCGTCCTACCCCACGGCCTTGCGCCAGGCGGGTGCCGAAGATGCCGACATGGTGATCGCCGTCACCAACAGTGACGAGACCAACATGGTGGCCTGCCAGGTGGCCAAGCTGCTGTACAAGACCCCCACCACCATCTGCCGGGTGCGGGCCAACGCCTACCTGGCCAAATCCGAGCTGTTCTATCAGCGGGACAAGACCAAGGACCTGGACAGCCTGCGGGGCTTTCCCATCGATGTACTGATCAGCCCGGAGCATCTGGTCACCAAGCACATCACCCGGCTGATCGAGAACCCCGGCGCGCTCCAGGTGCTCGAGTTTTCCCGCGGCCTTACCCGGCTGGTGGCCATCCGGGCCGCCAAGGGTGGCCCGCTGGTGGGTCACGAGCTCTCCTACCTGCGCACCCACATGCCCAAGATCGATACCCGGGTGGCGGCGATTTTCCGCAAGGGCCGGGCGATCATGCCGGAAGGCAACACGGTGATCGAAGACGGAGACGAGGTGTTCTTCATTGCCGCGGCCGACCACATCAAATCGGTGATGAGTGAGCTGCAGCCGCTGATCAAGCCCTACAAGCGCATCTTTATCTGTGGCGGTGGCAACATCGGCCAGCGCCTGGCCAACACCCTGGAAAACCGGTATCAGGTCAAGCTGCTGGAACGCGACCACGAGCGCTGCGTGATGCTCTCCGAACATCTGCGCAAGACCGTGGTCCTGGAAGGCAATGCCGCCAACAAGGACATCCTGCTGGAAGAGAACATCGAGAACACAGATGTCTTCTGTGCGGTAACCAACGACGACGAAGCCAACATCATGGCCTCGCTGCTGGCCAAACGCCTGGGCGCCCGCAAGGTACTGACCCTGATCAACAACCCCGACTACGTGGACCTGATCCAGGGTGGCGACATCGACGTGGCCATCTCCCCCCAGCAGACCACCATCGGCAGCCTGCTGACCCACGTACGCCGCGGCGACGTGGTAAACGTTCACTCGCTGCGCCGGGGCGCTGCCGAGGCCATTGAGGCCATCGCCCATGGCGACCACCGCTCCTCGAAGGTGGTCGGAAAACGGCTGGATGAGATCAACCTGCCGGAGGGCACCACCATCGGCGCCATCGTCCGGCGTAACGAAGTACTGATTGCCCACGACCACCTGCGGATCCAGCCCGACGACCACGTCATCCTGTTCCTGGTAGACAAGACCCGGATCCGCGACGTGGAAAAACTGTTCCAGGTGGGACTGGCGTTCTTCTGATTCTAACCATGACAAATCAACAGCCTGGCGGGTACTTAGAAATGCAGCGCCAGCAAGCGTATAATGCGCGTTTCAAAAATTCCGGAGTGTCCCGGTAACGGGGCACGACACACAGACTGACCAGCAGGCAAGCGTCGTGACAGACAAGGCAACCAACACCTCCGCGCCGGACATCAAGACCTTTCAGGGTCTGATTCTGGCACTGCAGAATTTCTGGGCGCAGCACGGCTGCGTGGTTCTCCAACCCCTGGACATGGAAGTGGGCGCCGGTACCTTCCACCCGGCCACCTTCCTGCGCGCCATTGGCCCGGAAACCTGGAACGCCGCCTACGTTCAGCCCAGCCGTCGTCCCACCGACGGCCGCTACGGCGAGAACCCGAACCGCCTGCAGCACTACTACCAGTTCCAGGTGGTGCTCAAGCCCTCGCCCGACAACATCCAGGAGCTGTACCTGGATTCCCTCCGGGCCCTGGGCCTGGATCCGCTGGTGCACGACATCCGCTTCGTGGAAGACAACTGGGAATCGCCGACACTCGGCGCCTGGGGCCTGGGCTGGGAAATCTGGCTGAACGGCATGGAAGTGACCCAGTTCACCTACTTCCAGCAGGTGGGCGGCCTGGAATGCTACCCGGTCACCGGTGAGCTGACCTACGGGCTTGAGCGCATCGCCATGTACCTGCAAGGCGTCGACAGCGTGTACGACCTGGTGTGGACAAAGGGCCCGGACGGCGTGGTGACTTACGGCGACGTGTTCCACCAGCAGGAGGTGGAGATGTCCACCTACAACTTCGAACACGCCGACACTGAATTCCTGTTCCACAGCTTCGATGTTCACGAGCGTGAAAGCGCCCGGCTGATCGACGCCGGCCTGGCGTTGCCGGCCTACGAGCAGGTTCTCAAGGCCTCCCACACCTTCAACCTTCTGGACGCCCGACACGCCATCTCCGTGACCGAGCGCCAGCGCTTTATCCTGCGGGTTCGCACCCTGGCCCGTTCCGTCGCCCAGGCCTATTTCGACAGCCGTCGCTCGCTCGGCTTCCCGCTGGCGCCCGAGGCGCTGCGCAAGGAAGTGCTGGCAGCCGCTGAGGCCGCCGACGACAAGGCCAACGGCAAGAAAGGCAAGAAAGCGAAGAAGGCACAGCAGGAACAGGGGAACGCATAATCATGGCAACACAGGATTTTCTGGTCGAACTGGGCACCGAAGAGCTGCCTCCCAAGGCCCTCAAGCCGCTGTCTGATGCCTTCACCCAGGGCATTGCCCGCGGTCTGGAAGAAGCCGGTATTGCCTTTGGCAAGGTGGAAGCCTTTGCCGCGCCCCGACGCCTGGCCGTGCGCGTGCGCGACCTGGCCGATGCCCAGCCGGACAAGCCGGTGGAAAAACGTGGCCCGGCCGTGAAGGCCGCTTTTGATGACGCCGGTAACCCGACCCGCGCCCTCACCGGCTTCGCCACGTCCCTGGGCGTGACCCCGGACCAGCTCGACACCCTGGAGACCGACAAGGGCGCCTGGGTGGTTTACCGCACCGTGGAGCAGGGCAAGCCCACCGTGGAGTTGATGCCGGAACTGGTGGAGCAATCCCTAGCTGCCCTGCCGATCCCCAAACGCATGCGCTGGGGTGCCCACCGCACCGAATTTGTCCGCCCGGTACACTGGGTGGTCCTGCTGTTCGGCAACAAGGTCATTGAAACGCCGATCATGGGCCTGTCTCCGGGCAACAAGACCCGTGGCCATCGCTTCCACTGCCCGAAAAAGCTGATTGTGCCCACCCCCAGCGACTACGAAGTGGTGCTCAAGCAGGAAGGCTATGTGATTGCCGACTTCGCCGAGCGCCGTGAGCAGATCCGCGCCGGCGTCGCCGCCCTGGCCGAAAAGGAATCCGGCGGCAAGGCCGTGATTGACGAAGACCTGCTGGACGAAGTCACCGCCCTGAACGAATGGCCGGTGCCGCTGATGGGCCGTTTTGAAGACCGCTTCCTGGAGGTACCGGCAGAGGCGCTGATCTCCTCCATGAAGGAGCACCAGAAATACTTCCACGTGGTGGCTGCCGATGGCGAAATGCTGCCGCTGTTCATCACGGTGGCGAACATCGAAAGCAAGGATCCGGCCCAGGTCATCGCCGGCAACGAGAAAGTAATCCGGCCCCGGCTGTCGGACGCGGCGTTCTTCTATGAAACTGACCGCAAGACACGGCTCGAGGATCGCATCGACGCCCTCAAGCCGATCGTGTTCCAGGAAAAGCTGGGCAGCATCCACGACAAATCGGTGCGGGTTGCGGCCCTGGCGAAGAAAATAGCCGACGCCATCGGCAGCGATCCGGCCCTGGCCGAGCGCGCGGCCATGCTGGCCAAGACCGACCTGGTCACCGAGATGGTGCTGGAATTTACCGATCTGCAGGGCATCATGGGTCAGTATTACGCCGCCAACGACGGCGAACCGGAGGATGTGGCCAAGGCGCTGAACGAGCAGTACATGCCGCGCTTTGCCGGCGACGATCTGCCGACCACCCTGACCGGCTGCGCCATTGCCATCGCCGATCGCCTGGATTCCCTGGTGGGCCTGTTCGGCATCAACCAGCCGCCGTCCGGCACCCGGGACCCGTTCGCCCTGCGTCGCGCCGCCCTCGGGGTGCTGCGCATCATTATTGAACGGGCACTGCCGCTGGACCTGCAGACTTGCTGCCAGTGGGCGGAGGAAAACTTCACCGTGCTGACCGAGCAGAACACCGCCAGCACCGTGGTGGATTACATGCTGGAACGCTTCCGGGCCCATTACGAAGAGCAGGGCATTGGCGCCGAAGTCTACCTGGCCGTGCACGCCCGCCGACCCACGCGTCCGCTGGATTTCGACCGCCGGGTGAAGGCGGTGGAAGCCTTCCGCCAGCTGCCCGAGGCCCAGGCCCTGGCCGGTGCCAACAAGCGGGTGTCGAACATCCTTACCAAGCAGGGTGGGGACAGTGTTGGCGAAACCGTTGACGCGGGCCTGCTGCAGGACAGCGCAGAAAAAGCCCTGGCCGAGCAGGTTGAAGCCCAGGCAGACAAGGTTGTACCACTGTTCGAGGCCGGTGATTACGCCAGTGCCCTGAGCTCCCTGGCCGGCCTGCGGGAGCCGGTGGACAACTTCTTTGACGAAGTGATGGTCATGGCCGACGATGAAGCCATCCGCAACAACCGCCTGGCGCTGCTGAACCGGCTGCGCAACCTGTTCCTGCGGGTGGCCGATATCAGCCTGCTGCCAACAGCCGGCTGATATCGACTCCGGGAGCGCGGGAACGGCCATGCTGATCATCCTCGACCGGGATGGGGTCATCAACCAGTACGATGGCAACTACATCTGCTCGGCGGATGAGTGGCAGCCCATCCCAGGCAGCGTGGAAGCGGTGGCCCGGCTCTGCAACGCCGGTCACCGCATCGCCATTGCAACCAACCAGTCCGGCATTGCCCGGGGTTACTACGACACCGATGCCCTGGACGACATGCACGAAAAGCTGGAACGACTGGTGGAAGCCGAAGGCGGCTGCATCGATTTCATTGCCTACTGCCCCCACCACCCGGACGACCATTGCCAATGCCGCAAACCCCTCACCGGCCTGCTTGACCAGATCCGCCGGCATTTCCACCTGGACTCCCTCGAAGGCGCCATTATGGTGGGCGACAGCCGCAAGGACCTGGAAGCCGCATACTCGGGCAAGTGCCAGCCAATCCTGGTACGAACCGGCAACGGCCTGGACACCGAGCGCCATCTTGACGCGCGGCCCATCCCCGGGGCCCGGGTGGCGATCTACAACAATCTCAGCGAATTTACGGATGCCCTTTTATCCGCCGAGGGCTGGTAAAAGCAAAGCGAATCCGTATAATACCGCCCGTTGTTCGGCGTGTGGCGCAGCTTGGTAGCGCACTTCGTTCGGGACGAAGGGGTCGCAGGTTCGAATCCTGCCACGCCGACCACTTTCCCGCTTTGATCTCCTCCTGTTCTAAAACTGCCGGCTGAACTGCAAACCTGCTGTCCAAGGCACCACGTCATACTCGCTTCTGAATGCAGTCTGGCCCTGCACAGGATCTGTCGGCCGATAGTCGATGGAAATATCGCCTTCATAGAAAACCCGCGCGACAAACATATCCACCGTCCAGTCTCCCGCGACATCCCGCACCTGTGCACCCAGAGAAACCTGATGATAATCATCGAAGGGTGTCAGCGGCGAACGCGTCTTGATGGTGACAGGAGATTCATCAAACAGATAGCCGGCCTTCAGTGACCAACTCGGTGCCACTTGCCAGATTGCGCCAACACGCCACTGCCAGGTGTCTTTCCAACTCTGTATCTGCTCTTCAGGGGGCTGCTCGGCAGGAAAAGCCAAGGGTGTATTTTCGCGGGATACAACGGTCAACGCCGAGGCATCGCTCCACTTCGCCCAGGTGGCTCCTGCAAGCAGCTTTAGCGCGTCGCTCAACTGATGGGCAAGGCCAAAACTCAGGCTTTGAGGAATCGTGATGGGAACTTCGATCCGCTCTGTGACCGTCGTCTGTGTCAGGCCGCTGGCTGACAGAGTCGGAAAGTTGGTGATGGTGCCGGTTCCTTCCAGATTGAACTCGGTACCCGTACGGGCCGAGAATCCAAAGGATGTGTCGGGGGTCGCCTGCCACAGCATGCCAATGGTGAATTCCAGGGCAATGTCTTCACCCTCCAGCAGGGCCTGACCGTCGCTCAGAGTACCTCTGGGCAGGGAGAAATGCGCTTCAACGCCACTGAAATCCACCGGATTGCGTTGTTCGGCGTCAGCGGAGTTATGGTGATTTCTGGTGTATGGAAGCAGGTTGAAGGGGTGGCGTATCCTG
>NZ_JBHIXV010000030.1:0-50741 GCF_041984545.1 Marinobacter sp. | reverse complement strand
GACTCCGCCCTTTCACGGCGGCAACAGGGGTTCGAACCCCCTAGGGGACGCCAATACGGCTTGACGGTTTAGTCCACCGGAAAGCCATCAAAAAAACCGCCTTCGTGGCGGTTTTTTTGTGCCTGTCTGATAGATTCCGGGAAGGGAGAGCTGCGCCTTCCGTCAGCGGACGGCAATTGCCCCTTTGCCCACTCCCTCAAAAGCCTTCACACGTATGCCGTCAGTAGGGAATTCAACCTTGAGCTTGTCCGCCATGTGAGCGGCAATGAGTTCTACCGTGGTGTCCGTATCCAGCATGTACACGCGCTCTTCTGGAAGAACGAGTGAAAACTCGCCCTGATTCGCTTCGTATTCGAAGGTGACATACCGAACACCGTCTTCGCCCACGTGACGCCGCACCACGTCTTCTTCAGAACCGACATAGATGTCCCGCCACAGGGTCGCCCAACGGCGCTCCAGGTCGTAATCCCGATGGCCATTTCGATCAATCCGGATTGGTGAGCGGTGGCCGTGGGCGATGCGCTGGCAGTTGCCCAGATGCTTCTTCAGTCCATGCACATAGTGATAGTAGGCACCGTCTATCTCCTCTTCGCGGAGATTGATTTCCACGGACGTCACGTTGGCGGGAAGTACGGCCTTGATTTCGCGTTCGAGCAATTCTGCAACCGCCGACGGTACTACGCGGTCCGCGGATAGCCAGACAATGGCCTCATCCGGTGAACGGTGAAGGATCTCGCTGCCGTCGGTGAGGGCCCAGGAAAAGGTATCTGGCTTCTCTTCGTTCCAGGACAGCCCCTGATACCCGCGGGGAATCACCAGCCGGTGGTCAACACGCTCATCAATGACCCGTTTGATGGTGCGCTTCACATTACTGAAATCGAACACCATGCCCTGTTCGTCCAGCTCACCACCGAGCACCACATCCGCAATCCAGCTTTCACCCACCAGGCCCCGGGTCGGGTCCAGGTAGGCAAAATCGATAACGGTCAGGTTGTCTACAAACAGATGGTTCATCAAAATTCCGGCGGGTATGGTTGATTGATGGGCGGATTCTAGCAAAAATCACCGAATACAGCAGTCTGGCAAATGGCCAGGGCTTCATTTCTTTTTAACCGTCGGAACGACCATTCTGAACCTCGTCAGGCGCAGCCAAAATCACCAATTCCCAACACTGGTTCTGGCTGCCGGCGCAGCGCGCCGGTTTGGACGCCCTAAGGCGTTGTTACCTCTGGGTTCCAGTGGGGCATCCCGAAATCATACCGACAACCGCACGCTGCTCGATTCTGCGATTGCCCAGGGGCGGGTGCTCAGTCCAGATGTCCGGGTGCTGTGCGGTGCCTGGTACCCTTTGATCCGGTTTCGTGGCCGTCGGCAACCGTCGGCCTGGCTGCGGGTGCCGGAGTGGTATGAGGGGCTGTCGGCGTCGCTGCAGGCGGGCCTGCGCAGTGTCGGGCCGCAGGCCAGGGGCGTGTTTGTGCTGGTGGCAGACCAGCCGCTTCTGGATCTGAACGCGCTGGCAGCCTTTGGCGAGGCGGCCCGCTGTTTTCCGGATCAGCCCATCGCCGCGGACTATGGCGACCGGCCGGGCGTTCCTGCCTACCTGCCCCGGTGGCTTTGGCCGTTGGTGATGGATCTGGAGGGGGACCGGGGTGCGGGTGGCCTGCTGGCAGAAGTGCAGGCAACCCGGGTCGTGATCCCGGGAGTTCACGAGGACGTGGATACCCCCGGGGATTGGTTGAGTGTCAGGGCACTGCTCAGCCAAACAGACCGGAAAGCCAGGCAATCCCGACGCTGAAAATCCCCAGGCTGACGGCCAGGCCGATCGTGTAAACCCGCGAGGAGGCCGAGCGCTGCTGCGCCACGAACAGATCGATGGTGCGCTGGGCGATGTCTTCAGCGGTTTCCCTCGAGATCTCGTGGGCCTGTTGAATGGCCTCGGATTGCAGGGTTTGCCAGAACTCCGTGTCGATAGTCTGGACACTGGTGATGTGGTCTTTGAGTTCAGCCATGTGTTCGCTGGTAAACCCGGAGTTCTTCTTCAGTTCCTTTCTCAGGGCGGCCAGTTCGCTGCCCAGGTTGAGATTGACCTCGGCGGCGACATCATCCCGGAGATTGCGAGTGCGTTCTTCCACGGTCTCCGTCAGCGCCTGCAGGCGTTCTTCGATGGCAGACTCCTGTTTGCTGCGGGTCTCGTCGAGGGCGCGCTTGAGGTGGTCAAACTGCTCGTCGAACAGGGAACTGAGTAGCTCGTGAAGACGGTTGTTGATGTGGGTTTTCACGGCCGAGCGGGCAATCTGCTCGATCAGTTCACTGGTCAGGGGCACCACGCTGGACTGGGTGTTCGCACGTCCCAGGCTGTCGGCAGGCTTGGGGGAGAGTTCCACCGAGGCATCCGCAGGAACGTTCAGCCAGTCATCCTGCTCCGCCGGTTCCGGATTCTGCGCCGGTGGTTCAGGCAGGGTGCCGCTGGTTACGTCGCTGGCAAGCTGGTCCAGCACTTCCATAAGCCCTTCGGTTTGCGGCGGCTTGGTAAGGATATTGTACACCCCGAAATTTTTTGCCTCTTCCATGAAGGTAGAGGACTTTTTGGAGGTGCACATGATGATGGGTATACCGGCGGTTTCCGGATTGCCCTTGATCGCCTTGGTGGCCTCCACGCCGTTCATTCCCGGCATCAGGTGATCCATGAAAATAACGTCCGGGCGGCCATGGCTGTTCAGGAAGTCCAGCGCCTCCTCTGCCGAACCCGCCATGTTGACTTCCATATCACGACTCTCCAGCAGTTTGCTCAGGGCAAAACGTGCCACTTTGGAGTCATCGACCAGCAGAGCGTTCTTGATCGCCATGTCACTACCTCAATCGTTTACTGCAAACGCGTTTGTCATCGGGCTGTGAATGTCTACCAGCCTTCCAGTGTCGGGCACTCGGTGGCCCGGTAGCTCTTGTCCCGATAACAGACGCCGGGCTCGGTGGTGCGGGCAGTGAAAATCTCCCCTGCCGCGGTGGTCAGGCGCACCTGGCCGTAGGGCTCTCCGTGTCGGAATGTGGCTTCGATGGAACTGCCATTGGGGTTCTTGATCAACCCCTTGCCGTGGAACTTGCCCTCAATGTACTGACCCTCGTACTTCTTGCCGTTGGCGAACACCTCAGAGCCGGTACCGTGGAACGCTCCATCGGAAAATTCGCCTTCGTAATGGCGACCATCAGGGTAGGTCAGGGTGCCGTTGCCGTGGAATTCGTCGTTGCGAAAGCCACCGACATACAACATGCCGTCGGCGGTGGTCAGAGAGCCGTGGCCGTTGAGCTGGCCGTCCTGCCAGTGGCCCGTGAGTATGTCGCCGTTGGCGAGGGTTAAAGTGCCCTTGCCGTTAAACTGGTTGTCCTGGAAGTCTCCGGAATAGCGGGCGCCGTCGGCACTGCGCCAGACGCCTTCGCCATGGCGCTTGCCCCCGGACCATTCGCCCTCGTAGCGGCTGCCGTCCGGATACCAGGCGGTGCCCTCGCCATCAAACTCACCGTCTACAAAATGGCCTTCGTAACGCAGACCGTCAGCATTCTCGTAGGTGCCGTCGCCCGTCTTAACGCCGCCAATCCAGGTGCCGTCCCGGTAATTAACCGTGGTGTAGGCTTCCAGCTGACCCACCAGGGTCATGTCGCGGCCGGCCTCAAGGGTGACCTTCCGGGACCAGGGCCGGTAGCCCTGCTTGGCAATGGTGACATCGTAGTCTCCGGGCTCCAGTTCCAGATCGAGGCGGGTAGCGCCGTAAGTCTTGCCGTTGATGGTGACCTCGTCGCCCACGACGTTCGATCGAAGCACCAGGGTGCCCGTGGTTGGGGGCGGGGGCGTTGCTTTGCCCTGCTCCCGGGGGGCTGGAGCGGCATCATTGCGCGTGGTCATGGCGCTGGCGGGTTCGGCAACCGCCAGCATCTGCGGCTCATCCGGCATCGGCGCAATGGTGAACGGAGCGTTGGCAGGGTTCTGACCAGGGTCGGCAGACGCAGTTTCGTTGCCGGCGCCGGTATCTGCCCCGGAATTCACGCTGGTAGTGGCCGGGGCATCCTCCACGGTTTTCGCATTCGTTACCGGCGCCGGTTCGGCTGCTTTGGGCGGGAGCTCTGTGGCGGCGACAACGGTGGCGGTGGCAACGGCTTGCTTAACAGATGGTGCCTCAAGGGTTTCCGTCAGCCGAAACTCATCCCTTACCGACGCAAACCCGGCGGTAACCAGCAGCATGAGTGCGAGGGCATTGATGAACAGAAGCGGTCTGAAATCGACCATGGAGAAACCCCTTGATCCTGCATTCTGGAATTCGGTCTACCGCTTCATCTTAACCAGTGATTGCAACCTTATGTAACAGAAAGTGTCTGGAGTTAACGAGAATGCAGGCCAAATCACACTTTGTCCGGAAGCTGGTCATGGTTGAGCTGCTCCCATGATCTCATGTACACGTCGGCCTCGTATTGATAGGGCGATCGGAATGGGGTCAGGACAAAATCGAACACGAGGAAGAAGAAGCCGATGGACGCCCATGCGATCACCAGAGTGCTGATGGTGGTGGCCTGGACCTCCGGATTGGAGTTGACGAACTCCTGCAGGAGGGGAATGAGGTCCGAAGCCATTACCACCGGGTTGAAACTGGCCAGAACGAAGGGCACCCAGAAAGCGATGAATACCGGGAAAAACCCGAACGACCAGAGCAGGCGGCGCAGCAGGTAGATGGCCACTTCGCGCCAGAACCGCTGCCGGATTTCCGGCACCTTGCGGATGCGTTCGAGATAGCGGCGACGTTCCGCCCAGTAAGCGGCAACTTCCGGGGCATCAACGGCCCTCGATTCGGGTACGGGTGTGGTCATGGGTGGGCGGGGTACCTTCTGGCTACTCGACTGGTGCATGATAGTCGATACTACGTGTTACCCTACAATTCTCCAATTGTTTAAAGACAGGATAGATTGAATGGCTGCAGTGATCGACAACGCAATTCATCCGGCCTTTGAGAAGCTTCGCAGTCACCGGATCGAGACCCTCAACCTTGAGGTCGAGGAGTATCGCCACAAGAAAACCGGGGCCCGGCATCTGCACCTGGCGGCCGACAACGATGAGAACGTATTCTTCGTTGCGCTTCGGACCTTCCCGATGGATTCCACCGGCGTTGCCCACATCCTGGAGCACACCGCGCTGTGTGGCAGTGAGCGCTACCCGGTGCGGGATCCGTTCTTCATGATGATCCGCCGGTCGCTCAATACCTTCATGAACGCCTTTACCAGCAGCGACTGGACCGCCTATCCCTTTGCCAGCATGAACCGCAAGGATTTCGACAACCTGCTGTCGGTGTACCTGGATTCGGTGTTTTTCTCGAAGCTGGATCCGCTGGACTTTGCCCAGGAGGGGCATCGCCTGGAGTTCGACAAGCCGGAGGATCCCTCCACGGATCTGGTCTATCGGGGCGTTGTCTACAACGAAATGAAGGGCGCCATGAGTTCGGCCACCTCACAGCTCTGGCAGAACCTGAGCAGCCACCTGTTCCCGACAACCACCTACCACTACAACAGTGGTGGCGAGCCCGACCACATCGTGGATCTCAGCTATGAGGACCTGGTCAGCTTCTATCGTCATCACTACCACCCGAGCAATGCGATTTTTGCCACCTACGGCAATATCCCGGCCCGGGAGCACCATGAGAAGTTCGAGGAGCTGGCACTCAAGCGCTTCGACCGTCTGGATATAGAGCTCCCGGTGCGGGACGAGAAGCGCCTGTTCGCGCCTGTGCGCGTAGAGCAGGGCTATGCGGTGAATGAAGGCGAGGGCACCGAGAACAAGACCCACATTGTGGTGGGCTGGCTGCTCGGACACAGCTTCGACCTCCAGGAGAACCTGGAAGGCCAACTGCTCTCTGCGGTGCTTCTGGAGAACAGCGCCTCGCCTCTGATGCGTGCCCTGGAAACCACCGATCTGGGCCATGCGCCATCGCCGATGTGTGGCCTGGAGGATTCCAACCGGGAAATGACCTTCGTCTGCGGCATCGAAGGCAGCGAGCCGGAAAAACAGAAAGATCTGGAAGCCCTTATTGAATCCACGCTGTTGAGCGTGGTTGAAGAGGGTGTCAGTGAAGAACGGCTGGAGGCGATCCTGCACCAGTTGGAACTGCACCAGCGGGAGATTGCCGGCGACAGCTTCCCCTATGGCCTGCAACTGATCATGAGCGCGATCGCGCCAATGGTGCATGGCGGCGATCCCGTGGAGCTACTGGACCTCGAACCGGTGCTGGCGAACCTGCGTGAGAAAATTCGTGATCCTCAGTACGTGCCGGACCTGATCCGTCGCAAACTCCTTGAAAACCCGCACCGCGTTACCCTGACCCTCCGTCCGGACGAAAAACTGGAGCACCGCCGGCAGGCGGCGATCCGGGATGCTCTGGCCCGTCGCAAGGCCGAGCTGACCGAAGACGAAGTCCGGATGATTGTCGAGCGTGCACAGGCGCTGGAAGAGCGGCAGATGCGTAAGGACGACGATTCCATTCTTCCGAAGGTGGATCTGTCGGACGTGCCCCTGCAAATGCCCGAGCCCGAGGGCCGTTACGACGGTGACATTGCCGCCACGGTCTATGCCCGGGGTACCAACGGCCTGGTCTACGAGCAGGTGGTGGTGCCGATGCCGGCGCTTACCGAGGAAGAGCTGCTGCTGGTGCCGTATTACACCACACTGATCTCCGAGGTGGGCTGTGGAGAACTGGATTACCTGCAGATGCAGGACCGGATTTCCGCGGAATCCGGCGGTATTGGTGCATCGTTCAGTGCCAAGGGCCGGATAGACGATGTGCAGGACCTTTCCGGCTACATTATTTTTAACGGCAAGGCGCTGGCCCGGAACCGCGGCCCCCTAACCAGGCTGCTGCGGGATGTCTGTACCAGCGCCCGCTTTGACGAGCAGGAGCGGATCCGCGAGATCATCGCCCAGATTCGCGCTCGCCGGGAGCAGGCAGTCACTGGTAGTGGCCATGCCCTGGCCATGGGCGCGGCGTCGCAGGGCATGAGCCCGGGCGCCTGGCTGTCATTCCGCCTGGGTGGGCTGGCCGGTATCAAGGGCACCAAGGCGCTGGATCGGGCGCTGAAGGATGCCGGTGAGTTGTCGGCCCTGTGCGACAAACTGGCGGCCCTTCATGACAAGGTCCGTAATCAGGTTCGTGAGTTCCTGGTGATTGGTGAGGAGGAGCAACTGCCAGCCATGGTAGACGACCTCAAGTCGGCCTGGGGTGATGTACCTGGTGCCTCCGGCTCAGCCTGGAAGATGGACCCGGTTAACTACACCACCCGTCAGGCGTGGCTTACCTCAACCCAGGTGAATTTCTGCGCTAAGGCCTACAACACCGTTCCCGTGGATCATCCGGACGCCGCGGCCCTGACCGTGCTGGGTGGTTTCCTGCGCAATGGTTACCTGCACCGTGCCATCCGCGAGAAAGGCGGTGCCTATGGTGGCGGCGCCGGACAGGACAGTGTGAACGGCACCTTCCGCTTCTTCTCCTACCGGGATCCACGGCTGGAAGACACGCTGGCGGATTTCGACAAGGCCCTGGAGTGGTTGCATACCAACGAGCACGACTATCAGGAGCTGGAAGAATCCATTCTGGGCGTCATCGGTCAACTGGACCGGCCCCGCTCACCGGCGGGCGCTGCCCGGCACGCGTTCCACAACAAGCTGTTCGGTCGCACGCCGGAGCAGCGCGCCCGCTTCCGTGAGCGGGTGTTGGCGGTAACGCTTGATGATCTCAAACGCGTGGCCGGCACCTGGCTGGTGCCGGAAAAGGCCAGTACGGCTGTGGTCACCAGCCCCGAGAACCGGACCAGGGTGCAAGCGCTGGGTCTGGATATTGAAGAGTTGTAAAGGGCGCAGGGCCGGATGACGTCGCCATCCGGCCCTGCTTTACGCTGCATCTAACCGTTCAACGATTACGCTTCAGTCCCGTTGTCACCATGATCCGTGTGGAAATCTCCTCAATGGAGTAAGCGGTGGTGTTCAGGTAGGGAATCCGCTCACGCCTATACATCAGCTCGATCTCTTCAATCTCGTGCATACACTGCTGAATGGACGAGTACCGTGAGTTGGGCCGACGTTCGTTGCGAATGGTGGCCAGGCGCTCGGGGTCGATGGTCAGGCCAAAAATCTTCTCTTTATGGGGCTTCAGCGCCGTCGGCATCTGCTGGTCCGCCAGATCTTCCTCGGTAATCGGGTAGTTGGCTGCCTTGATGCCGTATTGCAGGGCAAGATACAGACAGGTGGGGGTCTTGCCACTGCGGGAAGCGCCCACCAGAATCAGGTCGGCCTCATCGTAATGCCGCGTGCGGGCGCCATCGTCGTTGTCCAGGGCGAAGTTGACCGCGTTGATGCGACGCTCGTAGCTGCCTTCATTGTTGATGGCATGGGACTTGCCCACGGAATAGGACGAGGAGGATTGCAGCTCCTGCTCAAGGGGATTGAGAAAAGTCCCGAAAATATCCACCATGAAGCCGTCAGCGGTGGCAATGATGTCACGGATGTCGCTGTTTACGATGGTGTCGAAGACCAGCGGCCGGGCGCCGTCGATTTCGGCGGCTTTGGTGATGCGCTTGACCATCTCCCGGGCTTTGTCCTCGTCATCAATGTAGGGAACGGTGATCCGTTCGAACTCGATCTTTTCAAATTGGGCCAGAAGGCTGTGCCCGAGGGCCTCGGCAGTGAGGCCTGTGCCGTCAGAAATGAAGAAAGCGGTGCGTTTCATGCTGTGAAGTCCAGTTCCTTTGTGCCCTAGGTAATTTCCGCAGGTTACAGTATCATACACGCCAAGTTCGAGACTCCGCAGTGGATATTGCCTGCTTTGCCGCTCTATATCGCTGGCCCGGTTTGCTCTTTGCTACACAGATTCAAGGGAGACGTGCTTTGGAAGATTACATTATCTGGTTTGATCACCTGGGAATGTCCGACGTTGATCGGGTGGGCGGCAAGAACGCCTCTCTCGGCGAAATGATCAGTAATCTCGCCAACGCAGGTGTTACCGTTCCGGGTGGTTTTGCCACCACGGCACACGCCTATCGTGAATTCCTCGCCACCGATGGCCTCAAGGAGCGCATCGACAACGCCCTGGACGTTCTGGACATCAACGACGTTAACGAATTGGCCCGGGTCGGCGCGCAGATTCGCCAATGGATTGTTGATACTCCGTTCCCGGACGTCCTCGAAAACGCCCTGAAAGAGGCCTTCGCCCAGCTTCAGGATGGCAATGAGCACATGGCCGTTGCTGTACGCTCTTCCGCTACTGCTGAGGACCTGCCGGACGCGTCGTTCGCCGGCCAGCAGGAAACCTTCCTGAACGTGGTGGGCCTTGAGCAGGTGCGCACTTCGGTCAAGGAAGTGTTTGCCTCCCTGTTTAACGACCGGGCCATTTCCTACCGGGTGCACCACGGCTTTGATCACAAGATGGTGGCCCTGTCGGCCGGTATCCAGAAGATGGTGCGCAGTGAAACCGCGGCCAGCGGCGTAATGTTCACCCTGGACACCGAGTCTGGCTTCCGCGACGTTGTCTTTGTTACCGCCTCGTACGGCCTGGGTGAGACCGTCGTGCAGGGTGCGGTGAACCCGGATGAATTCTACGTGCACAAGCCGACGCTTGAAGCCGGTCGCCCGGCGGTGCTGCGCCGTAATCTCGGTAGCAAGGCCATCAAGATGGTCTACCACACCAGCCCCGGCGAGGGTGAGTTTGTGGAAACCGTGAAGGTTGAGCAGGACGACCGTAATCGCTTCTGCATCACCGATGCCGAGGTGGAAGACCTGGCGCGCCAGGCCATGATCATCGAGAAGCATTACCAGCGCCCGATGGACATCGAGTGGGCCAAAGACGGCGATGACGGCAAGATCTACATCGTTCAGGCCCGCCCTGAGACCGTGAAGAGCCGGGCAGCGGCTAACGTCATGGAGCGTTACCTGCTCAAGGAGACCGGCAAGGTGCTGGTGGAAGGCCGCAGTATCGGCCACAAGATTGGCAGTGGTCCGGTGAAGATCATCACCAGCATCAAGGAGATGGACCGCGTGCAGGCCGGCGACGTGCTGGTGACCGACATGACCGACCCGGACTGGGAGCCGGTCATGAAGCGAGCGTCTGCCATCGTGACCGACCGCGGCGGCCGTACCTGCCACGCGGCGATCATTGCCCGTGAACTGGGTATCCCGGCGGTGGTTGGCTGTGGCGATGCCACCGAGCTGCTGAAAGACGGCCAGGAGGTCACGGTGTCCTGTGCCGAAGGCGACACCGGCATGATCTACGAGGGTGCCCTGGATTTCGAGCTGCGCGAGAACACCGTTGATTCCATGCCCAATATTCCGTTCAAAATCATGATGAACGTGGGCAACCCGGACCGCGCTTTTGACTTCCAGGCTCTGCCGAACGAAGGGGTAGGCCTGGCCCGCCTGGAGTTCATCATCAACCGGATGATCGGCGTGCACCCCAAGGCATTGCTGAACTTTGACGGCCTGCCCCGGGACATAAAGCAAACCGTCGAGAAGCGGATCTCGGGCTACAGTTCGCCGGTGGATTTCTACGTCGACAAGCTGGTGGAGGGGATTTCCACACTGGCTGCCGCTTTCGCGCCCAAGAAGGTGATCGTGCGGCTGTCGGATTTCAAATCCAACGAATACGCCAACCTGATTGGCGGCACCCTGTACGAGCCGGACGAAGAAAACCCGATGCTGGGCTTCCGAGGCGCGTCGCGGTATATCTCCGAGACCTTCCGGGACTGCTTTGAGCTGGAGTGCCGTGCCTTGCAAAAGGTTCGCAACGACATGGGCCTGACCAATGTCGAGGTTATGGTTCCGTTCGTGCGTACGGTCGGTGAGGCAGAGCAGGTGGTGAACCTGCTGGCGGAGAACGGACTGAAGCGAGGCGACAATGGGCTTCGTGTGATCATGATGTGCGAACTGCCAGCGAACGCGCTGCTGGCGGACGAGTTCCTCGAACACTTCGACGGCTTCTCCATCGGCTCCAACGACCTGACTCAGCTGACCCTGGGTCTCGACCGGGACTCCGGCATCATCGCGCACCTGTTTGACGAGCGTAACGAGGCCGTCAAGGTACTGTTGTCCAACGCGATTCAGGCCTGCAAGAAAGCCGGTAAGTACATTGGCATCTGTGGCCAGGGGCCATCTGATCACCCGGATCTGGCCAAGTGGCTGATGGAGCAGGGTATTGATACCGTCTCCCTGAACCCGGATTCGGTGCTGGATACCTGGTTCTTCCTGGCCGACGAAAAGATCGACTGAGTCCAATTGCAGGAAAAGGAGCGCAGCAACGTGACCAAGATTATTACCCCGGATCTTTGCGACGAGTATCCGGAAGTCCAGGTGGTTGAGCCAGGCTTCAATAACTACGGTGGCAACAAGGCGTTTGGCGGCGAAATCGTGACCGTGAAGTGCTTTGAGGACAACTCCGTGGTGAAGGAGCAGGTTGGTCTGCCGGGCAACGGCCGTGTGATGGTGGTGGATGGTGGCGCCTCAAAACGCCACGCCCTGCTCGGTGACATGCTCGCGGAGAAGGCTGCCAACAACGGTTGGGCCGGCCTGATCATTTACGGTTGTGTGCGCGACGTTGACGAAATCGGCAATACCGCACTGGGTGTTCAGGCGCTAGGCACCCATCCGAGAAAGAGTGAAAAGCGCGGGCTGGGTGACCTGAACGTGCCGGTGACCTTCCACGGAGTGACGTTTCATCCGGGCCACTACGTGTACGCCGACAACAACGGCATTATCGTTTCCGAGAAGCCGCTGGTCTAAGCGGTTTCCGGATCCCGGATACAGAAGCGGCGGCCATTGGCCGCCGCTTTTCATTTCAGCGTGTGACTTCGCTGATGTTCGTGCCCAGCAGGAATCCGTCTCCCTCTGGCTCGCAGCGGATTACCTCGCAGACGGTTTCCAGGGGAGGAAACTGGTCACTGCTGGGGTGGAGGACGGTCTTGAGTTCCTCGCCTGGTGCAATTTCACGATCCACATACAATTGCATGCCGGTGGCGCTCAGGTCTCGGCACACGCCCCTGAACTGATTGCCCTGACTGTCAGTGATCTCGATCTCCGAGTTCACCTGCATGCGGTGAAAATCACGTTTTTCCGAATAGTCCTTCATGGCATCAGGCCCAGTTGTCGGTCTTTCTTGTTGGTTTTAGCATGGGGATAATCAGCGCCAAGAGCACGCCGCCCAGCACCAGGCCAGCTCCCAGCAGCATGAAATCGTACTCTTTACTGGCTTCAAGTCGTTCGTTCTCAGCCGTCAGCACTTCGAGATCGTTGCGGATACGCTGGTTTTCCTCCCGAAGCTCCCGGTTACGGCGCTCCAGGTTGATGGAGTCCGCCGCGATGCTCTTGATGCGCTGGAGCTCTTCCTGAAGCTCCTGGGACTTGTTTGAGAGCGAATTCTCCGCGCTCTCCAGAGCATTACGCTCGTTAACCACCTCGCTCAACTGTTCCTTGACCCGGGCAAGTTCCGCCCGGGTGTCCTCGAGCTGGCGATTGGCCGTCCTGAGTTGATCGGCGGCGATGGGCGTCTCGCTCAGATACTGGCTGGAAACCCAGCCTTCAGTGCCTTTCGGCGTGCGCACGAGAGTGTAGCCGGAATCGGAGGTTTCCAGCACCTCCAGGGGAGTACCGCTTGGCACGGCGTTCTCGATAATACGGAACTGGGAACCGGCGCCCGACCGGACAGGGAGATACAGCTGGTCGTCAACCCAGACGGTCTTGGCCTGGGCCACGGCGACGGACGATACGGTTAGCAGAGCAATGATGGCAAGGCGAAAAAGCGTCACTGGTTACGTTCCCTGAAATCTGCAATTGAAATCGGAGCCTGATCAAAGGCGCAATTCTGTCACAGATGTCGCCCTGTGCAAGCGGGCCATCATTACAATCCGCTCATGCGGGCGTCGCTGTTCACGGCAGCACGGCCTTGAACGGTTTTACGGTGACTTTCTCGTAAACCCCGGCTTCCACATAGGGGTCTGCATCGGCCCAGGCCCGGGCGTCTTCGAGTGAGTCGAATTCAGCAATCACGAGACTACCTGTGAAACCTGCATCACCTGGCTCAGGCGTGTCCAGGGCGGGGTGCGGGCCGGCAACCAGCAGGCGCCCCTCCGCTTTCAGGGATTGCAGGCGTTCAATATGAGCGGGTCGGGCAGGCTGTCGCAATGGCAGGCTGTTCTCGACATCTTCACTGATAATCGCGTAATACATTCAGCTCTCCGAAAAGACATTCTGTCAAAGCTACGAGGAATCGATCAGCGGTCGTGCGGTGAAGATATGGCTGGTAGACTGCAAGGGCAGGCTACTTCATCGATACGCCACTGATTCAGGATGTCACGTGACTATACCGCAAGACCGGGTTTTGTGCATTGATCTGCATTGCCACAGCACCGCATCGGACGGTGCACTCTCGCCGGCCGCGCTGGTGGCTCGCGCGGCCGAAAAAGGTGTGACCCACCTGGCGCTGACCGATCACGACACCATCAGCGGGCTGTCCGAAGCGGCTACTGCCGCCCGGACACATGATATCCAGCTCATTCCGGGGACGGAGTTATCCTGCCTCTGGAAGAGCCGCACGATTCACATCGTCGGGCTCGACTTTGACCCGGCCGACCCCGGGCTACTGGCGGCGCTTGAGCAGCAGAACGACAATCGCTGGGCCCGGGCTCGGATGATCGCCTCCCGGCTGGAAAAGCTGGCGGTGCCGGACCTTCTTGATCGCGCGACCGTCAGGGCCGGGGGCGATGTCCCCGGGCGACCCCACTTTGCCGAGGTTCTGGTGGAGCGGGGCGTGGTGCGTAACGCGGCTCAGGCCTTCAAACGCTATCTGGGGACGGGCAAGGCGGGGGATGTAAAAGCCTATTGGCCGGATTTGTCGGAAGTCGTTAACTGGATCAACGCTGCCGGTGGAATCGCGGTGCTTGCTCACCCGCGCAAATACCAGCTGACGGCGACCAAACTCCGGGAACTAACCGCCGATTTTCGAAGGGCAGGGGGGCGAGCACTGGAGGTGTCCACCTCCGGCCAGTCGAGCGGAGACCTTGGTTTCCTTGCGGAGTTATGCCGGAAAGAACAACTGCTGGCGTCCCAGGGTAGCGATTTTCACTTTCCGGGAGCGCCCTGGTGCGAACTGGGGCGTATCATGAAAATGCCAGACGGGCTTGCGCCGGTCTGGCAGAGTTTCAGGCAGCCTGTTCAGACAGCGGCGACGGCTTAGTCCGGCGCGTGGAAGAGCAGGTAAAGGTCGGTCAGTGAGTCCGGGATAGCGTCAGCCATCTGCCGGGAAAGCTTGTCGCTATTGCGTACCTTCTGGAAGTCCTCGTCGTCAAATAACCCTGACAGCGTCAGCATGGGTACCATCAGATCCGCGGCCTCTTCCTCGCTGGCAGCCTCGAGCCATTCTTCCTCATGCGCGAGAAAGGTGTCCACAAAGCCTGCGCACCAGTTTTCCAGCGCGTTCATCGGGTCACCGTCCTCTGGCTCCGGGAGTTCAAGCGTTTGGCCCATGTCCAGGGCGTGAGCCATATCCCGGGCCAGTTGCTCGGCACAACGCTGGAAAACCTCCGGGATGCCGGCGTCGGGGACATTGTCTGTCCCCGTTGCCAACCGGAAGATCTCCTCGGCACCCAGTTCTGTGGGGCCGACCACGCTGGCGCAGACAACCCCGTGGAAGCCGAAGAAGTCCAGGGCGTCATCGCCCCATGGCTCGGCGAACAGAATGTCTTCCAGCGCTTCAATGTCGGCGTTCGATAACATCGGTCAGTTGCTCCCGGCCTTTTTGGCTTCTTCCGCCGCTCTCTGGCGCTTGCGCACTTCACGCGGGTCGTTGTAGGCCCTTCCCGGCGTGACAGGTACGTCAGCAGCCGGTGCTTCCGGAGCCTTGGATTCCGCAGCCTTCGACGATTCGGCTTTGGGCTCGGCGGCTTTTTCAGGCTCAGAAGCCTTGCTGGCTTTCGCCGGCTCAGCCTGCGTCGCTTTGGGTGCCTCTACCGCCGGCCTGGCAGGGCTCTCGGTCTTGGCGGGTTGCTGCTCGGCAGCAGATGCAGGCTGCGAAGATGGCTTTGCAGCCTCAGCCGGGGTTTTGGCCGGAGCGGCTTCCTTGCCTGACGACGGCTGTTTCTCCGCTGACGGCTCTTTGCCGGCTGACGGCTCTTTACCAGCTGAGGGCTCTTTACTCGCTGATGGCTCTTTACCGTCTGAGGGCTCCTTGCCAGCTGAAGGTCCTTTATCCGCCGAAGGCTCTTGCTCTACTGCAGGCTTTTTGTCTGCAGACGGCTTTTTCTCTTCTGACGGCTGACGATCGCTCGCCGGCTTCTGCTCGGCCGAAGGTGCTTTATCAGCTGAAGGTTCTTTAGCGGCTGAAGGTTCTTTACCAGTTGAAGGCTCTACCTGAGCTGACGGCTCTTTGTCTTTCGCCGGTGCTTTTTCGGCGGACTGGCCCTTGGCTTCGGCGGCCTTCTCGTCGGTCTTGGGTGTTGACGACTCGGTGGTTTCCTGGCGCTTGGGTTCAGGCTTCTCGGTCTTTTCAGCCTTGGGCTCAGGCTTGTTGCCGGAGGTGGCACTCTCTTTCTGAGGCTGCTCCGCCTTGGCTTCGACCTTTTCCGGCGCCTTCTCGGCGGCCACCTGCTGTGACGGCTCGTTCTTCAGTTCCTGTTTGCTGGCGTCACGACCGTTCTCGGGTTGGGTGTCCTTCTGGTGCTTCTCGCTGCGAGCCGCCTTGCGGTCGGCCGGAGTGGACGCCGGAGCTTCAGAAGGGGAACCATCGCGGTTACGCTGACGACGGGGCTTGCGGCGCTTGTCGTCGGAGCCAGACTTGTCGGCGGCGCCGGATTTCGCAGCGCTGTCCTGCTGGGCCTGGTCCTTTTGCTCGCGGTTGTCTTTCTGGTCCCTGGGCGGCTTGTTACGACCACGGCCCTGGTTGTCGCGACGATTGTCGCGGCGGTTTTCAGAGCCTTTGTTGTCGCCGCCTTTACCGTCATTACGGTTGTCCGAACCCTTGTTATCAGAGCTCTTGTTATCAGATCCCTGGCGATTCTGGTTGCCGCGGTTCTGGTCGTCGTTGCGACCGCGCCCGCGGTTGCGGTTGTCGTCGCCGCGGCCCTGCTGGCCACCCTGGCGACGGTCGTTACCACTGCGGTTGCCGCCGGAGCGCTGGTCGTCGCCACGGGCAACCCGGGACTTACGACGGTCCTGGCGGCCCTGGTTACGGCGCTCGTCGCGCTGGTTGCGGCCCTGGTCCTGCTTTTCTCCCTGGGTCTGCTCTTCGCCGTTGAAGAATCCGGCAATCTTGCGCCCGAGCCGGCGGAACAGGCCTTCTTCCTGCTCTGCTGTTTCCTCGGCCTTGGTAGCGGCGGGTACCGGAGCCGGTGCGGTCGGGCGGATGGCCTTTACGGCCGCCTGTTCACGAACCGGTTTCTCCGCCGGTGGTGCCTCGAAGATTTCCTCTTCGCGCTCGCTGTATTCCTGGGCGACCTGGTGGCTGGAGATGTGCTCGGGCGTGGTTTCGTCCTGGCGCATCCGGATGATTTCGAAGTGCGGCGTTTCCATGTGCGGAACAGGAACCACCACAATGTTCACTTCCTGGCTGGCCTCAATGTCGGCCAGCTGCTTGCGCTTTTCGTTGAGCAGGAAGGTGGCCACGGACACAGGCACCACGGCCCGGACCTCGCCGGTCTTGTCTTTCGAGGATTCTTCGTAGATCAGGCGCATGATGCTCAGCGCCAGGGATTCAATGCCACGGATGGTGCCCTGGCCTTCACAACGGGGGCACACCTCGCTACGGGTCTCGCCCAGGGACGGGCGCAGGCGCTGGCGGGACATTTCCAGCAGGCCGAAGCGGGAGATCTTGCCAACCTGGACCCGTGCCCGGTCGATTTCCAGCGCTTCGCGCATCTTCTGTTCCACTTCACGCTGGTGCTTGGCCGGGGTCATGTCGATGAAGTCGATCACGATCAGGCCGCCCATATCCCGAAGGCGCAGCTGGCGGGCGATCTCTTCCGCGGCTTCCAGGTTGGTCTGAAGGGCGGTTTCCTCGATGTCCTGGCCCTTGGTGGCCCGGGAGGAGTTGATGTCGATGGAAACCAGGGCCTCAGTGGGATCGATCACGATGGAGCCGCCGGAAGGCAGTTTCACTTCCCGCTGGAAGGCGGTTTCGATCTGGCCTTCGATCTGGTAGCGGCTGAACAGCGGAATCTCGTCCTTGTAGAGCTTGATCTTGTTCTCGAAGGTCGGCATGACCGCACGAACAAAATTCAGAACGTCTTCGTACACGCCGTTGGCGTCGATCAGTACTTCGCCGATGTCCTGACGCAGGTAGTCGCGTACGGCACGGATGATAACGTTGCTTTCCTGGTGGATCAGGAACGGGGCCTTGCGCTCACCGGCGGCCTGGGTAATGGCTTCCCAGAACTGCACCAGGTAGTCGAGATCCCATTGCAGTTCTTCGGTGGTACGGCCGATGCCTGCAGTGCGCACGATGATGCCCATGGATTTCGGCACCTGGACATCGTTCATGGCTTCTTTCAGCTGGGACCGTTCGTCACCTTCAATACGGCGCGAGATGCCGCCGGCCCGCGGGTTGTTGGGCATCAGCACCAGATAACGGCCGGCCAGAGAAATGAACGTGGTCAGGGCGGCGCCCTTGTTGCCACGCTCTTCCTTGTCGACCTGGATGATTACTTCCTGGCCTTCGGAGACCACATCCTTGATGTTGATCTTGCCTTCAATCTGGCCGGGGGATTTCTTGAAGTACTCCTTGGAGATTTCCTTGAGCGGCAGGAAGCCATGGCGCTCGGCGCCAAAATCAACAAAGGCGGCTTCCAGGCTGGGCTCGACGCGGGTAATGCGGCCTTTATAGATGTTTGCTTTCTTCTGCTCGCGGGAGCTGGATTCTATATCAAGGTCGAACAGACGCTGGCCATCGACCAGGGCAACGCGCAACTCCTCGGGGTGAGTTGCATTGATGAGCATTCTCTTCATGGAAAGAAATCGTTCCTGTCGTTTAAATTGACAGAAAACCGGAGGGGTTCGCACCAGCGAAGCGGAATGTGCGTGCCGCGGGCCCCGTCACATCAGGGGCGGACCGGCGGCCAGACGAATCAGACCCTTTCGGGGATTGATCCTTTCGGTCTGAGACCAACGCCGACGGTCCGGCTGCCTGTAGGCAGGGAGAGGTCGTGTAAGGTTCGTGTCTGTTGACGCATGTTATCCGATGTCAGGTTCACTCAGGTGCCTGGGTCTCACGTCGTATTCGTATGCTGGACGGCCCGGCCCTGGGTGGCAATGATTCTTCGCGATGTCGCCCGCGGTTTTCCGCGTGTTTTCCATCTCCCGGGTACAGGCAGCAGTCTTTCAGGGATCTGGCCTGGTCCTCCGGGAGTTCTTCTCTCGCCGTTCCCGGTAGTGATTGGGTGCTCGGCGTTCAAACTCTCGAATAGTGTCGGTATACTTCTGCCGCTCCGGCTTCTGACGTGAGTTGGTCAGGCCGTAGACAAACGGCAGAGCACGCCGGAATATAACAGTATTCAGGCAGCCGTTCAATCCTGTATTCAAATCGCCACTTAAGGTTAAGCATGTCCCCCAAATCCAGGCGCCCGAACTCGCCGACATCCGGCGCTGATAAGTCCTCCGGCACTTCCCGGTCGAAGGGGGCCGGCGCTCCTGTTCAAGGCGGGGAGGTTCGTCAGGGCGTTCAGTGGGTCACGGTTGACGAAGACAACGAGGGGCAGCGCCTGGATAACTTTCTGCTGGCCCAGTTGCGAGGTGTGCCCAAAAGCATTATCTACCGGGTGGTCCGCAAGGGAGAGGTTCGCGTCAACAAGGGGCGGGTCCGGCCTGATACGCGCCTGAAGGCAGGGGATCAGGTACGGATTCCGCCGGTGACCCGAAAGCAGAAGCCGGAAACCGTGGCGCCTGGGTCCCGCGTGCAGGGGGTGATGGAAGCTGCCGTGGTGTTCGAGAACGATCAGATGCTGGTGGTGAACAAGCCCTCCGGTATCGCGGTGCATGGTGGTAGCGGCTTGAACTTCGGGCTCATCGAAGTGCTGCGCTCGGCCCGGCCATCGGCCAGGTTCCTTGAACTGGTGCACCGTCTTGACCGTGACACCTCGGGGTTGGTGATGGTCGCCAAGAAGCGCTCGGCCCTGCGCTTCCTGCAGGATGAGCTGCGCCGCAAGCACATTCGCAAGGTCTATCATGCGCTGGTGTCCGGGGGCTGGCCCGATGGAGTGGACCGGGTGGAGGCGCCGCTGCTCCGCTATGAAATGCCGAACGGTGAACGCAGGGTACGGGTCGACGACGCCGGCAAGCCGTCCCTGACCACTTTTCGCTGTCTGGCCCGCTACCAGGGCTACAGTCTGGTGGAGGCCTCGCCGATTACCGGGCGTACCCACCAGATCCGTGTGCACAGTGCCCAGGTGGGTCATCCGATTGCGGGCGACGACAAGTATATGGATGATGTCAGCCTCAAGGCATTCCGGGCGGTAGGTGGGCAGCGCCTGATGTTGCATGCCCGCGTCCTTGAATTCACATTGCCGGTGTCGGGCGAGCCTATGCGGCTGGAGGCGCCCTACGACGAAGCATTCAATAGCGTGCTTGAGAAGCTCGAGGCGCGCTCGAAAGGAACCAGATCATGAACGTCAGAGTGGTAATTTTTGACTGGGACGGGACCCTGGTGGATTCGGTCGAGCACATCGCCGATAGCCTGCACCAGGCGGCGACCGACCTGGGGTATCCGGCGCTCGAGCGGGAGGCATACCGTGACATTATTGGCCTTGGCATGGTGGAGGCGCTGGAGAAGTTGTATCCGGGGATCAGTCGGGAGGAGATGAACCGGATCCGCGAAGGCTACGCTGGCTATTTCTTCAAGAAGGTGACCACGCCGCAGAACGTCTTCGAGGGCATGGCAGACGTGGTTGCAGATCTCCGTAACGCGGGCCGGCAATGCTCGGTAGCCACCGGCAAGAGTCGCCGCGGGTTGGATTCGGCGCTGGTGTCCAGCGGTTTGGGGGGACATTTCGAGATCACCCGGTGCGCGGATGAAACCCGCTCCAAGCCCGATCCGACCATGCTCAGGGAGATCCTGCAGTTCTATGGGATTGAGCCTGAGGATGCTGTGATGATCGGTGATACCCGCTACGACCTGGAGATGGCGAAGCGCATTGGCATGCCCTCCATTGGTGTTGAGTGGGGTGTCCACAAGCGCGATGTGCTCGGCGACTACGATCCTCATGCCATCGTCGAATCGGTACCCGAACTGCGGAAAGTGCTGGGGCTTTGAGATTGCCTTGTCGTCAGACGGCTGGCCGCCGGGTCGACGGTTGTTAAGGGTAGAGTGTTGTTAACAGGATGCACGCATGAGTGACTGGGAATCGGACAAGCCCGCAGACTGGGGCGACAAGCCTGTCGAACCGGGAAATGAGAAGGAAAGCAAGCCGCTGTTCGGGCGCAAGTCGCCGAACCTGCCGCCGGAGTCCGGCCGCGACTGGCGGCTGATTGAAAAACTGGTGATGTCGCTGCAGGCCGAGCAGCGTCGCAGTCGTCGTTGGGGGATCTTTTTCAAGCTGCTGACCTTCGGGTACCTGTTCGCGCTGCTGTTCATGCTGCGGTTTCCCCTGGGCGAATCCATGGATGCGGTCACCGGTAAACACACCGCCCTGGTAGAAATCAACGGCACCATCGCCGCCGATGAGTTGGCCAGCGCCGACAATATAGTCGGCTCCCTGCGCAGCGCCTTCGAGGAGGAGCAGTCGGTGGCTGTGATTCTGCGGATCAACAGTCCCGGCGGCAGTCCGGTACAGTCGGGATATGTCTATGACGAGATAAAGCGCCTGCGCGAAGAGTATCCCGACAAAAAGGTGTATGCGGTCATTTCAGACATCGGAGCCTCTGGCGCCTACTATATTGCCGCTGCGGCCGATGAGATCTACGCGAATCGGGCCAGTCTGGTGGGTTCCATTGGTGTGGTCTCGGGTGGCTTTGGATTTACCGGTGTGATGGATAAGGTGGGTGTGGATCGTCGCCTGTACACCGCCGGGGAGAACAAGGCGTTCCTGGATCCTTTCTCACCGGTCAACGAAGACGAGGTGCAGTTCTGGGAAAGCGTTCTGGAAAGTACTCATGAGCAGTTTATCGAGGCAGTGAAGCAGGGCCGGGGCGATCGGCTGGCCGATGATGAGCGTCTGTTCAGCGGTCTGGTATGGAGTGGTGAGCAGGCGGTGGAGCTTGGTCTGGTTGACGGCCTCGGCAGCGCATCACATGTGGCCCGCCAGATCATCGGTCAGGAAGAGTTGGTTGACTACAGCCGTCGCAAGTCTCCCTTCCAGGACATCGTCGATCAACTGGGCGTGGCTTTTGGTGAAGGTTTTGCCAGTCAGATGGTCGAGTCTCGCCTGGAGCTTCGCTAACGGGTATTTTCCGCTGGCCGGTCTTCGAGCAGAGGGTTCCGGCCCCAGCGGCAAAGCATTTCATTCAGGGCGATGAGGGGCAGCCCGATCAGGGAATTGGGGTCACGGCCTTCAAGGGCGTCGAACAGGGTGATGCCCAGTCCCTCCATCTTGAAGCTTCCGGCGCAGTCGTAAGGTTGTTCCCGCGCCAGGTAGGCCTCGATTTCCCTGTCGGATAGGTCCCGGAATCTTACCTGGTAGGGTTCGCAAAGGCGCTCGAGCTTTCCCGAATCGGCGTCCAGCAGGGCAAGGCCAGTCAGGAACAGCACCGGATGCCCGCTGCTCAGGCGGAGCTGTTCCGCCGCCCGTTCATGGTTGCCCGGTTTGGTGAGTATTGTGCCGTCCGGCAGGCAGGCGACCTGATCCGACCCGATGATCCAGTGTCCGGGAAAGCGGTCTGCCAGTGCCCGAGCCTTGGATTCAGCCAGTCGCCGAGCCAGCGCTTCTCCGGTTTCGCCGTCCAGCGGGGTCTCGTCAGCGTTCGGGCTGGCACTGGTGAATGGAAGTTCCAGCCGTTGTAACAGAGCCCGCCGGTAAGGAGAGGACGAGGCCAGCAGGAGTGGCTTGGGACGCATGGCGCGGGTTCCTTTTGATGGCGGTGTTGGCAAACATTTGCGGGTGTTATCGTAAATTACACCTATCTGTCTGGAAAGCCCCGCCAAAAAGCAACGAAGTCTTTGACAGCCGAGGGCTGCGCCCCTAAAATTGCGCGCCTATGTCAAACGCGTCACTCGCCGAGCTGCCCAAATCTGTTGATCCTTACAGGTTGGCGGAAAATAACAGCACACTGGAGGGAATGGTTCCCCTCAGCGGGCTTGGCCGTTTCCGCGAAGCGGTTCTCGGACTACCGGAAGGTGCCCAGTGCCGGGTAAGACTCTCGTTCACGATGGACGGAGAGCGTCGCCGGATGGTGAAGGGCGAGCTGGAGGCCCCGGTGCAGCTGGAGTGCCAGCGATGCCTGGGACCCATGGAAGCGATGCTGAGTTCCAGTTTCGTGCTTGGTCTTGTGACCAGCGACGAACAGGCGCAGCAGTTGCCTAAAGAGCTGGAGCCGTTTCTGACCGAAGATTTCAGTGCCGATCTCTGGTCGATGGTCGAAGACGAACTGCTGCTGGTGTTGCCGGCGTTTCCGCTTCATGAGCGGAGTGATTGTCCCGCAAGGGAGGCGCTGGAGACCCTTGAGCCGAAAGGCGAGGCCGCTGCGCCAGCGAGGAAATCCGGCGACAATCCGTTTAGCGTTCTGGCGGATCTGAAAAAGACGAAGCATTAGGAAGAGGTCTGCCCCGGTTCAAGGCAGGCATCGAATCCAGGAATACAGGCCGCCCTCCGGGTGGCACAACGTTTACGACAACAGGTCAGGAGCATAACCATGGCTGTACAGCAAAATCGCAAGACCCGTTCCAAGCGTGGCATGCGCCGTTCACACGATGCACTGAGCGCTGCTGCTCTGAGCACTGACGCAACTACCGGTGAAGTTCATCGCCGTCACCACGTGTCTCCGGACGGTTTCTACCGTGGCAAGCAGGTAATCGAAGCGCGCGACGAGTAAGCTCGTTGCCGATATGAGTCGCCCGGAATCAGATGGCAGAACGGTGAAACCCGTCACCATCGCGATTGACGCCATGAGTGGCGACCGCGGGGCGGCCGTGGTGGTTGCGGCATCGCTTCAGGCGGTGCGCGAAAACGAAGCCTTGAGCATCATTCTGGTGGGTATCCGGAGTGAGCTTGAGGCTTTGTTGCGTGAGGGGCACGCGAGAATCCGTATTGTGGAAGCAGCGGACGTGGTTCGCATGAACGAGCGCCCCTCCCACGCCCTCCGACACAAAAAGAATTCCTCCATGGCCATCGCTCTGGCGCTCGTTCGGGATGGCGAAGCCCAGGGGTGTGTCAGCGCCGGAAACACGGGCGCTCTGATGGCCTTTGGTCGCAGCCTGATACGGATGTATCCGGGCATCGAGCGGCCGGCCATTGCCAAGCTGATTCCTTCGCTCAGAGGGCGTTGCCATGTTCTGGATCTCGGCGCCAACGTGGATTCCACGGCCGAGAATCTCTACCAGTATGCTCTGATGGGGTCGCTGATGGCGTCGGCGATCTGCCGACAGGCTGAGCCCCGCGTTGCTTTGCTGAACGTGGGCGAAGAAGAGATAAAGGGCAATGAACAGGTTCGGCTGGCCTCGCACATGCTCGCGCAGTGCGACTCCATCAACTATATCGGCTATGTAGAAGGCAGCGATCTCTTCCGGGATGTGGCCGACGTGGTGGTGTGCGACGGTTTCGTTGGCAACATTGCGCTGAAAACCGGTGAGGGTGTCGCCGGCCTGCTGATTGAATTGATGGAACAGGCGTTCACCCGCAATCTTTACGGCCGACTGGTGGGCCTGCTGGCCAGGCCGATCATAGGCCGGCTCCTGCAATTGATGGACCCTTCACGCCACAACGGCGCCAGTCTTCTGGGTCTCCAGGGTGTGGTGATCAAGAGCCATGGCAACGCCAACGAGCGGGCGATGCTGTCGGCCATCCGTCAGGCGGTTCGGGAGGTCGAACTGGAAGTCCCCCGTCGCATCAATGAGCGTCTTGACGATCTCATGCTCTGATTCTTTCCCTGAGACTAAAGTCTGTCGCGGTTCTGCGAGTCATTCGCGGATAATTGGCCTAACTTGTACTATTGGCTAATCTCACGAAACCCCTCAATGACGATAAGATTCCGCTTATGAAATCAGCCTTTATTTTTCCCGGACAAGGGTCACAATCGGTTGGCATGCTTTCGGCGGCCGCTGAAGCCTGGCCGATCATCGACCGTACTTTCGGTGAAGCCTCCAACGTGCTTGGGTACGATCTCTGGCAGGTATGCCAGAAAGGCCCCGCCGAAGAACTCAACCAAACCGCCGTTACCCAGCCTGCATTGTTGACAGCCAGCGTCGCGCTCTGGCGTCAATGGTTTGTGGCGGGCGGCGGCAAGCCGGATTTTGTTGCCGGTCACAGTCTTGGCGAGTACAGCGCCCTGGTTGCTGCGGAGAGCCTGGATTTTGTTGAGGCGGTGAAGCTGGTTCGCCTTCGTGGCGAGCTGATGCAGGACGCTGTTCCGGCTGGCGAAGGCAAAATGGCCGCGATTCTGGGGCTAGAGGATGGCGATGTGATTGCCGCCTGTGAGCAGTCGTCCGAGGGTGACGTGGTGTCGGCGGTCAATTTCAATGCGCCCGGGCAGGTTGTTATCGCCGGCTCCGCGGCCGCTGTCGACCGCGCGGTGGAGGCCTGCAAGGAGAAGGGTGCCCGTAAAGCCATGCCCCTTCCGGTCAGCGTGCCTTCCCACTGCGCCCTGATGAAAGGTGCAGCCGAGGAGCTGGCCAAGGCGCTGGACGAGGTTCGCTTTAACGACGCTGTCATCCCGGTTATACAGAATGTTAACGCCGCAGCCGAGACGGAATCGGCTAGACTGAAGGCCAACCTGCTGAAACAACTCTATTCTCCGGTGCTCTGGACCGATTCGGTGCGAGCCCTCGTCAACAGTGGCGTGGAAGTGTCCGTGGAATGTGGAACTGGCAAGGTCCTGGCGGGACTGGTCAAGCGCATTGACCGCTCTCTGGCGGTACACAGCATCGAAGATCCGGATTCGCTGGCCAAGGCGTTGGACGCCTTTGGCCAGTCCTGAAACGAAAGGGAGTGATTCATGTCTCTGGAAGGTAAAACGGCTCTGGTCACAGGCGCTACCCGCGGCATTGGCAAGGCCATTGCGCGGGCGTTGGCCGAACAGGGCGCCGAAGTTATTGGCACTGCCACCAGCGCCGCAGGCGCCGAGACCATTACCAACGACCTGCAGTCGGCCGGGTTCAAAGGCTACGGCATGGTCATGGATGTTGCCGATCCGGCGAGTATCGAGGCCGGGCTGAAGGAACTGACGGAAAAATCCGGCGCGCCGCTGATTCTGGTCAACAACGCAGGTATCACCCGGGATAACCTGTTGATGCGTCTCAAAGACGACGACTGGGCCACGGTTCTGGAAACGAACCTGTCCAGCGTCTACCGTACCAGCAAGGCGGTGCTGCGGGGCATGGCCAAGGCGAAGTGGGGCCGGATCATCAATATCAGTTCCGTGGTTGCCGGTATGGGCAATCCCGGACAGGGCAACTACTGCGCCGCCAAGGCCGGTGTCGAGGGCTTCACGCGCAGTCTTGCCAAGGAAATGTCGAATCGGGGCATCACCGCAAACTGCGTGGCGCCCGGTTTTATCGACACGGATATGACGAAAAAACTGGACGACAAGCAGCGTGAGGCTATGCTGGAAATCATACCTGCGGGTCGTCTCGGTGAGCCGGAAGAAGTTGCCGCTGTGGTGGCTTTTCTGGCATCGGATGCAGCCGGTTACGTGACGGGTGAAACCATCAATGTGAACGGCGGGATGTACATGGGATAGCTCCCGAAGCGGGGGCTGTGCGCAACTCCTTGTCGCACAACATGTTTGACAGAGTCCCTGCTTGTTTGCAGGTAGGGTTTAAACTAAACTGGCAGCACGAAAGTTGCTTGGTTGACACACAAAGTGAGGACATTATGAGTACAGTTGAAGAGCGCGTGAAGAAGATCGTTTGTGAACAGTTGGGCGTTAAAGAGTCCGAGGTTCAGAACTCATCTTCTTTTGTAGAGGATCTTGGCGCTGACTCACTGGACACCGTTGAGCTGGTCATGGCACTGGAAGAGGAATTTGAAACCGAGATTCCGGACGAGGAAGCCGAGAAGCTGACGAGTGTTCAGGACGCGATCGACTACATCGTCGCGCACACCTGATACTCTGCATTCAAGCAAGCCAGGCAAAAAGCCGTCCTTGTGAAACAGCGAGGGACGGCTTTTTTATTGCCCGGAAATCCGGTTCAATCTTCCTTCAGACACACACGGACAAGATCAGGTGCAAGGGGTTATGACCAAACGGCGAGTTGTCATTACAGGCATGGGCATGCTGTCTCCACTTGGAAACGATGTGGCATCGTCCTGGGAAGAGGTGAAGGCGGGGCGCAGCGGGATCGGAATGATCGACCGTTTTGACGCATCTGGCTACAACACCCGCATTGGCGGGGCAGTTCGGGACCTCGACATGGAGCCCTACCTGTCTGCCAAGGACGCCAGAAAGCTCGACGCTTTCATTCATTATGGTCTGATTGCTGCCCAGCAGGCGGTGGACCACAGCGGTCTGGAGTCGTTCGACGCACTGGACAGGGAGCGAGTGGGTATCGCCATTGGTTCCGGGATTGGCGGCCTCGAGTACATCGAAAAGAGCGTGATCACCATGGATAATTCCGGGCCCCGGAAGGTGTCACCGTTCTTTGTGCCGGCCTCGGTCATCAACATGATTTCCGGGAACGCTGCGATCCGCTTCGGCTACCGCGGTCCCAATATTGCCATCGTGACTGCCTGTACCACCGGCACCCATAACATCGGCTATGCCGCCCGCACCATTGCCTACGGCGATGCCGACGTTATGCTCGCCGGCGGTTCCGAAATGGCTACCACCCGCACCGGCATGGCGGCGTTTTCCGCAGCCCGGGCCTTGTCGACCCGTAACGATGAGCCGGAAAAGGCCAGTCGTCCGTGGGATCGGGATCGGGACGGTTTTGTCCTGAGCGATGGCGCCGGCGTAGTTGTGCTCGAGGATCTCGAACATGCGCGTCGTCGTGGTGCCACTATCTACGGCGAAGTGGTTGGCTTCGGTATGAGTGACGACGCCCACCACATCACGGCTCCCCCGGAGGACGGTGAGGGCGCGGCCCGTTCCATGGCCAATGCCCTTCGGGACGCCGGTCTCAAGGCAGAAGAGGTTGATTACATCAATGCCCATGGCACTTCCACCCAGGTGGGGGATGTCGCGGAAGTGGCGGCTGTAAGGAAGGTATTCGGCAGTCATGCCGACAAACTGGCCATGAGCAGCACCAAGTCCATGACCGGTCACCTGTTGGGTGCCGCCGGCGCCGTGGAGGCCATTTTCTCGGTGCTGGCCATCCAGGACGGAGTGCTTCCGCCCACGATCAATCTGGATAACCCGGACGAGGGATGTGACCTCGACCTGGTTGCCCACACCAGTCGCGCTGCAGACGTTCGCGTGGCGTTGTCGAATTCCTTTGGATTCGGTGGTACCAACGGAACCCTGATTTTCCGACGCTTCGAGGACTAAGCAACTCGTGTTCCGCCTTATCTGGGCCGATGAGAGTGGCCTGCCGGCCGATGACCGGGGAGCAGCCTACGGCGACGGCCTGTTCGAAACCATCCGGATGGAGGGACAGCAGGGGGTGCTGTTGTCCCGTCACCTTGAGCGGATGGTCCGGGACGCCCGCCGTCTGGGCATTTCGGTGGCCCACCGTGATCTGGCAAGGGTCTGTTCGGAGGCTGTTGAGCGCCTCCATGCCCGGTATCGGGGAGGCTGGGTGCTCAAACTGGTGCTCACGCGGGGCAGTGGCGGTCGGGGTTACCGCCCCGACTCTGCCATGCAGCCCAACCTGATGGTGCAGTCGTCTCCGCTGCCGCCAACCCCGGGGCCTGAGGGCGTAGTTGTCGACTTTTCACGCATTCCCCTGACCGTCAACCCGCTACTTGCTGGCATCAAATCCCTGGGGCGTCTTGAGCAGGTGATGGCGGCGGCAGATATCACCGAACCATTGTTTGAGGTGATCATGTCAGACCGGGACGGTCACCTGGTGGAGGGAACCCGTACCAATATCCTGCTTCGCCATAACGACACCTGGGTGACGCCGCCAACGGCCAGCCTGGCGGTTGCCGGCGTCCTCCGGCAGTGGTTGCTCGAGCGGCTGCGGTACCGGGGTGAATCGGTGGTGGAGCGGCCGGTCACCACGGACGATGTGTTGGGACGGGAATGCCAGGGCCTTTTCCTTCTCAACAGTGTGCTCGGAGTGGTTCCGGTTCGCACAATTGCTGGACACGATTTGCCTGTGGACAGCGGACTTGCGACAATCTTCAATCCTCTCGAAATACTGGAATAATCGTTTGATCAAGAAGTTACTGCTTGCCTGCGTCAGTGTCGCGGTGCTGGCCGCGGCCGGAACCGGTCTTTGGGTGTGGCAGGGGCTCCAGAGCCTCGAACGCCCGGTAGCGCTGGAAGAACCCGTGCTGTTTAACGTTCCCCAGGGCGCCACTTTCAGTGAGGTTGCTGGCCGGCTGGAAGCCGAAGGCCTGGTGCCGGACCGACTTTGGCTCAGGGTATTCGGTCGTCTTTACCCGCAGCAGTCGGTGATCAAGGCCGGAGACTATGAGTTTCTCGATGGCATGAGCCCCAGAGAGATGGTGAAGATCATGGTCTCGGGCGATACCAAGCACTGGTACGTGCAGTTTATCGAGGGCTGGACCTTCCGTGACATGCGTCAGGCCCTTGCCCGCGCCGACCGACTGAACAAAGTGACCACTGACTGGACGGATGAGCAGATCATGTCGGCGGTCGGTGCCGAGGGTGAGCATCCTGAGGGTCGGTTCTTCCCTGATACCTACGCGTACACGAGCAGCGGGTCGGACCTCGAGCTGCTCAAGCGGGCTTTCAATCGCATGGAGCAGGTTCTGGCCGAGGAGTGGGCGGCACGGGAAGAGGGGCTGCCCTATGACTCACCCTACGAAGCGCTGATAATGGCGTCAATCGTAGAACGTGAGACAGGAGCCCCGCACGAGCGTGAGCAGGTTGCGGGCGTGTTCGTCCGTCGCCTTCAGAAGGGCATGCGCCTGCAGACCGATCCGACAGTGATCTATGGCATGGGAGACAGCTACCAGGGCCGGATCGGACGACGGGATCTGCGCACCTACACCCCCTACAACACCTACCGGATCGACGGGTTGCCGCCTACACCCATCGCCCTGCCGGGCCGGGAAGCCATACACGCTGCTCTTCACCCCGACGACGGAGATGCGCTCTATTTCGTGGCGCGTGGTGATGGCACCCACAAATTCTCGCGCACGTTGGCCGAGCATCAGAAAGCGGTGCGCGAGTTCCAGCTCAATCGGCGTGACGACTATCGCTCGTCCCCGGCGCCCGAGGAAGCGGCTTCCGAGGAGAAGGACAAAGGGGGCGCGGGGTGAATCAGCGAGGACTGTTCATTACCTTTGAAGGTACCGAGGGCGTTGGCAAGTCCACCCAGCTGGCCAACGCTGCCAGTACGCTTCGCAGCGCTGGCGTGGACGTGCTCGTCACCCGGGAGCCGGGTGGTACGCCGATGGCGGAGGCTATTCGTGAGCTGCTGCTGGCGCCCAGAGACGAAGCGGTTCATGAGACCACTGAGCTTCTGCTGATGTTTGCCGCCCGAGCCCAGCACTTGCATACCCGGATCCTGCCGGCCCTGGACAGGGGGCAGTGGGTACTCTGCGACCGGTTTACCGATGCCACTTTCGCCTACCAGGGAGGCGGTCGCGGCGTGTCTTCGGAGCGCATCGCGCTGCTTGAAACACTGGTGCAGGGCAGCGTACGTCCGGATCATGTCATTCTCCTGGATGCACCGGTGGAAACCGGCATGGCCCGAGCCCGGAACCGTGGCGAGCTGGACCGGTTCGAGCAGGAGGATCTCGCGTTTTTCCAGCGGATACGGGATACCTATCGCCAGCGAGCCGCCGACGCGCCCGACCGGTATCAGGTAATCGACGCAAACCGTCCACTCGAGCAGGTGTCGTCTGACGTTTCCGGGTTTTTCTCCCGTATTGCCGGAATTTGAGGATTTCCCGGCCGATTTTGCCCACTTCCGTGCACTTTTTTTAATGTTCTGCTTTAATTGATGTACATTCTCAGTTAACAGCCGGCAGTTACATGGTTAACGCAAAGCTCCTGAAACTTCCCATTGCTGCCCATCGGCACCGGCATGAGCATCACCAGATTGTCGTCGGGGTTCGGGGAGAAGCTGAACTGAGCGTCGATGGCACCGGCGCGTTGCTGGATACCTGGCAGGCCATCTTTGTACCCACCGAGGCACGCCACGACTACTGCGGCAATGCCGGTAACCACGTTCTTGTTATCAACCTCGACCCCCTGGCACCTGCCATCAATACGCCGGCCCATGCAGACTATGAACGCATGATGCGGGTGTTCGAGAAGCCCCGCACCCTGCACATGGACAGTCGCCTTCAGAGCCTGGTTCAGTTCACTGCCAGTGAATTCAACCGCGCCCCCGAAAACACCACGCTCCAGCAGCATCTGGCTGCCAGCGTCCTCTACTGCATGGCCGACAGAATCGCCGGCGGCCAGGCCCTGTCTTCCAATCGTCATGGCGTCAGCCCTGAGGCTATCCGGTCCTTTATCCTGAACAACCTGCATCGGAAGATTACGGTTGAAGACATGGCGGGTGAGGCGTGTCTCAGTGTCAGCAGGTTCCACGAAGTGTTCCGGGAAGCGGCAGGCATCACGCCTCACCAGTTTCTTCTGCACACGAGGCTGGACCAGGCCGCCCAACTTCTTGCTACCACCTCTTTGACCGTTTCCGAAATCAGTTACCGAACCGGGTTTTCGTCCCAGAGTGCCCTGACCAATGCGTTGCGCAAATACAAGGGAACCACGCCCTCAAGGCTTCAGGCGGGCAAGCGAGCCGCTTGAGGCGGGTGTGGAACGCCAGTCCCGTAGGATTGTGTAAAAGAATCGTAGGATTTCGTAAGCCCGAAAAAGAAGGTGGTACTAACGTATAGCGCTTGGATCTCCCGCTCCAGATTGGACGGAAATCAGGTAAACAAGAAGAACAGTGCAGCCTGTTGGCTTCCCGGCCAGCACTGTGCTTGGCGAGCGGATCGCAATCCGACTCATTAAACCGGAGGAGCTCTATGGCTATTGGTGTTTGGATAAGTCTCTTTGCGTATTTTGCGCTCATGATCGCCATCGGCATTTTTGCGATGCGTCGATCGACGTCGTCATCCGAGGATTACATGCTCGGTGGTCGGGCCCTGAGTCCGAAGGTGGCAGCCTTGTCTGCCGGTGCTTCCGACATGAGTGGCTGGTTGTTGCTGGGTCTTCCCGGTGCGTTGTTCGTGTCTGGTCTGGGATCCGCGTGGATTGGTATCGGCCTGCTGGTGGGTGCCTTTTTCAACTGGGTGCTGGTGGCGCCGCGTCTGCGGGAGCAGACGGTGCACTACGGCAATGCCATTACCATACCGTCGTTTCTTGCCAACCGTTTTCCGACCAAGGCACTGTCGCTGCGAACGGTGTCTGCCATCGTGATTGTCGTGTTCTTTGCGGTCTACACCGCCTCTGGGCTGGTTGCTGGTGGCAAGCTGTTTGAAAGCGCGTTTGCCGGCATTTTCAATTTTGGCGGTCTGAGTGACTACGCGGCCGGTATCATCATCACCCTGGGTGTGGTTCTGGCGTATACCGTCGTCGGTGGCTTCCTTGCGGTGAGCATGACCGACTTCGTGCAAGGCTGCATCATGATGCTGGCGCTGGTGATCATGCCGGCGGTTGTGCTGTTTGGCGAGGGCGGCGGTGGATTCGCCCAGGCATCCCAGACTCTTAATGAAGTGGACCCAACGCTGCTGTCATGGACGGAGGGGCTCACGTTTATTGGCTGGCTGTCGGCAGTCACCTGGGGCCTTGGCTATTTCGGTCAGCCGCACATTATTGTCCGCTTCATGGCCATCCGTACCCTGAAGGACGTGCCGGTGGCCAGGAACATCGGTATGAGCTGGATGCTGATCTCTCTGGTCGGTGCGATTTCGCTGGGTATTTTCGGTCGGGCCTACGCGGTGCGCAACGGCATGGACATCGCCGATCCGGAAACCATCTTCATCATTCTGTCCGATCTGCTGTTCCATCCGCTGATTACCGGCTTCCTCTATGCGGCATTGCTGGCGGCAGTGATGAGTACCATTTCCAGCCAGTTGCTGGTGTCGTCGTCGTCCCTGACTGAGGACTTCTACCGCCTGTTCCTGCGTAAGGAAGCCACGGATCGCGAGTGTGTGACGGTTGGTCGGGTCTGCGTGTTGCTGGTTGGTCTTGTGGCTGCGGTGATCGCGTCCGATCCGGATTCCCAGGTCCTGGCGCTGGTCAGTAACGCCTGGGCAGGCTTTGGCGCCGCCTTCGGCCCGCTGATCATCCTGTCCCTGATGTGGCCGCGCACCAACGGTGCCGGCGCGGTAGCCGGCCTTGTGGTGGGTGCAGTGACTGTCATGATCTGGATCTCCCTCGGCTGGAACGGCGAGTTTATGGGTGGTCCCGGTGTATACGAGATCATTCCGGGCTTTATTGCCGCCTGGATTGCCATCATGGTGGTCAGTCTGGCTACTGAGGACGCTGGCGAATACCAGGCGATCAGCCGGTAACCAAGCGGTTGTCCGGTGTCGGGCTCGGACACCGGACACCTGTAGACGCCATCGGTGTCATTGAAAACCCCCGCTCTCAAGGCGGGGGTTTTCTCGTTTACGAAGGTCGGTTGCGAGTACCCTGGGTATAGCCAATGGTCGCAATAGAGAGATTTTTGCTGGTAGCGGTCTGAACCAGACGCTACATTTATTGCCGTTAGCTCTGGGCTACAAAAAAAATAACGGCGAGAGGACAAAGAGTTATGAAAACCAATTGGTTTGTGAAATCAACCTTGGGGGCGCTGACGGCAACCCTCGTCTCGTTCTCTTCGGCGGTGCACGCCGAAGGCAATTATGTGATGGGCACGGCAACAACGGGCGGTACCTACTATCCCGTGGGCGTTGCCATCTCCACGTTGGTAAAGGTGAAGCTCGAGCCACAGACCAACATTTCTGTGTCGGCCATCAGTTCGGCGGGTTCCGGTGAAAACCTGAAGCTGATGGACGAAGGGCAGATCCAGTTTGGCATTCTCCAGGGCCTGTACGGCGCCTACGCCTGGAACGGTACCGGTCCGGTACCCAAGGCCTACAAGAATCTGCGTTCGGTTTCGATGCTCTGGCAGAACGTTGAGCATTTCGTGGTTCGCAACAACATGGTGGAAAGCGGCACGATTTCCGATATGACCAACCTGTATGGCGAGAGTTTCTCCATTGGTGCCCGCAACTCTGGAACCGAGGGCTCTGGCCGCTTCATCCTGGGTAAACTGGGCGTTGATCTGGAGCAGGTGGATATTGCATACCTGGGCTATGGTCCCAGCGCCGATGCCATGCAGAATGGCAACATTGACGGCATGAATATTCCCGCAGGTGTTCCGGCATCGGCTGTGACCAGGGCCTACGCCAATCTGGGAGGGGAAATTACCACCCTGAACTTCACCTCCGAGCAACTGGCCCAGGTAAACAGCGATTTTGAGCTCTGGACGCCGTACACAATTCCTGCAGGCACGTATCCGAATCAGGAAGCCGACATCAACACCATTGCCCAGCCGAATATCCTCGCAGTGCGCGCGGACGTTCCGGAGGAAGATGTGTATCAGATCACCAAGACGATCTATGCCAATCTTCCCTTCCTGAACAATATTCACCCGGCCACCAAGGCCATGGCACTTGAGAAGGCCATTGCGGGTCTTCCCATGCCCCTGCACCCGGGCGCAGCCCGCTTTTATCGTGAGCAGGGTCTGACCATTCCTGAGCGACTGATTGCGGAATAGGCGTGGTCAACTCACCAGACAGTGGATCTCCTGACGGAATCAAGGGGATCCGCGACGAGAGTGCCAATGGCGCCACGGAACGGATTAATCACCGGCTTCTCGGGCCGGTGATCTTTGTGGTCGCCGTTGCCACCTCGTTAATTCATCTCTACTTCAATACAGTCTCCACCCTGTCGGAGCTGTGGACCTCCGCGCTTCATTTCGGGCTGTTCGGGCTTATCTGCGCCCTCACAACCCCCATGTTCCGGATGCGCTCGCCCGGCGGGCAGCGGCTTGTTCTCGGGGTGGATGTTGTTCTGGGGCTCGCGGCTCTGGGATGCGCCGCCTATCTGATCCTGTTTGAGAGTGCGCTCTACCAGCGCGGCGTTAACTTCAACACTGCCGACTGGGTGGTTTCAATTGCGTCTGTCCTGCTGATCCTGGAGTTCGCACGACGGACCGTTGGCTGGTTCATTCCGGTGCTTTGCATTGCGGCGCTGTCCTACGTGGCCTGGTGGGGGCAATACGTGGATGGCATTTTCAACTTCCCGGGGCTGACCTGGGAGACGGTGCTTTTCCGCTCTTACCTCGGTGGTCAGGGCATGCTGGGGTCCATTGCCCGTATATCCTGGACCTACGTATTCATGTTCATCCTGTTCGGGGCGTTTCTGGTGAAGTCAGGGGCAGGGGACTTCATCATTGAACTGGCCCGCTGCGCCGCGGGGCGATTCACCGGCGGCCCGGGATTTGTGGCGGTATTTTCCTCGGGCCTGATGGGGTCCGTGTCCGGTTCCAGTGTCGCCAACACGGTATCTACTGGCGTGATTACCATTCCACTGATGCGCAAGGCTGGTTTCCCGGCGCGCTTCGCCGCTGGCATCGAGGCGGCAGCGTCTACCGGGGGGCAGTTGATGCCTCCGGTCATGGGTGCCGGCGCGTTCATCATGGCTTCGTACACCCAGGTGTCCTACCTCACGATTATTTCGGTCGCCGCCCTGCCGGCCCTGCTTTATTTCCTTTCGGTGGCGATGTTCGTGCGAATCGAAGCCAAGCGCAGCCACGCGGTCAAACTCGAGGATGACAATTCGCCCTCATTGATGACCGTATTGAAAGATGGATGGCACTTCCTGTTACCGCTTTTTGTTCTTGTGGGTGCCCTGGTGTACGGTTTCACGCCTACCTATGCGGCCGGCATCGCCATCCTGTCGGTGATAGTGGCGTCCTGGCTTTCGAGCAAGCCCATGGGCGTGAAGGACATACTCGAAGCGCTGATGATGGGGGCCCGGAATATCACCACCACCGCCATCCTGCTCATTACCGTGGGCCTGATCGTGATGGTGGTTTCGACCACCGGCATCGGCAATACCTTTTCGATCATGATCACCGACTGGGCGGGTGGCAGCCTGCTGGTGACCATCGTGCTGGTGGCGCTGGCATCGCTCATTCTCGGGATGGGTTTGCCGGTTACTGCGGCCTACATTGTGCTGGCAACTCTCTCGGCACCGGCCATCTACCAGCTGATTGCCCAGAGCCAATTGCTCGATCTGATCATGAGCGGCAATTTGCCGGAGCAGGCCAGGTCCATTTTCATGCTGGTGGCGCCGGACAAGATGGAGTTGCTCGGAGCGCCCATGGACCGGGCGACCGCAACCCAGCTCCTGGCACTGGTGCCCGACACCTTCAGTACCCAGCTGCTGGAGCAGGCGCTCTCGCCAGCCACTCTGTCGATGGCGCTGGTGGCGGCGCATATGATCATTTTCTGGCTGTCGCAGGACTCCAACGTTACCCCGCCGGTCTGCCTGACCGCGTTTGCGGCTGCCGCCATTGCCGGTACGCCGCAGATGCGCACAGGCTTCACGGCCTGGAAGCTCGCCAAGGGGCTGTACATTGTTCCGCTGCTGTTCGCCTATTCACCGCTGATCACCGGCGATTTCGAGCAGATGCTGACCGTCTTCTGTTTTGCCCTGTTCGGCATTTACGCCATCGTTGCCGGCCTTGAGGGGTATCTGGAACATCCGCTGCATCCGGTCGTTCGGCTGCTCATGTTCCCAGTGGGGCTGCTCATGCTCTGGCCCCATGGTCAGCTTCTTCTGGACCTGGCTGGCCTGGCCCTGTTTGTCGTCGCCTTCATCTGGAGCAGTCGCCAGGGGCGCCGCCCCTCTGCGCTGGCGGCTGAATAACGGAATCCTTCCATGACGTTGACTCTCTATGAGGTTCTGGCACTCCTGGCGCTCGGTGGCGTCGCCGGCTTTATCAATGTTCTCTCTGCCGGCGGTTCCATGTTGACCCTGCCGTTGCTGATGTTCCTGGGGTTGCCTCCCCAGGTAGCCAACGGCACCAACCGGGTCGCCATCACTCTGCAGAGCATTACCGCAGTCGGCAGTTTCTACCGCATGGGCCATGGCAACCTGATGGTCAGCCTGTATCTGGCCGTGCCCGCCATCCTGGGCTCACTGCTTGGGGCCTGGATTGCCAGTGGCGTGCCGGATGCGGTGTTCGAAGCGGTTCTGATCACGGCGATGATCGGCGCTTCGGTATTCATGCTGCTGCCCCAGCCGTCACTGGATACTCGACCACTGACCACGGAGCGTCTGACGCCTGTGGTCTATCTGGCGATGTTTTTCGTCGGGATGTACGGGGGGTTCATCCAGGTAGGCGTGGGCGTGCTGTTCATCGTGGTGCTGTACCACATGCTCAAGATCGATCTGCGCCAGGTGAACGTACTCAAGGTGGCTATTGTTCTGCCCTTTACCGTTGCGGCACTGCTGGTGTTCGCCATTAACGATCAGGTGCGGTGGGGCATGGGGCTGACTCTGGCGGCCGGAAACGTCACCGGTGCCTTTATCGCCACCCGGGTAAACATGAGCAAACAGGGCGCGCGATGGGTGAAGATCATTACCCTGATCATGGTGGCCGCCATACTGGTGAGACTGATTTTCTACTGATAGCCAACTGATGAGGTGCACACTGTGAAAGCGATGGTTATTGAACAGTTCGGGGGGCCGGAAGTGTTCGTTGAACGTGAGGTCGCGACCCCGGAGCCGGCTGAGGGGCAGGTCCGCATCAAGGTCGTTGCTTCGAGCGTCAATCCCCTTGAAACCAAGATCCGCTCGGGCCTTGTCAAAACCGGACCCGCCATGCCCGCCATTCTCAATGGCGATGTGTCGGGCATCGTCGACAAGGTAGGACCCGGCGTTACCGGATTTGCCGAGGGCGACGAGGTATTTGGTTGTGCCGGCGGCGTTGGCCAGTGGCAGGGTGCCCTGGCAGACTACATGGTTGCCGATGTACGGCTGCTGACCCGGCGAACACCTGCCATAGCCCTGCCTTTGAGCGAATGCGCCGCCGTGCCGCTGGTGTTCCTGACGGCCTGGAGCGCTCTGGTGGATCGTGCCCAGCTCCAGCCGGGCGAACATGCCCTGATTCACGCAGGTACCGGTGGCGTCGGCCATATGGCGATCCAGATTGCCAAATACCTGGGCGCACGGGTTGCCACCACGGTCTCTAGCGAGGCGAAGGCGGAGGAGGCCCGCCGTCTGGGTGCCGATGACATCATCTTCTACAAGGACGAGTCGGTGGAAGGCTACCGGCAGCGCCTGACCGACGGCAAAGGCTTCAGCCTGGTGTTCGACACAGTTGGTGGCCAAAACCTGGATCGGACCATCGAGGCCGCCGGCGTCAACGGGCGGATGTGCTCCATCAATACCCGCTCAAGCCATGATCTCACCCAGATGCACTCCAAGAGTCTGACCCTGCACGTAATCTTCCGTTCGATATCCCTGCTGCACGGCGTTGGCATGGATGACCAGCCAAGGCTGCTGCAGGCCATGCAGGATCTGCTGGAGCAGGGCAAGGTGCGGCCGCTGATCGACAGCCGGCGGTTCCGGTTTACCGAGATTGGCGCAGCCCATCGCCACCTGGAATCGGGACAGGCCATGGGCAAGATCCTGCTGGAACGGTAGCCCTCCAGAAACGAAAAACGCCAGCCCGGAGGCTGGCGTTTTCATGAAGTCATACCCTTGAGGGCGGTGCTCAGGCCACGCTGGCCTCAGACGCCTTCTTGGTGTAATCCTCCATCTGGTCGAAGTTGAGATACTTGTAGATCTCTTTCGACATGCTGTTCAGGTCCTTGGCGTACTCCATGTATTCTGCAGGAGAGGGCAGTTTGCCCAGAACCGCACCCACGGCTGCCAGTTCCGCAGAGGTCAGGTACACGTTGGCACCATCGCCCAGGCGGTTCGGGAAGTTACGGGTGGAGGTGGACAGCACGGTGCTCTTGGGAGCGACTCGCGCCTGGTTACCCATGCACAGGGAGCAGCCCGGCATCTCGGTGCGCACACCGGCGGTGCCGTAAGTGTTGAAGTAACCTTCTTCCATCAGCTGCTGCTGGTCCATCTTGGTGGGCGGAGACATCCACAGACGGGTGCTCAGCGGGCCCTTGTGCTGTTCCAGCAGCTTGCCTGCGGCACGGAAGTGACCGATGTTGGTCATGCAGGAACCGATGAACACTTCGTCCACCTTGTCGCCAGCCACTTCGGACAGGAACTTGGCGTCGTCCGGATCGTTCGGGCAGCACACGATCGGCTCCTTGATGTCGGCCAGATCGATCTCGATCACGTGGGCGTACTCGGCGTCCTTGTCGGCGCGCATCAGCTTCGGATCGGCCAGCCACTCTTCCATCTGCTGGGCGCGACGCTCCAGGGTACGCGGGTCGCCGTAGCCTTCGGCAATCATCCAGCGCAGCATCACGATGTTGGAGCGCAGGTATTCGGCCACGGACTCTTCGGACAGGTTGATGGTACAACCGGCGGCGGAGCGCTCGGCGGAGGCGTCAGACAGCTCGAACGCCTGCTCGACGGTCAGGTGCTCCAGACCTTCGATTTCCAGGATGCGACCGGAGAATTCGTTGATCTTGCCTTTCTTCTCAACAGTCAGCATGCCCTGCTTGATGCCGTACAGCGGGATCGCGTGTACCAGGTCACGCAGGGTGATACCCGGCTGCATCTCGCCCTTGAAACGCACCAGAACCGATTCCGGCATATCCAGCGGCATTACGCCGGTGGCAGCCGCGAACGCCACCAGGCCGGAACCGGCCGGGAAGGAGATGCCCATCGGGAAACGGGTGTGGGAGTCACCACCGGTACCTACGGTGTCCGGCAGCAGCATGCGGTTCAGCCAGGAGTGGATGATACCGTCGCCCGGACGCAGGGACACACCGCCACGGGTGCGGATGAAGTCCGGCATGGTGTGCTGCATTTCCACGTCTACCGGCTTCGGGTAGGCGGCGGTGTGGCAGAACGACTGCATCACCAGATCGGCCTGGAAGCCCAGACACGCCAGGTCCTTCAGCTCGTCACGGGTCATCGGGCCGGTGGTGTCCTGGGAGCCCACGGTGGTCATGTGAGGCTCGCAGTAGGTGTTCGGGCGAACGCCTTTGCCTTCCGGCAGGCCACAGGCCTTGCCAACCATCTTCTGGGCCAGGGTGAAGCCCTTGTCGCCGGCTTCCGGATCCTTCGGCAGGCGGAAGATGTCGGTGGCACCCATGCCCAGGGCCTGACGGGCCTTGTTGGTCAGGCCACGACCGATGATCAGCGGAATACGACCGCCGGCCTGAACTTCGTCCAGGATCACGTCAGACTTGAACTTGAACTCGGAGATGGTTTCGCCGGCCTCGTTCAGAACCTTGCCCTCGTACGGGCGGATCTCGATCACATCGCCCATGTTCATGTCGTCAACCGGGGCTTCGAATACCAGGGCGCCGGCGTCTTCCATGGTGTTGAAGAAGATCGGGGCTACCTTGTTGCCGATGCACACGCCACCAGCACGCTTGTTGGGTACGCCCGGGATGTCTTCGCCGAAGTACCACAGCACGGAGTTGGTGCCAGACTTACGGGAGGAACCGGTGCCAACCACGTCGCCTACGAAGGCGACCGGCAGACCCTTGGACTGGATTTCCTCGATCTGCTTGATCGGGCCAGTAACGCCGGGCTCTTCCGGCTTCAGGCCGTCACGCTCCATCTTGTACATGGCGCGGGCGTGCAGGGGAATGTCCGGGCGGGACCAGGCATCGGGAGCCGGGGACAGGTCGTCGGTATTGGTTTCACCCGTTACCTTGAACACGACCATCTTCATGCTCTCGGGCACTTTCTTCTTGTTGGTGAACCACTCGGCGTTGGCCCAGGATTCAACCACTGCCTTGGCAACGTCGTTGCCCGCGTCCATCTTTTCCTTCACATCGTTGAAGGCATCGAACATCAGCAGGGTTTTCTTGAGCTGCTCACCGGCCAGTTCGGCCAGTTCGCTGTTGTCCAGCAGGTCGACCAGAGTCGCGATGTTGTAGCCACCCTGCATCATGCCCAGCAGCTTGACGGCGTACTCTTTGCTGATCAGCGGAGAAGAGGCCTCGCCTTTGACAACGGCAGTCAGGAAGGCAGCCTTCACGTAAGCGGCTTCGTCGACGCCCGGCGGAATGCGGTTTTCCAGCAGGTATACCAGCGTTTCTTCTTCGCCGGCGGGCGGGTTCTTCAGCAGTTCCACCAGAGCTGCGGTCTGCTCGGCATTCAGGGGCTTGGGAGGAATACCCAGGGCTTCACGTTCGGCAACGTGTTCACGATAGGCTTCTAACACGATATGGACCCTCATCAGTTGGTATGTCCCGCATCCGTGGGCATGGAGCCCGGCGGGAGTTTTGTGGCGAAAAGGCCGCAGGAGCCTCTGAATAAGGCCTCAAATCACCGATGGGGTTTCAGGATTTATTCAGAGACTCCTTGATCTGGCGCTGCATTCTATAGGAAACCCCTTATAAAGTTAAGTTGGACAGTGGTCGGACCAATCTGCTACCTGCGGTATACTCCCCGGCTTTCATTCCATGAATCAGTCAACGATATGAACGCGGCCCTGCAAGACATTCACGATTTCCTGCCCTGTCCAACGCCCCGGCGGTGGATCGACAATGCCCTGGAAAACCAGGACCTGATGCTGATTGACCACGCCCATTGCGAGAAAAAGGCGGCCTCCACTGCGCTGAGTCTGATGTACCGGTACGTTGATAACACCGACCTGCTCAACAAGATGTCCCGGTTGGCGAGGGAAGAGCTTCGGCATTTCGAGCAGGTGCTGGCCATCATGAAGAAGCGGGGCGTGGAATACGGCCACCTCACACCCTCGCGCTACGCGGCGGGACTTCGCCAGGAGGTTCGCACCGAAGATCCGGGGCGCCTGGTGGACGTTCTGGTGGTCGGTGCGATTATTGAAGCCCGCTCCTGTGAACGTTTTGCGGCGCTGGCGCCACATCTGGATGACACGCTCGCGGCGTTTTACACCAGCCTGCTGAAGTCGGAGGCCCGGCATTACCGGGACTACCTGACTCTCGCCGAGCAGGCGGCGGGCGAGTCAGTGACTGGACGTGTGCAGCGCTTCCTCGAACTGGAGCGGGCCCTGATCGAGGCGCCGGATTCGGAGTTCCGGTTTCATAGCGGGCCGTTAGCCTAGGTTCCGGCAGAGGTCGATCCAGGCGTCAATCCCGGCGCTCCGGTATTTCTGTTTATGCAGTATGAAATAGAACTGGCGGTCGAAACGGCGGTGCTCGGGTACCGACAGCGGTACCAGGCTGCCCCGTCGGAACGCATCGGCCAGCACCACTTCGGACAGGCAGCCGATACCCAGATCGGCTTCGACAGCGCGTTTGATGGCCTCAGTGTGCTCCAGCTCAAGCAATACGTTCAGATCCGGAAGCAGGCCGTGCATGCCCCGTTCAAAGCTCTGACGGGTTCCGGACCCCGGTTCCCGCATGATCCAGGTTGCCTCCACCAGATCCTCATCGGTCAGTGCACCTTTTGCGGCCAGGGGGTGAGTGGGTGAGCAGAAAACCACCAGCTCATCACCTCGCCAGGGTATCACCTCCAGCTCGGGCGATTGCAGCTCCCCCTCGATCAACCCGATGTCCAGCTCGAAATCCTTGACCCGCCGGGCGATGGTGCTGGTATTCGCCACTTCCAGCGACACCCGTGGATGGGTAGGGGTATTCATGTATTGGGCCATGACACCCACGGCCAGATAGTTTCCGATAGTGAGTGTGGCGCCAACCTTCAGGGCACCCACTTCGGTGTGTTTACTGAGGGCCTGCTCCAGTTCGTTGGCCTGGGCGAGCACTGCTTCGACCTTCGGCCGGTAGAGACGGCCCAGTTCATTGAGCTGGAGTCGTTTGCCGACCCGATCGAACAGCTGGATGTCGAACTGGTTTTCGAGCTCTTTCAGGGCGCTGCTGGCCGCTGACTGCGACATGGCAAGGGAATCCGCGGCCCGGGTAATGTTCTGGAAATGGGCCGCTGCGAGAAACACCTCCAGCTGTCGGAAACTGTATTTCATAACGATTCGCTCTATATCGGCTCGCTCGAATAAGGTTATGAGAATATCCCATTTTCCCGATAGGTTAATGCCGGGTTACACTAGACGCAATCTGAAATTGAAACTGTCGCCGTAACAGCGCAACGAACAGGCAAGAGGTTTACATGAGCAACCTGATCAAAGAGAAAGTGACCAGCGTCCATCACTGGAACGACACCCTGTTCAGCTTTACCACGAGCCGGGACCCCGGGTTTCGTTTCAAGAACGGCCATTTTGTCATGATTGGCCTGGAAACCGACGGCAAGCCGCTGATGCGTGCCTACAGTATCGCCAGTGCCAACTACGAGGAGGAACTGGAGTTCTTCTCGATCAAGGTTCAGGACGGCCCGCTGACTTCGCGTCTGCAGAGAATCCAGGTGGGCGATGAAATCCTGGTGAGCCGCAAGCCAACCGGCACCCTGATTCTCGATAACCTGCTGCCCGGCAAGAACCTCTGGTTGATCAGCACTGGCACCGGCCTTGCGCCTTTCATGAGCATTATCAAGGATCCGGAAGTTTACGAGGCCTTTGACAAGGTGATCCTGACCCACGGCGTTCGCTATGTCTCCGAGCTGGCGTACCAGAAGGAAATCGAAGAGCTGCCGGAAAACGAGTACTTTGGCGATATGGTCAAGGGCAAGCTGGTGTACTACCCGACCGTCACCCGGGAAGAGTTCCGTAACCAGGGCCGGCTGACCGATGCCATGGAGACCGGCAAGATTACCCGAGACCTGGGTCTGCCTGATTTTGATTTGGAAAACGACCGCTTCATGATCTGTGGCAGCCCGAGCATGCTCAAGGATACCTGCGCCATCCTGAACGACATGGGCTTTGAAGAGGCCCGGGGCGGCAAGATGGGGCACTATGTGATCGAGCGGGCCTTTGTGGAACAGTAAACGGGTTCTCTCGAGGCCATAACCCCATAATCAATAAACCGGAGCGTGATGCTCCGGTTTTTTTATGCTTGTATGGATGGCGCGGGCCTTGGTGCGGTCTGACTGTACCAATGGCGACACGGCGTGTACCTGCGGAAAGGCAACAAGGAGGCATTAGTGGTAAAGAGAATGGGCTCGCGGATGGGGGCTGTCATCATCGCATTCCTGATTGCATGGGTGGCCGGCACATTGATCGGAACAGTGGTCCAGACCCAGTTCAACCTGCTGGCATTGCAGAATCTCGGGGTAGCCATCAGTCTGGAGGCGCGCTGGACCGCCACATTGCATGACCTGCTGAATTTTGCTCCGTTGTATGCCGCCCTGTTTGGCACCAGTTTCCTGTTGTCCCAGGCCCTTGCCGCACCTTTACTTACCCGGCTTCCAGGGTGGATGCGCGGCCCGGGGCACGCTGTTGCCGGGGCGGCCGGTCTGTGGACTGCTTTCGCGATTACTAACGCGCTGCTGCCGATGCCGACCCTGATTGCCGCAACCCGTTCGGTTACGGGCTTGTTGGCCATGTTGCTCACAGCTGCGTGGGCAGGTTGGCTGTTTGTGAGGCTGGCCGCAACCAGAAGGCCACGTAGGGGCGCTGTGTCTCCAGTCGTGGCGTGCGCCCTGGTGCTGGGTTCCTTGGGGTTTACCGACACTGCCCGAGCCCAGAAAGTCGTTGAAGACTACCAGGTAGAGACCGTCGCCTCGGGTCTGGAGCACCCCTGGTCCGTTGCCTTTCTCCCGGATGGCGGTGCCCTGGTGACCGAGAGAGCAGGGCGGCTGCGCCGGATCACGCCGGAAGGTCAACTGGTGAAGGCGCCGATCAAGGGTGTGCCGTCGGTGTTCAACAGTGCCCAGGCAGGCTTGTTTGATGTAGTGCTTTCGCCAGACTTTGTCGACGATCGTCGGATTTTCCTGGCCTATGCCTGCGGCACCGAAGCGGCCAACCATCTGTGCGTTGCCAGGGCGCAGTTGCAGCAAAGCCAGCTCACCGGAGTGGTGGAGATCTTTCGCGCCAGGCCTGCCAAGGAGGGCAGTGCCCATTACGGTGGCCGGATGGTATGGCTACCGGACGACACCCTCATCGTCACGCTCGGTGACGGGTTTGATTACCGGGAGCAGGCCCAGAAACTGTCAAGCCACCTTGGCAAGATCATTCGGCTGAATCCGGACGGCTCGGCGCCGGCGGATAATCCGTTTGTTGGCCGCGAGGGGGCTCTTCCTGAAATATACAGCTACGGCCACCGTAATGTTCAGGGCCTGGTTTACGACGCCCAGGAGGACCTTTTGCTGGCTCACGAACACGGCCCCCGGGGTGGGGATGAAATCAATGTGATCGAGCCGGGCAAGAACTATGGATGGCCGATTATCAGCTATGGCATCGACTACACCGGGGCGATGATTACCCCGTATACGGCGCGGGAAGGCATGAAGCAGCCGCTCCTGCAGTGGACCCCGTCGATCGCCCCGTCGGGCATGACCCGTTACCGGGGGCATCTGTTTCCGGAATGGCAGGGCGACCTGCTGGTAGGCGCCCTCGCGGCCAGGAATGTTCACCGGGTGACACTGAACCGCTTGCAGGCGAACGACGCCGGCACTTTTTTCGGGGAGCTCGATGCCCGTATCCGGGATGTCGCCACCGGGCCCGATGGCGCCCTGTACCTGTTAACGGACAGCCCCGACGGCAAATTGCTGCGGGTGACACCTTTGGCAGGGAGCGACGTTCCGTCCTCTGAAGTCGAACTGGCACTGTCGCCGGGACAGCTTGATTGGATTGGTGAGCAGATATTCCGGAACGAATGCGCCGGGCAAACCCGGTGCCTGGTTCACTGGAACGCCGGGGAGGCCTTTCCGTCCCTGGGTATCGGGCATTTCATCTGGTATCCGGCCGCAGTTGAAGGCCGGTTTGTGGAGAGCTTCCCTGCCCTGGTAGATTTCATGCGTCGGCGCAACGTCGAACTGCCGGAGTCGCTGGCTGAACTTCGCCCGTTTGATGCGCCCTGGCCCAACCGTGACGCTTTTCTGCAGGTATCGGATTCCGCGAGCGTTGAGGATCTTCGTGCATTTCTGATGAAGACCCGGGCCGTTCAGACGGAATTTATCTATCACCGGGCCAGGGAGTCCCTGAGCCGGGTCATTGGCGCTGCCCCGGAGTCGAAAACGGACGTGGTGACGGCGCGCGTGGCTGCTCTCAGCGAGACGCCCGGCGGTGTCTATGCCCTGATCGACTATGTCAACTTCAAGGGTGAGGGGTTGGCCGAGTCCGAGCGCTACAACGGTGAGGGCTGGGGCCTTTTGCAGGTGTTGCTGGCCATGTCTGGCCATCCGGCCGATACCGCGCTGGATCAGTTCCGGGAGGCGGCGGCCCGTGTGCTCACCCGCAGGGCAGACAATGCCGAGGCGCCCATTGAGCGGGAACGGTGGCTACCGGGATGGCTCAAGCGTGTCGAAACCTACGTGGAGCCGGCTTCAACGGCCATTCCTGAATAAATTCCCGAAAAAAGCTGGTTGTGTTTCCGAACTTTGATCTACCTTTATAGGGCACTGGCCCCGAGGTCGCTTCGTTTGGGAGCGTGCGGGCGCAGGCTGGCACTGTATGAGTGCAAATTATCGACTCACCGGGCGCCAGAACTTTCTGGACGAACTCAGTGCTGGATAAAAACAATACAAATCAATTGGTTGCGATGAATGGCTCGCAAATTGCTGAGCCAGCATGTTGCAAAAACCAACAGATGTTCGGAGAAATGACAATGAGAAAGACGAAATCGATTGCCCTGGGGATTGCTCTGGCTGTAGGCGCACTGGGTGCAACCAGCTCGATGGCCGCTACCACGCTTGAGAATGTGAAATCGAAAGGTCACCTGCAGTGCGGTGTCACCACCGGCCTGCCGGGTTTCTCACAGCCAGATGATAAAGGCAATTGGACCGGGATCGATGTAGACACCTGCCGGGCCGTCGCAGCCGCAATTTTTGGCGACGCCTCTGCCGTTGAATTTACGCCCCTGACTGCCAAGGAGCGCTTTACTGCGTTGCAGTCCGGCGAGATCGACATGCTCTCCCGTAATACCACCTGGACTCTGACCCGTGATGCGTCCCTGGGTCTGAACTTTGCCGGCGTAAACTACTACGATGGCCAGGGCTTCCTCATCAAGAAGAACCTTGGGGTAACCGATGCCACGCAGCTGGATGGCGCATCCGTATGTATCCAGGCAGGTACCACCACAGAGCTCAACCTTTCTGACTACTTCCGTGCCAAAGGCATGGAGTTCAAGCCGATCGTCTTCGATACGTCCGAGCAAACCGTTCAGGGTTTCTCTGCAGGTCGTTGCGACGTGCTGACTTCTGACCGTTCACAGCTGGCAGCCCTGCGCTCCAAGCTGCAGGATCCGAGCGCCGCCGTCATTCTGCCCAACACCATTTCCAAAGAGCCGCTGGGTCCGGTGGTGCGCCAGGGCGATGACCAGTGGTTCAACATCGTCAAATGGGTTCTGTTCACTCAGGTCAACGCCGAGGAGCTGGGCGTGACCAGCGCCAACGTCGATGACATGCTGAAATCGGAAAACCCGAACGTCCAGCGCCTGCTCGGCACGGATGGTGACATGGGCGCCAAGCTTGGCCTCCCGGCAGACTACGGCTACAAGGTCGTAAAGCAGGTGGGCAACTACGGCGAAATGTACAACCGCAACGTGGGTCCGGACACCCCGCTCGGCCTGGACCGTGGCATCAACGCCCTCTGGACCGAAGGCGGCATCATGTATGCGCCGCCGGTTCGCTAAGACCTGAAAGCACGCAGGCGCGCCCCGCTCGACGGGGCGCGCTACGCAATCTCTGATGAGGTAATTTGCAGGGACGCTTTTCGGGACATTCCATGAAAAAACCAACTAACGTAAACAAACCAGCGGCCGCCAAGCCCTGGTACGATCCTCGCGTACGAGCACTGTTTTTCCAGGTCGTTGCCATTGCACTGGTCTTCTGGGCCGGCTGGACCCTGGTCGACAACACCCTTGCCAACATGGAGAGCAGGGGTATCAGCACAGGCTTCGGCTTCCTCGATGAGACGGCTGGCTTCGGCATCATCATGAGCCTGATACCCTACGATGCCACCATGAGCTACGGCAGGACCTTCTGGGTAGGTCTGACCAATACGCTCCTCGTATCTGCTCTCGGTATCGTCGCCGCCACCATTCTCGGTTTCATCATCGGTGTGGCCCGGCTGTCGAGCAACTGGCTGGTGGCCAAGGTGTCACTGGTCTACATCGAAGTCATCCGTAACATTCCGCTTCTGCTCCAGATTTTCTTCTGGTATTTCGCAGTCCTGGGCGCGCTGCCCTCGCCAAGACAGAGTATCGATGTCGGCGGCACGGTGTTCCTCAACAACCGGGGCCTGTACGTACCGGAGCCGCTCACTCAGGACGGATTCGGCGTGGTCTGGCTTGCTCTTCTGGTGGCCATTGCCGCGGTAGTCGGCATCCGCATCTGGGCCAAAAAGCGGCAGCTGGCGACCGGGGAAATCTTTCCCACCTTCAAGGTGGGGGTCGCCATTCTGGTGGTATTGCCCATGCTGGCCTATTTTGCCGCAGGCAGTCCCCTGCAGTGGGAAATGCCGGAACTTCGGGGCTTCAACTTTGGTGGTGGCATTACCATCATTCCCGAGTTGGCCGCGTTGTGGCTGGCGCTGTCTCTGTACACCGCCAGCTTCATAGCCGAGATCGTGCGTTCCGGCATCCTGTCGGTGAGCAAGGGGCAAACCGAAGCGGCCAAGGCCCTGGGGCTGCCCAACGGTCTCACTCTGCGCCTGGTGGTTATCCCCCAGGCCATGCGGGTGATCATTCCGCCACTCACCAGTCAGTACCTGAACCTGACCAAGAACTCCTCGCTGGCAACGGCCATCGGCTACCCGGATCTGGTGGCCGTGTTCATGGGAACCACCCTGAACCAGACGGGCCAGGCAGTGGAGGTGGTTGCGATTACCATGGCGGTGTACCTCACCATCAGTCTGACAATCTCCCTGTTCATGAATATCTATAACCGGGCCGTGGCGATTAAGGAGCGATGATGGCTGAGTCAACCATGAAACCACCCAAGAAGGCTCTCAGTCCGGTCAAGTGGATGCGGGAGCATCTGTTCTCTACCTGGTACAACACCCTGTTAACTATTGCGGTGGGCTATCTGCTGGTCACCAGTGTCGGCCCCCTGGTGAACTGGGTGTTCCTGGAGGCCAACTTTACCGGCCAGGACGCCAGCGACTGTACCGGGGCAGGAGCCTGCTGGCTGTTTATCAGCCAGCGCCTGAACTTCTTTATCTACGGCTTCTACCCCGATGAGCTGCAATGGCGGGTGAACGTGATGTTCGCGCTGCTGGCCATTGCCTTCGTGCCGCAGTTCATTGAGCGGTTCCCGGGGCGCAAGTGGCTGGGCATTTTCGGCATGACGGGATTGCCACTGGTTGGCTATTTCCTGATCCCGGGCGGCACCTTCGGCCTCGAAGTTGTTGAGAGCACCAAGTGGGGCGGGTTGATGCTGACGCTCATCCTGGCCTACATCGGTATTCTTGCCTCGCTGCCTATCGGCATTCTGCTCGCTCTCGGACGACGCTCCGAGATGCCGATTATCCGTGGCCTGAGCGTAGTATTTATCGAAGTCTGGCGGGCCGTGCCCCTGATCACGGTTTTGTTCATGGCCTCGGTGATGCTCCCGCTGTTCCTTCCGGAAGGCGTCAATTTCGAGAAACTCGCGCGCGCCCTGATTGGCATCACGCTCTGGCAGTCGGCTTACATGGCGGAGGTTATCCGTGGTGGCCTGCAGGCCATTCCGCGGGGCCAGTACGAAGCCGCAGATGCCCTCGGTCTCGGCTACTGGAAGAAAATGGGGCTGGTTATCCTGCCCCAGGCCCTGAAGATGGTCATCCCGGGCATCGTGAATACCTTTATTTCGCTGTTCAAGGACACCACGCTGGTGCTGATTATCGGCCTGTTCGACGTGCTCGGCACGGTACAGTCCACAGTAACGGATCCGGCCTGGCAGAACGTCGCGATCGAGGGCTATGTCTTCGTGGCCTTCTGTTTCTGGATTTTCTGTTTCGGGATCTCCCGTTACAGCCAGAACCTTGAACGCAAACTCGACACCGGTCACAAAACCTGATGGGTAACCCAATGACAGAACAAACCCCAGAAAAACAGTCGTCTGCCCAGGGTGAGGCGGGCAAGAAGCCGGACATTATCCGGGTGGAAGGGATGCACAAGTGGTACGGGGATTTCCACGTGCTGAAGGACCTCAATCTGACCGTGGAGCAGGGCGAGCGAATCGTTATCTGTGGCCCGTCGGGCTCCGGCAAATCCACCTTCATACGTTGTATCAACCGTCTGGAGGAGCACCAGCAGGGCAAGATTATTGTTGATGACGTGGAACTCACCGACGATGTCCGCCAGATCGACAGCGTGCGCAGGGAAGTGGGCATGGTGTTCCAGCACTTCAACCTGTTTCCTCACCTGACCGTGCTGGAGAACTGCTGCCTGTCGCCAATCTGGGTGCGCAAGATTCCCCGTAAGGAAGCCGAGGCCACGGCCATGGAGTACCTGGAGCGGGTCAAGATACCCGACCAGGCGCGCAAGTACCCCGGTCAACTGTCTGGTGGTCAGCAGCAGCGGGTGGCGATTGCCCGGGCCCTGTGCATGAAACCGAAGATCATGCTCTTTGATGAGCCTACATCGGCACTGGATCCGGAAATGATCAAGGAGGTTCTGGATGTCATGATCGAGCTGGCCGGCAGCGGCATGACCATGCTCTGTGTAACCCACGAGATGGGTTTTGCCAAGACCGTGGCCGACCGGGTGATCTTCATGGACGGTGGTGAGATTGTTGAGGAGGCGCCGCCCCACGAGTTTTTCAACAATCCGCAGGAAGCGAGAACCCAGAAGTTTCTCAAGCAGATTCTGGCGCACTGAGGCCGGAAGACAAAAAAAGCCGGGACTATGAGGCTGTGTGAAAACTCGATTTACATAGCTTCTGAGCGGGCCCACAAAATGCCTCGGACACCGTCCGGGGCATTTTTGTTTTAAGTCCGTTGGTATTTCCAGACAATAAAAGCGCTGGGAGCAAGCTCAAGCCAGTCTTGCCAGCATTCCCTTCACACCCAACACGTTGATCGCCCGCATCAGGTTATAACTCAGAACACCCAGACCGTACTCACTACTGGCAGAACCCAGACCCCAGCAGGTAAATCGTCCGTTGTTCAGCAGTCGTTTGAGTGTGGCAAAGGTCGGCTCAACGGTGGCCATCCGGCGGATCATCCGCTCAGGTGTCGCGGCTTTGCTCGCCGTTTCCAGAGCCTGCTCATCAAAGTGCCGCGTGACCCAGCGTCGATCGGCCTTGGTGCACTGGGTCTGAAGCGGGCACTGATTGCAACCGGAGCGCGCATACAGGTGCATCCGGTCCTTGTTGCTCACGGTCTTGTGAGGCAACA
>NZ_JBHIXV010000029.1:0-53156 GCF_041984545.1 Marinobacter sp. | reverse complement strand
CTGGGCTCGCCCATTGCGGCGACTGACAGTACCGGGGCCGTGGTGTGGCAGCAGGCTTATGACCCTTGGGGATTCAAGCTGACGACCAACACAGACGAACGTGGCTATACGGGTAACTGGCTGGATGAAGAAACCGGCCTGGCTGACCACAAAGCGCGTTGGTATGGGTCCTCAATCGGGCGGTTTACCGGGATTGACCCGGTGACGTGGCAAGAATCCAACATTCACAGTTTTAACAGGTACGCCTACGCCAGTAACAATCCCTATGCTTTTGTGGACCGTGATGGGCGCAATGCGGTTACATTTCTGGGCGGCTTGGCTGTCGAATCCTATAACGCGCTGAGAGGAAACGGATTTAACGGGGCCAGAGTCCTTGGCGCTTTGGCCGATGGGTATAATGGCGACGGAGCTGGATTTGCTCGTTCTCTATATCAGGATGTCGAATCGCTTGTACCAATTGGCGCGGTTGCGGGAGCCTTCGTTAAAAGTGCGAGACTGGCCAAGGCGGCTATTGCAAAAGGGGGACTTGGTAAGAATGCGTTCAAAGGAAAGACGCCTGATCAGATTGACAAGATGTTCAAAGACAAAGGATTCCAGCCTAGGGGGCCAAATCCTGTGGGTGGGAAAGGCGGCTATGTTAACCCTAAAACAGGCCGCTCATACCATATTGACCCTGGCGGTAAATACAAAAAAGGCACTGAGTATCCACACGTGGATGTAAACCGCACAAACGGTTCTATATTACCGAAGAAAAAATATCCGCTGGGAGACAAGCTCAATGACAACTGATAGCTTTTTGTTAAGCTTTGAAATCTCCAAAGATGGTGATGAGTTAGATGTTCATTGTGACGATAATGGGCTAGAAAAACTGCTGTCAGTTCTTTCTCAGCTTAGGGGCAAAGTGCAACATGAGCATTTAATGACGCCTGGCTGGGGAGGCAATGAGCTTTCCGAAGAGCCGCAGTCAGAAAACAGCGAGCTTCTGAACAAAGTCACCGTCCACAAATGGTAGGCCCGCTTAGCCCCGCACTGCGGGGCTTTCATGTCTGGCTCTATCTTTTATGAAACACGCCCGGACGCGCAGGGCTGACAGACCCAGGCAACGCCCTACGTCTCGTCAGTGGATCGCCACCCCCCGTTCGTCAGTACCTAGTGCGCGGCCTTTTTTCACTTTTATCAAAGATTGATCAATCATCCTGAAAAAAAGGTGTCATAAGCTATTAATTTCAGCCCTTTACGGCTGTTTTTGAGGAATTTTTCACGTTTGTCTGCCAACCCTCTATTTCATCCATAGGACCGCCGGATTTTCGAGCGGCAGGTTCAGTCGTGCATCTCGGGGTCTGAGGCGGGGGGTGTAGTGGCCCTCCGGGCGCGTGGGCACCGTAGCCTCGAACAGAAAGGTGTTCTTGGAGCCACTCAACGGGTGCACCAACTTCATGATCGCAATGACCCGGGGTCCGAAATCAGACGCTTCGGCAACAAGTTCCACTGTAACGTGGTCCTGCTCAATGCCATCAAGGTAAACCTCCACGGTACAGCTCTGACTTTCGCCGTGGGTGTCGACCATAAAAGCCCCGAACCGTATGTGGGACCAGTGGAGGGCATGCGTGCGACTCTCGGCCACCAGTTGCCTGGCGATTTCAGGGGAACGCTGCGCTCCCAGTTCCACCATGGGCAGATAGAATTGAGCAACGTAGTCGCGCACCATCCGGTTGGCCGAGTAGGTAGCGGTAAGCCCGTCCATACTGGCCCGTACCATCGCCAGCCACTGTCGCGGAATACCCTCGGCACCTGCGTCATAGAACGCTGGAATGACGGACTTTTCGAGTAGATCGAACAGTTCATCGGCATCCTGAAGATCGTGATTGTTGTCGCTGCGCAGCTGCTCAACCGTGGCGCCTGGTCGTATGGCCCAGCCCACGGCCGGCTGCCACGCCTCGGCCCACCAGCCATCATACTGCGAAAGATTCAGGCCGCCGTTCACCAGAACCTTCATGCCACTGGTGCCACAGGCCTCCCAGGGATGCCTTGGGCAGTTCAGCCACACGTCAACGCCCTGAACCAACTGGTTCGCCACGCCCAGATCGTAGTCCTCGATGAACACCACTTTTCCCGCCACTTCAGGTCGGCGGGAAAAGACCTTCCACTGGCGAATCATCCGTTTGCCCTGGTCATCGTAGGGGTGGGCCTTGCCCGCAAGCACGATTTGCACAGGATGGTCGCGGCTGGACAGCAGGCAGACCAGCCTCTCCGGGTATTTCAGTAGGAGATCGGGGCGTTTGTAATCGGTAAAACGTCGGGCGAAGCCGAGGGTGAACGTTTCGCTATCCAGTAGCAGCCCGCAGGCCGCGTCGTGGTCAGCGCCCGGATTCTGCTCGCAGTGCTGGCCTGCCAGTCGATGTCTCAGGTAGCGGATAAGGCGTTTTCGTTGTGCCCGTCGCATGTCCCAGAGCTCCTGATCACTCACTTCAGCCATCGGGCATTGAAGCTCCAGCGGTCGGCGCCAGCGGTCCTGGCCGCAGGCCCGGGTCCAGATGGCGTCCGATTCCGGTGAATCCCAGGTGGGCGTGTGCACGCCGTTGGTGACGTAACCGGCCGGAATGTCCTCTGCCGGCCAGCGTGGAAACCAGGGCTGGAACAGGTTCTGAGTCACCGTCTGGTGAATGCGGCTTACGCCATTGAACTGCCCGCTCATGTTCAGGGCCAGTCTGGCCATATTAAGCCGGGTCTCGCCGTCTGCGTGGTCGCCGCCAGCGCCCTGGCCCGCTCCATTACCAAGGGCCATCAGGGAATTGATATCCAGGTCCCGGGAGGCAAGCCAGGGCGTAAGATAAAGCCTGAGGAGCGAGGCTGGGAAAAGATCAAAGCCGGATGCCACCGAGGTGTGGGTAGTAAACAGGTTGGTGGCCCTTGTGGCGCTGCGGGCAGTTTCAAAATCCTGTTGATTATCGTCCTGCCAGCCGAAGGCACGCTCAATCAGCGCCAGTGCGCAGTGCCCCTCGTTGAGATGACAGATCGCCGGCTTCCGGTCCAGTTGCCGGAGCAGTCGCCAGCCACCGATTCCGAGCACCATTTCCTGCTGAAGGCGTTTCTCCGGGTCTCCGGTGTACAGCTCGCTGGTGATGCCGCGGTCTCCGGGCTCGTTGCGCGGGTCGTTGCTGTCGAGGAGCAACAGTTCGCAGCGGCCCACCTGGGCTCGCCAGGCTCTCAGTCGCACTGGCCGCCCCGGCAAAGGTACCACCACCCTCACCCATTCTCCGTCGGCGTCACGCAGCGGTGAGACCGGCAGCATGGTGGGGTCGTTATAGGGGTAAAATTCAAGCTGCTCGCCGGTGCGGCTGATGGCCTGCCGAAAATAGCCTTGCTGGTAAAGCAGCCCGACCGCGGTCACCGGAATCCCAAGATCGCTGGCCGCCTTGAGGAAATCGCCGGCCAGCACGCCCAGCCCGCCACTGTACAAGGGAAGGGATTCGCTCAGTCCATACTCCATACAGAAGTAGGCGATACCCCGGTCGAGCGCCGGCGCGCACTCGTCGGAATACCAGGTGCCTGCGGATGAAAACGCCTGGTGGGCAGCAACCTGTTCACGGTAACGCTGCTGGAAGGCCGGATCTTGAGCCAGCGCCTCAATCCGGTCACCGGAAACACTGTTCAGTACCAGCCAGGCGTTGCGAGTGGCACTCCATGTGTCCTCGTCGAGGGTGCGCCAGAGCTCGTCGCTGCCATGATGCCAGGTCCAGTGCAGGTCCAGGGCGAGTGTGAACAGGCCGTGGAGAGACTCCGGCAGATAGCGCGGCGTATAGGCGGCCAGAGTCAAGCCACGGTTCCTCTTTACAGTCCCCGATCAGTACGCCTGCTGTCGGCGAACCGGGAAATAGCCGACCGATCTGTAATGCCGGGTCAGCCACTGAATGAGCGCTGAAATGGCGAAGCCGTCGTTGTCTACACCTTCGAAATCCAGGCCAATGCCGTCATCCGATTTGCGGACCACGTGGGCTTTCAGGCGGCGAAACTGCTTCTCCTGCTTTTCTGGAAAGCGGAATTCGAGTTCGAGGATCTGGTTCAGTTGCACGTCAGTATAGTCGGTGGCGATGAACAGTCCGCGTTTGGACGCATCGCGGATCTGGCCGGTAGCCACCGGCATGCCACGGCGATAAACCAGCAGGCCAAGTTTTCCCTGTACGCGTTGACTGAGTCTGTGTTCCATGGTCCCTCCCCGTGACTCAACAATAACGCTTGAATGTGTACTGCCTGATTTTTATATCCGAGTCTCCGGAACGCCTCTTTGACACTGATCAATAAATGCTCAACGCTCGGGGGCGCGCCGGTTTTGCTGAACGCGTTCAGCAATGTGTTTGGACAGTTCGTCGTTGCAAAGATTCCAGTCCAGTTGCCACACCCAGTTATTCACCACCGTGCCGGGGGTATTGAAGCGGGCTTCCGTGCCCAGCCCCAGCAGATCCTGCATGGGCACAATCGCCAGAAAACACACCGATTGCAGCGCAGCCTCAATGATTGGCCAGGGCATACCCTCGCCCGATGTCCTCAGGTAACTATTCACGTAGTGCCGTGTGCGCTCATCCAGGCTCCGATACCAGCCCAGCGTGGTGTCGTTATCATGGGTGCCGGTGTACACCAGGTCCCGCTCGTGATGGTTGTGCAACAGGTGCGGGTTATCCGGGCTGCCGTCGAAGCCAAACTGCATTACCGTCATGCCCGGAAGTTCAAAGCGTTTACGCAGGGCTTCCACATCGTCGCTGATGATACCCAGATTCTCGGCCACCAGTGGCAGGCCGGGCAATTGCCGGAAGCAGGCCTCGAGAAAATGCTCTCCCGGGCCTGGCACCCAATAGCCGAGACGTGGCTCCGGTGTGGCAGCGGGAATTTCCCAGTAGGCCTGGAAGCCCCGGAAGTGGTCGATGCGGATCAGGTCGAACAGGTGGCGCTGACTTTCGAGGCGCCGCAGCCACCACTGATAGCCGTCTCGGGCCATGGCTTGCCAGTGGTACAACGGGTTACCCCAATGCTGGCCGTCGGGAGAAAAGTAATCCGGTGGTACCCCGGCCACCACTGTCGGCTTGCCCGAATCGTCCAGTTTGAACAGCGAGCGATGGCTCCAGACATCGGCGCTGTCATGGGCGACGAAAATGGGGATGTCCCCGAACAACAGAATCCCGCGCGCATGGGCATACGCCCGAAGCGCCTGCCATTGATGGTGGAACAGGAACTGCTCAAAGCCGATCCGCTCGATTCGACCGCTTTCCTGCTCAGAAAACATCCGCAAGGCACCCGATTCACGGTTTTTCAGGGGTTCAGGCCAGTCCAGCCAGGATGGCTCGTTATGACATTCCCTCAGCGCGCAGAACAGGCAGAAATCATCAAGCCAGTCGGCATTATCCGCCCGGAACTGCTGATACGAAAGCCGGTCCAGGCCCGAACCGCCCTCTCCCATGGAAAACCGCTCCGCGGCCAACGCAATCAGACCAATCCGGTCCGGGCTGCCACGGGGAGTCAGTTCCCGTTCGTTCAGCAAGCCAGAATCCACCAACTCGGCCAGGTCAATCAGGGCAGGATTGCCTGCATGGGCACTCAGCGACTGGTAGGGAGACAGGTCCCGATGGGTTGGGCCAAGCGGCAGAGTCTGCCAGACCGTCATCCCGGACGCCGCCAGGAAGTCGACAAAGCGTCGTGCGCTGGCGCCCAGCACTCCCCAGGCTCCGGGTAAGGCGGTCGGATGCAGCAGTACCCCCGCTCTGCGGATACTGAACAGATCCGTGGAGCTATCCATGATCATGGCTCGTTGCCGGGCTCATGCCCCGGGCGCATGGTACCGCCCCTGGCGGGTTCACCGCTGCCCTGGCTCAACTGCTGGAACACCGAGGCCGGTGCCGGACAGCCAATCAGGTCGTACAGGTTGACCAGGTGGCGGCGATACAGGTGCTCGAAATCGCTGACAATCCGCGCGGGATTGTAGTCCCCGAACCACCAGAACCAGTCCGATCCTTCACAGATCGCCAGCTGTCGACTGGCGGCGGCCTTTTGCCCTGCGCTCAGGTCGCCATTGCCTGTGAGCCGGTCGTAGTGCCCCTTGGCCTCACACAGCAGGTCCCACGCCCGGTTTTTGTCCGGATCGCCTATCCAGGTCGAGAAGGTGCCGTAAATCCAGCTGCCGGCGACCAGATGCGGTAGATGAAGGGGTTCAACTCGCCCCTGGTCCAGCAGTTGGCGGTAGGTGGACAGTTCCAGCCTGGGGTGACTGGCCAGCACCCGGTATAGCTCGTTGAGAAAATGAAAGCCGTTCTGCGGAAAATACTCCCAGGCATTCTCGCCATCCATGATCACTGAAATGACCCGGTGGGGCTCATTCCGGGAGGCGCTGGCGATATTCTCCATGTGGTGCACCAGATCCCCAACCGCATCCTTTGCATGCCAGTCCGCGTAGGTGAACCCGATCAGATCGGACAGGCCGTCGTCGCGAAAGAACACGGGTATCTGGCTTTCGCCAAACCGATAGGGTCGATGGACCCTATGTTCCGGCAGCTCCGGGTTCTGCTGCCTGGCGCGGTTGAGACTGTTGTGAATGACCGAATCGCCACTGGCCGTCCAGCGAAACCCGTGCTCGTCCAACAGTGCCAGTGTCTGCTGGCTGAGACCGCCTTCAGAGGCCCAGCAACCGACGGCCTCCATACCAAAAAAGCGATGAAAAACCGCTCTGGCCTCGCGCATTTGCCAATCAGCCCTCTCAGCCCCCCCGGGGTAAGCCGGACGCGCTGGCAAAGGGATGTCCGGCATGGCCTCGCGCGCCGACTCCAGTTCAATCAGCAGCGGCAGCATGGCGTGGGCGTATGGGCTTACCGATAACTCAACCTGCCCCTTTTCGGCGAGACGGCGATAACGGGGTGCTATTCCGGACAGTATCTCGAAAATCACATCCAACAGCGCTCGTCGGTCGTCCAGGGAGAAATGCTGGGCTTTCTCCTGCAGGCTCTGGATGCAGTGGTTCTCCTTGCGGATGGTCTCCCCCATCCAGCCGAGGTGGTACCACACCAGTAAATCGGCGAGGAAGCGATCGGCCACGTAACGCTGAAGTTCGGGTTTCTGGTGGTAGAAGTCAGCCAGATCGGCCAGACGGTTGTACGCCGGGTAACGGCGAATGATGCGCTCGGGATTGGCCCGCAGACATTTCTCCACAAGCACCGTGTAGGCAGGCGTCCCGGCTTCAGGCAGTTGCTCAGCTACCAGTCCGGCCAGCAATGGGTCACCGATCGCACCGGCGCCGTGGCGCCAGCGTTCAATCTGCACCAGGTAACTTTCTATCTGCTCCAGCAGAATCGGTGCAAAGTTGACCACGGCCTTCGCCCGGGGCTCCTGCTCCAGGTGCGCGGCCATGTCGCTGTAGTCCTTGATGGTGTGCAGGTAGACCCACGGAAACAGGAATTCTCCGGTTCGGGCGTCCTGGTAAGACGGCTGATGCATGTGCCAGCACAGCACCACCGGGGTTCGGGCGTCAGAGGCCATGGGGATAGTCCTGCCCGAGCATCTCGGGCGTGATCAGCACAATGCCCTTGGGCGAAACGTGAAACCGCTTCTGATCCTCGGCGTGATCGAACCCGATCCGCGTGCCTTCGGGAATACGGCAGCCGCGGTCAATCAGCGCCTTGCGAATGTGGCAACGGCGGCCGATATCCACATCCGGGTAGATAACCGAATCTGATATTTCACTGTAGGAATGAACTTTAACCTGCGAAAATAAAAGGGAATGCTTTACCTGGGCACCCGAGACAATACAGCCTCCTGCCACCATCGAGTCGACCGCCATGCCCCGTCGGTGGTCGTCATCGAAAATGAACTTGGCGGGCGGTAATTGCTCCTGATAAGTCCAGATTGGCCAGTGGGCATCGTACAGGTTCAGCTCAGGGCTGATGCCAATCAGCTCCAGATTTGCCTGCCACAGGGAATCAATTGTGCCCACGTCTCGCCAGTAGGCCGGCTTGTTATTGACCGGATCACGGAATGGAAAGGCCTGAACCCGCAGCCGTTTGATGACCGATGGGATGATGTCCTTGCCGAAGTCGTGTGACGAGCCACCGTCCTTCTGGTGATCACGCATCAGCTCGTCGAACAGTACCCGGGTGCTGAACACATAAATGCCCATGGAGGCCAGTGATCTGCCGGGATTGCCGGGCATGGAGCGCGGCTGCTCGGGCTTTTCCACAAATTCGGTAATGCGGAATTCCTCGTCCACAGACATCACACCAAATGCCGAGGCCTCCTCCTTTGGCACCTCGATGCAGCCGACGGTTATGTCGGCGTCGTTTTCCACATGCGCGGCGAGCATGGTGCCGTAGTCCATCTTGTAGACGTGGTCGCCGGCCAAAATCAGGACGTATTCCGGGGTATGGCTGCGAATGATGTCGAGGTTCTGCAACACGGCATCGGCGGTGCCCTCGTACCAGGAGGTTTCTATCCGTTGCTGCGCCGGCAGCAGCTCCACAAACTCGTCAAGCTCGCCCCGCAGAAACCCCCAGCCGCGCTGAATGTGCCGAATCAGCGAGTGAGATTTGTACTGGGTGATAACGCCCACCTGCCCGATCCCTGAATTGATGCAGTTGGACAGTGGAAAATCGATGATCCGGAACTTGCCCCCGAAAGGCACTGCCGGTTTGGCTCGCCAACGGGTCAGATCGTGCAGGCGGGAGCCCCGCCCTCCGGCAAGAACCAGTGCGAGGGTCTGACGTGTGAGACGACTGACGAAACGCTTGGCCGTTTGCATAGCTGCTTCCCTGAAGAAACCCTTCCCTGGAACGGCGATACTCCGGTCAGGAATGCCACGTTTTTGACGCCTTAATCTATATTAGAACAGTAGCAGACATTAATGACGTAAAATTGTCTTGGGTCATTTTTTGAACAGCCCGTGTGGCGTTCAATGACAGAACGCCGCTTAGCGCGACATCTGGCCAGGAAGCTCATGATCTATGGACAGCCCCACCCTGAGCGACTTCGATCTTCATTTGTTCTCCGAGGGACGGCACTGGCACATCTATAACGTTCTGGGAGCCCATCTCTGCCGGAGCAAAAGTGGCGAGGGTGTCCGGTTCGCGGTCTGGGCGCCTAACGCCCGGGAAGTCAGCGTGGTTGGCGATTTCAACGGATGGCAGGCGGGTGTCCACACGCTCGTGCTTCAGGGTGAGGCCGGCGTCTGGTCGGGCTTCGTTCCCGGCATTGGCGCGGGCGCACTCTACAAGTTTTCAATCTGCACGGCGCAGGGCGAGCGGCTCCTGAAAACCGACCCCTACGGCCAGGCATTCGAACTGCGCCCCGACACCGCGGCGGTGGTGACGCAACGCGGAAGTTTTGGCTGGGGTGATGGCGACTGGCTATACCGACGTAGCCACTGGGAGTGGCAACATGCGCCCGTAGCCATCTACGAAGTTCACGCCGGTTCCTGGCGCCATCATGGATCGGGCCGGTGGCTAACCTATCGTGAGCTGGCGGATCAACTGGTGCCGTATGTGGCCGAGATGGGCTTCACCCACCTAGAGCTCCTGCCTGTTACCGAGCACCCCCTGGACGAATCCTGGGGTTATCAGACTACCGGCTATTACGCACCCACAAGCCGCTTTGGCTCGCCGGATGACCTCCGCTACCTCGTCGATCAGTGCCATCGAAATAACATTGGTGTCATTCTGGACTGGGTGCCTGGCCATTTCCCGACCGACGAACACGCCCTCGCCCGCTTTGATGGCAGCGCCCTGTATGAACATGAAGACCCCCGAAAAGGCCGTCATCAGGATTGGGGCACGCTCATTTACAACTACGGTCGCCACGAAGTCCGTAATTTCCTGATCGGTAGTGCCCTGTTCTGGCTGGATGCCTTTCATGTGGACGGCCTGCGCGTGGATGCCGTGGCCTCCATGCTTTACCTGAATTATTCCCGTAAAGACGGCGAGTGGCTGCCCAATGAACACGGTGGCCATGAAAACCTCGAGGCGATCGGTTTTCTCCGGGAGCTCAACAGCGTATGCCAGAGTCGGTTTCCCGGGGTTCTGATCTGTGCCGAGGAGTCCACGTCCTGGCCGAGGGTAACGCGCCCGCCGGAAATAGGCGGTCTGGGCTTCAACCTCAAGTGGAACATGGGCTGGATGCACGACACCCTCGATTATCTGGGCCAGGACCCGGTGTACCGACAGTACCATCACGAAAAGCTTACTTTTGGCCTGCTGTACGCGTTCTCCGAGAACTTTTTGCTGCCCCTGTCTCACGACGAAGTGGTACACGGCAAAGGTAGCCTGATCAACAAGATGGCTGGCGACAGCTGGCAACGGAAAGCCTCCCTGCGTTTACTGCTGACCTATCAATACACCTACCCGGGCGCCAAGCTGTTGTTCATGGGCGGTGAGTTTGGCCAGTCCCGGGAGTGGAGTGAATCCCGGGAGCTGGACTGGTCGCTGCTCAATGACGCGGGCCATGCCGGCATCCGCTGGCTGGTCCGGGATCTCAACGGGCTTTACCGGAAAGAGCCCTCGTTGCATGGCCATGGCTATCACAACGACGGATTCGAGTGGATCGACTGCCACGACTCTCCGCAGTCGGTGATCAGCTTTATGCGCCAGAGCCATGGCGAAACGACGGTAGTGGTGGCCAACTTCACCCCGGTGCCCCGGGAGCACTATCGCATTGGGCTGCCTGGCGGCGGTATCTGGCGCGAAGTGCTCAACTCCGACTCGGAATACTACGGCGGCAGCAACCTGGGGAACCCCTATCCCTTGCAGGCCGAGCAAGGGCGATGGATGAACCGTGACTGGTCGGTGGCGCTCACGCTGCCTCCGCTGGCAGCGCTGATTCTGAGGCCAGCGCCATGATCCGGGTGCTGTTCGCCACCAGCGAGGTGTATCCACTGGTCAAGACCGGTGGCCTGGCAGACGTGTCCGCGAGCCTCCCGGAGGCCCTGTGCCGGCTTGATTACGACGTCCAGATTCTGTTGCCCGGCTATCCCGCCGCGATAGGCGCCGCCCGCCGGGCTGGTTCACGGCGCAAGGCGCGCTTCCGGCTTGGCCAGTACGGCGTCAGCCTCTGGCAAACCCGACTGCCCGGAACGGCGGTTACCCTCTGGCTGGTGGATTGCCCACCCCTGTTCGAGCGCCCCGGAGATCCCTACCGGAACGAGGAAGGCGCCGACTGGTGGGATAATGCGCACCGTTTCCAGCTGTTCTGCAAGGTAGGCGCCATGATTGCCAGGGGCGAAGCCGGCCTGACCTGGAAGCCGGACCTGGTGCACTGCAACGACTGGCAGACCGGCCTGATCCCGGTGTTCCTGGAGGCAGGCAACGGTCGCCCCGGTACGGTGTTTACCATCCACAACCTGGCCTACCAGGGACTGTTTTCCCGGGAAACCTTCCGGGCTCTGGGGCTGCCCGATGCCTTGTGGCGCTGGGACCGCCTCGAATTCCACGACCAGCTGTCGTTCATCAAGGGCGGCCTGGTGTTCAGTGACCGACTGACCACGGTGAGCCCCAGTTACGCCCGGGAAATCCAGACACCGGAGCTGGGCTACGGCCTGGACGGTCTGCTGCGGCACCGGCAACAGGCCCTGACCGGCATACTCAACGGTATCGACATCCGGGTCTGGAACCCCGAAAGCGATCCGGAACTGGCCTTCCACTATGGCCGCGATCACCTCAAGAACAAGGCACTCTGCAAAGCCGGACTGCAACGGGAGTTGGGGCTGGAGGTCAAGGGCGCTCCGGTTCTGGGTTTCATCGGTCGTCTCGTGGAGCAGAAAGGCGTCGACTGGCTGGTTGAGGTGATTCCGGGTTTGCTGGATCAGGGCTGCCAGCTTGTATTGTTGGGTTCGGGAGAGCCGCGCTACCAGGATCCGCTCAGGGCGTTGGCGAGGCAGTCACCAGAGCAGTTCTCCCTCACCCTGGGGTACAACGAGGGCTTGTCGCACCGGATTACCGCCGGGTGCGACCTGTTCCTTATGCCGTCCCGTTTCGAGCCTTGCGGGCTGAATCAGATGTATAGCCTGCGCTACGGCACGGTGCCTGTTGTGCACGGTGTCGGAGGTCTGGCTGACACGGTGTTCGATCCCCTCGACGTGGGCCTGGACCAGGCGAATGGGTTCTGTTTCCGGCACGCCAGCGCCGAGGGCCTGAGATCCGCCATTGACCGTGCCCTGGCAGTGGCCGGCCACCGACGGCACTGGCGACGCCTGCAGGAAAACGGAATGGCCGGCGACCATTCCTGGCGCCAGCGGGCCAGGGTTTACGGCGAGCTTTACCAGAGCATTCTTAAACAGCGCCAACCACTACCGCAGGATTAGGGCGAGCACTTGCCCGCCCGGAGGCTGACACCATGAAAAAGGCAACGGAGTTCCGACTGGAAGCTAACCCCCGTATTCCCGAGGCCCTGGCGCGGCTTGAAGAACTCGCAAACGATCTATTCTACAGCTGGGACCACGGCGTGCGCAGCCTGTTTGTTCGGATGGATATGCGCCTCTGGGAAAAAGTGGAGCACAACCCCAAGCTGTTTCTTCGTCGCGTGGCCCAGGAGCGTCTGGACGAGGCCGCCGAGGATCGCGCTTTTCTCGCAGAGTATCGGCGGGTGCTCAGCACCTACGATGCCTATCTGGAGGCGGGTCCGGGGCCCGAAGTCACCGAGCGCCTGGACCCGGACCGGGAACTGGTGGCCTATTTCTGCGCGGAATTCGGCTTTCACGAGAGCTTTCCGATCTATTCCGGCGGCCTCGGAATTCTTGCCGGTGACCATTGCAAAGCAGCCAGCGACCTTGCCTTGCCGTTCGTGGCCGTGGGATTGCTGTACCAGCAGGGGTACTTCATCCAGACCATCGACGCCCACGGCCATCAGATTGCCCGTTACCGCTCCCACGCCAGCGACGAGCTGCCCATTGTGCCCGTTGAACACGAGGGCACACCATTGAAGGTATCCGTGCCCTTCCCCGGCCGACTGGTGTACGCACGGGTCTGGGAGGCACGGATTGGTCACATCCGCCTGTATCTGCTGGACAGCCACACCGACGAAAACAGCCCGGAGGACCGGGAGCTGACCCTTCAACTCTACGGCGGTGACGAGTCCACCCGCATCAGTCAGGAAATGTTGCTCGGAATTGGCGGCACCCGGGTGCTGGAGGCTCTGGGCCTGAAACCGACCGTCTGGCACATCAACGAGGGACATGCGGCGTTTCAGATTCTCGAGCGCTGTCGACAGGCCATGGAAACCGGGCTGGGGTTCCGCGGCGCCTTGGAGGCGGTGGCGGCGGCCACCCTGTTTACCACCCACACCCCGGTTCCTGCCGGTCACGACATTTTCCCGAGAGATCTGCTCGAGCATGCCCTGGGGCCCTACCTCGAACAGGCGGGACTGGACTTCAGCGAGGTGTTCGCGCTGGGTGCCAAGAACGCTGGTGACAGCTTCAACATGACCAGTCTCGGCCTGCGCGGGTCGCGTTTTCATAACGGAGTAAGCCGGATTCACGGGAGGGTTGCTTCGCAGATGGAAGGCGACATCTGGCCCCAGATTCCGCCGGAAGAGAACCCGCTGGGTTACATAACCAACGGTGTTCATGTGCCCACGTTTCTCGCGCCGGAATGGGCAAGCCTGTTCGACATCCAGGCGCCGACCTGGAAAAGCGAGTTGCGTAATCCCGATTACTGGCAGTTTATTGAACAGATCCCGGATTACCACTACTGGAGTGTGCACAAAGCACTTAAGCAGCAGATGACCGACTACATCGTTCGGCGTCTCAAGCGGCAGCATAAGCGCAACGGCATCGGCCATTCGGTGACCGAACGAATGACCCGCCAACTGGCCTCGGTGCACACGGATACCCTGGTGATCGGGTTCGCCCGACGCTTCGCGACCTACAAGCGGGCGACGCTGATTTTCTCCGATCTGGAGCGGCTGGAGCGGATTCTGACTGACGCGGACCGACCGGTGGTGTTGGTCTTTGCAGGCAAGGCCCACCCCAAAGACAAGCCGGGGCAGCAACTGATCAAGGTGATCCACGATCTGTCCATGCACCCGGCGCTCATGGGCCATCTGATTCTTCTTGAAGACTACGACCAGGCCATGGCTCGCCGGCTGCTGGCCGGGGTGGATGTGTGGCTGAATACCCCGGAATATCCCAAGGAAGCCAGTGGTACCTCGGGCGAGAAAGCCGCCCTGAATGGCGCCCTCAACCTGAGTGTGCTGGATGGCTGGTGGGGCGAGGGCTACGACGGCAAAAACGGCTGGGGTATCGTGCCACGGGATACGGGCCTGGATCCGGAATTCAGGAACCAGGAGGAGGCCCGGGACCTGCTCGACCTGCTGGAATTTGAGGTGGTGCCGCTGTATTACGAGGGCGCCTCGCAGGGCTATTCCCGGGCCTGGGTCAAGCGTTCAAAGGCGTCCATGATCTCTATCACTCCGCGTTTCAACGCCCAACGCATGGTGATGGATTATGTCACCGACTTCTACCATCCGGCCGCCACGCAGGGCGCGCAAATGGCGGCGGATAACGGCAAGATGGCGGTGGCACTGGCCGACTGGAAAGCCCGTGTCCGTGACGCCTGGCCAGGTGTGGAGTTGAACATTCTGGGCTGCGTACAGGCCAGATGCGCCAACGATGAGGCTGTCGAACTGCGGGTGGAGGCCTTCCTGAACGGGCTGGGTGCTGGCGATGTGCGGGTGGAGTGCCTGGTGAGCCCGGAGTGCACCGGAACTCACAGCGAACCCGGCCCCGGCAGCTTCCTGCTTGACATGGAAAGCGAGTCGGGCGGACGAACCGTGTTCGCCACCCGGATACCACCGCCCTTTCCCGGTCTGCAGACGCTGCGGCTAAGAATGTACCCTTATCACGAGGCGCTCACCCATCCCCTGGAGATGGGCGCCATGCTCTGGGTGTAGGTTAGTGTCCCGTCTGCCTCAGAGCACGTGACGGCGAATGAAGCGGCCAATGTCCACCACCTCTTCCAGGCACACGCTGTGCTCCATGGGAAAGGTCTGGTAGGAAGGATCGTAACCCATGCCCTTCAGGGTTTCGACGCTACGGACACCGAGGGCTTCGGGTACGATGGGGTCGAAGGTGCCGTGATAGACGCTGATCGGAATCTCCGCGTTGGCCTCTGATCGCTGCACCGAATCGGCGGTGGCAAAGTAGGTGGACAGCGCCAGAATACCGCCAAGCCGTTCCGGGTAGCTCAGGCCCAGCTCGTAAGCCACGGCGCCACCCTGGGAAAATCCCGCGATGATGATGTTCCTGGCCGGGATGCCACGTTCGATTTCCTGCTGCACCAACTTGCCTACCGCCTCGGCTGACGCCCGCAATTGCTCGGTGTCCACCACCCGGTCTATATCCATGGCCTTGATGTCGTACCAGGCAGGCATGGTCATGCCGCCATTGATCGTGACCGGCAGCTCCGGGGCGTGGGGGAAAATGAAGCGCACCCGGGCGTCTGCCGGCAACCCCAGCTCTGGCACCACCGGCTCAAAGTCGTGACCACTGGCGCCCAGGCCATGAAGCCAGATAACGGCGGCGGTGGGCTGATCTCCCGTTTCAATTTCGATGGTTTCAAGGTCCTGCACGGAATACCCCTTGTTCTGGTGGTCGGTCTGATAACGAACGGTTGTGTTACCCGTGTTGCTCGGCATTCGCCTCCAGGGCGGTCACCACGGGATTGGCGTACATGTCCAGCAGATAGGGCCTGATAGCCGGCTCACACGCTTCCAGACGACGCTCCATTTCTGCTTCGGCGGCTTCCATCTCGGCCGGCGACCAGGTCTCTGCCGTAACCACTGCATCGCTCACGGTCTCGGGCGTTGAGTGGGCCTGCGGGTGCAGACCCCGGCGCTCGTAGCACACGAGGTTGGAAGCATGGAGGTGGTAATTCGAGTGAATCTCCCGATCAATCCGGGCGGCCAGGTCCTTGGGGTTGTCCGGCGCGTCGTGGATCGGCGCTCCAAAGTGCACGTGCACGTGCCCCTTGAAGCCCGTCAGCCCCTTCATGATCTGTTCGGTGTCCTCGCCTTCGCGCTTGATGTACTGGCCGGTACGGGCACGGGTTTCCAGTTCCTTGGCCTTGTCGGCGTCACAAGGGTCATACTCGTAGGCAATGGACACTGGAACGATATGCAGGCGGTTCATGGCCTCGTCGAAACCCAGACCGCTCTTCTTGCGACTCATGTAGAACATCTTGACGATGGCGGGATCTGTGTAGTCCAACCCGTCTTTGGCGCGCCCTTCCCGCTGGGCAATCCAGATGCTGTGGTTGGTATCGATGCTATGGTTGATGAACCCCGACAGGGTTATGTAGGCATCCCTCATTTCCCGTGGACTGGTCATGCTACGACGAACCACAAAACTTTTGTTCAGGCGCATCATTTCAGCAAACACGCGGTTGGCCAGCAGGTTGTCGCCAATGGCGATGCGCGTGGTGTGAAAGCCGTTCTGGAACAGCAGGTAGTTCACCACCATGGGATCAAAGACGATGTCCCGATGGTTACAGATGAACAGATGTGCATGCTGCTTGCTGAGGTTCTCCAGGCCGCTGGCGGTGACCCGGGATGTGGTGTTCTCAACCAGTTCGCCAACGTAGCCGGAAAGCCCGGCCTGTAGATCGTCCACCCGGGTGTAGTGGCCAAAATGGCTCAACAGCCAGCGCCGGGTCATTACCCGGAGCACCGCAGGCGCCCACCGAGCCAGGGTGGGTGATTTGAATCGGCCGATCATGTCCAGAAATTCCCGGTCGTTGACCAGGCGGTGAATTGCAGCGCCGGTTTCTTCGTCCGAATAGGGACGGATGGCATCAAATTCCTGCATGTAAGCCCTGTTATTATCTGTGTCTGTCACGGTATGGCGTGAAACGGAGGTTTGAAACCGCGGTATTGTAGCGTTTCTTCCACTGCTTTGCCTCCATCTGCGGTTCGGCTTTCCGGTACTGTCACCCTTCACCGTACACGCCAGTCAATCGCACGGAGGCGGCCGCTTCTGGTATCATTTGCGCCGCGCCCGAGGGCGCAATCCCGGCCAGCACCTATCAGGCTCCTATATTCAAAAGGCCCGGCACACCAAGAGCCCGGCGCCGACGAACCGGTTAGTTTATGCATTCACACCAGGACTACCACCAGGATTACGACCAGCTATCGACGGAACGCCCAACGACATCCGGCAGGGATCCGGAGCAGGTGCTGCATGAGGTCTTCGGTTATGAGACCTTCAGGCCCCTGCAGGGCGACATTGTGCGCGAAGTAGTGGCGGGTCGCGATGCCCTGGTGCTGATGCCGACCGGCGGTGGCAAATCCCTGTGTTATCAGGTGCCGGCGCTGGTGCGCCCGGGTACTGCGATTGTCATATCCCCGCTCATCGCCCTGATGCAGGACCAGGTGGCGGCTCTGAATGAACTGGGCGTGCGGGCAGCCTTCCTGAATTCCACCATGGATTTCGAGCAGGCACGGGCCACCGAATACGCCCTGATGACCGGCGAGCTGGACCTGCTCTACTGTGCTCCGGAACGGCTTATCCAGCCACGGACCATCGAGCTGCTGCACAACGCGTCCATCGCCCTGTTTGCCATCGACGAAGCCCACTGTGTGTCCCAGTGGGGGCACGATTTCCGCTCCGACTACCTGCAACTGAGCCTGCTCGCCGACGCCTTTCCGGATGTGCCGAGAATCGCCCTGACGGCGACGGCCGATGAGCGGACCCGGAAAGAAATCGCCGAACGCCTGTCTCTGACATCGGCCCGGCACTTCATCAGCGGCTTCGACCGACCGAACATTCAATATCGGATTTCTCCGAAAACCAATGCCAACAAGCAGTTACTCGATTTTATTAATGCGGAGCATGAGGGTGACTGCGGCATTGTCTACTGCCTGTCGCGGAACAAGGTCGACGCCACCGCAAAAGCCCTGGCCCAGAAAGGCTATACCGCTCTGCCCTACCACGCGGGTCTTTCGGCTGAGGAGCGGGCCCGGCATCAGGAGCGCTTCCTGCGGGAAGACGGGGTGATCATCGTTGCCACCATTGCCTTTGGCATGGGCATCGATAAGCCCGACGTGCGCTTCGTGGCCCATCTGGACCTGCCCAAGAGCCTTGAAGCCTATTATCAGGAAACCGGTCGCGCCGGGCGGGATGGCAAGCCCTCCACCGCCTGGATGGTGTATGGCCTGCAGGACGTGATCAAGCTTCGGCAGATGCTGGAAAGCTCCCAGGGGAACGATCAGTTCAAACGGGTGGAACGCCAGAAGCTGGACGCCATGCTCGGGTTGTGCGAGGTAACAAGTTGCCGCCGGCAAGTGCTGTTGCGGTATTTTGGCGACCAGCTCGACGAGCCCTGTGGGAACTGCGACACCTGCCTGAACCCGCCGGAAACCTGGGATGGCACGGTGGCGGTCCAGAAGGCGCTCTCCTGCGTTTTCAGGACCGGCCAGCGCTTTGGTGTGACCTACTTGATCGACGTGCTTCGGGGCTCCGAAAACGAGCGGATTCTCCAGTCCGGTCATCATCAGGTATCGACCTACGGCATCGGCACGGAACTCAGCGCCAATGAATGGAAATCGGTGTTTCGTCAGCTGGTGGCAAACGGTTACCTGCGCGCCGATCCTGACGGCTACGGGGCCCTCCAGCTCACCGAGCAATGCCGACCATTGCTGAAAGGCCAGCAGACCATCGAATTGCGCAAGGACCCGGTGGTCAAAAAAGCCCCGGCACGAGCCCCAGGCGGCCGTGCCAGCGCCCCGGTCCGGGACCAGATTACCGATCAGGCAGGCTGGGATGCGCTGCGGGCGTGCCGGAAAGCGCTGGCGGACAAGCAGGGGGTCCCTCCCTACGTTATTTTCCACGACACCACCCTGTTCGACATGCTGGAGCGCCGGCCCAGAACCCTGGATGAGCTGGCGGAAGTGAGCGGAGTGGGTGCCGCCAAGCTTGAAAAATACGGCGAGGTATTCCTCGAAACCATCGCGGGCCTCGACCCGGCCTGACGTTCAGTCCGCGGCCTGGAAGCCTTTCTTGCGCACCCGGTAATGGGCGATGGAAGTGGCCACGTGGTTGCCCTCCGCATCAACCAGCTTGCCTTCCAGCACGAATTTCGCCCTGCCCGTGGCGTCGGCGTCCGCCAGGATTTGCGCCACGGTTTCCGGAGGCAGGCGAAACTCCACCGTTACATCGGAATTGGCAGGCTGCAGGAACTGCAGCGTCATTTCCTTGAGGATGGGAACGTAGGCCGGCCCGAGATCAAACAGCGTAAGCACCCCACCGGGTATTTCCGCAACCAGGAAATAGGCGCCAGCGTACAGGCTGCCGAAGTGGTTCTTGTTGCCCTTCAATCGTATTTTCGCCCGCACGTAGCCCGGCTGGACCTCCTCCACTGAAAAACCATTACGTGGTGCGAACGGGATGGAAAATCCGATGATGCGGTTCACTGCTGCGTACCCGCCCGTTTTCTTCAGCCAGGCCAGAGGGCTCGCCAGTGTGGCCTTGGGGTCAGTGCTGGCCACCCACTGGCCAGTCGCACCGATGAGGTTGTCAATGAACGCCATAACTGTCATCCGGTTAGGTGGTAAGGTGAAGAGTGGAAGCCGATCATTACAACGCGGATTCAGCGTCGCAAGAATCTTTTACAATTTTTTTGGAATCTGTCCGATTTATTTCGGGGTATCTGTTCTAGAGTGAATGGTGCCTGTACGCTGCCCCTGCCAGGAACGGGCTTTCCCGGATTAAGAAAGGATTTCTGATTTGGACACCTATTTTTTCTGTCGCGCCCTCCGCGTCGTGGCCCTGAAACTGGCTCACATCCTGGCCATCCTGATCGCCTGCCTTGTCATGGCCCCACTGGCCAGCGCAGCGAAGCTGGAGCCGGACACCGGGAAAAGCGCACTACCGGCCACCCGGGAATACGTGCTCTGGTACCGTAATTACGACAGCCCCGCTATCCGTGCCCTGGTGAAACTCGCTTTGGGGAAGACTCCGGAATACGGGGATTTCACACTGATTCGCAGCGAGGAGCTGAGCCAGGGTCGAGCCCTCAGGGAACTTGCGGACCACCAGTCACGGCTGGTGGATATCGCCAATGTGGCAACCACGGAGGAGCGGGAGAGCTTTCTCACCGCCGTGCCCATACCGGTTGATGGTGGTCTGCTCGGTTTCAGGGTATGCGTTGTGCTGCCCGAGTCCCTTCCGAAGTTCGAAGGCATACACAACCTGGAAGACCTTCGCGCCAGTAACATCCGTATCGGCCAAGGGTCCCACTGGCCAGACACCCCCATCCTCGAATCCAACGGCATTCCGGTGATCACGCACTCCCGATACGAAATCCTGTTCGGGATGCTGCGCAACCATCGGTTTGAATGCTTTGCCCGAGGGGTCAGCGAGGTTCTTTACGATCTGGAAGTGGAAAAAGACCCCGACCTGGTGATCGAGCCTAACCTCCTTCTCGCCTACCCCATGCCCTCTTACCTGTTTGTAGCGCCGGGTGATCAACTCACCGCTCATCGCCTGCAACTGGGTATGGAGCGTGCCATTCACGACGGCAGTTTCGCGGAATTTCTCCGGAACTACTATGGCGCAGCGGTGGCGGCCCTCGGTCTGGACCGGCGCACCGTCATTACCCTCGACAACCCCTACCTCAGCGAAGAGTCTCGCTACGTGAGCCGCCAGACGTTCAGCAACCTCCGGCGGCGCCTGGACATCCTCAGTCGCTGACGCGTTTGCTTCAGACCCGGAATCTGGATGCGTTCTGGTTCAGGGCTGTGCCGATCCGTTCAATCTGTCCGCTGTAGACATCGTTCTCGCTGGCAGCCGCTGCGGCTTCCTGTCCCTGGTCGGCAATGCGGGTAATCGAGGCGTTGAGCTCCTCGGTCACCGAGGTCTGTTCCTCGGATGCCGTCGCGATCTGCGAGGTCATCTGGCTGATGGAGCTGATAGCCTCGGCAATTCGGTTGAGAGCGTCCATGGCGTCCTGGGCTTTCTCCATGCTGACGTTGGAGACTGCCGTTGACGCTTTCATGACTTCAACCGCATCGTTGGCGCCCTTCTGCAGGCGCTCGATCATGTTGTTGATCTCTTCAGTGCTGGACTGGGTGCGCTGGGCGAGGTTGCGTACCTCGTCGGCCACCACCGCAAAGCCACGGCCTGCTTCTCCTGCCCGGGCCGCCTCTATCGCAGCGTTCAGGGCCAGCAGGTTGGTCTGCTCGGCGATTCCCTGAATGACTTCGAGAACGGAAGTTATAGACGTGACGTCCCGGCCCAGGGTGTCGATGACCTCAGCGGCCGCGTTGACCTCCTGGGACAGCTTTTGCACGGCATCGCGGGAAGCGGCGACAGTCTCCAGGGAGGCCCGGCTGTCCTCGTCCGCCGTATTGGCTGCATCGGCGGTCTGCTGGGCGTTCTGGGCTATCTCGCCCGCAGCAGCGGACATTTCGTTGATTGCCGTCGCTACCATGTCAATTTCAGCCTGCTGGCTCTCCACACTGGAACGGCTGCTGCTCGCGGTCTCGCGAAGGGACACCACATTCTCGCCCAGCTCGGCGCTGCCCTGCTGCACATCGCGCACCACCGTCTGGATATTCTCGACGAACTGGTTGAAGCTGCGCGCCAACTGGCCGAATTCATCGCTGGCGCTGGCATCCAGGCGCTGGGTCAGATCGGCGTCGCCGCTGCCGATGTCAGCCATGGCGCCGTTCAGACGGCGCACCGGAGCCATCAGCACCTTGATGCCCAGATGCAGGAGTACCAGTGACACGATCAGACCGATCACGGCCATCACCAGGCCGGTCAATCGGGCGCTTTGCACCGGAGCGTTGATCTTGTCGGCGTTCACGAAGGTGCCGAGGTACCATTCCACACCCCGTGCGTCACTGATGGAATGAAAGCTCGCCTCCCACTGCCCGTCGTCGGAGGCATACTCGTGTTCACTGCCGTCCAGATTTGGCTGCCCGCCAATCAGCTGGGCAATGTTCTTGCCCACCAGCTCCTGCCGGGGATGGAACAGCACTGTGCCCTCGCCGTTGATCAGCGCCGCGTAGCCGGTTTCCGCCAGGGTCACCGTTGACAGGGTCTTGGCAATGGCACCCAGGCCGATATCGGCTCCTGCCACACCTTCGTACTCGCCACGCTTCACGGGTGCCAGAGTGGAGATGATCATGTCGCCGGTACTGGCGTCCTGATAAGGCTCGGTGAAAGAAGCACTGCCCAGCGCCATGGCTTTCTGGTACCAGGGCCGTTTTCTCGGATCGTAGTCTGCCGGCAGCGTTGCGTTGGCCTCCGGTGACTTCATCAGCATGTAGCCATCCGTGCGGCCCACGTAGACATCCCGGAAACCGCCGCCGGTGGTCATGGCCTGCAGGATCACTCGGGCCTGCTCATCATTTTCGGCCTGCTCCAGCGCCGTGGCGGTTGCTTCCGTCATTTTCAGCCGGGTATTGAGCCACTGCGCAATACTGGACGTACTCTGCTGCACAGTGTCGTCGATCAACGCTTCTACATAGGTTTCGGTGGTGTTCTGCAGGCGAAGATCACCGGAGAGTGTGAAAGCACCCATTACCAGCAACAGCAGGATACCGAAGGCGGTCAGGAGCTTTTGCCCGAATGTCATTTGCACAGTCGTGTCCTCTGGAATATTTCCTGATATTAATCAATATCTGTTTCGGCCCGTGATGCGAAGTCTTTAGCGGCTTCTGTTAAACTTCTTAAGTATTGGCGGGTTTCAGCCTTTTGTCCTCTTCTCACAAAACCGACGGGAGCCGAACTGAATGGCGCACGAAGAACTGCACCTCAACCTGCGAAATCTCAGGCTCGACGACTACGAACAGCTTCAGGTACTGATGGACCGCGTGTACGACGACATCGGTGGAGCCTGGCCCAAGGACACCATCAAGGCTCTGGTAGAGCAGTTCCCCGACGGTCAGATCTGTATTGAGGAGAGCGGCCAGCTTGTGGCTGTGGCGCTTACTGTGTGTGTGAAATACGAGCGCTTCAGTAACCCCCACACCTACGACGATCTGATCCTGCGTAACGAGAAGATCTGGCACAACGCCAACGGCGACTCCCTTTACGGCCTGGATGTCTTCATCCACCCGGAATACCGGGGTTATCGCCTCGGCCGTCGCCTTTACGAGGCCCGCAAAGAGCTGTGCCGCTCCATGAATCTGCGCGCCATTCTGGCCGGCGGTCGAATCCCCAACTACTTCAAGTACGCCGATCAGTACACCCCGGCGGAGTACATCCAGCGGGTGGACCGCAAGGAAATCTACGACCCGATCCTGAGCTTCCAGCTCTCGAACGATTTCCAGGTTACCCGGCTGATGCACAAGTACCTGCCGGAAGATGAGAAATCCCTCGGTTACGCCACGTTGCTGGAATGGCGGAATATCCTGTACACGCCGCCCTCTCCCGTGCTCAGCGTCAAGAAAACCCAGGTGCGCCTGGGCGCCGTTCAGTGGCAGATGCGGGAATTCACGTCCGTGGAAGAGGTACTCAAACAGGTCGAGTACTTCGTGGATGCGCTGTCTGATTACAAGAGCGACTTCGCCCTGTTCCCGGAGTTTTTCAACGCGCCGCTGATGGGCCTGACCGACCAGCTCGACCAGACCCGGGCAATTCGATTCCTGGCGGGCTTTACCCAGCAGTTCCGGGAAGAAATGTCGGAGATGGCGGTCAGCTACAACATCAACATCATCACCGGCTCGATGCCCCTGATCGAGAACGACCGGGTATACAACGTTTCCTACCTGTGCCATCGCGATGGCCGCGTGGACGAGCAGCGCAAGATTCACATCACGCCCCACGAGCGTCGAGACTGGGTTATCGAAGGCGGCAACCATTTCCAGGTGTTCGACACCGACGCCGGCCGGGTGGCCATCATGATCTGCTACGACATCGAGTTTCCGGAACTGGGCCGGATTGCCGCCAGCCAGGACGTGGATGTGATCATGGTGCCGTTCTGGACGGATACCAAGAACGGTTATCTGCGGGTTCGCCACTGCGCCCAGGCCCGGGCCATCGAGAACGAATGCTACGTGGTCATCACCGGCAGTGTTGGCAACCTGCCCAAGGTCGAGAACCTCGACGTACAGTACGCGCAGTCGTCCGTCTTCTCGCCGTCGGATTTTGCCTTCCCGCACGATGCGGTAATGGCGGAAACCACACCCAATACCGAGATGATCATGTTCTCGGATATGGACCTTGAGAAACTCAAACTGGTTCGAAACGAGGGTTCTGTCACCAACCTGAAAGATCGTCGGGTTGATATGTACGAACTCAAGACGAAATAACGCGATCCGCCCGGCAGGCATCTGAAAAACTGCGTGAGGGGTCGGCGGTATGGCACTGACGGCGTTGCAAAAGCGAAAGTCCGTGTCTATTGTTTAACCAATATCCAGCCTGTCCTCCCAATGGGCAGGTTGCAGTGGATACGGACATCATCAGAGAAACAGAATTCATGAACGAAGCATTACCAGACCTGGTCGCCCGCTTTCGGGTAAAGCAGGGACTGTTCCGGAAGGAAACAGTGGAAGCGGCCCTGTATGAACTGGACGGCTACGGTTGTGTGATGAAAACCGACAAGGTGTTTAATCCGGGAGACACGGTGCTGCTGGATCTGGTCATGGATATGCCCTTTGACGAGATTCGGGCGGAAAACCTGTCCGGGCTGGTCACCGAGCGCAGGAAACACTGTAGCAATTTTTTCTATTCCATTGATTTCGTAGAGTCCGATCCGAACGGTACCTCTTCCACATCGGAAAAACTGCGCCGGATCCGGGAAGTCCTCTCGAAAAAGCAGTCCCTGAAATCACGTCGTTCCTCAGGCTCCATTTCCGGTTTTCGGCAAATGGCCTGATTCTGCTCACTCGTTGAACCCTGTCCGCAAGGAGACATTCCATGGCGAAGAAAGCCAAGCAGAGCGTTGACAAGATTGTCAAAAAGGTGAACAAGGAATTCGAAAAGACGTCGTCACAGATTGAAAACCTGGTGAATGACGCCCTGAAACAGTTCGACAGCCTGCAGAACCAGGTGCAGGAGCCCGTGCGCAAGCTGCTCAAGGAAATCGACGAGCTGCGCGACCGGGAAATGAAGCGATTCCACGAGGAGTTCGAGCGTCGTCTGAACGAATTCCACGAATTGCAGAGCAACATTCTTGAACGGCTCGGTGTGGCTTCGAAAGAAGCTGGCGACGAGGTGAAGAAACTCACCGATGAAGCCAGCCAGCAGGCCAGAACGGCCGCCCGGAAAACGGCACCCGCCAAAACCGCCAAGACACCAGCCAAGCCGAAGGCCAAAGCTTCCACCAGCACCAAAGCACCGGCCAAGGCAAAAGCCGCGGCCAAGCCGAAACCGGCGACCAAATCCGCCGCGAAAAAGCCGGCCGCCAAAACCAGCAAGGCTGCTGCCAGCAAAACCTCCGGGGCCAAGGCTGCGAAACCGGTCAACAAGAGCGACCTCACCCTGGTAAAAGGCATCGGCCCTGCCACCGCCAAGAAAATGAAGGACGCCGGCATCACCTCCATTGATCAGATTGCCAATCCGTCGGCGGAAGATCAGGAAAAGCTCAAAGCTTTCTCAAACGTGAAGGGATACAGCCAATTTACCGTTGAAGCCAAGAAAATTATCTGATGCGAACGCCTGACCAGCCTGTTTTACGGGACATTGTCCTGATTGGCGGCGGGCACAGCCACGTCGGGGTACTGAAACGGTTCGCCATGAACCCGGTACCCGGCGTGCGCCTGACGCTCATCTGCCGTGACACCCATACCCCCTACTCTGGCATGTTGCCTGGCTACGTGGCCGGCCACTACAGCTACGATGACGTTCATATCGACCTGAGCCGTCTTGCAGAATACGCGGGCGCACGGTTTTACCGTGCCGAGGCCATTGGTATCGACCGGAATCGAAAGCGCGTGATCTGCCGTGGCCGACCCGATGTGCCCTACGACATACTTTCCATCAATATCGGGTCATCGCCCCGGGTGAACGAGGTGGAAGGTGCCGCCGACCATGCGGTCCCGGTTAAGCCGATCACCGGTTTCAACAGTCGCTGGCTGGCCTTGCTTTCCCGTATCGAGAATCACGACGGACCGCTGACGGTCGCCGTGGTGGGCGCGGGAGCCGGTGGCGTTGAGCTTACCCTGGCCATGCAGTACCGCCTTCGGAGAGAACTGGAACAACGGGGCAAAGACCCGGACCAGCTGCATTTTCACCTGTTTGATGCCGCCAACGAAATTCTGCCCACTCACAACCCCAAGGTACGGGAAGTTTTTCGCAGTACGCTTTCAGAGCGCGGTGTAAAACTGCACCTCGGCGCACCTGTCTCAAAGGTTGAGGCGGGCGTTCTGGTCACCGAATCCGGTGAGACCCTGCAAACCGACGAAGTGCTCTGGGTTACCCGCGCCGGGGGCCCCGAATGGCTCAAGGATACCGGGCTGGCTCTGGATGACGGTCTGTTCCTGCGTGTGCGGGATACCCTTCAGGTAGAAAACGACGACAGTATTTTTGCCGCCGGTGACATCGCCAATGTGATCAATCACCCCCGCGAGAAAGCCGGTGTGTTTGCGGTTCGTCAGGGGCCGCCTCTGGCCGACAACCTGAAGCGCCTCGCTACCGGCAAACCCCCAAGGGATTTCCATCCTCAGAAGAAATGGCTTGCCCTGATCAGTACAGGCGACCGTTATGCGGTGGCGTCCCGGGGCGAGACTGCCTTTGACGGCGCCTGGGTGTGGCGCTGGAAAGACTGGATTGATCGCCGCTTCATGAAGAAATTCAACGATCTTCCGCCCATGGAGGAATCGTCTTCATTGCCAGATACCGCAGCCGCCCAAAGCCCGGAGGAAGCTTCCCAGGCAATCTCGGCGGTCGCCATGCGCTGCGGGGGTTGCGGCGCCAAGGTAGGCAGCACGGTACTCTCCCGGGCCCTGGGTGAACTGAAGCCCATTGAGCGCGACGACATCCTTATAGGGCTGCATGCACCCGATGATGCCGCTGTTCTGAAGGTTCCACCCGGCAAGGCGGTAGTGCACACAGTGGATTTCTTCCGCGCCTTCATCGACGACCCCTACGTATTCGGCCGGGTGGCCGCCAACCACAGCCTGGGTGATGTGTTTGCCATGGGTGCGGAGGCCCAGAGTGCCACGGCGGTGGCCACCGTGCCCTACGGTATCGAGTCCAAGGTTGAGGACGTGGTGTACCAGATGATGTCCGGTGCGGTGGAGGTCCTCAATGAGGCCGGATGCGCACTAGTGGGTGGGCATACCGGCGAAGGCAAGGAGCTGGCTCTCGGGTTTGCGGTGAACGGACTGATCGACCCTGATGAGGTCATGAGCAAGGGCGGCCTGAAGCCCGGTGATGCGCTCATCCTCACCAAGCCAATTGGCACCGGCACCCTGTTTGCTGCCCATGCCCGTCTTGCCGCCAAGGGCCGGTGGATTGATTCCGCTCTTGCCTCCATGGTCCAGTCCAATAAAGCGGCTGCCGTTTGCCTTCGCAAGTACGGTTCCAGAGCCTGTACCGACGTGACCGGTTTTGGCCTGCTGGGTCACCTGGTGGAGATGACCAAACCCTCGGGCGTGGACGCCGAGCTGGATCTCTCCGCCATTCCGGTTCTGCCTGGCGCGGAGGAAACCGCGGCCGCCGGCATACTGAGCTCGCTCCAACCGGCCAACATCCGGTTGCGGCGTGGTATTCGCGATCAGGAGAAATGGGTGAATCACCCCCGGTACCCCCTGATCTTCGATCCACAGACCGCCGGCGGACTTCTAGCCAGTGTGTCGGCGGATCAGGCCGAAGCGTGCGTGCGGGAACTGCGGTCTCTGGGTTATCCCCACACGGCCATTATCGGCCGCGTAATGGCCCAGGATGAATCCGGGCCCATCGAACCGATAGCCCTGCGGGATTAAGCCCGCTGTGAACGGCGCTGGACGGCAAGAGCCAGCGCCTGCTCCAGTGAGGCCTGTTCCCGCTCCGGCGTGAAACGATCGGCCAGCCGGGAGACAGCGCTTTTCAGGCTGCCAAGGAATGTCGGATCGGTTTCTGCGCGGTTGAGCAGGTCAGCCAGCGCCCGTTCGTTCTGCACCGGGAAATAACCGGGATAATCCTCTCCCAACAACCCAAGGTTGCCCGGAATATCGGAGGCAATCACCGGCAAACCGGCACGGCACGCCTCGGACACCACATTGGCGCCGCCTTCCATTACCGAACTGATGACCATCACCTTGCTGTTGACCATCAGCTGCCGGGTCTGCGCCTGATCCAGCTCGCCCAGCCAGCGGAAGCGGTGGTTTTCCCCCATTTCCCGCTCGGCCATGGCCTGCCACTGTTCGTTGTGAGGTTTGCCGGCGCAGAGCACCCGAATACGGGACTCCGGGGGCAGCAGCCTTGATGCGCAGGCAGCCCGCAGGGAGTCTTTCTCTTCCCGCAGATGCCCGATGACGCACACGTTGAAGTCCGCACCCGCCACCTCAGGCTGCACTTGCGGGAAGTCCTCGGGGCCCGCAGCAGACTGGTAAAGGGTTACCAGCTTGTCGGAAAACCCGGCGGGGATGTCGGCGGCCAACCGATCGTGCAGGCCGATGAGGGCGTCCGCCTCCGCCATGGAGTATCGCGTGTCCTCAGGGTACTCGCGCTGGTGACGATAGATGTCGGTGCCCGTCAGGGCTACGATCAGCGGCCGCTCAGGCCAGGATGACCGGAAACGTCGAACCGCTTCCACGCTGCGCCAGGCGTGCAGGGCGATGAACGCGTCGCAGGGCTCCCCGGCGTATTCGGTAACCACCGTCACCCGGTGGCCCGCCCGTTGCAGCAACCACTGCCAGCGCTCAGCGGTGGCCCGGTTGCCGGCTCTCGAGCCCGGCTTCGCAGGTGTGATCATGATTATGTGCATCGCGCTCGCCTGGAGAAAAATTTCCTTCGATCAGTGAGATGGCCCTGAGCCAATCAAACCTACAAATCGTATAGCTGTTCAGAGTTAACGTAAATCAAGGTATCCTCCTCGATACCAGTAAACGTTGATTCTCAACGACGTCCCATCAAATCCTCTGGTAATCAAGGAACGCACATGGCCTGCAATCTTATACGGAAATTGATGATTTCCAGCCTTTTCTGCTTCACCGCAGCTTCCGCCTCCGCCGAAACCTTCGTGTTCACCGCCATTCCCGATGAAGACGAGACCAAGCTGGTGGAGCGGTTCCGGGGTGTTGCGGACTACCTGGAAAGTGAACTGAACGTGGATGTTCGCTACATCCCCGTGAAATCCTACGCCGCTGCCGTTTCGGCTTTCCGGAATAACCAGGTGCAGCTGGCGTGGTTCGGCGGACTTTCCGGCGTACAGGCCCGGCGCCTGGTTCCCGGCTCCGAAGCCATCGCCCAGGGCGTGGAAGACGAGGCCTTCCAGACCTACTTTATTGCCAATACCAGCACCGGCATTGAGCCCGCAGGCGAATTGGCGGAACTGGAAGCAGACCTCAAGGGCAAGACCTTTACCTTTGGCTCCAAGGGCTCCACATCTGGCCGCCTGATGCCGGAGTTTTACATCCGCGAAGTGTTCGGCCAGAAGCCGGAAGACTTTTTCAGCCGGGTTGGCTTCAGTGGCAACCACACACGGACCTTGCGGCTGGTGGAAGCAGGAACCTATGAGGTAGGCGCCCTGAACTTCCAGGTGTGGGAGAAAGAACTGGCAGATGGCAACATTGATACCGATGCCGTTCAGGTTATCTGGGAAACGCCACCGTACCCCGATTACCAGTGGACCATCCGTGGTGACGTGGATGAGCGGTTTGGCGAAGGCTTCAAGAAGCGGGTTACCCAGGCTCTGCTGAATCTTGACGACCCTGCCCTGCTTGAGAGTTTCCCGCGGTCTGGCTTTATTCCCGCCTCGAACGACGACTACGAGCCGATTCGCCGGACAGCGGAAGAGATCGGAATCCTGGATTGATGTCAGGTTTCGACTTTTCTGGTCTTACGGCTTCCTTCAGCGGAGAGCGGGTCATAGGCCCGCTCTCCCTGAGGGTTGAATCCGGTGAACAGGTTGCCCTCGTGGGCAAGAGTGGCGCCGGTAAATCCACGCTGATCCGCCTGATCCACGAACGGGTAAACCGGAATGCCTCCCTGGTACCACAGGAACTGGGCCTGGTTAACGCGTTACCCGTCTTCCACAACGTGTTCATGGGGCAACTGGACCGGCACGCCATCTGGTACAGCACGATAACCTTGATCCGGCCCTTTGCCCGCAATCGGGCCGAAGTCAGCGGGCTACTCAAGACGCTGGGCATGTCCGAGAAAATCTGGATGCCGGCCGCGTCATTATCCGGAGGTCAGCGCCAGCGCGTCGCCATTGCCCGCGCACTCTACCGGAACGCCCCCATTTTGCTTGCAGACGAGCCCATTTCCGCTCTCGACGGCCCTATGGCCCATATGGTGATGGAGCTGCTGAAAGAACGGTTTTCCACCAGCGTGATTGCACTGCATGACGTCGACATGGCACTGAAATACTGTACCCGCATTGTCGGCATTCAGGACGGACAGGTGGCCCTGGATGAGCGCAGCGATCGGCTGACGTCCGCCGACATCATGTCCTTGTATTAGGGAACGGAGCGGCACCATGCTTTCTTCCCCCACGGTACGCACCAGTCTGATTTTCCTGGCGATCGCTCTCGTCGGGTTGCTGTTTGCCGACATTGCCATCACCGCCTCCAACCCCTGGCGGGATCTCGGCAACTTCTTTCTGGGCGTGATTACCCCGAATTTCTTCAGCAGTGAAGGCCTGATGACGGCGCTGTTGCGGACCGTTGCCTTCGCTTTTGTGGGCGTAGCGCTGGGTAGCATTTGCGGCTTCCTGCTGTCACTGGTGTACCGCTTTCTACCGGTCCGTATCTTCTGCGCCTTTATCCGCGCCATCCACGAGCTCTTCTGGGCACTGATCTTTCTTCAGTTCTTCGGCTTTCACCCCCTCACGGGTGTTCTTGCCATCGCCATTCCCTATGCCGGGATCTTCGCCAAGGTCTATTCCGAAATCCTCGATGAGGTCGATCCCGAACCCGCACGGCTATTGCCGCCCGGCGCCGGCGTGATCGCAACCTTCCTCTACACCCGGATTCCGGACTGCTGGGTGCAACTGAGAACCTACACGGCCTACCGGCTGGAATGCGGCTTGCGCTCGAGCGCCATCCTGGGGTTTGTCGGTTTGCCCACCCTTGGCTTCTACCTGGAGTCGTCGTTCTCCCAGGGTCTCTACTCCGACGCAGGCGCCATGCTGATCCTGTTCTATGTGCTGATCGCAACCATTCCGCTCTGGGTAAAACCACGGCTGCTGCCCGTTTACATCCTGGGCGCCCCGTTTTTCCTTGGCGAGGGGCTGCCCATCGTATGGGGTAACGTCGAGCGCTTTTTCACACAGGACATCATTCCCAGCCCGCTGCGGGGCGGCGAAGGGCTGGCCGGTCTGCTCCCGTGGCTGAACGATCTGATGATCAATGAGGCGCTGCCGGGCATCTGGAACACTGTTGTCCTCACTCAGATTGCCCTGGTGGCCACTGGCATTCTGACGTTGCTGGCCTTCCCACTGATTTCCAATCATTTTGGTGGGCCTGTGCGCCGTACTTCAGGCCATGTTTTTCTGGTGATTGCCCGCTCCACCCCGGAATACATCCTGGCCTACATCCTGCTCCAGCTTTGGGGGCCCTCAATGCTACCCGCTGTGGTGGCGCTGGCCCTCCACAACGGCGGCATTATCGGCCACCTGATTGGCCGGCAGACAAACGGCATTCGCCTTCGTCCCGACGCGCCCACCGGCTTCAATCGTTACAGTTGGGAGCTTGTGCCCCGGGTGTATCGTTCCTTTCTCGCTTTCCTGTTCTACCGCTGGGAAATCATCATGCGGGAAACGGCCATTCTCGGGATTCTTGGGATATATACCCTGGGCTTCTACGTGGACAGCGCCATCCAGAACATCCGGTTTGATCGTGCCATGGTGCTGATCCTCATCACCGCACTGCTGAATATCGGAATCGATGCCCTCGGCCGCTTCATCCGACGGAAACTGGCGTTGCAGACGATGCCCACCTGCTGAGCAAAGCGCGCCAAAAACCGGTGCGATACCCGTCACAGTTCCGTCATTTCAGTCAATGCCAGTGCGAATCTGTTGAACGGTAGGCGTTCTTGTTGAGATACATTCCGTTACACTCCGATCACGTTTTGCAACATTTCGGATGTCGGTGAACACTGTGAACGGATTGATACTTCTGACCCAGGCGGGGCTCCTGGCGCTGCTTTTTCTCCTGGCCTTTCGGGTATCGGCCCTTGTGCGCAGTGAACCCATGGCGGCGGGCCACCCTGCACCGACACCGTCATTTCGGGAGCGCGCCCCTGAGGTTGCCCGGCCCCCGGCTGAGGTCGCGCCAGACCGAACCGAACTGATCACCCAATTGCACATTCTGGCGGGATTGCAGGAGAGGGATTGTCGCGTACGGGGTCTGGACCTGGCCACCGCACCGGAGACGGTGCGAGGTTATTCAGCAGCCTGGCTGTATGGAGCAGCTTGTGCCCTGTGCGACCGGCAGGCCCGGCACACGGACAGGCTCGCGGCAACTGTGGCGCACATTATCAGCAGGAAGACCGGGATCCGTCAGACGGAAGCGTTCCAGGCCCTGGCCACTCTTACCTCGAGTTCGGTGTTACTGGCCTGCTATCGATCGGGGCTCGAGGGCGCGGAGTTCTGGCGGTACAGCCATTACGTCCCCCCGACCTCCAGCCTCTACGAAGCGATTACCAGTAACGCGTTCATCTGAGGGCCTCTGGCACCCGTCATGTGCCCTCAGTTCAGCTCCGAACCTGAGAACCTTCCAGCACCCAGTCGGTCCCCAGGTCCCGGGTCTGGCCCTCGTCCTTCCCTTCCGCCGGGCTGCCGGTAATAGCGGGGCGGGTGAAGCCACCATCGTCGGCGTGGGTCATGGTGTCGACGTCTACCGAACGAACCACGTACACCTCACCATTGGCCAGCACACGGGCCCTGTGGCTCAGGCCGAACACAAACCGGCAATAATCCAGCTTCAACTGCATCAGGTCCTGTTCGGCCTTGCGAATCTTTCTGAGCAGTACTTTCTGAACGCTATCTCCGTAATCCATCACGTTGTCCCCGGTTGGGCGGTGTTGTCGTTAGAGTTGGCCTTTGTCGGCCGGATTTCGTGATTTTACACGTTCTCCAATGGTTGTCAGCGGGTTGGAGCACGCTTTGCGGGCCTCATCGACCGGCAGCCTCGAACACCAGGATTAGCGGCACGTCTTCGATTGAAGCCTGGCCTTCCTGCAGGTCGATCCGCCAGGTCATGGAGGCGTCGACGCTGCAGATTGGCGCAGTGAACTGCGCGGTGTAGAGATTGTCAGCCTCCTGGCCGAGGGCTACCGGATACTCTCCCATATACATGGATTCGCCACGCAGGACAGCCAGGAACCGTTCGGGCGCTTCCGGTGCACTTACCTCAAGGCGGTAGGCGGTTCCATCGCTGGTATCGCGAACCATCTCCAGATTGGCCGACCATCGGCCGGCATCGGTGTTCCAGACGCACGGGCCAGCTTTCAGCAGATCGCAACGTGCCGCCGCCGGTTGCGAACCTGTGCCGTCATCGGCCGGGCCGAACAGGGCCACCACCAGCATCAACAGGGTCATCAGCCCTACCAGAAATCCCAGAATGATCACTGCGCGTACCAGATACTTCACGTAATGCCCCTGTTTTTGGTCTTCGCGGCATTATGGTGGTTTCCGCGAACAAGGCAAAGGTTTCTAAACCGGCGCCAGTCATGAGAAAATACGCGGCCTTCTCTCAGACCCAATCTGACTACAGGAAACGCCCGTGCAGCCGGACATCTCCGTTAAGCACCTCAGCAAGTTTTATGAAGACGGCTTCCAGGCCCTGAAAGACATAAACCTGGAGATCCAGCGTGGCGAAATCTTCGCCCTGCTCGGCCCCAACGGCGCCGGCAAGACCACCCTTATCAGTATCATTTGCGGCATCGTGAACAAGTCCGAGGGTGAGGTGAAGGCCGCAGGATACGACATCGTGAAGGATTACCGGAAAGCCCGGGAAACCATTGGCCTCGTGCCCCAGGAACTGAACACCGATTCCTTTGAAACCGTCTGGGACGCGGTGTCGTTCAGCCGTGGCCTGTTCGGCAAGGCACCCAGGCCGGCGCACATCCAGAAGGTGCTGAAGGATCTTTCCCTCTGGGATAAGCGCAACAACCGCATCATGTCGCTCTCCGGTGGCATGAAGCGCCGGGTGATGATTGCCAAGGCCCTGTCCCATGAACCGCAGATCCTGTTCCTGGACGAGCCCACCGCAGGCGTGGATGTGGAGCTGCGTCGGGACATGTGGCAGATGGTGCGTAAACTTCGCGAGAACGGGGTTACCATCATCCTGACGACCCATTACATCGAGGAAGCCGAGGAAATGGCGGATCGCATCGGCGTGATCCGTCAGGGCGAAATCATCCTGGTGGAAGACAAGGACCAGTTGATGACCAAGCTCGGCAAGAAGGAACTGCGCCTGCAGCTGCAACAACGGCTCGAGAAAGTGCCCGGCGAACTGACCCTGGAGCCGGTGGAGCTGTCCGATGATGGCTACGAGCTGATTTTCACCTTTGACTCACAGCAGGAGCAGGCCGGCGTGGCCCGGCTGTTGCGCACCCTGAGCGATCTGGGCATTGAATACCGGGATCTGCAGACCCGCGAGAGCTCCCTTGAGGAAATCTTCGTGGGACTGGTACACGAGTAAGCCCGCCAGTAAAGCTAACGGATAAGGAACGGCAATGAACCTTTACGGCGTTCGCGCTATCTACAAGTTTGAAATGGCCCGGATGAGACGCACAGTGATGCAGAGTGTCCTCTCCCCGGTAATCTCCACCTGCCTCTACTTCGTGGTTTTCGGTTCGGCCATTGGCTCTCGCATGGGCGACATCGACAATATTGCCTACGGTGCCTACATCATTCCGGGCCTGGTCATGCTCTCCCTGTTGATGCAGAGCATCTCCAACGCCTCCTTCGGTATCTACATGCCGAAGTTTTCAGGCACCATCTACGAGGTGCTGTCTGCGCCGGTCTCCTACGTTGAGGTGGTGCTTGGTTACGTGGGGGCCGCTGCCACCAAATCGGTGATCCTGGGCGTGATCATTCTGGCCACCGCCAAGTTCTTTGTTGATTACGACGTATTGCATCCATTCTGGATGTTTTCTTTCCTGGTGCTCACCTCCATTACCTTCAGCATGTTCGGTTTCATCATCGGCATCTGGGCAGACGGATTCGAGAAGCTGCAGATTGTGCCCATGATGATCGTGACCCCCCTGGTGTTCCTGGGTGGTACGTTCTACTCCATCGACATGCTGCCGGAGGTATGGCAGACCGTAAGCCTGTTCAATCCCGTGGTGTACCTGATCAGCGGTTTCCGCTGGGCCTTTTACGGCGTATCGGATGTGCATGTGGGCATCAGCGTGGGTATGACCCTGGTGTTCCTGGCCGCCTGCATGACAGCCATCTGGTGGATCTTCAAGACCGGCTATCGGCTGCGCTCGTGAACATCGCCGCCACATCGCCCCGGTCCTTACCCTGGCTATGCCTGCTGTTGGCGTTCGCATCGCTGCAGGGGTGTCGCACCGGCATTGCAGCACCGCAGGAAAGCCTGCCTGAGATTGAGGCGTGTTTTATCGGCGGCAACCCGGTAGTACCGGTAATCCTGGAAGTGGCCTCCACCCCGGAACAGCGCCGCAAAGGCCTGATGGGAAGAGACTCTCTCTCTCCGAATCACGGCATGCTCTTCCAATATGAACAGGAGCGCGATGCCAGCCACGGTTTCTGGATGTACAGGACACGGATTCCGCTTGATATCGCATTTCTCGACGAAAACGGCATCGTGGGCAGCATCCGCCACATGGTGCCCTGTGCGTCCGCCTCGGGATCAGGTTGTCCCACCTACCCGGCCGGAGTGCCGTTCATCAGCGCGGTGGAGATGAATGCGGGGTTCTTCAGGAAGCACAATATTGAACCGGGCGATCGGCTCAGGCTGGGCGCCGCAAATTGCCCTACCCTCTGAGCCGCGGCACCGGAAGACTCAGCGGTCCTGCCAGTCCGGTTTGCGCTTCTCCAGAAACGCGCAAATACCCTCCTGGGCGTCGTTTGCCATCATGTTATCCGCCATGACTTTCGAGGTGTATTCGTAGGCATCTGCCAACGGCATCTCCAGTTGGCGGTAGAACGCTTCCTTGCCGATCTTCAGGGTGAGCCCCGATTTATCGGCGATGGTGCGAGCCAGCTCGTAGACCATTTCGTCAAGATGCTGTTCGTCAACCACCTGGTTCACCAGCCCCAGCCGCTCCGCCTTGACCGCGCCGATCATCTCGCCAGTCAGCAGCATTTCCATCGCGTGTTTGCGGGACACGTTGCGAGACAGCGCCACCATGGGCGTAGAACAGAAAAGACCAATGTTGACCCCGGGCGTGGCAAAACGAGCGGTATCAGCAGCCACCGCCAGGTCGCAGCTTGCCACCAGCTGACAGCCGGCCGCAGTGGCCACGCCCGCCACCCGAGCAATCACCGGCTTGGGCAGATTAACGATCTGCTGCATCACCTTGCTGCACTGGTTGAACAGTGCCAACTGGAAGTCGTGGCTGTCGAACTGCTCCCGCACTTCCTTGAGATCGTGCCCGGCGCAGAACACATGGCCGGCAGCAGCGAGCACCACCACGCGGGTATCGGTGTCCGAAGCGACCTCGTCGAGTGTCGCTGACAGCGCCTCCAGCATGGCCATGGACAGGCTGTTCCGCTTCTCGGGCTGGTTCAGTGTGAGCGTGGTAATGCCGTTTTCACTGTATTTCCGAACCAGGGGTTCCGACTGGACTGTCATGGCGTGCCTCCTCAATGCCAGGCAGTCGTCTGCGGGACCGCCCGACTGCCTTCTCTGAACGTCTGGTTTCAGTATTGCTGACTGGCGCTATACTGTCGAAGCGACTTTTGTAGGATGCTCAGTTTCTCCGGCCTTGCCGTTGTGAAAAGCCCGTCCCGCCCATAGGCATAAGGTACAGGCTTTTAAAAGGAGGCGAAGAGCGCATGTCGAAATCGATTATCCTCAAAACGTTGTTTGCCATCGCTGTTATTGGTGGAGCAGTGTTTGTCATCTACCAGGATGAACCGGCGGCCCCCACCGGCGATATTAACCGCATCGAGCCACTGCCCGAGCAGGACAAACCTTAAACCATGGGCCCAGGGGCCCCATCAGCCAAGGCGAACGCAGTTTGCAGACCACCCGAATCAAAGGACTGACCATCGCCGCCCTGGGCGTACTGTTCATCGTACCGGACGCGCTCCTGGTGAAAATCACCTCCGTTGAACCGGTGGTTTTCCTGTTCTGGCGAGGGCTCTTGCTGGCCCTCAGTTTTCTGGTCATCAGCTGGGCCCGCTACCGGGCCAGACTGATACCCGAGATCCGCAAATGCGGTCGCAAGGGCCTGTTCTGCGCGGGTGCGTTTGCCGTCAGCACCCTGGGCTTTGTGGTCGGCATGAAAAACACCGCCGCCGGCAACGTGTTGGTAATCCTGAATACCGCCCCGGTCATCGCTGCCCTGATTGCCTGGGCGATCTGGAAGGAAACACTGCCGCTTCGAACCTGGCTGGTGATCCTGGTGTGCGTGGCCGGCGCCACCCTCATGGCCGTGGGCGAATTCGGCAAGGGCGATCCACTTGGATTGTTGATGGCGGTGGTTGCCGCCACCGCACTGGCATCCAACCTCAACGTGGCCCGCTCAAAGCCGGACAGCGACATGAGCGTGATGCTGATGTTCGGCGCCCTGGTTCTGGCCGGCGCTGCAGCTCTGATGGGCGGCGCCCAATGGCCCTCCACCCGGGATTTCTTCTTTATTGCCCTGCTCTGCCTTGTGTTCCTGCCCACCGCCTGCATCCTGATCCAGATTGGCCCACGCTATATCCCGGCGGCGGAAGTCAGCCTGATGCTGTTGCTTGAGACGGTGCTGGGTTCTTTCCTGGTGTGGCTGTTCCTCGGAGAAGTACCGCCACAGCTCAGCCTCGTAGGTGGCGTGATCGTGTTCTCGGCCCTGGCGGCACACGGGTGGCTGGAGGTGCGACGCTACCAGCGCGCTAAACGGTTGCAGCTAGACCGGGCCGACCAGGTTTCCTGAGACCGCCGCCACCCCGGGCAGCGCCTCCTGCCACTGCGCCATCCAGGCCTCTAGGTCCTCGCCCGAAACGGGGCGGGACAGCCAGTAGCCCTGGCCAAACTCGCAGCCAAGCGACATGAGCTTGTTGCGGTGTTGCAGGGTTTCCACGCCCTCGGCGATAACCGGCAGGTTCAGGGAGTCGGCCAACCCCAGCACGCCTTTCACAATGGCAAGATCGTCCGGGTTCTCGAGCATGCCCCGAACAAAACTCATATCAATCTTGAGATAGTCCAGGGGCAGTTGACGCAGGTATGTCAGGGACGAATACCCGGTGCCAAAGTCGTCGAGCCCGAACCGGACACCCAGGGTTCGGCATTGCTGAATCATCTTGTTCACCGCATTGAAGTTTTCCAGTGACGAGGTTTCCACGATTTCGATCTCAAGGTCGCCCGGCCGGGTCTCGGGGTATTCACCCAGCAACCGTTGCAGGCGCTCGGCAAAATCCTCCCGAACAAGGTGGAAGGGATCGATGTTGACACTTACAGGCAGGCGCAGACCGTTCTTGCGCCAGCGTCGCACCTGAGCGAGCGCTGTGCGAATGACCCACTCGCCAATACCAACGCTCAGAGGATGGCGCTCGGTTACCGGAAGAAAATCGGCGGGGCCCAGCAGCCCCCGAATCGGGTGCCGCCAGCGGATCAATGCCTCCACACCGATAACCTGACGGGTTCTGAGGTTGACCTTGGGCTGATAGAAAAGCTCGAACTCCTCATTGTTCAGCCCTTCCTCCACCCGCTTCAGGTCTTTGAACAGATCGCGAACGGCGCGTTCGTTGTCGGCGTCGTAGAAACAATACTGGTTCTTGCCGCCCTGCTTGGCCAGGTACATGGCCTGGTCGGCCTGGCGCAGCAGCTGCTCGGCATCGAGCGGATCGGCCTGAGGATAGAAGGTTACGCCAATGCTGGCCGTCAGCGCCACCGGCTTGCCAAGCACCCGGCTCTGCTGGGCCACTGCAGACAGAATGCGGTCCAGCAGCACCGGGCAGGATTTCACCTCCGATTCCACGGGAGCCACCATCACAAACTCGTCGCCACCGAAACGCGCCAGGGTGTCTCCTTCCCGCATGATGGATCGCAGACGGCGCGCGAGGGAGCGCAGCAGTTCGTCGCCCACCGCATGACCGTGGCTGTCGTTGATCTCCTTGAAGCCATCAAGATCGATAAACAGAACCGCCAGTTCCGATCCGTTGCGTTCACAGTTGATCATGGCCTGCTGTAACCGGTCGCTCAGCAGCGTCCGGTTGGGCAGTTTGGTGAGAGGGTCGAACTTCGCCATGCTCTCAAGCTGGCTCTGGTACTCCTTCAGCTCGCTGATATCGTTGAGGATGTAGATATAGCGGTGAATATCCCCGTGCTTGTCCCGCACAAGGCTTACGCTTCGGCGCACGCAGGAGGTCTTGCCATTGCGATGGCGGATCCAGGTATCCCGGATTCGCTGGTCGTCGGTTGCCGGCACGTGTAACTCGGTACCCGGTTCCTGCACCGCTTCCATTTCCCAGAGCAGGTCCAGGGCTGGCCGACCACGCACCTGCTCCGTGTCAAGACCGGTGATGTCAGTGAATGCCTGGTTGCAATCCAGAACCACGCCGGACGCATCGGCAACCACCATGCCCTCATTGGCGTGTCTGAAAACGCCGGCTGCCTCCGCCAGGCGGTAGTCTGCGTAATAACGCTCAACAATGATCGCCACAATATGGGCGGCGCGCTTGAAGACCTCGCAGTCATTCTTCGAAGCGATGTCACCACCACGGTAGAATACGTTCAAGCGCCCGATGGCGTTCTTCGCAGGATCAAGAATCAGCGGCGACACTGCCTCACAGTATCGATAGCCAGCCATCGAACCGCCGCTGACATCGAAGTAACAGGCAGCATTCAGATCACAATGGTCACCCAACAATGAGGCGGACAACTCGATGGAGCAGCGGATGTCGGGCACAAAGTCCTCCACGCTGCTGGCAAGGGCAAGCAGTGTGTCATCGAGCCTGCCGTTCTCGGCAATCCGTTCAAGCGCCTCGCTGCCCACGTTTTCAAGATGGGCGATTTTTCGTTGTTCGGTGATGTCCGTTTCCACGGCGATGTAGCCGGCCAGTCGTCCGTCCTCTGACAGCAGTGGCTCGCAGTTGATACGAATCCAGTAAGACCAGCCCTCCCGATGGTAGTTCAGCAGCTCCTCTTCGAAGGGCTCCTGCTGGCTTAGGTGCCCGCGAATTCTTTCAACGGTATCGGGATCGGTGTCGGGCCCCTGCAGGAAGGAGCCCGGCTTGCGGCCCCGGATTTCGTCCAGCTCATACCCGCTGAGGCGCACGAAACCGTGGTTAACCCACTCAATTCGGCCCTGAATGTCGGTGGTGACAATCCCGTTGGTGGAACTGTTGAGCAGGGTCGACAAGCGCCAGATGGGCCGGGTTAGCAGGTTGCTCACACCGCGGGAGACCACTATGGCTAGCGCCAGCAACGCAGCCATGTAGCCCAGAAATTCAAGGCTGGCCGCATCCATTTCCATCGACACCGACCGTGCGCTCCGACTGATAACAACGCCGGTAGTTGGGTGCGTCTCAAGAACGCCAGACAGCTGGTAGGTGCCTTCCTGCCAGCTCTTGATCACAGAGGGCTGGTTCGTGGACCGTACATGATCCACCCGGAACCCGCTCTCCGGAGTGCCGCCCAACCTGTCGGGCGCGGCGGCAACGGGGTAAAGGAAAATCCGGGTGTCCGGGCCCATGGAGTCTTTCAGGGCCCGCCATTCATCCTGGGAGTAGTCCGGGTTCGCCGCAAAGAATCGGGCTACCCGCTGAAAGCTCTCGGCCAGCTCCCGCTCGAGCTCCCGGGCCTGGATCTGTTGTTTGGTTTCGGCCAGTTGCAGGACCGGAACGGACCCAGACACAAGGGCCGTCATCAGAATGGTATGGAACAGAATGCTGCGAATCTGGGAGCTCACCAGATAACCGGTGGAGATGCGGTTTTTCAGGAGGTAGTAAAGGCAAAGGATGAGCCCCGCCATGGCCGCATTGAAGATACCGTTCAACATTTGCTTCACGGCGATCACGAAGGCGGTTTTAACCGGGATATCCATGCCCAGGTGGTACAGAGTAAGCGTGGCCGGAATGCCCAGAAGACACCAGAACAGGCTGTCGGCCAGAAACAATGAACGCCTCGTGCGCTGGCTGAACGCCAGCACGAACAGACACTCAGCCAGGAACACTATCACCGCGTAGTAGTGTTCCCAGAGAACACTGGTGTAGAGCGCTCCCGCCATTCCGACCACAACCGCCTGCCGGGCACCAAGCGTGCGGATGGCCACAAGCACAAAGATCGAGCCGAAGATGAAATGAACGCCGTAGTAAAGCTGGATTGCCAGGGCGTTACCCGCAATCGCAAGAACGGCGAGGAGCAACGTGGCTGGCCACAGCGGAAAGCGGCGGTTCAAGCGATCAAGAGGCGCAAACAGAGGGTACGGAGAACTGGATCTTCTCGAAGATTCGGAACCTGGAGAGCGCGATAAGACTGGTTTATCGGCCACTTTAAACACCCCGGTAAAGGCGCTGGAGCGACCAGAAACAGACTGTTCCTGCTATCCATGAAATCGGTCCGCAACGGCTACAGTATAATGCACCTGCCTCAAAAACGCGCAAGCGATATTTCCATCGCGCGACGCACGGATAGTCGATAGGCCCCCTGCGGTTGATAAAACCAACGGCTCCGCGCGAAGATACCGCCCTACCGATAACAAGGATCAGAAAGCCATGACCAACGTCCCGACGCTCACCGATGCCCTGCTTACCCTGGAAAACCGGGTAGCCACCCTCACCTTCAACCGCCACGACCTGCGCAACGCTCTGACAGGCTCGAACCTGATTGAGGACATTGTTACCACGGCGGAATGGGTGAACGCATGTGAGGATGTGTCGGTGCTGGTGATCACAGGCGCCGGTTCCGCCTTCAGCGCCGGCGGCAACATCCGTGACATGGCCAACCGCAGCGGCGATTTCGCGGGCGATCCGGCCGAATGCGCCGACCGTTATCGGAAGGGCATCCAGCGCATTCCGCTGGCGTTACAGAACGTCGAGGTGCCGATCATCGCCGCCGTGAACGGCCCTGCGATCGGCGCAGGCTTTGATCTGGCCAACATGGCCGACATCCGCATCGCCTCTGAAAACGCCAGATTCGGCGAAACCTTCCTGAACCTCGGCATTATCCCCGGCGACGGCGGCGCCTGGTTCATGCAGCGACTGATCGGCTACCAGCGGGCATTCGAACTGACCCTCACCGGCCGGGTGATTGATGCCAACGAAGCCAGGGACCTGGGCATCGTGCTGGAGGTTGTACCTGCGGAAGAATTGATGACTGCCACCAACGCCATGGCAAACCGCATCGCCAGCCAGCCACCCAAAGCGACCCGGCTTACCAAGCGCCTGATGAAAATGGCACCCCGGATGGACCTGAAGGACTTCCTGGATGTGTGCGCGAACTTCCAGGGCCTGTGCCACAACGAGCCGGAGCATCTGGAGGCGGTGAATCGGATGCTGGAGGCGATGTCGAAGAAGTAATGGTGCCCGGAGCCGGAATCGAACCGGCACGGCCTTGCGGCCGAGAGATTTTAAGTCTCTTGTGTCTACCAATTTCACCATCCGGGCAATCGGAGGGGGATTTGACGGGCGGAATTGTATAAGTCTGCGTGGGGTAACGCAATTCGCATTCCGCCCGCTGCAGCAGCGTGCTTTGCGATGTGTGATCAGGCATTGGCCGGCTTGATTGCCCTGCCCTTGTAGATATACCCGGCAATCCTGGGTGCCCTGGGGATGTAGAGGTTTTCCAGTTCCTCGATCTGGAAACCGCCCTGGCGGATCAGGTCGGCGATGTGGCGGTTCAGGTGGCAGCCGCCCGCCAGTTTCTTCCATCCTGGTGTAATCCGGTGCTGCCATTTGCGGGTGCGCCCATCGGGCGATTCACCGTGCTCCAGGAACAGCAGTTCACCGCCCGGCTTCAGTACCCGCCACATTTGCTCAAGGGCCGCATGCCAGTCGGGAATGGTACACAGGGTAAAGGTGAGCAGGACCGTGTCTACCGAATCCTTTTCCAGAGGTATCTTTTCGCCGGGTAAGTCCAGCCACTCCACCGTTACCGGCGATTTTTCCAGGTTTGGGCGGGCCTTTCGGCGCATGCCTTCGGACGGTTCAAGCCCGTACACCATTTCCACCTGGTCAGCCCGGTAGAACTGCAGGTTGATGGCGGAGCCCATGCCCACTTCTAAAACGCGGCCCCTGGCACGCGGCACCACCTCGCTGCGAAGCTTCATCACCTGGCCCATGGAGCAGGCGCAGTCTATGATGTGCGGCAGGATCCGGTCTTCGTAAAAGCTCATTGGCTTCACCATACTTGTTTTAAATCAAGGAGGGAGCAATCCGTTATACCGGTGAGCCCCTAAAGTTTAGTAGCATGTTAACGATCTGCCGGCAGTACAACACAACAAAATGAGCGAAGGCAGCGGATGAACGGGTTCGCTGGGCCCGTGTCTTTTGATGTGAACGTAACCGGAGGGTTCCCATGGAACTTGATCCCCTGATGCTCTCGCGAATCCAGTTTGCGTTTGTAGTGTCATTTCACGCCATTTTCCCGGTGTTTACCATCGGCCTCGCCTCGTTCATTGCCACCCTGGAGGCACTGGCCTTCAAAACCGGTAACCCGGTGTGGGTGAAACTCTCGGGTTTCTGGACCAAAGTGTTTGCGGTTGTGTTCGGCATGGGTGTGGTGTCGGGCATTGTGATGTCTTTCCAGTTCGGTACCAACTGGAGCAATTTCGCCCAGGCCTCCGCCAACTTCCTCGGGCCCATGCTGAGTTATGAGGTAGTGACGGCGTTCTTCCTGGAGGCGGCCTTCCTGGGCGTTCTTCTGTTCGGGCGAGACAAGGTGCCGGCAGGCATTCACCTGCTTGCGGCGATTATGGTGGCCACCGGCACCTTCATTTCATCGTTCTGGATTCTTTCCGCCAACAGCTGGATGCACACGCCGGCCGGCACCGAGCTTCGAGATGGCGTTTTCTTCGTCACCTCCTGGAGCGAAGCCATCTTCAACCCATCCTTCCCCTACCGCTTCAGTCACATGCTGCTGGCATCGTTCCTCACGGGCGGGTTTGTGGTGGCCGGTGTCAGTGCCTGGTACCTGCTGAAAGGCCGAGAGGTGGAAGCCAACCGCAAGGCGTTGTCCATCTGTTTGTGGCTCCTTCTGCTGCTTGCGCCTACTCAGGCGGTGATGGGCGACTTCCATGGCCTGAATACGCTTGAGCACCAGCCCATGAAGGTGGCAGCAATGGAAGGCAACTGGGAAACCTCCCGTCATGTGCCGCTGCTGCTGTTTGCGATTCCGGATCAGGAAAGCCAGCGTAACCTTTACGAGATCGGCATCCCCAGCCTGGCCAGTTTCATCCTCACGCACGAGTGGGATGGCGAAGTGCCCGGGCTCAATGAGGTACCTGTGGCTCAGCAGCCGCCGGTGGCCATTGTGTTCTGGTCGTTCCGGGTGATGGTCGGCCTTGGCCTGTTGATGATCGCTGCCGCCGTTACCGGCCTGGTGCTGCGGGCCGGAGGGCGCTACTGGCAAACCCCCTGGTTTTTGCAGGCCATGCGCTTCATGAGCATTACGCCATTCATTGCCGTTCTGGCCGGCTGGTTCGTCACCGAGATCGGCCGGGCGCCCTGGCTGGTTTACGGGCAGATGACCCAGGCTCAGGCGCTGACCCCGTCACTGACAGGCGGTATGACACTGTTCACACTGATTGGCTATATCGTGGTGTATGCGCTGGTGTTCTCAGCGGGTGTCTATTATCTGATGCGGGTGCTGTATGTGGGCCTCGAAGATCGGCCCGAGGAAGAGCATGAAACGGAGCGTCCTAAGCGGCCATTCTCTGCGGCCCACGTGCCCTTCGAGATCGAGCACGATGAGCAACGCGGCAAACCGGCAAGCCAGGGAGGTCACTGATTATGGAACTGTTTGATCTGCCACTCATCTGGGCCTTTATCATTGGCTTTGGCATCATCATGTATGTGCTGATGGACGGCTTCGACCTCGGCGTGGGTATCCTGTTCCCGTTTGCGCCCAATGAGGAAGGCCGCGACACCATGATGAACTCGGTCGCGCCGGTGTGGGACGGTAACGAAACCTGGCTGGTACTGGGCGGCGCCGGCCTGCTGGCGGCGTTCCCGATGGTGTATTCCATCTTCCTGCCGGCGCTGTACATCGGCGTGTTTCTGCTGCTTGCCGGTCTGATTTTTCGGGGCGTGGCGTTCGAGTTCCGGTTCAAGGCGAGAACGTCTCGCTACCTCTGGAACTGGGCCTTCGCAGGCGGCTCCACCGTTGCCTCCTTCGCCCAGGGTGCCGTGGTGGGTGCCTACATCCAGGGCTTCGAAACCGCCAACGGTGTCTACGTCGGCGGCGCACTGGACTGGCTCACGCCGTTCACGGTGCTGACCGGGCTAGGCATGCTGGCCGGTTACGCCCTGCTGGGCTCAACCTGGCTGATCATGAAAACCGAAGGCTATCTGCAGGAGTGGGCCTACCGGATCTCGCTTCCCCTGCTGGGCGCCGTCCTGGTGGTGTTCGGGATTATCAGCGTGTGGACGCCGTTTGTGGACGACATGGTACGCGAGCGCTGGTTCTCCAATCTCTCGGTGATCTGGATTCTGCCGGTGCTCACGCTTCTGTGCGCGTTCCAGATCTTCCGTTCCGTTCGCAACCGCTTCGAAGGCATGCCGTTTGTGGCCACCATGGGGCTGTTCATCTTCACCTATCTCGGGCTGGTCGTGAGCCGCTGGCCCTATGTGGTGCCACCGGAATACACCCTGTGGGACGCCGCTTCCGCCTATGAATCGCAGCTGTTCCTGCTGCTCGGGCTGCTGTTCGTGATTCCCATTGTGCTGGCATACACCGCCTGGACCTACTGGGTGTTCCGGGGCAAAGTCCGCGCGGGCGAAGGATACCACTGAGTGGCCGAGGCGGATCCGCAGGAGGTTCGTCGCTGGCTTGCCGATCTGGCCACAGGCAGCCGCCTGTGGATTCGCAGTACGGTCATTGCGGGTACGGTGGCTGGCGTTGCCACCGTTGTCCAGATGGTGCTGCTGGCGCGAATCGTTCATCTCGGGGTGATCGAAAAGGTCCCCGTTGCTGAACTTGCACCCCTCTTTATCAGCCTGATTCTTGCCCTGGTTGTCCGGACGTTGGCGCAAGGCGCGCAGACCCGTTTCGCCGCGCTGAGCAGCGAGCGAGTACGGCGGGATGTCCGTCGTCAGCTGCACCATCACTGGCAGGCCACCGGGCCGGTCGAACTGGCCCAGTTCTCGGCAGGCACCCTGGCCCGGGAGTGGATAGACCACGTTGAAGCGCTGCATGGCTACTTTGCCCGGTTCCTGCCCCAAACGCTCCTGGCGGTTATTGTGCCGTTGGTTATCCTGGTTCTGGTCTTCTGGCTGGACTGGCTTGCCGGTCTTTTTTTGCTGGCCTCGGCACCTTTGATTCCCCTGTTCATGGCCCTGGTGGGAATGGGCGCTGAAAAGCTCAACCAGCAGCATTTCATCACCATCAGCCGGCTGTCCGGGCAGTTCCTCGACAAGGTACGCGGCCTCACCACCCTACAGCTGTTTGGTCAGACGGCCTGGGCATCGGAGCTCATTCGAGAGCGCTCCGACCAGTATCGTCGGGTCACCATGAAAACGCTCCGGGTTGCCTTTCTGTCGTCGGCGGTTCTGGAGTTTTTTGCCTCGGTCGCCATTGCCGTGGTCGCGATTTATATCGGCTTCGGCCTGTTGGGTTACATCAGCTTCGGGCCGGCGGATGAGCTCACCCTGTTTTCCGGGTTGCTGGTGCTCCTGCTGGCGCCGGAATTCTTTCAGCCGCTTCGCACGCTCTCACAACACTATCACGACCGTGCAGCGGCCCTTGGCGCCAGTTCTGAAATCCTGGCACGGCTGGCCTCTCAGCCAGCCCCCAGGCAACCAGAAAACGCACCGGCTCCTGTCGGGAACCCGGAGCGCATCGAACTTCGGGCAGTCCACAAAAGCTATCGCCCGGAGCAGCCAGTGCTCCAAAACTGCAACCTCACCATAAACCGGGGCGACGTGGTCGCCCTCACCGGTCCGACGGGGGGCGGCAAGTCCACCCTGCTGCACGTGCTGGCCGGGTTCACTGCGCCCGACAGCGGCACTCTGAGTGTATTTGGGCAGGTACCGGGCGAATTCCGTTTCGGCTGGCTGGGCCAGAAAGGCTTCCTGGTTCATGGCACCTGGGCCGACAACCTCAGGCTGACCTCGCCCGAAGCCTCGGATATAGCCATCGAATCCGCATTGTGTAATGTCGGGCTGGGCGCACTGCTCGCGACCCGCCAGGACGGTTTGTACAGCCCGGTTTCCGAAGAAGGCCAGGGCCTCTCCGGGGGCCAGGCCAGACGCCTGAGCCTGGCCCGTATTTTCCTGGCCGATTACGACCTTGTTCTGCTCGATGAACCCACTGCGGGCCTCGATAGCGACAGCGAAGTCTTTGTGCTCGAAGCGCTGCACAAACTGGCGCTGGCTGGCAAGACTCTGGTTTTCTCAACGCACCATCAGGCCTTGCTGACTCTGGCAAACCGGATTTTGCTGGTATCCGGCGGGGAGGTGCGCGATGCGTGAACTCAAACCCTGGCTGCAACTGATCTTCAAGCGCCCGGTTCGTCTGTTGGCCGGCGGCGCGCTGATGTTTGGCACCCTGGTGTCTGGTCTGGCGCTGTTAGCGGTTTCCGGCTGGTTTATCACCGAAACGGCAGTGGTTGGCTTGTTACTGGCCGCCGGGGCGGCCGCCACCATAAACCTGTACGTCCCGGGCGGCGCCATCCGCTTCTTCGCGGTGTCGCGCACGGTTTTCCGGTATCTGGAGCGGGTTTACAACCACGACACCGTGCTGCGGCTGCTGACCGACATCCGGGTTGCGCTGTTCCATGGGCTGGCCGGCACCCATGGGCTGGGCCGCAGTGGTCTGAGTGGTGCCCAGTGGCTTTCCAGGCTCACCTCGGACGTCGACGCGCTGGACACCCTGTACCTGCGTCTGATGGCGCCCACTGCCCTGGCGGGTCTGACGACCGTGCTGGTGCTGATCCTTGCCGCTGCACTTTTCGATGCCCGCACAGCGCTCTGGCTGACGCTCGTGCTGCTGGTGGCACTGCTCATGGCCACTGCCTCGGTGTACCTGGCTACCCGTAACCTTTCGGCAAGGCAGAGCACCCGACAGGACGAACTGCGCACAGCGGTGATTGAGCATATTGAGGGATTGCCCGAGCTCACTGCCGCCGGGCGTACTGGCAAGCATGCCGCCTGGCTCATGCGGCAGGCGCATCAGGCGAATGCCGAGCAGGCCCGTGTTGACACTCGGGTTGGCTGGCACCTGGCCGGCTCGCACCTGCTCATCCATCTGGCCACCGTAGTGGCGCTCTGGCTGGGTCTTGCCCTCTTCCAGGCCGGAACGATTACCGGCCCGGTGCTTGTATTGCTGCCCATTGCCCTGCTCGGCCTGGCCGAAGTATTCGCCATGTTGCCAGACGCCTTCGGTAAACTCGGTGCTACCCTGGCCTCTGCGGCACGGCTGAATCGGGACTGCCGGGAAGGTCAACGGCCGCAGGTGGGCGCGGTTGGGAAACTCACCTCGGGCACGGCTCTCCAGGCCGATAACATCACGGTAAAACATGCCGGCTACGCGCCACTGTTCAGCCACTTCAGCCTGACCCTGCGGTCGGGCGAGCGGGTGGGCGTGATTGGTCATTCCGGTAGCGGCAAGTCTTCCCTGGCCGATGCGCTGGCCGGTCTGCTTCCGTTGCCCCACGGCAGTCTGGCACGCGAGGCGTGCGCCTATCTTACCCAGAAAACCGTGCTGTTCGACGACACCCTTCGGGCAAATCTGTTACTGGGCGCCCCGAACGCCTCGGATACAGAGCTCTGGCGAATTCTCGAGCAAATGGAACTGGCAGATCGCTTTGCGACGGAACCGGAAAGGCTCGATACCTGGCTGGGAAGTTCGGGGAGCCGTCTCTCGGGCGGCGAGGCGCGGCGATTGGCCCTGGCACGGGTGCTACTGAGCCCGGCGCCACTGCTCATACTTGATGAGCCGTTCACGGGGCTCGACATGGAAACCCGGGCGAGGATCGCGAAGCGCCTGGAAACGCTGCTGACAGGGAAAACCGTGATTGTGCTCGCACACGGGCCGGATGCCCTCCCGGGCACCGACCGTGTGATCTCTCTTTCCAGCTAGGAGGCCCCGTTAGCGGGTTTCAACCACTTCGAAGGTCAGGCCGGCTTTACTGGTCAGGCGCTCCAGGAGCTTGCCGTCCAGCAGTGAGGCCGGCGTCCAGAAGCCTCCGGGTTGATCAGCCGGGACATCGAACGCCAGGCACATGCCCGCCTCGCCGAGCATTTTCCCGGTGGAGCCGTAGCCGGGGTCCTGGTCTCCCGTTACCCTCGTGATCAGCGTTTTGCCGTCCTCAGTGCGACCGACGAACCTCAGGTCGTAGAAGCCCGCTTTCTGGGCCTCAGGACTGGGCCCCTCACCGGGCTTTGGCACAAACTTCTCTACCAGCCAGCGGGTCGGTTTGATCGCGGAAGCGGTAAAGAACGCGGCCAGACCGCCGGTGATGGCATAGGCGGCAAGCCGGCCCTTGGTGCCACGGCCTGTCATCATCGCCTCGTCGTAGGTAAATTCCTGGCCGTATCGGGCGTTCTGCAGGGCATTTGAACGGTGCACCACGCGGGTGTTGATCGCCCCCATAACGAACGGCGCCAGCCAGGCATTGAACGTCTTGTCATACTCGGCGCCTTTCAGGCTTGGCTGCCGGGTTTTGGAACGGTGCTCCGGCGGGCAGATGGAGAACGGATTGGCCAGCTCTTTTCTCAGCTTCGGGTCGGCCGCCGCTTCCTTTGCCACGTTGATCATCGAGGCCACCGTGCCGCCGGAGAACTCCCCCTTCGCGGTCTTCACGCGCATGCGAACGTCCTGACAGGGCTTGCCGAAGGTCTGCTCGGCCTGGTTCTGCAGAAACCAGACGCCCATATCCGAGGGAATGGAATCAAATCCACAGCAATGTACGATCCGGGCCCCGGAGGCTTTGGCCTCTTCCTCATAACGTTCAACCATCCGGCGGATCCATTGCACTTCGCCGGTGAGATCACAGTAATCGGTGCCGCTGCGAACGCAGGCCTGCACCAGGGGCTCGCCGTAAAGTGCGTAGGGGCCGACCGTGGAGATAATCACACGGGTCTGCTCGCACATGGACTGCAGGGCCGCTTCGTCTGATGCGTCGGCAAGAATGACGGGTATGTCTGTCGCCTTCTTGCCAAGGCCGGTTTTAAGAGCCGTCAGTTTGCTCTCCGACCGCCCTGCGATGGCCCACTTTACCTGGTCATCCACGCCGTAGGTTTCGAGCAGATATCGGGTGAGAATCTGGCCAACAAAGCTGGTGGCACCGAAGACCACGAGGTCGTAGGCCGTGTCTTTGGATTTGGTCATTGCTCTTCCTTAATCAGCCGTTTGAATTGACAACTCAGCGGGGCGCGGTGGCCGCACGGGCACCCATCAGGCCCATGAAAACGGCAACGCCAAGGCCCCAGAAACCATTCAGGATCAGGCCGCCTACCCAGGTTTGCGCGGACACGTCCAGTCCCTTCATGGGAAACACCACCAGCATGGCGACAACGGTGGGCCCTATCGCACCCACAATGACATGGCCGAGCCAGAAGGTCACCCCCGCCAGGCGCCCTAGAAGCAGCCAGAGCACCATGCCCCAGAGACCGCCAAAAAAGGCGAGCGATACCACCTGGGGCACACCCAAAGGCGGAACCGGCGAAAGGTTGAACGGAGCCGCCGGCACTACGCCCGCCAACCAGAACAGGGCAAACAGGCCCTGGTGAAACACCAAAGTTGCGAGAAAGCCGCTTGCAAACGCCTTCAACCAGACCATGATTTCATCCTCTAATGGTGTGACTAGTTCGCTTTAACCCGTTGATTCTGCGTGGTGCACTGCCCGACTGCAAACGATGTTAGCGGTTTTGAGCGCCGGTTCCACTTTCCTGATAGAACAAAGAATACCGTCGATAGGGCCAATCGTTTGTCATGATTCCTCGGGCACACTGCCTGCACGTGTATTAACCGAATTCCGGAGGTTCGCCTTGACCACCTTTCTTCTGGTGCTAAGCCTGCTGTTGGTGCTGTTCAGTGCCTTTTTGTGCTGGCAAGTGGTGGAGCAGCGCAAAATGATCGCCCGCATGATGGAAAATGACGATATCCCGGGCAACGCACAGGAACCCGAGCTGGTGCTTACGCTTCGGGTACTGGATCCGATTGCCCTGGCGAAACGGGAATCCCGCTCTGCCCGGATCCTGGCGGATAAACTCCCGGTGATGGTGCGCAAGATGGTGTACCAGGAAGTGATGAAGGAGCTGGAGTCGGAGTTGGCCGAGCGGGAAATCGACGTGGAAATGCACATCGAGTATCGGTGATCGACCATGGAAACCTTTCTTGTTGCTTTGATCGGAGTGTTAGAGCTGCTCGCACTGGCGGTGCTTTGCCAGGCTTTCCGCCTGCTCATACTGGGCCGGCGCGAAGCCCGGATTCTCAATTCCCATCGGGTGGCCGCAAATAGCGCCATACAGAAAAGCCGGATGGACCTGCTGGAAGTCCGTAACCGGGCGCGCCTGCTGGAAGACTCGGTAACCGGGGGCGCCACCGCCGTGGAAAAACTGCATAAGGCGATTTCCAACACCACGTTCGGGCTGATTGACCTGTTTTCCAGCGACGAGGAATTCCGGAGCAGTGCCCGCAAGGCGAGAGCCAGTCACGATGAGACCAGCCAGGAAATCTACCGGACGGTCCGCACCACCAACCGGGCGCTGCACATTCTGGCGGACACCCTGATCATCGGGCAGGCAGAAAAACGTCTGGTGGCACGCAAGCGCCGCCCCGGCTCCTCCTAGAGGCTATCTGCCTGCCTCTCGAATTCACGAATCACGACGTCTACTGTCACCGTCAGGGTGCTAAGGGTTGCAGCCCTCTCCAGCCCCTCGGCACTGCCCCGGTACAAGTGTGGTGTCATGGCAAGAAGATCGGCAATCGCGTCCTGATCGCCAAGCACTGCTGTGAACCGGAGCGTGCTGGACGCGAGTTCCTCGAACCCTTCAGGCGCCGACGAGGTTCGTTCCCTGGTTGGCTTCAACTCCGGATAGATGATTTCGCGCAGCTCCTTCAAGTGATCAGCACCTGCATCCACCTGAAGAATGCGGCCGCCAGGCTTCAGTACCCGAGCGAATTCGCCGTAGGACGGGAAGCCGAAAAGGCAAAGGATAAGATCCACCGACGCCGGCAGCACCGGCAGGTTGGCATTGCTCCCGACCGCCCAGCGACACGCCCTTTCCCGCTTGGCAGCAGAGAGTACGGCCCACTTGGAAATGTCCACGCCAATCATCGCAAGGGGCTGCTCACCCGCGGCCGCGTCAAGATGGCGAAGGTAATAACCCTCACCACATCCGGCATCCAGTATCGCTGGAACGGTGCTCCCGGACCTGACCATCGAGCCAAGGGCCGCTATCGCCCGGTGACTGACAGCTTCGGCAATCCCGTCATAGTATCCGGTCTCCAGGAAGCGCCTGCGGGCGGCCACCATGGGTTTGCTGTCGCCGGGATCGAGAGAGCGTTTCTTCTGCACCGGCAGCAGATGCACATAGCCCTGCCGGGCAACATCAAAACTGTGGCCGTGCTCGCAACGCCAGACTCCGTCGGTGTGCATGAGCGGAGAATGGTCCAGGGGACAGGCAAGCGCATCGAAAGGAAGGGTGGTCATTGTGGGTTTGTCTTGTCCGGAATGGTGTTGCCTATGATCGCAGGTAATGGTGGTCGGCCCAAATCGGGATAGGGGGGAGCCATGAGGCTCCACCCCTCCCACACCACCCGGCATG
>NZ_JBHIXV010000028.1:0-54962 GCF_041984545.1 Marinobacter sp. | reverse complement strand
GGAGGACTTGCACCTCCAGGAGTGCGCCCGTGCCGGGCGCACCAAAAAAGCCGGGCATAGCCCGGCATGAAGGTCATAGACGTTTCGTCTGAGGATCAGCAGTAGAAGATGCTGTTCAGATACTCAGCCAGTTCAAGCACGTTTCTGCGCTCGAGCTCGGTATGCGGTACAAAGATTTCCTGTTCCATAAAACAAACACCTCCTGAATGCCTGTCCATTGCTTCAACCTGTTACGCTAATGCTATCGTTAGAGCAGGCGGAGACCGTTGACAGACCGTTGCAGCGGCTTGACATTTTGTATCAGCTTCCATGACAGGTCGTTAATCATAGGACCCGACAAGGTGATAACAGCGCAAGTGGACACTCCCGAATCCCCCATGGTGGCAGCCTCCAGCACGCTTGCGCTGGTGCACTATCTGGAACAGCAGGGTGTGTTACATCCATCCCGGGTAGAGCAGCTCACGGGCCTCGCCCTCTCCGAACTCTCAGACCCCGATCGCCGGGTTCCGGCCGACGCCCATTACCGACTCTGGGCCCACGCCGAACAGGTGACCGGCGATCCCGGGGTCGGCCTTCACGCCGGACAGGTGGTGGACCCGGAACGGATGGGTCTGGTGGGGCACGTGTTTTTCAACTGCGACACCCTGGGCGAGGCGGTCACCCAGTACGTCCGCCTGCATCGACTGATCAACGAGTCGGTGTTCCTGAGCTTCGAACAGACGGCAGACCAGGCCATCCTGTGCTGGCAACCGGATTCCCCGAACCACTACTGCCGTCAGGACATGGACCGGACGCTGGCGGCCGCCATCACGCGCACCCGCCACTTTATCCATTCCGGCATCCGTGCCGAATGGGTGGAGATTGCCCATGCCAGGCCGTCCTACGCTGCCGAATACGAAAAACTCCTGGGCGGGCCGGTAACCTTCGACCACGGCCTGACCCGGCTTGCCTTCAGCAGTCGGCATCTGGGGCACCCCATTCCACGGCGCAACCCCTACGTCTATTCCGCCGTGCTCAAACAGGTCAATTCGCTGCTGGCACGGCTGCAGACCCGACGTTCCTTCGGGCGCAAGATCCGACGACTGATTTCCCGGCAAATGGCCACCGAACGCATCGACGCCGACAGCCTCGCCCGGCAGTGCCACATGAGCCGCCAGACCCTGTACCGGAAACTGAAAAAGGAAGGCCTGAGCTTCCAGGGGCTGGTAGAACAGGTGCGTCAGGACAAGGCACTCCGCTATGTGGCCGCCGACCACTATTCCCTTGGCGAAATTGCCTTCCTGCTCGGCTTCTCGGAACTGAGCGCCTTCAGCCGCGCCTTCAAACGATGGACGGGAGTCTCTCCTGCCGAATACCGGGCCCGCAGCCTCGGCGATACCGGTAACGCGCCGCTGACCAGCCTCGGGGACCGCTGATGCCTGATTCCTCTCTGCTCGCCGTCGCCGTTGGCCTGATCTATTTGGGGGCGCTGGCCTGCATTTATCGAATCCTGCTGAGCTATCGGACCACCCAGGGCGCCATCGCCTGGATCATCGCCCTGGTGGGTCTTCCCTACGTGGCAGTCCCCATGTTCGTGCTGTTCGGGCGCCACCGCTTTGGGGGTTATGTCCGGGCCCGGCGGCTCGGCGACGAATCGCTCACCAGCCTGTTGAACCGGTTTGAACAGCAAACCACATCGATTGCCCCGCCGGCTGCCGACCGTTTCACCGATGAGCTTCAGGTTCTGTGCCGGCTGGGGCGCCAGCCCTTTACCGACGGCAACCGCTGCACCCTGTTGCGCGATGGCGAGGCCACCTTTGAAGCCCTGTTCGAGGCCATGGAGGACGCCACCCGCTACATCCTGCTGGAGTTCTATATTGTGCGCTCGGACCGGGTTGGCCGGCGGATCAAGTCGATCCTCGAGCGCAAGCTTGCCCAGGGCGTGGAGGTCTGGTTTCTGTACGACGACATCGGCAGCGTCTTCCTCCCGAGCAAGTACCTGAAACAGCTGGCGGCGGCCGGCGCCCGGGTGGCGTCGTTCGGCGATGGTAATGTGCGCCGGCGGCGCTTCCAGATCAACTTTCGCAACCACCGGAAGCTGCTGGTTTGTGACGGCCGGATCGGTTTTGTAGGTGGCATCAACCTGGGGGACGAATATCTGGGCACGGCCATGGATCAGGAACCCTGGCGCGACACCCACTGCCGGATCGAGGGGCCGGCGGTCACCGGGCTGCAACTGGCCTGGCTGGAGGACTGGAACTGGGCCAGCAACGAATTCCCCCGGCTCGACTGGGCACCGCGGGACAACCAGCCCGGGAACGATGAGGTGCTGATTTTGCCGACGGGCCCGGCGGACACCTGGGAAACCTGCACTCTGTTCTTCCTGAACTGCATCAACAATGCCCGCCAGCGGCTGTGGATTGCCTCGCCCTATTTTGTGCCCGATTTCCAGATCATGAACGCGCTGCAGCTGGCCGCTCTCCGGGGTGTGGATGTGCGCATACTGATCCCGGAAAAGTCCGACAGTCGCCTGATCGGCCTGGCCGCCTATTCCTATCTGGTTCAGGCCTGCCAGACCGGCATCGGCATCTACCGCTACCAGCCAGGCTTCATGCATCAGAAGGTCATTCTGGTGGACGACCGGTACGCGGCGGTAGGCACCGCAAACCTGGACAACCGGTCCATGCGGCTGAATTTCGAGATCAGCGCCATCACCACCGCCCGGCACTTTATCGACAGCGTGGAGTCCATGCTCGAACAGGATCTGGAAAGCTCGCGACGAATGACGGAAAGTGACTACCGTGAGCGCTCGATCCTGTTCCGCCTGGGCATCAGGGCCGTTCGACTGCTGGCGCCACTGCTCTGACTGGCCCCGGCATGGCCGATGTGCGACTATGCCCTCTCCGAATTGTCAGTATCCGGTAACGACAGATCATTACATGAACGCGTTCAAGCCCAGAGAAACCCTGACCGAACAGGTCGCCCGTCATATCGAGAACCTCATCGCCTTTGGCCAGCTCAGATCCGGCGAACGGATCTATGAAGGTGCCATGGCCAAGCAGATGGACGTCAGCCACGGCTCCATACGGGAAGGCTTGCTGTTGCTTGAGAAACGGCACCTCGTGCGGAACGTGCCCCGCAAGGGCGCATTCGTAACGCCGCTGGATGAGTTCTTCGTTCGCAGCCTGTACGAAACCCTCGAGCTCTACCTTACCCATACCGGCCGCAAGCTGGTGCGCAACCAGCAGCCCGAGGACATCGAGCGCCTGGAGAGCCTGTACGACCGGATGCAGGCCTGCTTCCAGAGAAACGACCTGATGGCGTTTCTGGAGCTGGGTATCGAATACACCCAGGCGTCACTGGCCTACGCCGACAACTACTTCATCGTCTCGGCCATTGATGACCTCTGGCCATCCGCCAAGCGCTGTGCGTTTGTTGCCTTTCAGGAAGGCGGCAACCGTGTGCTGGAGGACAACCTGCTGCACATGAGCCAGTCCATCAGCGCCATCCGCGACCGGGAAGAGGAGCGCCTCGCCGGGATTCTGCACCGGTTTGCCCTGCAGCAATGCCAGCAGGTGCTGGACGCCATCAATAAAAGAGCTGGGTAAAGGAAAATCCGATATTGAGGTAGGCCGTCCAGTTGTCCTTGTTGTTGTAGGCAGCGGCCAGCTGGACCGGCCCCAGAAACGTATCGATGCCGGTGTACACGCTGGTGGATTTCACCGAGCTGTCCCAACTGGCGTCGTCCAGCGAAGGCCAGGCGTTACCCGCCTCCAGGCCGACACCAACGAACCAGGGTACCAGCGGACCGCCGAAGGACTGACTGGCGTAAACCGCCGCCATCAGGGCATGATCGCCCGTGATCTCCCCCGGTGCATAGGCGGACAGTCGCCGGAATCCGCCCAGGCGCACGGCATTCTCGATGCCCGGCGTACCACGGGTTATGGCCCGGCCATAGGCCAGCCCGGTTAGGGTCAGGCCCCTCCAGCTGTGGGTGCCCAGCAAAAGACTTGTCAGCGAATCAAACTCCCGCTCGGATCCCAGACCTTCGCGCTCCAGGTGGCCACGGATGCCGGCAAAAGCCCCGGCACGGGGGTAGAAGGTATCATCGAGGGAGTCGTGCACCAGCTGCAACGAAACACCGCCCTGGTGAATGGCGCCCTCCGGTGCCACCGCCTGGCCGATCTGCTCGTCCACCGTCGCATAACCGCGGGTGTAGGACAGGCGAACCTCAGCGTTACCGCCAAGTTCCATGCCAAGGGCCAGGTCCACCTCACGAAAAGTCACGTCCACCTCGGCCACCCGCACGCCGGCAGCATCGAACTGGCTGAAGGTGTCCCGGGAATAGGTGCCGCCCAGAACCATGAACCGTTCATACCCGTAATCCAGGGGCTGGTACCACTGACTGCGAACCCAGGGATCAGTGCCCAGTTGCACACCGGTCTGCCATTCGCCCCCCAGGCGGTTCAACTCGGTCATTCGCAGGGCGGAGGCAATATTGAAGCGCGTCTCGCCATCGAAGTTGTCTTCGTAATTGAGCCCGAACGAGAGGTAGTTGGGACCCCAGCTTTTCTCCTGTACGCGGATGACCAGTACAGCTCCCTCGGAAGCCGTGGAGCGCGCCACGGAGTAGGACACGATCTCGTAGTAGCCCAGCCCGTAGATTCGCTTCAGGTCGGCTTCCAGCTGGGAACGGTCCAGCGGCTCTCCGGTCTTCTGGCGAATGCGTTCACGCAGGAAATCCCGGGCCAGGCGGCTACTGCCCTCGATATCGATGCGCGCGATGGGTTCGGCCACCAGATCCGGACCTCGGACGGCCGCACGCCAGGCCTGCCAGCGCGCCCTGGATACCGCCAGAGGACGCAGCTCGACACCGTGCTCGCGGGCCGCCGAGGCGCCCAGCTCGAACAGGATCGGTGCATCGTAGAAATCGGCGGAGGTATAGCCCTGGAGATCCGGGCGGATCAGCACATCCCGCTCTGAGAGCAACGCCAGTTGCTGTTCGGTGTTACGCCGGGTCATGATGGTGGTCAGCTGGCCCACCACCGAGAACGCCTCCCGCAGCTGCTCGGTCTCCATCAGGCTGTCGGTGATATCGACGGCGATGATCACGTCTGCGCCCAGCTCACGGGCGACACTGACCGGCAGGTTATTGGCAACGCCGCCGTCGACCAGCAGCCTGCCGTTTCGCTGTGCCGGAGCGTAGACGCCGGGAATACTCATGCTGGCACGGATGGCCTCGGACAGATTGCCGTCGCCAATGACCACCTGCTCGCCGGTCTCGAGGTCCGTGGCAACGGCCCGGAAGCGAATGGGCAGGCGATCGAAATCCTCAACCAGGGCGGCGCTGCGGGTCAGTTCATTGAGGATGAAACCGAGGTTCTGACCAGCAATCAGGCCGCCCCCGACATGCAACCCGTCAGAACGTACCCCAATGCCCGGGACGACCGGGAAGCGCCAGTCATCCTGCTTGCGCCGGACCGGCTTGTAGACCCGCCCGGGATCGTCGCGGAAGCTCGACAGCCAGTCGAGCTCGATCAACCGGTTCTCGATGTCCCTGATCGGCATACCGCTGGCGTACAGGGCACCGACGGCCGAGCCGGCACTGGTGCCAACAATCAGGTCTACCGGAATGCGCATCTCCTCGAGCACCCGGAGTACGCCGACATGGGCCATGCCCTTGGCGCCACCGCCGCTGAGAACAAGGCCAACCTTCGGGCGTTCCGGTGCCTGCCCGGATGCCTGGGCCAGCAACACCGGGTGCCAGAGCCCCGGCAACAGCAACAACAGCGCGAGCCAACGCCGACATCGGTATCGGATCACGATTGCCTCATTTCCGGTCCGGAGCGTCGTCGTCCGCCAGTGAAAGATGGGACACGTCGGGCACCATGGGCGGGGGCAAGTCGCGCTTGACGCCAAGGTCGCTGCCTGCCGGCGCCAGGCTCCATTCATCCAGGTGCTGGAACATGGGCGCTTCCACCTCGGTCTGCTCAGCCAGCGTGACACCCACCGGATCCAGACTGAGCCCCGAACCCGAAAGGATGTCATCCACTTTCTCGCCGGCAACCGGAAGTCGATCCCCCGGTTCACGTTCCGGTACCTGACGGTTCGCCGCCGGCGTCGGCTCAGGCCTGGCCGCGGGCGCCGGTTGAGACGGTTGCGATGGTTCCGGTGACGGCCGCGAGCCAGTGGCAGCGGGCGTTTGCGCCTCGGCCATGGGCTGCACGTAGGCCACCATGCCGTGCTTTTTCAACACCGCCCGGTACTTTTCCGCCTGCACCTCTTCCAGCTTGTTGCGGATGACCACGGGCTGCCCGCTGAACATGCGATCCACCTGTTCAAGCGAAGCCTTGAACAGGTTTCGGGCATTACTCCGGGCGGTTTCGAGATCCGTTCCGGGAACGCACTCGCCTTTGAAAACAAGCTGAAACATGGGGTCTTCCTCCTGGCGTTCGTCTGAATTCCATCATAGTTGATACGGCAACCCACCGGGAGGTCTGACCGGCGCTTTGGCCGTCCACCAACAACCTCAGGATTGCCAGAGTGCAAAACCAGAGTGCAAAAAATTGAAAAATTAATGTCACATATCACGCAAAATGCGACAGACTCTGCAATAATGCATCGTAACCATCCGTAACATTTGGTTACAGAGCAATCGGATTGTCACCAGGGAGTGGCCTCCAATGACCATCACATCCACACTCCGGGTCGCGGCTGCAGCGCTGCTGCTGTCGGCCTCACAGGCCCAGGCCGAAAACATCGACGTTCTGATGAGCCAGGTCTTCCCCGCCGGCCAGGCCACCTACATCGGTTATGAAAGCGTCGAACGCGAGGACATTCCCGTCTCCGCCGCTGTTGAACGCAAATACCTGATTGTCGACTTCCGCCTTGCCTCCGGCCAGATGGCTTCGGACCAGCTTCAGGCGAGCGTGCATAAAGTCTGTATGGCCCTGCTGAAAGACCGCGACCTGATCCGCCAGCTGTCCAACTCCGGTTACGATATGGTTTCGGTCGCCTTCGACCGTCACTCCCAGTTCGACTGCCTGTAGGTCTCCGACCCTCATTCTTCCCGGCCCAGCAGTTTCGGAAACGCCTCCAGGGCACTGTTTACTGCATCCAGGTTAAACGCTTCCACGTCCGCCAGCAGTTTTTCACCGTAACGGGTCACCGACCGGGAGCGGAAGCGGTGCCCCCACGCCAGCAGGCGACGGGCGAAATCCTTCATCTGTTCAGGGTCGCCACTTTCCCGGACCGTCTGCCATTCGTCGCCGAAGTCTGCCGCCAGTTGCTCCCTCAGCCAGCCTCGTTCCTGCATGCTGAGCGTCTGGGCCAGGAGACGATCGGATTCTTTCGGCGCGCCCTCGTCTTCCGCCTGTTCCACCGTGGCTTCGACCCGGGGCAGGGTCACGGTGAATACCGACCCGGCTCCCGGCTCACTCTCCACATCGAGCTCCCCGCCCATCATGCGGGCAAGCTTTCGGCTGATCGCCAGGCCCAGACCCGTGCCGCCATAGCGGCGGGTATTCTGACCTTCCTGCTGCTCGAAGGCATCGAAGATGCGCTCCACCTGATCCTGGGGGATGCCAATGCCGGTGTCACTGACGGTCACCACCAGCTTGTAATACTGGCGCTCGACAGATTCAGGGTCCGCCTCTGTCTTGCGGGGCTTCAGGGGACGGGCGGTGGCCCGTACCGTTACACCGCCGTCGTGGGTAAACTTGATGGCATTGCCCACCAGATTGAACAACACCTGTCGCAGACGGGTCTCGTCGAGCATCATGGCGGCCGGCATGCCGGAATCGACGCTCACCTCCAGGGTAATGCCCTGCTCTCGCGCCCGCAGGTCAAAGATGTGCCGCACATCATCCAGCAACCGACGCACGGACACCGCCGAATAGTCCAGGCGCATCTTGCCAGCCTCAATACGTGACAAGTCCAGTATGTCGTTGATCAGCATCAGCAGGCTGCGGCTGCCGGCCCGAATCGAGTCCAGGTAGTTGCGCTGCTGGGGATCCGTCACGCTGTTGCTCAACAGATCGCTGTAGCCGATGACAGCGTTCATGGGGGTACGGATCTCGTGGGACATGTTGGCCAGGAACTCGCTTTTCGCCAGGCTCGCCGCCTCCGCCTCACGGGCAAGCCGCTCGGCTTCCAACTTGGCCGCCCGAAGTTCATCCTCACTCCGTCGCAAGGCGTTCTCGGAGCGGATGCGCTCATCCACCTCCCGCGACAGCTTGCGGTTCCAGTACAGGAAGATCAGCACCACCAGAATGGCGATCATCACCACCCGGCGGACCACGGTGTAGTCGGCCTCCTGCTCGATATCCAGGTGAATCCAGCGGTTGTAGATGGCTTCGGTTTCACTGGCCTCAAGACTGCCCAGCGCCTTGTTCAGGATACGGTGCAGCTCGACATCGTCCTTGCGCACTGCCAGCCGCAGGTCGTACTGGTAGGGCGTGATGCTGGTGATGCGCAGGTTGGACAAACCCAGGCGTGCCACCGTGTAACTTACCGCGGGTATGTGGGTGACCATGACATCCAGATCACCGTTGGAGAGCGCCAGCAACCCCTCTTCCACGGTCTGCACCGGGTACAGGTCGAGATTGGGATGGTTGATCAGCAGGTAGTCGTGGGCGGCCTGCCGGTTCACCACACCCACTCGTTCGCTGCGCAGCTCCCGGAGGTCGCCGATGAACCGGCCGTCGTCGCGGATCGCCAGGGCAATGGGCACGGTAAGATAGGCCCGGGTAAACAGGAACTCACCCTCGGTGCGCGGCGTCCGGGACAGGCCCGGCAGAATATCCACCTCACCGGAGCGGAGCTGTTCCTCCACCGCCATGCGCCCGCCCGCCAGGGTACGGGTAAAGCGCACGTTGAGCTGGCTTTCCAGCCGGCTGACCAGATCCGGCACCAGACCGGTCGGTCGGTTATCCTGGGCAAACTCGAAGGGGGGCCAGTCCGACCGGAAGGCCACCTTCAGATTCGGGTGGCGCTCAAGCCAGTCGATATCCGATGCTGACAGTTCAACCCCGGTCCGCTGGACGGTCGGCTGGTCCGACTGCAGCCAGGACTGACGGATCACCCGGTGCTCGCTGTGACTGATGGCCGCCACCGCTTTATTGAGCACCTGGTAAAGGCGTTCATTGTCGGTGTCTACCTGCAACACCACATCCACAGGTCGGGTGTCGAGCAGCACGGCGAGACCGATACCGTTGACCATGGCGGACTGCAGGTAATCCGAAACCACCGGCACGGGTGCCAGAAAGGCATCCGCCTTCCCCGAAAGTACCCGCCCAACCGCTTCGCTGACCCCGGCAACCGGTACCGGGGTGAATTTCTCCACCGGGTCCAGCAACGGATACTGGTTCGGATCACCGGTGATCACCGCGATGCGAGCCCCCTCCAGGTCGGCGATGGAGCGAATGGCTGCGTCTCCGGAGCTGACGAACAGCCCGTAGGTGAGAGACATCAGCGGATCCGTGAATCGCTTGCCCGGCACCACCGGCATTCCTGGCATTCGGGTTGTGAGCACCGCATCTGTGGCTGGCTCAGCCGTTACCGGCCCCGCGTCACGCCCCAGCAGAACAGGCTCGATGGCGACAGCCAGCTTCTCCGAGAGACGGGCCAGGTAGTCGATGTAGGTGCCCGCCAGGACCCCATTGCCGGTGTCGAACACCAGCGGCACCTGATCGCCCCGGATACCCACGCGGAACTGCTCCTGCCCCGCCAGCCACACCAGCTCTTCCTTACCCAGAACCGGCGCCGGCGACAATTGCGGGGGCTCTGCCCGCAGGGGGGCTTGAAACAGCACAAGCAGGCAGCACAGTAAGACGGTAAGGGTAACCTTCACTGGATATCCTCGGGGGTTCCACTACATTTCAGGGAACAATACCTGCAAACGTCGTTGATTTCATTCAGGCGAACAGCTAACCGGAGATGAACGCTCATGGACACCAGCAAACACAACCTCAGCACGCTGTTTGAACAGTTGGGCCTGGCGTCCGACGAGAAAAGCATCGAGACCTTCGTGGCCCGTCATTCACCGCTGCCGCCCGACATCGCGCTGCAGGATGCGCCTTTCTGGTCCGAAGCCCAGTCCCATTTCCTCGAGGAGGGCCTGGAGGACGACAGCGACTGGGCTGAGGTCATTGACGAGCTGGACGCCCTGATGCGCCACTAACGCCCGGCATCCGTACCGTCGTTACCACTGACGACTACCCGGTTTCGGCCGTTGTCCTTGGCCTGGTAGAGGGCACGGTCGGCGCGATCGAATACCGACTCCTCGGTGTCTCCCGACACCAGCCCGGCCAGACCGGCGGAGAATGTCACGGTGACCGGCTCACCGCGAAAATGGAAAGGCAGGCGGCCGACGTGCGCCCTGAGCTCATCCAGTACCCGCTGGGCGTCGTCTGGCCCGGTCTCGGGGAACAGCAGCACGAATTCTTCCCCGCCGAAACGGGCGACAAAGTCGGTATTGCGCAGGCGCTCCCGGAATTCCCGGGCCACCAGCTGTAATACCCGGTCGCCCGCCTTGTGGCCGTAGCTGTCGTTCACCCGCTTGAACAGATCGATATCCAGCACCCCCACCGTCAGCGGATGGCCGTAGCGCTGCCAGCGGTTGTATTCAAACGCCAGCCTCTCTTGCCAGGCCTCCCGGTTGGGCAGTTCGGTAAGCAGGTCGGTCATCGCCCGCAGACGTTCCCGGCGCACCTGTTCCTGCATCTGCTCGGAATTGGCTTCCATGGCGGCAACCCGCTGCTGCATGGTCTCCAGCTGTTCCGAAAGCATGCGCTCACGTTCTGTTTCTTGGCTGCGGAAACGGCTTACGGCCTCACCAATGGATTCCAGATGACGGGTAACGGAGTGCTTCAGATCGGCCAGGTCATCGCTTTCAGACAGTTTCTGGCCCACTCTCTCGATCTCTTCACGAATTTCACGGTCGAGATGCTCGGAGGCCTCGAGCCTGCCGCTCTGGGCCGAGGACTGGGTGGCGAAATGCTCCCGCAGCACATTGAGCCGCTCGTCCAGTCGCTTCAGGAAAGCCTCGAATTCGCGCTTGCTCCGGGTGACAGCGGCGATCACCAGCTCGGCAACATGGTTCAGCCCCTCCCGCAACTCGTCCCAGTCATTGCTGACCAGCAGGGACTGCTGTAAGGTCCGCGCCCGCGCCTCGGCAGCCGGCTCCAGAGCCACCTGCGTCAGCATCTGGCCGAGTAGCTGACCCACTCGCCGGGCAATGCGCAAGCGCTGGATGTTGTCCGCCAGGTCCTTCCCGTCACCGGGCTCTGGTTCCGACACGGCTTCCTGGTGTACCGGCGCGTCCGGTTCCTGGGCCGGTGTCCGCCGTGAAAACAGCGAGCGCCGACCGGGCTCGGACGACGGGCTCTCGTCCAGCAGGGCCACCTGGCGGTCAATCTGGTCCTGCAGTTCCTTCCAGGCGTCCACATCCACCCGCCCTTTCCGGAGATCCTTGCGTACCCGGGCCAGCAATTTGTCCAGCTCCGGCGTCTGGCCCTCCGAGGCCAGGCTGGTTCTCACCAGCATGCGCTCGAGGGTATTACGCTCCGCCTTCCATTGTTTTTCCCGATGGTCTGCCGATTCGAGTTCCTGAAGGTATTTTTCCTTCCAGGACGGATCCGTTGTCATGGAGCGCTCCCGTCAATCCCTGTAGTTCAAATCTCGGTGTTGAAGCCTTGCCGCGACCGGCTAGCGGCCTGGGCTGTCATCTTCGGTGGTGTTGCCATGATACCTACCTCGCCTCGCCCTGGGGTGACTCTGGTCATAAACCCGTGCCAAATGCTGAAAATCCAGGTGGGTATACACCTGGGTCGTGGCGATATCGGCATGACCCAGTAACTCTTGTACGGCTCGAAGGTCACCACTGGATTCCAGCATGTGGCTGGCGAAAGAATGTCGAAGCAGGTGCGGGTGCAGCCTCTGGTCCGCGCCGTGAATGATGCCCCACCGGTTCAATCGTGCCTGGATACTGCGGTGACTGAGCCTCTGGCCGCGCTGGCTGACAAACAGTGCCGGCTCACCATCACCCACCAACGATGCCCGGTGCGGCAGCCAGGCGCGCAGAGCGGCCAGCGCCCTGGAACCCACCGGCAGCAAGCGCTCCTTGCTGCCCTTGCCCAGCACCCGAACTTCGCCACCCTTGAGGTCAATACGATCCAGGTCAAGGCCGGCCAGCTCCGCCAGTCGCAGCCCCGAGGAGTACATGAGCTCAAACATGCACAAATCGCGGATTTCGAGGGGATCATCCGGCTGGCTGTCGAGCAGATGGTTGAGCTGATCCACATCGGCCACCTTGGGCAGGGGCCGGCCGCTTTTCGGCGCACGGATATCCAGGGCCGGATTGTCGGAGGCGAGCTTCTCGCGCAGCAGAAACTGATAGAAGCGGCGGGTGGCGGACAGGTGCCGTGCGATGCTTCGACCGGCGAGCCCGTCCCGGCTCAGGGTCGCTACGTAGCGGCGGAGCTCGTGGTTGGTCAGGCCCTGCCAGCGGTCAAGATTCCGCTCACACATCCAGGCGGCCAGACGCAGCACGTCCCGCTGGTAACTGTCGCAGGTTCGCAGGGAATGGCGCTTTTCCGACGCCAGATGCCGGATAAATGCGGCAATCGGTTCTGACAGCGCATCGGGCAGAGAGGCTGCCGGGCTGTCAGACACCTCAGCGAGACTCCGTCACCATCTCGGTGACCGGAACCGCCGCAGTATGGCGCTGCACCATGGGCGGCAGCAGCCGACTGAGGGTATCGCTGATGTAACTCAGGAACAGAGATCCCATGCTCTGGTCGAAATAGCCCGGCTGGCAACTGCCAACGGCAAACACGCCTACCAGGGTGTCGTGACGCAGGGGCACCAGGGCAACAGATGCGATCGGCTCTTCGCGATCGGGAAACAGGAACTGCCGCTCGCTCTCCCGGAACTGGCCACACACCGCACGCTCACCATCAAGAAGGCTGCCCAGGCGCTCCCTGGCAACGGCCGGACTGACCACATGCAGCGCCCCCTGAGAGGCTTCCGGCAGCTCGTTGTCGGTGAACAGCAGTACCGAGGCCGCATCCAGACCAAAATCCCCGCGAATGCTGTCATCGATGGCCGCGGCCATGTCGTTCAGGGTTCGGGCCTCGATCACCTGCATCAGCAGACGCTTGCTCTTTTCGAACAACCGGTCGTTGTGGCGGGCGATAGACACCAGCTCCACCAGCTCCCGACGCAGGGTATCCCGCTGTTCCCGGAACAGGTGCACCTGGCGTTCCACCAGTGAAATCGCGCGCCCGCTGTCGTGGGGCAGGGTCAGGCTGCGCAGAAGCTCGTCCTGGTCAACAAAAAAATCGGGGTTGGCGCGCAGGTAGTCAGCCACTTCTTCCCGGCTGAGCTCACCGGCCTTCTTGCGGGCCGTTTGTTCTGTCATCGTGTACTCCTGGCTGTCAGGACCGTTGTTTATGGGGGCGGCCGCTCTTCCGGCGGCGGCCACCAGAGTCACCCGGCAGCCTTAACTGCCCTTCAAAGACGCTGGTTGCAGGCCCTTCCATCATAACAGGGGCCCCCTCACCCTGCCATTCGATCACCAGCTTGCCGCCACGCAGCTCCACTTCCACGCGGGCATCCAGCAACCCTCTCACGCAGCCGACGACCACCGCCGCACAGGCGCCGCTGCCACAGGCCAGGGTCTCGCCGGAACCGCGTTCGAACACCCGAAGCCGGGCATGGGAGCGATCCAGTATCTGCAGGAAGCCGATGTTCGCCCGGGCCGGGAAACGCGGGTGCTTTTCCAGAAGGGGCCCCAGGGTTTCCACCGCCGCAGTATCCACGTTATCCACCAGCAGAACGCCGTGGGGATTGCCCATGGACACGGCGCTGAGCTCTACGGTCTGGCCGTCCACATCCACGGTGTAGACGTCCTTGCGGCGATCGGCGGCGAACGGAATGGCCGGAGGATTGAACTCGGGGATGCCCATGTTCACTGTAACCATGCCTTCCCGGCCCACCCGGAGCTCTATCACGCCCTTGGCGGTCTGGACCCGGATCACCTTCTTGTTGGTCAGGCGCTGGTCGCGGACAAAGCGGGCGAAACATCGGGCCCCGTTGCCGCACTGTTCCACTTCCGAGCCGTCAGCGTTGAAGATCCGGTAGCGGAAATCCACATCGGGCAGGCCCGGAGGCTCTACCACCAACAACTGGTCGAACCCAATGCCGAAATTCCGGTTGGCCAGTTCGCGAATCATCTCCGGGCGCAGACGGAACGGCTGGCTGATGGCGTCCACCACCATGAAATCGTTGCCCAGACCGTGCATCTTGGTGAAACGCAGTGTCGGGCCCTGGCTGCGGCGCTGCTGACTCATCTCCTGGTTCCCGCTCATTCCGGCAGACAGCTCTCGGGGCCGAGCTGATCCTCGAGGGTTTCACGACGACGCACCACGTGCACCTGGTCACCATCCACCATCAGTTCCGGGGGCCGGTTCCGGGTGTTGTAGTTGGAACTCATCACAAAGCCATAGGCGCCGGCCGATCTTACCGCCAGAAGATCCCCGGCCTTCAGGCGCAGGCGCCGGTCCTTGCCCAGGAAATCGCCCGTTTCGCAGACAGGGCCCACCAGGTCCCAGGCTCTCTCGTCACCGTCCTGGTGCGGCCGGACCGGGATGATGGCCTGCCAGGCGCTGTACAGGGCCGGCCGGATCAGGTCGTTCATGGCGGCATCGATGATGGCGAAGTTGCGGTGGTCGGTGCACTTGAGGAACTCGACCCGGGTCACCAGGATGCCGGCATTGGCGGCAATGGAACGGCCAGGCTCGAGAATCAGCTCAAGGGAACGGTCACCCAGGCGCTCTGACAGGGCCCGGACATAGTCGGACGGTTGCGGTGGCTGCTCCTGGTTGTAAGTCACGCCGAGACCGCCGCCCATGTCCAGGTGGCGGATCTGGATACCGCGGCCGGCAAGATCGTCAATCAGGGCCAGCACCCGGTCCAGGGCATCCAGAAACGGCGACACGCTGGTGAGCTGGGAGCCGATGTGGCAATCCACACCCTTGACCTCCAGATTGGGCAGGCCGGCCGCTCGGGCATACACCTCCGGCGCCTCCGCGATGTCGATGCCGAACTTGTTCTCCTTCAAACCGGTGGAAATATAGGGGTGGGTGCCCGCGTCCACGTCCGGATTCACCCGCAACGACACAGGGGCCTTCACGCCAAGCTCGCCGGCCACGGCATTCAGACGATCCAGCTCGGTGTCGGATTCCACGTTGAAGCAACGCACCCCGACCTCAAGGGCCCGTCGCATTTCCCATTCCTGCTTGCCAACGCCCGAGAACACGACCTTGCCGGGGTCGCCACCGGCGCGGAGGACCCGCTCCAGCTCGCCGGCCGAGACAATATCGAACCCGGATCCCAGACGGGCCAGCACGTTGAGCACCGCCAGGTTGCTGTTGGCCTTGACCGCATAACACACCAGGTGGGGACGATCCTTCAGGGCCTCGTCGTAGGCGCGATAGTGTCGCTCCAGGGTGGCACGGGAATAGACATACGCCGGCGTGCCAAACTGTCGGGCAATGTCGGAGACAGGGACGTCTTCGGCGAACAGCTCACCGTCACGGTAATTGAAATGATCCATGGGTTTCCTGGTTGGTCTTGCGGAGTAACGGGTCGGTACCACTAATCGCTGGCATTCGCGCCGTCGCCGTCTTGCTGCCGATCATCAACGGTTTCAGCCCGGGTTGGGGCCTCAACACCGGAGGCCTCCCGGTAAAGCGGCCCTTTCTGGCCACACCCGCTGAGCAAAACCGCCAGCACCAGCAGTACGATCGGCAGAGTCGACATGCGCATTCCTGCTACCCCTGAGTTCGTCATGCCGGCAGTATACCTGACACCGACCCTGCCCGGCGAGGTCAGAGGCGCTCCAGGTGACGGTTGAGGGCGTCCTCGAGAAACGACCGGTAATACAGATACTGACTGGTCTGGATGTCCTGTTGGTACACCCGAGGGTCCAGATCGTGGGGCAAGTGCACATCGGTGAGGTACACCGGGTAGTGCTCGTCGCTGCGCCGTAGCGATCGGATGTAGTGGGCGACGGCGGGAATCAGCTGGTCACCGTATTCCTGTACCGTAAACTCCTGGGCACCACAGAAGATGTCGAATCTAAGTCGGCTGTCACCTTCCTGGATGCCCACCGCCTGAACCTCCAGGCCCGGCAGGGGCGCACCGGAATCGGACTCATTGCGGCGCTCGGCGCGCCAGCCGTCCTCGCGCCGCACGAGCTCATAGCACTGGACGCCGGCAATCACGCCGGTGGAATCCGTTTGCCGCAGCATCCGTCGCTCTATCAGGTTGTCCAGGAACCGGAGCACCGGTACCAGCAGGTGGCGTCGGCTATTCATCGGCTGCTCCCAGCTGAACACCGAGCCCAGTTCATCCACCACCCAGAACCGGGTCCGTTCACCGGACACCCGGAAAAAGACCTGTATGGTGTCCGGCTCACTGGCCTGGCACACCGCCCGCAGGGCTGGCTCCTCAAGCAGGGCATGGCGATCAAACACCACGGGCAGGTAACGCTCCTGGGGCAGAGCGAGGTGCGCCATCAACGCGGCCAGGCTGTCCAATACAATGAACCCCGGCTCCTGCCCGTTGAACTGCAACACAAAAAAGCGTCGGTCCATTTCGATCACGTAGCGCAGGGGATGCGGACCCGCGCCACCGGCAAAGAACGGGCGGAGCACGTCGGCAAACAGTTCCTGAACCCGCCGGGCAATGGCCGGGCCGTGCCCACGGTTGTGACAGTGCACCTGAACCTCCGGCAGCTCGGCCGGGTTTGCTGCCGCTGACGCCAGCACATTCTTCAGGCACTGGACCAGCGTGTCGCCGGCTGCATAGTGTTGCAGGCTCACCTCGTGCCAGCTGTTGAAGGTGATCTGATCAATGCTGACCACCAGATTTTCACGGCCGCCGCTGAAACCCAGGGAATCGTGGCGGGCGCTGAGTTTGTGCAAGCCTTTTTCGGTGAGGTGCGCCTGCGGGTCGATGCCGACATTAACCAGCAGCAGGTGGCGCATCGGGCGCACGCCCCGCGACAGCGCGTCCCGATCGGCCGGAGCAATCGGGAACGACAGAAAGCCGGCAAGGGCGTCCAGCATTTCCCGCAGCTCACTCACCGAAGCCACGGTAGGGCCGGCGCGAACGTTCAGCCGGGTCGCCCGGTTCAGCAGACCATTGCAGTAGCACCACACCATCAGTTCGGCCAGGTTGCCGGAGCGACGAATCACCGGCTTCCAGAAGGCATCGGCCGGATCTTCCAGATCCCGGTAGAGCAGCCACCCCTCGCCGGCCCCACCCTGCTCCGACTGGTGATGAAAAGCCAGATTCTCTTCCGCCAGGGAAGGCGCCAGCCCGGGATTGATCTGCTCGATCTTGCCGGCCTTGCGCTGGAAGGCAGCGTACAGCTTGCGCCCCAGCAAATTGATATCACTGTCACTGATCGCGGCACGCTGACCGTGGTTTCGGGCCATCTTCGACAACAACCGGTAGCTGTGGGTCAGTTCGGCAACCACCGTACGGCGAAGCGCGGTGACCTGCTCGGCACGCCAGCGCTGGCGCTCGTCCAGCTCCAGCAGCTGATCTTCGGTCCAGCCCCACTCGGCCACCAGGCGCCTAAGCAGACCGGCCCGCCACTGGTCCGGCGATCCCTCCGCCCGGGTCAGGGGCAGACCGGCTTTCAGGTACAGGCTCCGGCGAACCAGATCGATGCGCGCGCCCGACTCCGGGCCCGACAGCCAGCCCGCCAGCCGGTCGTAGAGCATGACGTAGGGATCCAGACGGTCGGCGTGGGTTTCCCCCCGGTAAATGGCCCGCTTGAATTCAGCCGACAACAGCGGCTGATCAACGGTTCGGGCATAGCACTCGATCAGCAGCAGCTTCAGAATCGACTTCCAGGGCGCATCGATGCCCTTGTACAGCTGCCAGACCCCGGCGCCAAGAAACTCGGCCTCGGGGATCGCCGGCACTGGCCCGAAATCGATGTACTCGGAGGCCTTCACAAACCGGTAATCCACCAGGGTGCGCAGACACTGCTGGTAGTTGGCCTCCTGCTCCGCCGGCACCAGCCACCACATGGGCCAGGCACCGGCCAGGTGAATGCCGGTACGATAGAACTCGTCCAGCAAGAGGTAGTGCTGGGCGCTTCCGCAATTTTCACCAGTTACTTCCACACGCTCCCGACCGGCCCGCCAGTCGGCGGCGCAGAAGACGAAGACGTGCAGCTCCACACCCAGCGACTCAGCCCAGCGGGACAGTCGTTCTGCCTTGCGCTCAAGACAACGGATGCCCCGCTCCGGCAAATCGCTGCGGTGACACAGCCAGACATCGAGGTCACTGGCCACCGAGTGGCCGAGCGTGCCGGGGCTCCCCATCAGGAACATGGCGTCGAGGTCGGGCCGACGCTTGCCTTCATCTTTCAGACTGAACGTCCGGGCCAGCCGGCGTGCGGCATGGAGTGTGGCCGCCGACGGCGTGTAGTTCACCAGACCGTAGGGGCAATCGCCGTCCAGATAGCCGGGCAGCGCCGGGTGATTGAGGTGAAACACCAACGGCAGGATTTCCAGAACACTCTGCTGGCGGTAGGACAGCGCCGAATGGGCACGATTCCAGCGCTGCTGATTGACCAGAAGGAACCGGTCCCTCAGACGACGCAGGGTCTTGCGATCTATTCCCTCCTCGAAGTCGAGGGAAATCGGGGCGGCGTGGGCGGTCAAGATGGCTCCGGCGAGAGGTTCCTTTCGCAATCAGTATGCGTATGATGTGGGCATCGTTGCAAAACCCGAAGAAAAATAAAAGTTACTGAACCCCCGAGGCTCGCCGCTCGTGAAAGAGTTCATCATTCGCCGGTATCGGCCGGATTCTTCCCCGACTGCTGAACGCAGCACTGTTCTTCGCATTGACGACGAAGGCAGGATCCTGTTCGCAGACCACCACGCTGAGGCGATCCTCGGTTATGACAGCGGCGAACTGGAAGGCCAGTCAGTGCACCGGATCCTGGCGTCCCGCGAAGATGACCCGTTCGCGCCCGCCAACCGCCACCGGATCGAGCGTGGCCAGACGGTTCTGGTCACCTTCCGTCACAAAGAGGGTTTTTTCTACACCGCCAGCCTCAATCTCCGGCTGGAAATGCGTGATGCCGACAACGCGGCCAGCGCCACCATCGCCCTTAGTGACACCCCCGGCCGGGACGCGCGACTGCTCCGGGCGGCGGAATCCGGCGCCGGCTTCGGGCTCTGGGAGCTCGACACCGAGACCAATCAGATGACCTGGTCCGAAGGGATGTTCCATCTTCTGGAGCTGCGCCCGGGCACCGGAATCACCCCGGAACAGGCGCTGTTCTACTGCCAGACCGGGCAGACCAGGGTGCGCGCCCTGTTTCGTCGATGCATCCGGACCGGCCAGGGATTTTCCCTCGATCTCGACATCCTTACATCGCGCCAGAACCCGCGTCGCGTCAGCCTTAACTGTCGGGCCCTCAAAGCCAGCGGCCGCACGACCCGGTTGGGTGGCACTCTGGTAGACAAGACCGCCCGGATGCAGCTGGACCGAGTCCGCCGGCAGGCAGACCGGATCCTGTCGGCCATCAGCAGCGCAAGCCGAGATCTGGTGGTTGCGGTGGACGCTGCGTTCAACCTGACTCATTTCAATTCCGCATGGGCCACACAGTTCCAGGAAACCTTTGGCGTGGAACCCACCCTGGGCGCCAATCTCAGCCGTCTGCTGGAGTCTTTTCCCAACGAACGCAGAATGATGGAGCGGCTCTGGCATCGAGCCTTCGAGCGGGACAGTTTTGTGCTGGAGATGCCCATGGCCCAGCAAGCCAGGCCATTGCCGGTGTACGAATTTCACTACCAGCGACTGCTTGGCGACCACGGGGAGATTACCGGCGCGGTTCACGTGGCCCGACCGGTGGAGCCACGCGCCAACCAGGGGGCCAGCGACGACTATCGACTCCGTCATGATCCGGTAACCGGTCTGATGAACCGGCGGGAACTGGTGGCGCGGTTGCTCAGAACCCTCGAACAGAAAGCGCACCGGGCATCGTTTGACAGCCTTCTGTATCTGGATCTGGATAATTTCGAGCGCTTCAACGAGCAGGCCGGAAGCGGCACCTGTGACCGGTATCTGCGTGAGCTGGCTGGCAGTCTGGGTGTTCGGGTCCGGCAACGTGATGCCCTCGCGCGCCTCGCAGGCGACACCTTTGCATTGCTGATCGAGAACTGCCCCGAACCCCGGGCGCGGGCGATCGCCGAGGAGACCCTGGAGCTGATCGGCGACTTCGTTTTCGACTGGCAGGGCCACAAGCTCAGCACGACTGCCTCGGGCGGCCTGCTGATCATGGATCAGGATGTACCCACAGACCCGGAACAGCTGCTCGCCCAGGCGGCAGATCTGTGCCATACCGCCAAGACCTCTGGCCGAAACCGGGTGCACACCGCCAGAGCCCTGGCCCACCAGACCAACGACGCCGTTGCCAATGAGCGGGTGGCACAGATGCGAGAGGCTCTGGACAGCCACAACCTGATCCTTGAATACCAGGCCATGCGCCCCGTGGCCAGCCCGACCTGGGGTGACCACATCGAGATCCTGTGCCGGATACCGGCCGCCAGCGACACCGATGAGGTGCTCATGCCCCAGGATTTCCTCCCGGTTGCCGAGCGTTTCGATCTCGCCAAACGCCTCGACCGCCAGGTCATCCGCCAGACCCTGGAGTGGCTTGGCCGCCAGCCGCTGCTGGAGCCGAGGCTCAAATACTGTGGCTTCAACCTTTCGCTGGCCAGCGTACTGGATGACACCTTTGCCGAGTTCATGGCCGGCGCCCTGAGTGGATCGGCGTTCGCACCCGACTGTTTCTGCCTGGAAATCCGCGAGGCCCACGCCACCCAGTATCCCGATGACGTGGCGGTACTGTGCGATGCCTTGCACAAGGCGGGCTTCCGGGTGGCGCTGGACGGCGCGGGTGCGTCGGTCGAGAGCTACAGCCTGGCCGCCCGGTTGCCTGTGGACATCATCAAACTGGACCGGCGCATGGTTCAGCACCTGGCGGACGACCCCGTGCAGCAGGTGATGCTCGAAGCCCTGCACCGGATTGCCGAGGCCGCAGGCAAGGTGACGGTGGCCACTTTTATCGAGAGCGACGACGCCCTGCGCAAGGTACGGACCCTGGGCATCCACTACGGCCAGGGTTACCGGCTGTGTCGCCCGCAGCCCCTGGCAGAGCTGACCCCGGCGGCGGTAGACCTCGCCACCGGGCGGATAGGCGGGTAAATCCCGGGCTGGTCAGCCCAGCTGGCTGCGAGCCCGGGCAATGGCAGCGCGCACCTGATCCGGTGCCGTGCCACCGAGGTGGTTCCGGGCCTGGACCGACCCTTCAAGGGTCAGCACATCGAAGACGTCTTCGCGGATGTGGTCGGAGAACTGCTGCAGCTCTTCCAGGGTCATGTCGGACAGATCCCGGCCTTCGGCTACCCCGAACGCCACGGACTTGCCGACAATCTCGTGGGCATCCCGGAACGGCACGCCTTTCTTGACCAGATAATCCGCCAGGTCGGTGGCGGTGGAGAAGCCGCGTTTTGCCGCCACCCGCATGTTGTCGGCCTTGGAACGGATGGCCGGAATCATGTCGGCGTAGGCCTTGAGGCACCCCTTGATGGTATCCACGGTATCGAACAGCGGTTCCTTGTCTTCCTGGTTGTCCTTGTTATAAGCCAGCGGCTGGCTCTTCATCAGGGTCAGCAGGCTGATCAGGTGGCCGTTCACGCGGCCGGTCTTGCCGCGCACCAGCTCCGGCACGTCCGGGTTCTTTTTCTGGGGCATGATCGACGAGCCGGTGCAGAAGCGGTCCGGCAGATCGATGAAATCGAACTGGGCCGAGGTCCAGAGCACCAGCTCCTCACTGAATCGGGAGAGGTGCGTCATCAGCAGCGCGGCAAAGCTGCAGAACTCGATGGCAAAGTCACGGTCGCTGACCGAATCCAGGCTGTTTTCGGTCGGTCGATCAAAACCGAGCAGTTGCGCGGTCATTTCACGATCAATCGGGTAGGTGGTGCCGGCCAGGGCAGCGGCGCCCAGGGGCATCACATTGACCCGCTTGCGACAGTCCTGCAGGCGCTCGGCGTCGCGCACCAGCATTTCGTACCAGGCCAGCAGGTGGTGTCCGAAGGTCACCGGCTGGGCGGTCTGAAGGTGGGTAAAACCGGGCATGATGGTGTCCGCTTCGCGCTCGGCCAGGTCCAGCAGGCCCGCCTTGAGGCGCCGAAGCTCCTCGGCAATCACGTCGATCTCGTCGCGCAGGTACAGGCGGATGTCGGTGGCCACCTGGTCATTGCGGCTGCGGCCGGTGTGCAGTTTCTTGCCGGTAATACCGATTCGGTCGGTAAGACGTGCTTCGATGTTCATGTGCACGTCTTCCAGACTCACCGACCACTGGAAGTTGCCGGATTCGATGTCCGCCTTGACGCCCTTCAGGCCCTCAATAATCTGGTCCCGCTCCGCGTTGGTGAGCACCCCTACCTCGGCCAGCATAGTGGCGTGGGCGATGGATCCGGTGATGTCGTGGTGGTACAGACGCTGATCAAAACCGACCGATGCGGTGAATTTCTCAACAAAGGCATCGGTGGGCTCGCTGAAGCGCCCGCCCCAGGGTTTTTCAGAGCTTGTGGTCTGGTCAGACTTTTTCTGATCCGTCATGGTCTATCTTTCCTGCTGACAGCCCGGCATCATCTGGCGGGAACTGGGTACATTGAACGTGGCGGGAGTATACCATTCTGACCCCGGTTAAGGAGACATCCCGTAACAGGGACAACAGCGTGACCACGAACGACTTCTTCGTGCCGGATCTGTGCCGGGTGCGGGCCGTCTTCCTGTTGCTGGTCACCAGCGAACTGCTGGTGCTGGTGCTGTCAATTGTGCAGGCGGAGCGCGGCTGGATCGACTGGAACTACTTCGGCCTGTTGTCCCTGTTCGTGCAATGGACCACGCTGACCAGCGCCGCGCTGATCTGCCTGCTCCGGGCACGGCTGGCGCGCATGCGGGTGTCCTGGTCCACCGCTACCATCGTGGCGATCGTGCTACTGGATGTGCTGGCCTTCAGCCTGTTTGCCGACAGCGTGCTGCATCCGGTGGGCGGTGTGGCCGCCTGGCAGAGTGTGGCCAAGAAACTCCTGCTGGCGCTGCTGATCGTGCTGATGGTGTTGCGTTACTTCTACCTGCAGCACCAATGGCAGCAACAACGAGAGGCCGAGATGCAGGCCAACCTGGCTGCCCTCCAGGCCCGCATACAACCCCACTTCCTGTTCAACAGTATGAACACCATCGCCAGCCTGATCGCCGTCAACCCGGAACGGGCGGAAGACGCCGTACTGGACCTCTCGGAGCTGTTCCGCGCCAGCCTCCGCAGCGTCGATCAACTGATTCCCCTGTCACAGGAGCTGGAGCTTTGCCATCGTTACCTGGACATCGAAAGCCTGCGACTGGATGACCGGCTCCGGCTGGAATGGCAGGTCGAAGCTGGCCTGGAGCAGCAGGCAATTCCGCCCCTGACCCTGCAGCCGCTGGTGGAAAATGCCATCTATCATGGCATCCAGCCGCGGCCGGAAGGCGGTACCGTGCGCATTGAAGTCCAGAGCAAGGGCAAGTTTATCTACCTTCTGGTACAGAACCCCAAGCCGGACCACGGCAACCGACAGCACCAGGGCAACCGCATGGCTCTGACCAACATCCAGGCCCGTCTCCAGGCCTTATTTGGCGAACCAGCAGTGTTGAAACATAGCCACCATGACGGTATTTACACCGTAACCCTGCGTTTGCCGCGCCAGAAAATCACCGCACCGCCGCCAGCAAAGGCGGACTGGCGCAACCAGCGCACCACGGACACAACGAAGAGCGAGCCCTGCGATGACTGAGCCCCGCAGCGTCCTGATCGCCGATGACGAACCCCTTGCCCGGGAGCGGATCCGCCGGCTGGTGGACGCCATCCCCGGGTACCGTGTCTGCGGCGAGGCCGCCGATGGCGATAGCACACTCCGGCAGGTCGCCGAACTGGAGCCCGACATCCTGTTGCTGGACATCCGCATGCCGGGCATGGACGGCATGGAAGCGGCCAACCGCCTGAGCCAACTGCCCAATCCCCCGGCCCTGATCTTCTGCACCGCCTACGACCATTACGCCATCCAGGCGTTCGATGTGCAGGCATCCGCCTACCTGCTGAAGCCGGTTCGCCGGGAAGCCCTGGCCGACGCCCTGGCGCGGGCCGGCAGGGTCAACCGGGTCCAGCTGCAGACTCTGAATGGCCAGTCCGGCAACCAGGCGGAGCAACTGGCTGTACGCACCCACCGCGGCACCGTTCTGATCGACCTCTCGGAGATTCTCTACTGCGAGGCCGACCAGAAATACGTCACCATCCACCATACCCGTGGCGACACGGTGTGTGATTACACGCTCAAGGAACTGGAGAACAGTTACCCGGAATTCCTGCTTCGGACCCACCGGCACACTCTGGTGGGCGTGCGTTTTATCGAGGGGCTTCGACGGACGCCGGACGGCCACAACCTGATCCAGCTCAAGGATAACCGGGGCGAACTGCCAGTGAGCCGCCGCCACGCCAGCAGCGTGCGCCAGTGGCTCCAGGAACATCAGCCGGGCTGATTACGCGGAGCGGGCCGGTTTGCCGCCGGGCGCGGCTTCGCCACGGGACATTTGGACCGCCACAAGGTAACCTTGGCGGACATTTTCCGAACCGACTGTGAGTGTGATGTCCAAACGTACCCTACGCATTGCAACCCGCAGCAGCGCGCTGGCGCTGTGGCAGGCGGAGTTCATCAAGGCAGAACTGGAAAGACTGCACGACAACGTCAGCGTGGAGCTGGTCAAAATCAAGACCCAGGGCGACAAGATCCTGGACGTTCCCCTGGCCAAGATTGGCGGCAAGGGCCTGTTCGTGAAGGAGCTGGAAGAAGCCATGCTCGACGGTCGGGCCGACCTGGCGGTGCACTCAATGAAGGATGTGCCCATGGAGTTCCCGGAGGGGCTCGGCCTGGTTGCCATCTGCGAGCGGGAAGATCCCACTGACGCGTTTGTCAGCAACCGGTTCGATAACGTCGACGCCCTGCCCGAGGGTGCCGTGGTTGGCACCGCCAGCCTGCGCCGGGAGGCACAGCTCCGGGCCTATCGACCAGACCTCCAGATTCGCGTGCTGCGTGGCAACGTCAACACCCGCCTGGCCAAGCTGGACGCCGGCGAGTACGACGCCATCGTACTGGCCAGCTCTGGCCTGAAACGCCTGGGCTTTCACGACCGCATCCGCTACTGCCTGCCGGATACCGTATCGCTGCCTGCCGTGGGCCAGGGCGCCCTGGGCATCGAATGCCGGGTGGGTGACCACGAACTGCTGGCCATGCTTGAGCCGTTGAACCACAAGGACACCTCCGATCGGGTCAAGGCCGAACGGGCCCTGAACCGGCGACTGGAAGGCGGCTGCCAGGTGCCCATTGCGGCATATGCCCTGCTCGAGGATAACGATACGATCTGGCTGCGGGGCCTGGTCGGGGCCGTGGATGGAAGCCAGATTTTCCGCGTTGAAGGCCGCGCACCGCGGGCCGAAGGCGAGCGCCTGGGCCGGGAGCTGGCAGAGGACCTGCTGGCACTGGGCGCCGACAAGGTGCTGGCAGAAATCTATGGCCACACGCCCACCTGAGCCGGACCTGAGCGGCCGGCGGATCCTGGTTTGCCGGCCCGAACCGGAGGCGTCACGCCTGGCGCGCCGGTTCCGCGATGTTGGCGCAGAGGTTCGGGTACTGCCGATGATCGACCGGCAGCCGCTGCCGGAAACACCCGAGCGCCGCACGCTCATCCTCAGTCTCGATGAGTTTTCCCACGTCATCGCCGTCAGTCCTTATGCCGCTCGCCTGCTACTGGACGCCATCGACACCTGGTGGCCCCAGATACCGGTCGGCATCCGCTGGTACGGCGTGGGTGCTGGGACCGCTGCAGTTCTGGCCGAGCACGGGCTAAACCCACGTCTCCCTCCCAAGGGCTGGACCAGCGAGGCCCTGCTTGCCCTGCCCTCCCTGAATCACCTGGACGGAGAAAAGGTCCTGCTGGCGCGGGGCGACACCGGCCGTGAACTGATCCACAAGACCCTGCAGGCACGGGGCGCCCGGGTGACCGTGCTGCCACTGTATCGACGCCTTCCGGCGGAGCACTCCCCCGAGCTTCTGCGCGCAACTCTGAAAGACTTTGCCCCGGAGGCCATCGTTGCCCTGTCGGGCGAAACCTTGAACAATCTCATCGCACTGTGTGCGAATTACGGCCATAATCTATACGATAGGTTATTGATTGTTCCCGCAGATCGGGTCGCCGAACAGGCTCGTGCGGCGGGATTCCAGAACCCGTGTATACCAGGAAGCCTTGCCGATAACGACATCGTGGCCACGGTTGCAGCGCAACTTGCCGGCCGGGACGGTGGCTCCGGAAAAGCCAAGTAAGGACGCCCGTGACAGAGACAACGAACCAACTGCCCGTACCCGTTTCCAAGGAAACGCCGGCCCGTCAGAAACTCTGGCCCCTATGGCTGGTCGCCCTGATATCCCTGATCATCGCTGTCGCCCTGGCATTATGGAGCTGGCAGCAGTGGAACAATCACCAGGCGGTGATGCAGACCCTGCAGGATCTGCGACAGGACACGGCCCAGCTGGAGGATTTGTACGGCGACCGTGGCAGCCAGCAAAGCCAGCGCCTGCAGGCCCTGGAAGAGAAGCTGGCCAGCCAGCGCGAACTGATTGCCACACAGCAGCGCCAGATTGACCACAACGCCCGCGAATTGCTGGAAGCCGGTAACCGCACCCGCACCGACTGGCTGCTGGCCGAGGCAGAGTACCTGCTGCGTATTGCCAACCAGCGTCTGATGATCGAAAAGGATATTCGTGGTGCGCTGTCAGCCCTGCAGGCTGCCGATGAGGTACTGGCGGAGTCGGACGACATCGGCGTTTACCCCGTGCGCCAGCAGCTGGCAAAGGAAATTCTCGCGCTCAAAGGCATTGCCGGTGTTGACCGGACCGGCCTGTACCTGCAGCTGGAAGCGGCGATCGACAGCATTCACCAACTGACGGACCAGGCCCTGATCAGCGAAAACGCGCCCGGTTTCCTGACCGGCAATCAGAGTGGCGAATCCGGTAACGATGGCGCAGGTAACCCGCTGACCGAAGCCTGGCGCGAAGTTAAATCCACGCTCCAGCAGGTAGTGGTGGTCCGCCGGCTTGATGAGAAGGTCAAGCCGCTGCTGTCGCCAGACCAGAGCGCCTATGCTCGCCTCAACCTCCAACTGATGCTGGAGGAAGCGGAACTGGCCGTGCTTCGCGGCAACCAGGCGCTGTATGAGCGGGCCCTGGCCAAGGCGCGCTCGGCGATCGACGAATGGTACGACGCCAGCCATCCGCGGGTGGCGGCGCTTTCACAGTCCCTGGCCGAACTGGCCGCCAAGAACGTCGACCCGGAGCTGCCGGACATCAGCCAGTCTCTTGACCTGCTCAAGGAGCGACTGGCCGGACGCCTGAATGCCGGGTCGGAAGGCGGCACCAGCAACGCCAACGGTCAGGGGGGCGATGAGTCATGATCCGCCTGCTGCTGATAGTCCTGCTGGCACTGCTGATCGGCACCGGCCTCTCGCTCGGTCTGCAGTACGATCTTGGCTACATCCGCATCAGCCTGGGCCACTACCTCATCGAAACCAACTTCTGGGTCGGGCTGGGGCTGCTGATCGCCCTGGTGGTGCTGTCCGTCCTGCTGGTCAACCTGATTCGCCGGCTGAGGGCCAGCACAGGGCTGGTGGCGGGCTGGATTGCCCGAAGCAATGAACGCCGGGCGCGCCGCCGAACCACCCAGGGCCTGCTGGCACTGGCCGAGGGTAACTGGCCACGGGCGCGCAAACTGCTGACTTCCTCCGCGAGTCACGCCGATACCCCGCTGATCAATTACCTGGCCGCGGCCCAGGCGGCGTTCGAGGCCGGCGATCACGACGCGGTGGATGAGTTACTGCGCAAGGCGTTCGACAGCACCCCCGGCTCCGATCTTGCCGTGGGCATCACCCAGGCCCAGCTGCAACTGGCGGGCAATCGCCTGGAACAGGCCCTGGCTACGCTGGTTCGCCTGCGCAAACAGTCCCCACACCACCCATTCGTACTGAAGCTGCTGAAAAACACCTATCTGCGCCTGGAAGACTGGCGGGAACTGTCGAAGCTACTGCCGGAGCTGCGCAAGCGCAACGTCCTGCCCGAAGACGAACTGAACAGCCTCGAACGGCAGGTGTGGCACAATCTGCTGGAGCGGGCCGCCGAGGATTGCCGGCGTCGGCAGCAACAGGACCCCGACGCCTCGCTGGAACCCCTGACCCGGCTATGGGATGAGCTCCCGGGTTTCCTGCGCCGCGACGAGTACACCATTCGGGATTACGCCCGCCTGCTGGCCAGCCTGGGCGACGAAGTGCAAACCGAAACCCTGCTGCGCAAGGTGCTGCGTAATCACTGGAGCGACGAGCTGATTAATCTCTACGGACGGGTTCAGGGCCAGAAGCCTGATGAGCAGCTGCTGCTGGCCGAGCAGTGGCTGAAAGACCGACCCAACAATCCGGAGCTGCTACTGGCACTGGGCCGCCTGAGCCTGCGTAATGAGCTCTGGGGCAAGGCGAAGGAATACTTCGAAACCAGCCTTCGGCTGAAGCGCACACGGGAGGCACTGGCCGAGCTGAGTCGGCTGAACGCCCACATGGGTGAAGAGGAAACCAGCATCAAGCTGATGATGCAGGGCCTGGCCAGGGACAATGGCCTGCCTGAACTGCCGATGCCCCGGGCCTGATCACCGGGGCCTTTAGCCCCGGCCGGGCTCAGCCCCGGGGCGCGTATTCCAGAACGTCCGAGAAGAAGGCCTGCTCGGGCAGGCCGGCCTCCACCAGCGCATCCAGCAGGGTGTAGACCATGGTGGGGGAACCGCTGGCGTGCACCTCAACGTTGTTCCAGTCCATTCCTGAGGCCAGTACGGCACGCACCAGCTGGTCGTGGTGTCCGCCCCAGTCGTTATCCTCGTCGTCGCCTACCACCGGCAGGAAGCTGAATGGAGGCCACTCGTCCTGCCACTGCTGGGCCAGCGCGCGCAGATACATATCCTCATGCCGGCGCACACCCCAGTAAAGCTTGACCGGCTGGTTGAACGAGGTCTCCCGCAGATAGTCCACCAGACTCTTCATCTGGGCAAAGCCCGTCCCGGCGGCCACCAGCAGCATGGGCTTGGTCGGCACCGATGCCAGACAGGCCTTGCCATGGGGCAGCTCTACTGTCACTTCGCCACCCGAGGTGAGGGCATCGATGACTTTCTGGGCCGAGATCCACTCCGGCGTGGCCTGAATATGCAGTTCAATGTTCTGTGCCGACGGGCTGCTGGCAATGGAAAAATAGCAGGGGTCGGCATCCGGCAGGTTCACCGAGAGATACTGCCCGGCATGAAACGACAACTCCCGGCGGCGCGGAAGCTGCAGTTCAACCCGATAGACATCGTGACTGATGGATCGCACATCCACCACTTTTGCCTGATACTTGCCAGGCTTGTTGTTTCCAGCTGCCATAACGGCGGAAATCTCCAGTTCCAGATCCGTGAGCGCGACGGTTCGGCACATCATCAAACGCTCACCGGTCGCAAAGGTCTTTTGGTTTCGGGTATTGTGCGCCCGGCCAGCCAGCAGGCGGGCCTCGCAGATCTCACACACCCCGTTTCGACAGGCCGCCGGCACCTTGATGCCGGCACTGGCGGCGGCGCTGAGCAGATCAGATCCCGCCTCCGCCACGAAGGACAGACCTGAAGGCTGCAGACGGACGCGCCGGCTTGTTCTGGTCATATCACTCGGGGCGGCGAGGCGGAGTTTCAATACCCAGCGAATCCCAGAGGCTGTCCACCCGCTGTTTGACCTCCTCGGTCATGGTAATCGGCTCGCCCCACTCCCGGCTGGTCTCGCCCGGCCATTTGTTGGTGGCGTCCATACCCATCTTGGAGCCAAGGCCGGACACCGGCGAGGCGAAATCCAGATAGTCGATGGGCGTATTCTCCACCATCGTGGTGTCCCGCACCGGGTCCATGCGGGTGGTGATGGCCCAGATCACGTCTTCCCAGTTGCGGGCATCCACGTCGTCATCGGTAACAATCACGAATTTGGTGTACATGAACTGCCGCAGGAAAGACCATACCCCCATCATCACCCGCTTGGCATGGCCCGGGTACTGTTTCTTCATGGTCACCACTGCAAGGCGATAGGAACAGCCTTCTGGCGGCAGGTAGAAGTCGACAATTTCCGGGAACTGCTTCTGCAGGATGGGGATGAACACCTCGTTCAGGGCCACGCCGAGGATCGCCGGCTCATCCGGCGGCCTGCCGGTATAGGTACTATGGTAGATCGGATCCTTACGGTGGGTAATCCGCTCCACGGTAAACACCGGGAAATGGTCTACCTCGTTGTAATAACCGGTGTGATCCCCAAAGGGCCCCTCGGGCGCCACATCGTCCGGGTAGATAAAGCCCTCCAGGACAATCTCCGCGCTGGCCGGTACCTGCAGATCACTGAGGCCACACTGCACCAGCTCGGTACGGCCACCCCGCAGCAAACCGGCGAACGCATACTCCGACAGGGTGTCCGGCACGGGTGTAACGGCCCCGAGAATAGTGGCCGGGTCCGCTCCCAGGGCAACCGCCACCGGGTAAGGCTTGCCGGGATTGGCTTTCTGGAATTCCTGGAAATCCAGCGCCCCACCCCGATGACTGAGCCAGCGCATGATCAGGCGATTGCGCCCGATCACCTGCTGCCGATATATACCGAGGTTCTGACGCTCCTTGTTCGGCCCCCGGGTAATCACCAGCGGCCAGGTCACCAACGGCCCGGCATCCCCCGGCCAACAGTGCTGAACCGGAATCTGGTACAGATCCACCTGATCTTTTTCGATCACCACGTCCTGGCACGGCGCGGAACGCAGCACCTTCGGGCTCATCCGCATCACCTGCCGGAACAAAGGCAGCTTCTCGATGGCGTCGCGGAACCCCTTGGGAGGATCCGGCTCCTTCAGAAAGGCCAGCAGCTTGCCAATGTCCCGAAGCGCCGTGACATTCTCCTGCCCCATGCCCAGCGCCACCCGCTTGGGCGTACCGAACAGGTTGGCCAACACCGGCATGTCGTAGCCCTTGGGGTTTTCAAACAACAACGCGGGGCCGCCTGCGCGCAGGGTGCGGTCGCAGATTTCAGTCATTTCCAGATGGGGGTCGACTTCGACGCGGATGCGTTTGAGCTCACCAAGCTTTTCCAGCTGGTTGATGAAGTCCCGCAGGTCGTTGTATTTCATCGGTTACTCCGTTCAGATATGCCAGTACTACGGAGATCGCTGTTCGCTGGACCGCTTTCAGTCGCTCAGAACAAGGTGCGCGCACAGGGTATGAAGGCGGAGCCGGGGGTCGCCTCCCCGGACCGTGCATTGCCAGGGATGGCAATGCCGAGCCCCCAGGGATGGGTTTACGGCGTGTCCGGGGAGGCGACCCCCGGTTCTGCCCACCCCCAAACCCGGAGGCGCTGTTGCTAAAGCAGCATCAACGACGCTTCATCGACTGGAAGAACTCGTCGTTGGTCTTGGTGTCCTTGAGCTTGTCAAGCAGGAACTCCAGCGCCGCGGTGTCGTCTTCCATGGAGTGCAGAAGCTTGCGCAGGATCCAGACGCGCTGGATATCCGCCTCGGACATCAGCAGGTCCTCACGGCGGGTGCCGGAGCTGCGAATGTTGATGGCCGGGTACACCCGCTTTTCCGCAATCTTGCGGTCCAGGTGCACTTCCATGTTACCGGTACCCTTGAACTCCTCGTAAATCACCTCGTCCATCTTGGAGCCCGTGTTCACCAGAGCCGTGGCCAGAATGGTCAGGCTACCGCCTTCTTCCACGTTACGGGCCGCACCGAAGAAGCGCTTGGGCTTTTCCAGGGCGTGGGCATCGACACCACCAGTGAGCACCTTGCCGGAGGACGGGATAACCGTATTGTAGGCCCGGGCCAGACGGGTGATGGAGTCCAGCAGAATGACAACGTCCTTCTTGTGTTCCACCAGGCGCTTGGCCTTCTCGATCACCATTTCCGCCACCTGGACGTGACGGGCCGGCGGCTCGTCGAAGGTGGAGGCAATGACTTCGCCGCGCACCGTGCGCTGCATCTCGGTCACTTCCTCCGGCCGCTCGTCGATCAGCAGCACCATCACATGGCACTCCGGATTGTTGCGGGTGATGGACTGGGCTATGCCCTGCATCAACAGGGTCTTACCGGCCTTGGGCGGAGACACGATCAGGCCACGCTGGCCCTTGCCGATGGGCGCTACGAGATCCAGCACCCGGGATGAGAGATCCTCGGTACTGCCGTTACCCGCTTCCAGAGTCAGCCGCTCTTCCGGGAACAGCGGCGTGAGGTTTTCAAACAGGATCTTGCTTTTCGCGTTGTCCGGCTTGTCAAAATTGATTTCGTTGACTTTCAGAAGGGCGAAGTAGCGTTCGCCGTCTTTCGGCGGACGGATCTTGCCAGCGACCGTGTCACCGGTGCGCAGATTGAATCGCCGGATCTGGCTGGGCGAAACGTAAATGTCGTCAGGACCGGCCAGGTAGGAGGCATCGGCGGAACGGAGGAAGCCGAAACCATCCTGCAGAATTTCCAGTACGCCGTCACCGTAGATGTCTTCGCCGCTTTTCGCATGCTTCTTCAGAATGGTGAAGATCACATCCTGCTTGCGCGAACGAGCCAGGTTATCAAGGCCCATTTCTTGCGCAATATCGAGCAATTCGGGCACGGATTTCTGCTTGAGTTCAGTAAGATTCATAGTTTGTTGGATTTTCAGGAATGGAAGTAAACGAATATTGGAATGACAGGGGCGCCCCTGAACGAATTGATCAAATAAACGCTGAACTTGGTGCTGGCCAGTGGGAGCAACCGGTGAAGATGGAGTCCGGATTTAGGGTACTGGAGCCAGAGAGTGGGAACAACCGTTCGCCGGGCATGACGGATCATCGACCACCTGACTGGCGAATGTCAAGTGCGCTGGCCAAATTAACGCCAATTTTGTCCCGACCTGCGCACGGCGGGCCCGGCCTCCCCCTGATGGGTTACTCCCTTCCATTGAAAGCCCGGGATGGAGATACTGGCGTATAACCACGTTTCTGGAAACCAAAGCGCCATTCAGGAGTGCCTTTCATGAGCAGTGAACCGAGCAGCCAGCTGACCCCTCTTAATATTGCCCTGTTGACCGTATCCGACACCCGCGGCCCGGAGCAGGACACCTCTGGACAGTTTCTCGAGGACAGCGTGCTTGAGGCGGGCCATCGGCTGGTGGCGCGTCGCATCCTGCCGGACGACGTGTACCTGATGCGGGCACTGATCGCCGGCTGGATTGCCGACCCCGGCGTGCAGGTGGTGGTGATCACCGGCGGTACCGGGCTGATGGAAAGGGACAGCACCCCCGAGGCCCTTATGCCGCTGTTTGATAAAGCCGTCGAGGGCTTTGGCGAGGAATTCCGCCGGCTGTCGGCCCAGGAAATCGGCTCTTCTACGGTTCAGTCCCGCGCATTCGCGGGCATGGCCAACAACACGGTGATTTTCTGCCTGCCCGGCTCGACCGGCGCCTGCCGGACTGGCTGGAATGGCATTCTCAGCAGCCAGCTGGACAGCCGCCATACCCCCTGCAACTTTGCCGGTTTGGTGTTGCGCAAACCCGACAAGCCGATGCACCGCCTTGATGAGGTTATTGGCCAGCGTGCCGAACGCTGATTCCAGGCAAACAGGACGGAGTGCAAGATTGATGTCGAACCCTCAGTTAGCCTCGCTGGATGACGCCCTGGCGCAGATACTGGCGCAGGCCAGGGCACCGGGTCGCGTGGAAACGGTTGCCCTCGCCGACGCCCTTGGCCGGATACTGGCCGAAGACCAGACCGTACCGTGCGATGTGCCTCCCTCGGACAACAGTGCCGTCGACGGCTACGCTGTTCGGCAGGCAGACGTGCGCGGCGAGGCGATACCGGTGTCCGCCCGCTATCCGGCGGGTGAGGCAACCCGGCCGCTGGCGCCGGGGACCGCTGCCCGCATTTTCACCGGCTCGGAAATCCCCGCAGGGGCCGATTCCGTGGTTATGCAGGAGCGGGTCGAGGTAACCGAAGCGGGTATTGTCGTTCACGCCGAGGTCACAGAAGGCCAGAACATCCGCCGGCGTGGCCAGGACCTCACCGTAGGCGAACGAGCCCTGGCCGCGGGCACCCGGATCCGACCGCAGGAAATGGGGCTGCTCGCCTCCATGGGCATTGCCCGGGTTCCGGTGTTCGAGCGCCTGAAGGTTGCGGTGCTGTCCACAGGTGATGAACTGGTCGATCCAGGCACCGCGCTGGCACCGGGGCAGATTTACAACAGCAACCGCTACACCCTGATCGGAATGCTGACCCAGGCCGGATGCCAGGTGGTGCTCACGGAAACACTCCGTGACCAGCGAGAGGCTACCCGGGAGACCTTGCTGCGGGTAGCCGAGTCGTCTGATCTGGTCATCACCAGCGGCGGGGTATCCGTGGGCGAAGAAGATCATGTGAGGGCGGTGCTGGAAGAGTCCGGCACCCTGTCGCTCTGGCGGATGGCGATCAAGCCGGGCAAACCCCTGGCTTTTGGCAGCATTGGCAGCACGCCGGTACTGGGCCTGCCCGGCAATCCCGTCTCCGTGCTGGTCACCTTCCTGGTGGTGGGCATGCCCTATATCCGTAAATGCCAGGGCCGACTCAGGACCAGTCCGGTCGGCGAGCGGGTGGCCGCTGGCTTCTCCATCGATACACCTTCCTTCCGGCGGGAGTTCGTGAGAGCCAGAAAAGAGACCGGGGATTCCGGACTCTCCCTCGCTGCGTTCAGCAACCAGAGCTCCGGCGTGATGAGTTCGGCCTGCTGGGCAGAGGGCCTGGCGGTGGTGCCGGAAGACACCAAGGTATCCCCGGGTGACCTGTTAACCTATTATTCCTTCTCGGAACTTTTGAACTGACCAGTTAACGAGCTGAGTATGAGTGACAACACAATTCACGTTCGCTTTTTTGCCCGCCTGCGGGAAGAGTTGAACACGGACACCCTGACTGTAGAAGCCGAGCCCGGGCTGACCGCCGGTGACATACTCGCCAGGCTGTCTGCCAAAGGCGGCCCCTGGGCCCAGCTAAAGGGCGATCAGCCGGTGATGATTGCGATCAATCAGGCCATGGCCAAGCCGGGTTCCGCGGTCCAGGCCGGCGATGAGCTCGCCTTCTTTCCACCGGTCACCGGAGGTTGAGATGATTTCGGTACAGCGTGAGGACTTCGACCCGGCCGCGGAATACCTTGCCCTGCGCGACAGCGGCGCTGGTACCGGCGCCATTGCCACGTTTACCGGCCTGGTGCGGGACAGCGGCGACCTGCAGGGTGTAACGGGACTGTTTCTAGAGCACTACCCGGGCATGACCGAACAGGTGATTCAGGGCCTGATTGACCAGGCCTCCAAACGCTGGGATGTGCGCAAGGCCCGGGTGATCCATCGGGTGGGCCGCCTGGCCCTGGCCGACCAGATCGTCTTCGTTGGTGTGTGCAGCGCGCACAGGGGCGACGCCTTTGCCGCCTGCGAATTCATCATGGACGCTCTGAAGACCACCGCCCCGTTCTGGAAGAAGGAAATCACCAGCGATTCCGAGCACTGGGTCGAGCAGAAGGAGTCCGACCTGGACCGGTCCCGGGGCTGGCAGTAACCCCCGCCCGCAAGCTCACCGACACTCCGGAAACAGGCACAAAAAAACCGTCCGTGAACTCGGTTCAGGGACGGTTTTTTTTCAGCCGGACGACAATCAGAGATTGCTGTCGAGGAAGGCTGCCAGCTGGGACTTGGAGAGCGCGCCGACCTTGGTGGCGTCCACATTGCCGTTCTTGAACAGCATCAGGGTCGGAATGCCACGGATGTTGAACTTCGGCGGAGTCTGCTCGTTTTCGTCAATGTTGAGCTTGCACACCTTCAGCTTGCCGTCGTATTCATCGGCAATCTCTTCAAGCACCGGCGCAATCATTTTGCAGGGGCCACACCACTCGGCCCAATAGTCCACCAGTACCGGAACATCAGACTGGAGTACGTCCTGCTCAAAAGACGCATCGGTTACATTTACGATATTTCCGCTCATTACCTTTTCCTGATTCGTGCACCTCTGGGAATTCACCGGACCGCTCCCATGGAGCTGAAACCGGCGCAGGTGCTGTTGACTGTCGCTGAAAACCGTTCCGGACGTCCGGGCGGCTTTCACCCAAATCACGGTAGCCATTACTTTACGCGATTGATCAACCGGATGTGAAGCAGTAGATCCTTCTCAGTCGGGGTAACACCGCCCGGCGGCAGCCAAATCGCTCAACCACCGGTTGCTGACAGGCCTGAGGGATTTCGCTTATAGTACCGGGCAAGTTCACCTCAAAAGGATTTCGACCACGTGACGGCCGCATCCACCGCCGACAATGCCGTTTCCCCGCCGGAGGTGCTCGCGGCCATCGATATGGGCTCCAACAGTTTCCATATGGTGGTTGCCCGGCTGGTGCATGGTGAAATCCGCACGCTCGAGAAAATGGGAGAAAAGGTCCAGCTCGGCGCTGGTCTCGACCCGCACAATCGTCTGACCGAAGACGCCCAGGAACGGGCACTGGCCTGCCTGGGCCGGTTCGCCCAACGGCTCAAAGGCATGCCGCCGGAGGCGGTGCAGATCGTTGGCACCAATGCCCTGAGAGTGGCCCGTAACGCCCACCAGTTCATGAACCGCGCCGAGGAAGTACTGGGTTACCCGGTGGAGATCATTGCCGGTCGCGAAGAGGCTCGACTGATTTACCTGGGCGTGGCCCATACCCTCTCGGACGACTCCGGTCGCCGGCTGGTCATCGATATTGGTGGCGGGAGCACGGAATTCATTATCGGCCAGCGCTTTGAACCCCTGGAGCTGGAAAGCCTCCACATGGGCTGCGTGTCGTTCCGCAACCGCTATTTCGCCGATGGCAAGATTACCCGCCGGCAGATGGATCGTGCCGTGACCCACGCCGAGCAGGAAATGCTCAACATCCGGCAGCACTACCGGAACGTTGGCTGGCAAAGCACCGTCGGCTCCTCCGGTTCCATCAAGGCCATTGCCAGTGTGCTGGCGAATCTCAAGATTACCGACGGGACCATCACTCTCACCGCCATGCAGGAACTCCGCAAACGACTGGTGGACATGGGCAAGACCGAGCGCCTGGGGGATCTGGGCGTGCGAGCTGATCGCCAGAGCATTTTCCCCGCCGGTTTCGCCATCCTGATGGGCGCCTTCCAGTCCCTGGGCATCTCCGAGATGGCCTTTGCCGACGGCGCACTGCGAGAAGGCCTGCTGTACGACATTGCCGGGCGGATTCAGCACGAGGACGTTCGGGAGCGCACGATCTCTGCCTTGCAGGAGCGCTACCATGTGGACCAGGAACACGGTGCCGCGGTGGAACAGACAGCCATCGCGGCCTGGAGGCAGGTGGCCCGCGACTGGGGATTGAACACCCCGGCGGACGAGGAAGTGCTGCGCTGGGCCTGCCGGCTGCACGAGATCGGGCTGACCATTTCCCATAGCCAGTACCACAAACACGGCGCCTACCTGCTGCGTTACTCGGACCTGCCCGGCTTTACCCAGCAGTTCCAGAAAGACCTGGCGACCCTGGTGCGCGGCCACCGGCGCAAATTCAGCCCGGCCATTTTCGAGGGCGTCGAGCCCGAGGACATTCCCAGACTCCGCTACCTGTGCGTTCTGGTGCGCCTGGCGGTGCTGTTGCAGCACCCCCGAAACCTGGAGGCACCACCGGAATTCACGCTGACCGCCAAGCAGGACGCCCTGGCCCTGAGCTTCCCCGATGGCTGGCTGGACGACCGCCCACTGACCCTGGCCGATCTGGAGAACGAGCGCGACTACCTCGCCAAACAGGACTTTACCCTGGAACTGAACGGGGGCTGACCCGGCCCTCACTCCCGGGCAGCGTCAGCCGGCCAGCTCGGCCTCCATGGATTCCACCGTTTCGCTGACCTCAAGCCACTGCATTTCCGCTTCTTCCAGCCGGGTATTGGCGGCCGCCTGCTCTGCCAGCAACTCCTTCAGGCGCCCTTTGCCACTGTCTTCGTAGAGAGACGTGTCTGCCAGGGCTTCCTCCAGACCGGCAAGGGTTTTCTGCAGCTTTTCCATTTCCGCCTCCAGGGCCGCCTGCTGTTTGCGATACGGGCTCAGCTTCTGGCGCAGGGCCGCCTCCGCACGCTTTCGGGCCTTGCGGTCTTCGGCGCTCTCGGCCGTATTTTCGCCGGCGGCCTGGCCGGCACTCGCCACGGCATTGGAGCCGGCGCTATCCGCAGACGTCCGTCTGGGGGCCTCGGTCTCATCCTTTCTCCGATCGGCCAGCCAGCGCTCATAATCTTCGAGGTCGCCCTGGTATTCCGTCACCCGGCCCTCGTTCACCAGCCAGAATTCGTCAACGGTATTCCGCAGCAGGTGGCGATCGTGGGAGACCACGACAATGGCCCCATCGAAATTCTGCAACGCCATGGTCAGGGCCTGGCGCATTTCCAGGTCGAGATGGTTGGTAGGCTCGTCCAGTAACAACAGGTTGGGACGCTGCCAGGCTATGGTCGCCAGGGCCACCCGGGCCTTCTCGCCACCGGAAAACGACCGGATCGGGCTCAGGGCTTCATCGCCGTGGAAATCAAACCCGCCCAGGAAGTTGCGGATGCTCTGTTCCGAGGCTTTCGGGGTCAGACGCTGCAGGTGCAGGAAAGGACTGGCGTCCAGATCCAGGGATTCCAGCTGGTGCTGGGCGAAATAACCAATGGCCAGGTGCTCGCCGCAGGTTCGTTCTCCGGCCAGCAGGGTGGCCTGCCCCCGAAGGGCGTCCATGAGTGTGGACTTGCCCGCACCGTTGGGTCCGAGCAGGCCAATGCGGCTGCCTGGCAACAACGTCAGGTTGATGCCATCAAGCACGGTGGTATGACCATGACCGGCACGGCCGTTACGAATCGACAGCAGCGGATTGGAGACCTTTTCGGCGACCGGAAACTCGAAACTGAACGGCGAATCGATGTGGGCAGGCGCAATCCGCTCCATCCGTTCGAGGGCCTTGACCCGGCTCTGGGCCTGACGGGCCTTGGTGGCCTTGGCCTTGAACCGGTCGATAAAGCGCTGGATTTCCGCAATCCGGGCCTGCTGGCGCTCGTAGCCGGCCTGCTGTTGAGCAAGCCGTTCACTACGCTGGCCCTCGAAGGCCGAGTAGTTACCCGTGTAGAGCTCCAGCTTGCGCTGATCAAAATGCACCACATGAGTGGCCACCCGGTCCATGAAATCCCGGTCGTGGGAGATGAACAGCAGTGTTCCCGTGTAGCGGCGCAGCCAGTTCTCCAGCCAGAGACAGGCATCCAGATCCAGATGGTTGGTCGGCTCATCCAGCAGCAACAGGTCCGAAGGGCGCATGAGCGCCTGCGCCAGATTCAGCCGAATCCGCCAACCACCTGAAAACGCCGATACCGGTCGATCAGCATCGGAATCCGAGAAACCCAGACCACGCAGCAAGGCCTCGGCGCGCCGGCCTGCCGACCAGGCTTCGTGGACATCCAGCTCGCCATGGATTCGGGCCATGGCATGGTCGTCACCGGCGGACTCGGCCGCAGCCAGCGCCCGCTCCAGCCGGCGCAGGTCGATGTCCCCATCCAGCACGAAATCGCGGGCGCTACGGCCCGACGCTTCGACCTCCTGCGCCATGTGGGCGATCCGGCAGCCACCAGGCAGCGAGGCACTGCCCTGCTCGGCGCTGAGCTGGCCCAACAAGAGCTGGAACAGGCTGGATTTTCCGGCACCATTGGCCCCCACAATGGCAACGCGTTGGCCCGGCTGGATGGTCAGATTGACGGATTCTAGCAACCAGACGCCACCACGTTGTAAACTGAGATCGGTTATCGTTAACATGGTTTAACTTTTTCAACGTATGTAATCAGGTAAGGCTCAGCGCTTATGTCGAGCAGCTCGGCGACAGCCCCGGATCCATCGACTCTGCCGCTGGAACTACCGGTCGACCTGGAGGCCGACAATCCGCTCTGGCAGTTTGCCCTGATGCTCTGGCAGCAGCCAAAGGTTGAGGCCAGCTGCCTTGCCTTGCAGGCCCAGGGTTGGAGTGTTACCCGGCTTCTGTGCGCTGCCTGGCTGTCGGTTCGAGGCAGGACCTTCACCGGCGCCGAGGACGCTACGGTAACAGAGTGGCGGCGCCGTGTAACCGGCGCTCTGCGCTCTGCCCGCAAAACGCTGCCGACCGACCTGGCGCCCTATCACAAGCTTCGCTCCGGCCTTGCCGCGCTGGAACTGGAAGCCGAACAGATTGAACTGGCTCTGGCGTGGAAAACGCTCATGACCGACAACCCGGACCATGCTGACATGCAGGGAAGCGACACACTGATCCATACCAATCTCGCGGCGGCGGCGCCAGGCTCAAGCGTTGAACAACGCGCGCTGCCGCTGATCCATGCACTGGCCGGTGCTCTGGCCCAACTTTCCATGGGAGACCACAAGCCATGATGATGAGATGGCTCATACGGCTCTCGTTTCCGGCCCTCGGTTTACTGCTGCTACTGATTTTCTTCGGCCTCAGCGATCCCGGGCAACTGTCAAAACCGGTGGCAAGCGAGGAACAACCGGAGATACCTGCCTTCGAGGGGCTGGTGCCGTCTCCCGTCCCGACCGATGGCCCGGAAATCGTGTTCAAGTGGCAGGATACGGACGGCAACTGGCACTATGCCGATCAGCCACCTGCGCAGGGTCCCTGGAACACTCTGGCGATCGAGAGGCGCGACAAGGTCTTTCCGCCCAGTCGCTCTCCCGAGCCCGAGACCGACTGGCGGTCCCCCTACAATGCTCCGTTCTCCCTCGGGCCACCATCCGCAGGCAGCAACGGCAGCTAGACCGACACGTCGGCTTGGTTAACACATGTTCAGTGGCATCTCGGCACAGAACCCGTTACCTTCTCCGTTCTGATCAACACTTCACGGGGCGCCGCCCCGTAAACCGACGTTAGATAAGGAAGATGCAATGAAGAAGATTCTCCTTGCAGTGGCGGTGACCGGCCTGATGGCAGGCTGCTCCACGCCACCGGAAGCGCCCGAGCAACCCAAGCTGGACACCACCGACCAGAAGGTGAGTTACGGCATGGGCCTGGTACTGGGCGAGCGGATGAGCAATGACCTTCCGGAACTGCAGATGGACCAGTTCCTCCAGGGTATCCAGCATGGCCATTCCGACGACGACAAGGTCCGGCGGATGAGCCGTGAGGAAATCCAGCAGGCGCTGATGGCCTACCAGCAGGAGATGCAGCAGGAACAGGCCAAGCAGATGGAAGAACTCGCCCAGAAAAACAAGGAAGCCGGCGAGGCATTCCTGGCGGAGAACGCAGAGCGCGAAGGCGTGAAGACCACTGAGTCTGGCCTCCAGTACGAGGTTCTGGAAGCAGGCGAAGGCGAGAAGCCCTCCGAGACCGATACCGTTGAGGTGCATTACACCGGCGAATTGCTGTCCGGAGAAGTCTTCGACAGCTCCCGCGAGCGGGGCGAGCCGGTCACCTTTGCACTGAACCAGGTGATTCCGGGCTGGACCGAAGGCCTTCAGCTGATGAGCGAAGGCGCCCGCTACAAGCTCTACATTCCCGCTGACCTGGCCTATGGCCCGGGCGGCAACCGCTCCATCGGACCGAACGAAACCCTGGTCTTCGACGTGGAGCTGCTGGATATCAATCCGGGCGCCGAAGAGTAAGCACCCTTCAGGGCCAGGTGGCAACCGCCCGGCCATGAAAAAACCCCGGTCAGCGAGGCTGTACCGGGGTTTTTTGTGTCAGCAACCGGTCAGGCGGACGCCACCTTGCCGGCATGGGCGTTGTGCAGGTGCTCAATCAGGAAATCTTCCATCTCGAAACGGCTTTCAAGCGTCTCACCCAGCTTCGACAACTCGCTGAACAGTTCGCGGACCTCCGCCTCAGTGAGTTCCCGGCCGTCCAGTCGATCGTTGAAGTTGAGCGCCACCTCGGTGGTCTCCTGAATCCGGGGGTACAGTTTACCCGCCAGCTCCAGCCCCCCGTCGTTGAACTCACGGGCTTCACGAACCAGTTGTTCGTAGATCTCGAAGTGTCCAGTGGAGACATAATCCACCAGCACCTCACAGAGGCGCACGAACTTCTCTTTCAGCGCTTCTGTCTGTGAGAAGTCATTCTCGCCGGACAGTTCACAATACTGGACCAGCAGCTCCTGGCGTTCCTTGAGCCAGCGATCGATCAGATCGCTGACGCCACCCCAACGCTCCCTGGCATTCCGGCAATTCTCCAACATGACACCTGTTCTCCACTCGCTGTTGCGATGCTTTTCCCGGTTTCGACTTGCTTCAGGTTTTGATCAAGTTACCCCATGGTCGCGGTCAACCGCAACCGTTTCAGCCGCGGATCCATTCCCGGGGTTTTTGCCGGCGAAACAGCAGAACCAGCCCTGTGATCACCAGCAGAGTGAAAAACACCGCCGTCCATCCGGGAATGCTCAGCCCCAGGAAACGCCAGACGACTTCCGCGCAGTCACCGGTGCCCCGAAGCGCCGTGGAAAGCACTTCGAACCAGGGCAGAACCTCCAGCATGTAGTCCACAGAGGGCCCACAGGCGGGCACCTGGTCCGCCGGCAGGCTCTGCAGCCAAAGCTGCCGACCGGCGACGCCCAGACCGGCGCCGGCAGTGATCACCAGCAGCAGCCCGTAGATCCGGACACCGAACCCGGTAGGACCGTGCAGCAGCGCGAGAAAGCTGACCAGCCCGGCTCCCATGAAGCCAAAACGCTGAAGCCAGCACAGCGGGCAGGGCTCGAGGCCCATGACATGCTCCATGTAGAAGGCCACACCCAGCAACGCCGCACACAGAAGGAAGATGAAACCGAAAACCCATCTGCTGGTCAAAAGAATACCCCTGATCTTTAATGGAAACTGCAACCCCGCGCCGGTCCTGTTATGCTCCGGATTACCGGCGATGTTTGTATCTGATCTGCCACTTAACCCTAAACCACGAACAACTTCAAGCTTATGACACACCAGCCAAAATTCGTTCTGATGATCCTGTTCATGCTGTTCGCCATGGCGTCCTCACCGGTGTTTTCCCAGGAGGAGGAAGCCGCGGAAGAAGAAACGGTCGAAGAAGGAGGCGTCACCGATTACATTGGCATGGAACCCGCCTTCGTAACCCACGTGGGCACGCCGGGCAATAAGCCTACCTACCTGAAAGCGGCGGTGAGTCTGAGAGCAGGCAGCACCTCAACCCGACCGGCGGTGGAGGCCCATATGCCACGCCTGCGGCATGAACTGGTGATGCTGTTCGGCGAGCAAACCGATGTTAACCGGCTGACTTCTCTGGAAGGGCAACAGGCCCTGCGGGAGGAGGCAACACGCCGGATTAACGCGGTTCTGGAGGAACAGCAGACCGGCGAACAGATCGTCGGCGTGCTGTTTACGGAATTCGTGGTGCAGAAATAGGCCGGTACCGAAAGCCGGCTCAGGCAATCCGGGAGAACAGATCGTCGCCAGGATCGGTCTGGGCCCTCACTGCCTGTTCGGCATCGTCCCAACCCGCTTCCCAGGCGGCAATGACCACTTCGCCCCGGTAGGGGCAACGGCTTTTGTCCATACCCATGGAGGCGGCCATATACCCCTGCCGGTAGGCCTTGTTCAGCGCCTCCACGTCCCAGCCAAGTCTGATATCCCGTGCCATGGTACTTCCCCCCGATCCTTGTGTTACAGAAATTAACAGTCTGACCAGGGGGTGACAAATCTTTGTTCGTTTTCTGTGCGGCAGGTCCACACCGGACCGAGACCCGGTTACGGTGAAGGCATCAGGAGCGAAGATACTGCGCCAGGAAGTCACCGAAAGGCAGGGTGTCTGCCTGCTCCATCTGGCGCTGCTCCTCCAGGGACGACGATGTCATCGCCTCGAAAGCCTGCAGGGTTTCGGGGTCAAGGCCCTCCTGCTTCAGCTGGCTCTGGTGCTGAAGCGCCATTTCCATGACCCAGTCCCGATGCCCCAGCCCCGATGAGCGCATGGTCTCCAGAACCCGGGCCGACGTCACGTTCGCATCGCCATCAAGCACCCCGCGCTGAGCGGCCAGGGCCTCGCGGTAGGTGCTGCCACCCTGCCAGCTGTCCAGCAGCTCCGCCAGCGGCTCCAACTGCCCGAGAAGCTCGGTGGCAGCGTCGGTAACCCGGGTTCGCTGCCCGCCGCGGCACAGGGTCAACTCCCGATAACGACCGTTGGCCACCACGTCCTTGTAATTGTCATCCAGACGTTCGCATTCGGCATCGCCAATGCGCGGCGAATCCGACAGCAGGCAATCGAGCAGGAACAGGTCCAGGAAATCGATCTGCGCCTGGCTCACGCCCACCGGCGAGAACGGGTCCAGATCCAGGCATCGGACTTCGATGTATTCAACGCCGCGAGCCTCCAGCGCCTGGATGGGCTTTTCTTCCCGCTGCGTGGTGCGCTTCGGGCGAACCGCACTGTAGTACTCGTTCTCGATCTGCAGCACGCTGGTGTTGATCTGGATGAACTCATCACCCCGACGGGTGCCGATGGCCTCGTAAGCCGGCCAGGTGGTGTGGATGGCGCGATCCAGGGTCTGGGTGTAAGTGCTCAGTTCGTTAAAACAGATGTTCAGGGAGGCCTGGGCGTTGTTGTGGTAGCCGAGGTCGCCCATGCGCAGGGACGTGGCGTATTCACCATACCAGGTGCGGTCGTCAAACCGCTCAAGGTCGTGGCTGACGCCGTCCACGAAGCTGGCGTCCAGGGCCGGGGAGGCGCCAAACAGCAGCATCAGCAGCCAGCTGCGCCGGCGGAAATTGCGGATCAGCCAGAAATACTGGTCGGATTTGAAATCCTTGAGACTCTGCTCGTTACCCAGCAAGGCCTGCCATTTCTGCCAGAAACGGTCGGGGAAAGAGACATTGTAGTGGGCGCCGGCAATGCTCTGCATCATGCGCCCGTAACGAACCGCCAGTCCCTGCCGGTACACATGCTTGAGCCGACCGATATTGGAGCTGCCGTATTCGGCGATGGGAATGCTCGGGTCACCGTTGAGCTCGCAGGGCATGCTCGCGGGCCAGAACACCTCATCGCCCAGGTTCTGCTGCACAAACACATGGATATCCCGCAGGGATTTCAGCATGGCCCGGGTGTTGTCGAACACCGGAGTGATCAGCTCGAGCAGAGCTTCCGAGTAGTCAGTGGTGATACGTGGGTGGGTCAGTGCCGAACCCAGTGCCTCCGGGTGGGGCGTCTGGGCGATAAAGCCATTGCGGTCCACCCGCAGCCCCTCTTTTTCCACACCCTTGAGAAACCCGTCCCAGTCGCTGGCCGCGAACTGGCGAAAAACGGAATGGCGGGATTCAGCCATGGTTGACTCCTGCTACGGCGGGTGGCGGATTGACCAGCCACCGGCCCATGAAAATAGTGTAAACCCGTTAACGGCTGTCCTTGCGTGCCGAGGCCAGTGCCTGGGCCAGAGCACCGGCCATGGCACCCTGGGGCGATTTCTGGCCCGTTCCTGCGCTGCCAGCGTTCCTGCCTCCGCCCTTGCGACCGGCGCCGGCACGGTTGGCGGACATCGGCTTGCCTTCGTTCTTTTCGCCGGGCTGGTCATCCATACGCATACTCAGGGCAATCCGCTTGCGGGGAATGTCCACGTCCATGACCTTTACCTTGACGATATCCCCCGCCTTGACCACTTCCCTCGGGTCTTTCACGAACGTGTGGGACAGAGCCGAGATATGCACCAGCCCATCCTGGTGAACGCCGATGTCCACGAAGGCACCGAAGTTGGTCACGTTGGTGACCGAACCTTCCAGCACCATGCCCGGCTTCAGGTCGCTGAGGGTTTCCACACCCTCCTCGAAACTGGCGAACCGGAACTCCGGCCGCGGATCCCGGCCAGGTTTCTCCAGTTCCGAGATAATGTCCTTGATGGTTGGCAAACCGAACTGTTCTGTTACGTAATCCTGCGGATTCAGACCACGCAGGAACGCGGAATCGCCAATAATATCGTCCACCTTGCGATTGTTGCGCTTTGCGATCGCTTCCACCACGCCGTAGGCCTCCGGGTGCACCGAGGAGCGGTCCAGCGGGTTCTCGCCACCGGCAATGCGCAAAAAGCCCGCCGCCTGCTCGAAGGTCCGGTCGCCCAGACGGGTAACCTTGAGCAGTTGCTTGCGGTTTCGGAACAGGCCGTTCTGGTTGCGATACTCGATGATGTTCTGGGCGATGGTCTGGTTCAGGCCGGACACCCGCGCCAGCAGCGGCGCGGAGGCGGTGTTCAGGTCCACGCCCACGCCGTTTACACAGTCTTCCACCACCGCATCCAGGCTGCGGGACAGCTGCACCTGGGACACATCGTGCTGGTACTGCCCCACCCCGATGGACTTGGGTTCGATTTTCACCAGCTCAGCCAATGGATCCTGCAGCCGCCGGGCAATCGAGACGGCGCCGCGGATGGTCACGTCCAGGTCCGGCAGTTCCCGGGAGGCAAATTCTGAGGCGGAGTAAACCGACGCGCCGGACTCGCTGACCACAATCCGCGCCAGCTTCAGCTCCGGGTAGCGCTTGCACAGATCGGCCACCAGTTTCTCGGTTTCCCGGGAGGCGGTGCCGTTACCAATGGCCACCAGCTCGATCTTGTACTCCCGGCACCAGGCCGCCAGTTGCTCGATGGAGCGGTCCCACTGGTTCTGGGGCGCATGCGGGAAGATGGCGCCGTGGCCCTGAACCTGGCCGGTGCCGTCAATCACCGCCACCTTGACGCCGGTGCGCAACCCCGGGTCCAGGCCCAGGGTGGGGCGCGGGCCCGCCGGTGCCAGCAGCAGGAGATCCTTCAGGTTGGCGGCAAACACATTGATAGCCTCGGTCTCGGCCGCTTCGCGCACCTGCGCCATCAGGTCGGTTTCAATCTGGGTGGAGAGCTTCACGCGCCAGGTCCAGCGCACCACCTCTGACAGCCATTTGTCAGCGGCGCGACCGTTGTCCCGGATATTCCAGCGGGCCGCGATGCGCTGCTCGGCCGGATGCGGTGCCCGGCGGTCATCTTCGACATCACCGACCACTATCGAGTAGGCCAGGATACCCTCATTACGCCCCCGCAGGATGGCCAGGGCCCGGTGCGAAGGCACCTTTTTCAGGGGTTCAACGTGGTCGAAGTAGTCCCGGAACTTGGCGCCCTCGTTCTCCTTGCCTTCCACTACGGAAACCTTGAGTTGCCCTTCCTGCCAGATGAAATCCCGCAGGCTGCCCAGCAGTTCGGCATCCTCCGCAAAACGCTCCATCAGGATGTAGCGGGCGCCATCCAGGGCGGCCTTGGTGTCGTCCACGCCGGCCTCCTTGTTGAGATAGGCTTCGGCGGTGGCTTCAGGATCCTGGGTCGGGTCGTCGTAGAGTGCGTCCGCCAGGGGCTCCAGGCCGGCTTCCCGGGCAATCTGGGCCTTGGTGCGGCGCTTGGGCTTGTAGGGCAGGTACAGGTCTTCCAGACGGTTCTTGGTGTCGGCCTCGTTGATGCTGGCCTTGAGTTCGTCGGTCAGCTTGCCCTGCTCCTCAATACTCTTGAGGATGGTGGCACGGCGATCGTCCAGCTCCCGCAGGTAGCGCAGGCGCTCTTCGAGGTTCCGCAACTGGCTGTCGTCCAGCGAGCCGGTGATCTCTTTCCGGTACCGGGCGATGAACGGAACGGTGGCGCCTTCATCCAGCAGCGCGACGGTGGCGTTAACCTGCTGTTCGCGAATTCCGAGTTCGTCGGCGATGCGCCTGGAGATACTGTTCATGAAACCTCTGTTCTTGATGCTTTGCCAATAAAGCAGCAAAGGTACAGCGGCTTACTGTTGCAGGCAAGCGGCCTCGCCCCGCTTGTTCAGGAATTGCACAAGATCGGTCCAGGGCATGGGACGGGCGTAGTAATAACCCTGAATTTCATCGCAGTGCTGCTGGCGCAGGAACTCCAGTTGCCCTTCGGTTTCCACGCCTTCGGCCACCACGCTGATCTGCAGGCTGTGGGCGAGACTGATGATGGCCCGGATGATGTGCTCGGCGTCCGCCGACTGCCCCAGATCCTGGACAAAGGACTTGTCTATTTTTACCAGCGAGATGGGCAGGTGCTGCAGATTACTGAGAGAGGAGAAACCGGTGCCGAAATCGTCCAGCGCGAAGCTTATGCCAAGCTGGTTAAGCTCCCGGAGGCAGCGCTGGGCATAATCCGGGTCGTGCATCATGGCACTCTCGGTCAGTTCCAGCTCAAGCAGACTGGTATCGACGTTGGCATTGAAGATGATCCGGAAGATGGTCTCGGTCATTTTCCGGTCATGGAACTGGCGAAACGACAGGTTGACCGCGAACACCAGGCCAGGAAAGCCAAGCTCGGCGGATTCCTGCAGGCGCTTGCACGCCTGCTCAATGACCCAATAACCGATGGGCACGATCAGGCCGCTGCGCTCCGCCACCGGTATGAACTCATCCGGCCCCACCAGCCCCCGCTCCGGATGGTTCCAGCGCAGCAGGCATTCCACGCCCCGGACCTCCTCAGTGGCCAGGTCAATCCGGGGCTGATAGTAAACTTCCAGCTCCTTGCCCCGGAGCGCATTTCGCAGATCAGCCTCGAGCCGGAGCTGGTAGCCGGCGGAAATATGCAGCTGCCGGTCGTAGAAGCGGTAACTGGTGCCCGGGTCCCGCTTGGCCTCAAACATCGCGCGGTTGGCGCGCCGCATGAGGTTTTCGGCGTTATCGCCCGCTTCGGGATAAGTGGCAACCCCCAGGCTCGCACTCACCATCACCGTGTGTCCATCAACCGTAATGGGTTCATCCAGCGCGGAAACCACTTTCCGGATGATCCGGGTAATGTCGAGCGAATCCTCCACCTTCTCAACGATGATGGCCAGCTCGTCACCGCCGATGCGCATCAGAGAATCGACCCGGCGCAGCGCTTGCCGGAGTCGCTCGGCCAGTTTCATCATCAACTGGTCGCTTTTCTGGTAGCCAAAGGATTCGTTGATGCTGCGGAAGTCGTCGATGTTCAGGTGCAGCAACGCCAGCCGGTGCCCCGCCCTTTCGGCCCGCAACAGGGCCTGCTGCAGCCGGTCGAAGAACAGATCCCGGTTGATAAAGCCGGTGGCCACCTCCCGGCCCAACTGACCGTGGGCCGATTCGGCCAGCTGCTCCCGGTACCAGAGGCATTTCACGGCACGCCGGAAGGTCCAGTGATCGAGGGTCTGGCGGCTCAGGTAGTCGGCGGCGCCGGAGGCCAGAAGCTCAGGCGCCCGGCCGCCGGGAAGCTCGGCACTGATGGCCAGCACCGGCTTTTCATTGCTGGCCACGGCCAGATACTGCAGGAAGGCGGCCTCGGAGCCGCCGTGGAACGTACAATCCCAGACAATGACATCGAAGCTGGCGTTGCGGATCAGATCGTCACAGTCCACGAGGTCGGGACACCAGGTTGCGTCCGCGTTGACCTCGACGTCACCCGCCAGAAGCGCATTCAGCCAGAGAAAATCAGCGTAGTCCGGAGTCAGAACCAGAAGGCGCAACTGTCCTGGCCTCATGGTTTCCAGTGGCAATGTCATCAAGCAGGATCCATTTGTGCATGAACAACCGAGTCCGTTTCTCCAATAATAGTCGATAGTTCCGCAAGGTACAGAAACGCCGGCTGGTGTAGAATAAGCCGACGCTCGTGATCTCCATTTCGTTCCACCCTGGCCGACTATTTGTGAACAAGCTCAACCCCAGACAAAGTGAAGCAGTTCGCTACGCCGACGGTCCGCTGCTGGTGCTCGCCGGGGCCGGTAGCGGCAAAACCAGCGTGATCACCCGCAAGATTGCCTATCTGATTGAGCAGTTGGGCATACCCGGGCGCCACATTGCCGCGGTAACCTTTACCAACAAGGCCGCCCGGGAAATGAAGGAACGCGTGGGCCGGATTGTCGACCGCAAACTGACCCGCGGCCTGATTGTCTCCACCTTTCACAACCTCGGCCTGAACATGATCCGGGAGGAGCACGCTCACCTGGGCTACCACCCCGGTTTCTCGATCTTTGACGCCGAAGACGCCAAGGCCCTGCTGCAGGACCTGATGCTCCGGGAAGCGAGCGCCGAGGCCGGCGACGAGCTCAACGACATACAGATGACCATCTCCTCCTGGAAGAACGCCATGCGCGGGCCCGCCGAGGCCCTGAGCAAGGCCGCCGATGAGCGCGAACAGCGCATCGCCATCATCTACAAGAAGTACAACGAGTACCTGAAGGCGTACAACGCGGTGGATTTCGACGATCTGATCCTGCTGCCGGTGATGCTGTTCCGCTCGCACCCGGACGTGCTGGCCAAGTGGCGCCGGAAAATCCGCTACATGCTGGTGGACGAGTACCAGGACACCAACGTATGCCAGTACGAGCTGGTGAAGCAGCTGGTGGCTGAGCGGGCGTCGTTTACCGTGGTGGGCGATGATGACCAGTCCATCTACGCCTGGCGCGGTGCAAGGCCAGAGAACCTGGCCCAGCTCAAGGAGGACTTCCCCAGCCTGAAGATCGTCAAGCTGGAGCAGAATTACCGGTCGACGGCCAGGATCCTGCGCAGTGCCAACACCGTGATCGCCAACAACCCGCACGTGTTCGAGAAGGCGCTGTGGAGTGACCACACCATTGGTGAGGAAATCCGGATTGTGCGCTGCCGCAACGAAGACGCCGAAACCGAGCGCGTGGCCACCGAGATCCTCGACCAAAAGTTGAAGAAGGGCCTGGACTTCCGGGATTTCGCGGTGCTCTACCGCGGCAACCACCAGGCGCGCCTGCTGGAGATGAAGCTGCAGGCCTACCAGATTCCCTACCGCATCTCCGGCGGCCAGTCGTTCTTCTCCAAGAACGAGATCAAGGATGCGATGTCTTACCTTCGGCTGCTTATCAACCCGGACGACGACGCCGCCTTCCTGCGGGTGGTCAATGTGCCGCGCCGCGAAATCGGCCCGCGCACGCTTGAGCAGCTCAGCCACTATGCCCGCGCCCGCAATGTCAGCCTGTTCAAGGCCCTGGGCGACATGGGAGCGGAAACCCATGTGGCCGAGAAAGGCCTGGACCGGCTGCGCCGGTTTGCCCACTGGGTAGATGCCACCTGCGAGCGGCTGCACCGGGAAGATCCGGTGCCGGTCATCAAGCAGCTGTTCACCGACATCGAATACGAGGAGTGGCTGCACCAGCACTCGGGGACACCGAAACAGGCGGAGCGCCGGATGGAGAACATCTGGTACCTGGTGGAATCGATCCAGCGCATGCTGGATGACGGCAAGGGCACCGCCGATGAACTTGGCATCGAGGATGCCATCACCAAGCTCATCCTGCGGGACATGATGGAGCAGCGGGAGGAAGAGGACGACAGCGACAAGGTGCAGCTGCTCACCCTGCACGCATCCAAAGGCCTGGAATTCCCCCACGTCTTTATCATGGGCCTTGAGGAAGAGATCCTGCCGCACCGCAGCAGCATCGAGGAAGGCAACATTGAGGAAGAACGGCGACTGATGTACGTGGGCATCACCCGGGCCCGGGAGACCCTCACGCTCACCTATGCCGCCACCCGCAAACAGTACGGCGAGAAGCTGGAAACCATCCCCAGCCGGTTTCTGGACGAACTGCCGGAGGACGACCTGAAGTGGGAAGGCCTGGGCGATCTGGACGCCGAAGCCAACCAGAAAAAAGGCAAGGCCACACTGAGCGCCCTGCTTGGTGACCTCGGGCTCTGATTTCACTTTTTTTCACAAAGCCTGAAACTTTCAGGCCCCCTGATCCGTTCCTGCTGAAGGGATGCTTCATCCCTCTTCAACAACAACAAGATCAGGAGGACTCCATGTCCAGTTTTTCCCATCGATTTTGTCAGTTCACCGGTTCACTCCTGCTGGTTTCCGCCGGGATCTCGCCAGCCAGCGCAGATCTGCTGGGAGGGCTTGTCGGAAGTTCCACCGACGATACAACCACCCAGGCCGATCAGACCGGCGACCGGCCCCTGGGCTTTTTCAGCGAGCCGTTCGCCGAACCCACCATCATTGTTGACGGACAGACCGTGGAAACGGATGAAAAGTGCCTTACCCGCGCAGACGGCTCGGTTGAGTGCAAGCCGGCGGCCGGCACCATGGCCCTGCTCAGGGACGGCCGGCTGCTCTATCTGAACGCCCTGGAGGGCACCGAAAACGTGGAGCTCTCCATCGTGGCTGAGTTCGGTGAAGTCTCGGTAAACGACCAGACCCGGGTGCTGGCGCTGGATGCCAACGACAACCCGTCCTGGCTCAAACCATCACCGCTGGATGCCGGTGCCAACCCGGACGGCAATGACAGCGAAACCCTGCTCAGCGGAACCGAGCTGGACGGACTGCTGGATACCGCTGACAACACCAGCAAGAATGACGGCGCCCTGTTCTGCTCCGACGTGGTTGGTCTGGCCAACGGCGATGTGATGGCGGTCGGCGGCACCGATTACTATTCCGAGCCGGGAATCGACGGCCTGCCGCTCGGCGTTGCCGAACTGGAGGGCATCAAGAATTCCCGGATTTTTGACGAGACCACCAACACCTGGCGCCAGAGTGGCGACATGACCTACGGTCGCTGGTATCCCTCCCTGGTTACCCTCGGCAACGGCAATGTCTTCGTTGCCAGCGGCGTTACCAAACTGCTGAAACCGGTCTACCCGGACGAGCCCGTGAACAGCGGCCGCAATGTGGTACAGACCGAAACCTACAACCCCTGTGCCGGCACCTGGACAGAGAACCCGGCCACCGCCGACCGGTCCCTGCCGCTGTACCCGCGCATGCACCTGTTGCCGAACGGCCACGTGCTCTACAACGCCGGTGGTCAGGCCTTCAACCCGTTTGGCCAGGGCTACGACCAGGCCCTGTGGAATATTGTGGCCAGTTACAACCCCCGCACCCAGAGCTGGACAGACATCGGTTATGCCGGACTGCCGCTGCGACTGGATGAAGCCGGCCTCGGTCACCTGAGCAGTACCCTGAACCTCACTAACCTTTCGCTTGACCAGCTGGGCTCCCTGCTTGGAGATGTTCTGGAATCACCCACGGATCTGCTCCAGAGCGGCGCCGAGCTCGGCGTGTCGGAGGACGAGCTGAGAACAGCCATTGCCGGTGGTATGCGGGGTTCTACCTCGTCCACCATGCTGCCACTGAAGCCCGACGCCAACGGCGAATACCATGAGGTGGAGCTGTTGACCGCCGGAGGCGTGCCCAGCTATGCCCTGCTGACCAACCCCGGCGGTTACCTGCCCACCGACCAGAGCCGGATCGACCGCATTACCACCAACGGTGACGAGATTGACTACGAATCGCGCCTGACCGGCCCCCTGAACCAGCCACGCTGGTACGGCACCAACGTACTCATGGCGGACGGCAGTGTGATGGTGTTCAGCGGCGGAAACCGCGATGGCGTGGTGGCACCGGGTCTGGAAGGCCCGATACGCACCGCCGAACGCTTCGACCCGGAAACCGGTACCTGGACGGAAATGGCCATGGCCAATCGCCCTCGCACCTACCACAACACGGCGGTGCTCATGGAGGATGGCCGGGTGATGATTGCCGGGCATTCCCCCATCAACACCGCCTACCTGACCTTTGTTGATCTGCAGGACTTCGGCCTGGCCCCCTACGACGGCCGGGACCCGAGCTTCGAGATCTACACGCCGCCCTACGCCTTGCGCGATGATCGGCCGGCAATCAAGCGTGCACCGCGCAACCTGACCGTTGGCGATCGCTTCAACATCACGGTTGACCAGGCCGACCAGATCGACCGGGCCCTGTTGATCCGCAGAACCGTGATGACCCATGTAATCGACGGCGACCAGCGTGCCATTGAGCTGGTTCTGGAAAAGAACGCCGGTAACACGCTGACCCTGCAGATGCCGGACAACCACAACGTGGTGCCAGCCGGGGAGTACATGTTGTTCGTAAGCAAGAACACCCCCGAGGGCCGGGTACCGTCGGTTTCGGCGCCCATAACGGTGGTCAATCAGGATCTGGAATGCATGGCGCCGACCCAGGTGGCCGGCGATACCACCACCGAAGACGGCATCATCGAATCCACCATCGAGATTCTCTGATACGGGAGCAGACCCATGACACCAGAACCTGGCCAAACCGGCATGGTGCGACGGGTTCTGTTCGGGCTGGTCTCTCTGTCGGTCGCAGGACTGGCAGAGGGCCACGGCGCGCCCACCGTTGACGGCGCGCCGCCGGACATTATCGAGCCACGCATCACCCATCAGCCAGCGCTGCCCGGATTCCGGGCTATGATCCTTGAAGGACCGAGGCCCGGCATCCTGATGCGCTACCAGGGCAACCAGCCTGTGACCGTACTGGGCACCGGGGGCGAGCCCTTCCTCCGGTTCACTGGCAGGTCGGTGATGGCCAACCCGAACAGCCCCGACTGGCAGGCGCTGCCGAACAGACCGGCACGGCAATCAGACGAGAACGCGGGTGAGCGCGGCAATGACTGGGTGGAGCTGTCACGCTCCGGCAGTTTTGGCTGGCTCGACCCGCGCCTCTACCCTTCGCACCGGTCTTCCACAAGCACTGAAGAGCCGCTGAACTGGTCGATCAACCTGAAAACGGCCAGCGGAGACATCGAGACCATTGCCGGAGAGCTGACACGACGGCCACTGCCCTAGGCAGAAATCGGACAAAATATTTCCGGAAGCCATTCCTGGGACCGATTCAGGGAACACATTCAAGAAACCCATAGAGAAAACCCATACAGGAACCCCAGAAAAATCGGGATAGGGGGGAGCCATGAGGCTCCACCCCTCCCACACCACCCGGCA
>NZ_JBHIXV010000027.1:0-55304 GCF_041984545.1 Marinobacter sp. | reverse complement strand
GGCGTTGAAGATACGGAAGGCCAGAGACTTTGCCGCTTTGCGCTTGTCGGTAAAGCGGATGGTCAGGCCGGTTTCGGTTTTGCTTTTTGCCAGCAGTCGACTGATCACCCGAACGCCATCATTCAGCAACTGGCTGTCACTGGGTGGGGCGATGTGACTGGCCACCACGGTACTGTCGATGCGCAGTTTATCCAGCGAAATCACACCCTGGCTGATCAGATTACGGGTCACTGCCTGGTGTGCCTGCGCCAGCGTCTCTGGCCTGATCCTGCGGATCGTGGACTGCAGGCAGGACCGGCTGGGCGACAGGTGAGCCGGTAACCGGGCAAAGGTTCGGTAGGTCACCGAATCCGACAAATGAAACGCCAGTTGTTCATAGCTGAAACCCAGTTGCTGCCTCAATACCAGACAACGCAGAACACTTTCTGCACTGAGACCGGTTCGCCCCACGGCGGCAGCGGACGCATCGATCAAATCTGCGGCCACCAGATCCAGAATCTCGGGTTGGCTGTCCAGAACGTCTGACAGCTTGCGGAGCCTGACGCCATACTCGTGATTTGAATAATGTTCGAATATACTGACTTGAGCATTGCGGGTCTCTCGCATGCGGGATCCTCTTGGTTGTTGGCTGTTTTTTGTTCGCACCTAAAACATACCAGAGCCAAGAGGATTTTTTTATCCCTTCTCGGAAAATATCTCGGAAAATCAGCTGCTTGTTAGTTTCTGGACGGGCACTAACTGGCCCTGATCCGTTCTTATTATCAAACTGCTGGACACAAGTGTATCTCAGCGGTTACGGAACCGGCACTGATTGTTGGATTCGATTGGTAAGTTTGTGTATCCGCGCCTCAGGCAATCTGCAGCAACCGCAACAACTGGGGCCGGTGCTGATCCTGAATCACATCGGCCAGAGTGTACTTGTCGAGCACCTCGAGGAAGGCCTTGAGCGCCTCACCGAACATCGATTTGAGTCCACACACCGGCGTGATCTTGCAGGCGTTCTTGGAAGAGAAGCACTCAACAATGCTCAGATCCTGCTCGGTTTCGCGAACCAGGATACCGATGTTGATATCCGACGGTGCCATGTGGAGCCGCATGCCCCCCTTCTTGCCACGGATCGTCTCGATGTACCCCTTCTTGTTGAGCTGATGCACCACCTTCATGAGGTGATTCTTGGAGATGTCGTAACTGTCCGCGATTTCCTGGATGGTTGCCAGACGATCACCCTGCACTGCCAGGTAGATGAGCACTCGAAGTGAATAGTCCGTGTATCGGGTGATGTGCATTCAAGACTCCAGTTTATCGAACAGTCAGTCAGTAAGTCGGTCGTGTTAACAGGTAACAGGCGGTGCCGCACAGGCACAGGCCGGAAATCGCCAGCACAGTGGCCGACGCCCCAAGCATGAACAGCATTGTCCAGCTCACCCCCATCATGCTGCAGGCCAGCAGCTTGGCTCTGGCCGGCACCGCCCGACGGGTGCGCCACTGGGCTATGGCCGGCCCGAACCTGGGGTGGTTATCCAGCCATTCTGCAAACGCCGGCGAGCCCTTGCTCGCGCAATACGCGGCCAGCAGAACAAAGGGCGTTGTCGGCAGTAACGGCAGCGCCACTCCGGCCACAGCCAGCCCAACAAATATATACGCAAGAATCCTGAATCCGGTTTTGCCGAAAAAATCGCCCATCACGGGGGCTCCGCCAAAGTTCATAACTGCATCCAGTCTACCGGGATTCAATGAACAGGTCTGCCTAGCTTGCTCAGAAAAACCAGCCTGGCGACGTAGGCAATCTTCACACCCACCGCAAAGAGCAGCGTGCCGATGTGAGCCGCAATCTGAATGGGCATCGCCAGTGAATCAGCCATCGGATAGGCCATCAGGACTGTTACCAGCAACCCGACCACCGACAACCCCAGTGTCCGGTTCGCAGTGAACAGCCATTTTTCAAGGTCAGCCATGATTCTCACCATAAACATATTTTAAATACATTTTTAATCTAGGCGCTGGTCATTAAAAAAGCAACCACCAAGAGCGAAAGGACGCTCTGAAAGATGGCGTCTTGTACCTATCTCACCAGTCGTACCACCAGTCATACCACCAATTAAATTTGACACCTCAGATACATTTAATCAAAATTCAAAATAACATTTATTTTTAATGAATGTTTAAGAGGAGAAAATGCCATGCTACCGAAGGATGCACTGGACGACCTGCGCCAGGCCGACACCGAAGTGGTGATCGAACACATTCTTACCCGCTACCACGACGTTCACCGTGAACAGCTTCCGGAATTGATCCGGCTTGCCCAGCGTGTCGAGCGTGTCCATAACCACCACCCGGACTGCCCCGCCGGCCTGAGCGCTCACCTTGAGCAGATGCAGGCCGAACTGGAAGCCCACATGCAGAAAGAGGAACAGATCCTTTTTCCGATGATTGCACGCAACATGAATGGCATGGCCGCCGCGCCCATTTCCGTGATGCGTCGTGAACACGACGACCACGGCCTGGCCCTGGCCGGCGTCCACCGCCTTACCAACCACCTTGCCCTGCCGGACGGGGCCTGTAACACCTGGCAGACCCTCTACCGGGGCCTGGCCACCCTGGAGAACGATCTCGTGAACCACATCCATCTTGAAAATAACGTGCTGTTCAACCGCGTGGGCGGGCAAGCGGAGGGCGCTCATCATGGCTGACTATCGCAGACTCTGGTGGATACTGATCTCGGTTCTGGCCATCACCTTCGGACTGCTCGGCTATTTCGGCACCGAAGTGTATCGGGAAGCGCCCCCGATTCCGGATCGGGTCGAGACGGCCGACGGCACCCTGCTGATGACCGAAGACAGCATCCTGGACGGCCAGACCGCCTGGCAGTCGGTTGGTGGCATGCAGTTGGGCTCCATCTGGGGCCACGGCGCCTACCAGGCCCCGGACTGGACCGCCGACTGGCTGCACCGGGAACTGGTAAACTGGCTTGAGATCGCGGCGCAGGAGGAATACGGCGCGCCTTACGCCTCTCTGAACGGCCAGCAACAGAACGCCCTGCAGTACCAGTTGAAGGAAGCCTACCGCACCAACACTTACGACAGCGCGCGGGACACCGTCGTGCTATCGGAGCGTCGTGCGGAAGCCATGGCACAGACCGCTGCCTACTACCACAGCCTCTTCGGTGGCGACCCGGCGCTGCAGTCCACGCGCGAGAATTACGCCATGAAGGAGAATACCCTGCCAGACCCGGAGCGCCGGGAGCGGATGACCGAGTTCTTCTTCTGGACCGCCTGGGCCGCCGCCACCGAACGTCCGGACAGTAATGTCACCTACACCAACAACTGGCCCCACGAACCGCTGATCGATAACAAACCGACCGCGGAGAATATCATCTGGTCGATTGTCAGCGTGGTTCTGCTCATCGCCGGTATTGGCGGACTGGTCTGGGCCTGGGCGTTCCTGCGCAAGCACGACGAAGAGGAGCCCGAGGCGCCCATCAAGGATCCCCTCACCAACGTTGCCCTCACGCCCTCCCAGAAGGCGCTCGGAAAATACCTGCTGCTGGTGGTGGGCCTGTTCACCTTCCAGGTTATGCTCGGCGGCTTTACCGCCCACTACACAGTGGAAGGCCAGAGTTTCTACGGCATCAACGTATCCGAGTGGTTCCCCTACTCGCTGGTCCGCACCTGGCACATCCAGTCGGCGCTGTTCTGGATTGCCACCGGCTTCCTGGCTGCCGGCCTGTTCCTGGCTCCCATCATTAACGGCGGCAAGGACCCGAAATTCCAGAAGCTGGGTGTCGACATCCTGTTCTGGGCGCTGGTTGCCGTGGTGGTTGGCTCGTTCGTCGGCAACTATCTGGCCATCGCGCAGATCATGCCCGCGAATCTCAACTTCTGGCTGGGCCATCAGGGTTACGAGTTCGTGGACCTTGGCCGCATCTGGCAGATTGGCAAGTTCCTGGGCATCGCCTTCTGGCTGGTACTGATGCTTCGCGGCATTGTGCCCGCCCTGCGCACACCCGGCGGCGACAAAAACCTGCTGGCGTTGCTGACTGCGAGCGTCGTGGCCATCGGCCTGTTCTATGGCGCCGGCTTCTTCTACGGCGAGCGTACCCATCTGTCGGTGATGGAGTACTGGCGCTGGTGGATTGTCCACCTGTGGGTGGAAGGCTTCTTCGAGGTGTTTGCCACCACTGCCCTGGCATTCATCTTCTGCAGCATGGGCCTGGTATCCCGCACAGTGGCCACCTCGGCCAGCCTGGCGTCCGCCAGCCTGTTCATGCTCGGCGGCGTGCCCGGCACCTTCCACCACCTGTACTTCAGCGGCACCACTACGCCGGTGATGGCAGTGGGCGCCACCTTCAGCGCACTCGAGGTGGTTCCGCTGATTGTGCTCGGCTACGAGGCCTGGGAGAACTGGCGCCTGAAGAGCCGTGCGCCCTGGATGGAAAACGTGCGCTGGCCGCTGCTGTTCTTCGTGGGCGTTGCCTTCTGGAACATGCTGGGCGCCGGGGTGCTGGGCTTCATGATCAACCCACCCATTGCGCTCTACTACGTGCAGGGCCTGAACACCACACCCACCCACGCCCATGCTGCCCTGTTCGGGGTGTACGGCTTCCTCGCCCTGGGCTTCACCCTGCTGGTGCTCCGCTACATCCGGCCAGGCCTGGTGTTCGACGAGCGACTGATGAAAGTCGGCTTCTGGTGGCTGAACGGTGGCCTGGTGCTGATGCTGTTCACCAGCCTGCTGCCGGTGGGCCTGATCCAGTTCGCCGCCAGCGCCAGCGAAGGTCTCTGGTACGCCCGCAGCGAGGCCTTCATGCAGTCTGACATTCTGCAGTTCCTGCGCTGGATCCGGACCATTGGCGACGTGGTGTTCATCGTTGGCGCGCTCGCGGTGGCCTGGCAGGTGGTGAAGGCGTTGTTCTTCCCCACCATGGCACCGGCGCTTGGCACGCCAGAGGATCCTGCCACCGCAACGGAATCCGCCTGAGCCAAGGGATTCACTCACTGATCACGACCGGGCCATGGACGGCCCGGCACTTCCTACCCACGCCCGAACACGGGAGTTACCTACCCCGGGGTATCGGAATCCTTGATCCAATCTGCAATACTTGGCCTATAATTGGTGTAAAAAATAAGCAGTACTACAGGATCATCCCGATGCCCCGAACCAAGCTGACAGACCGTTTTGGCCGCACCGTCAACTATGTACGTCTGTCCGTAACCGACCGCTGTGATTTCCGCTGCGTCTACTGCATGGCCGAAGACATGACCTTCCTGCCCCGTCAGCAAGTGCTGACTCTGGAAGAAATCGCCCGTGTGGCCCGCAATTTTGTTGACCTGGGTACCGAGAAGATCCGTCTGACCGGTGGCGAGCCCCTGGTGCGCAAGGACATTCTCGAACTGGTCAAGGAAATCGGCACCTACGGTCTACGCGATTTCGCCATGACCACCAACGGCAGCCAGTTGACCACCATGGCCGAGCCGCTGCGCAAGGCGGGCATGCACCGGCTGAACATCAGCCTGGATTCCCTGGACGCCGACAAATTCCACGATATTACCCGTACCGGCAGGCTGTCCCAGGTTCTGGACGGTATTGATGCCGCCCGGGAGGCGGGCTTCCGCGGCATCAAGATCAATACCGTGGTGATGAAAGGCCGCAACGATGAAGAGGTGCCGGAGCTGGTGGAGTTCGCCCGGAAGAAGCAGGTGGACATCACGTTTATCGAAGAAATGCCCCTGGGTGAAATCTCCGAACACGATCGGGGTCTGGCCCTGTGCACCAGCGAGGAGGTGCGAAACATCATCCGCAAGCACCATGACCTGGTGCCGGCAACCGAGGATTCCGGCGGCCCTGCCCGTTACTACCGGATGGAAGACAGCAAGACCCGGGTCGGTTTCATTTCACCCCATTCCCATAACTTCTGCTCCACCTGCAACCGGGTGCGGGTAACCGTCGAAGGCCGGCTGCTGCTTTGCCTGGGCAATGAGCATTCGGTGGATCTGCGACGTGTGCTTCGGGGCCACCCCGAATCTGACGGAAAGTTGCGGGAAACCATCATCAATGCCATGGATCTGAAGCCGGAGCGGCATCATTTCTCCAGCAATGGGGATGTGCAGATTCTTCGGTTTATGAATATGACCGGCGGCTGACTTTAGTCGCTTCTCTGTCCCTAGCCTTTCATTTCTGGAGTGGAGCACATGTGGAGCGGGTTTCCAAAACACGCTCCTTGCGGCACATCCCTGTGACGCTTGGGCTCCGCCATCCATGGCTCCGCACAGTTTTGGAAACCCGCTCCACACGCGCTCATCCGATTTGGCAGTTATAGTCTCTTCTATCTATCAGCTAACCAGAAACAACACTCCCATCCGAATTTACTGGTGGTCCATTCCAGCTTTGCTGTGCATGCCCATGCCGGTGGTCAGATCCTCCATTGTGACCTGGTTGAAGGCCAAAACCCTGCCACCGTGGTCATTGGCAAAACCTTCGGCATCGGACTTGCTGGCGAAGGACGCCAGAGTCGGCCCCATGGCACCGTCACGACTGGAGCCTACGACATAGAAAGCCTCCCGGGCATTGATCAGTGCCGTGTCGTTCGGGTTCTGCCAGTCGGTCTGGGCCATGTCGTGCACGTACAGGGTATGCGCCCGGTTGACGTTCTCCGGCTGCAGCACCCAGGCGAACATGTCGCGGGTGGAGCAGAATTTACGGACCTGCTGGTTCTTTTCGGTAATGGCCTGGCCCTTGGGGCCGGGGAAGCCTTCGATAAGCATGCCGCACACGTGGCATTCGTCACCGCTTTCGAAGTGCACCGGGTCGGGTTTTGCCGCAGGCTGCTCCTCCGCGCCTGAGCAGGCGGTCAGTGTGAGAGCGGCAAGGCTGGCGAGGAGCCAGTTCAATCTGGTTCGCTGCATCGGGTTTACTCCGTTCAGATACGGCGGTTTCGGAAAAGTGCGAGAGCACCAGCCAGTGGCACGACAAACCAGAGCACCAGGCCAATCCATAAGCCGGCGGCGCCGACGGGAAGGTCGGTTCCCAGGCTGAGCACGCCGGTCAACTGGCCGCTGTCGCCGAAGGCCACGATGTTGAGCAGGCGGTAGATGTCGGTGGGATTGAGCATCAGCAGCCAGGGCAGCAGTTCGGCGCTGAACTGTCCTTCGCTGGCCACCAAAGTGCCCAGCAGGAGCAGGTCGAAGATCAGCACGAAGAAAAACCAGATGGCCAGAGCCAGTCCTGCCGCTACCGGCTTTTCACTGACCCGGACGCTGATCACGTAGGCCAGCGCGATGAATCCCCAGCCGAGCAACACGGTGGAGGCTATGAACCTGAGCATGGCCGCCATCAGGCTGGTGACGACCACGTCTTCCACCAGCAGCGCAATAGCGACACCCGCCACACCAAATCCAATCAGCGTGGCCAGGGCCAGGGTCAGGCCGTGGCCCAGGAATTTGCCCAGCAAAAGCTGGCTCCGGCTCAGCGGGTAAGTCAGCAACAGCAGCAGGGTGCCGCCCTCTTCCTCGCCCACAATGGCATCGTACGCCAGCAGCAGTGCGATCAACGGAATCAGGAAGATGCCCAGGCTCGCCAGACTGGCAATGGTGGCGGGCGTGGAGGCATAGCCCACCTGCCCCGAAGCGGCAGCGCCAAACCAGGCAATGCCCAGGGCCAGGGTGGCAAACACCAGCGCTATGGCCACCAGCCAGCGGTTGCGCAGGCTGTCGCTGAGTTCCTTGCGGGCGATGGTCCAGATACTGTTCATGACTTGCCTCCCCGGTGAGCCAGACCGCCGCAGCCGATGAAGTGCACGTAGATATCCTCAAGGCTGGGTTGATGAATACTCACATCGGCCAGCTCGCCAGAAGTGAAAAGCGCCTGCAGCAGGGGCATTTTTTCCCGGGGCTGAACATCCACCCGCAGACGACCGTTATCCGCCTTGACCATCACGCCGTTGAAGCGACCGGCCCGGTCAATAGCCCTCTCCAGCGCAGAGAGCCCATGGGCCGGCTCCAGTGAAAGAGTCACCGGCATGCTCGCCTGGCGCCGGAGGGCGGTCAGATCACCGGCCGCCTGCAGGGCGCCGCCGGTTAGGATAGCCGCCCGATCAATATAGGGCTCCACACCGGGCAGAACATGGGAACAGAGCACAATGCCGGTGCCCTCGTCCCGAAGGGTCCTCAGCAACCTGTACAGATCCGCCGTTGCCACCGGGTCGAGCCCCACGGTGGGCTCATCCAGCATCAACAGCCGGGGTTTACCCAGCAGTGCCTGGGCCAGCCCCAGACGCTGGCGCATGCCCTTGGAATAAGTCCTGGTACGGGCATCCATGGCATCACTCAGCCCCACCTGCTCCAGCAGGTCCGGTACCTGTCGCAGATCGGCCCCCTTGAGACGGGCAAAGTGACTCAGAATCTCGCGGCCCGTGAGCTGCGGGTAGAACATCACATTTTCCGGCAGATACCCAATATGCTGGCTAACCTGCGGATCGCCGGCCTGGCCACCCAGCACCGACACCGTTCCCTGCTCGGGCGCCATCAGGCCAAGGATCAGCTTGATCGAAGTGGTCTTGCCCGCGCCGTTGTGGCCGAACAGTCCCAGAATCTCGCCGGGCTCAAGCGTCAGATCGATGCCCCTGAGCACAGGGCTCTTGTCATACCGGTAACTGACATTGTCCAGTTGAAAGCAGCTCATCGGATCTCCGTTTGAAGCACTGCGGGCAGCCGCATCAGGGGGTGGGAATCGACGACACCGGCGGACTTGACCACCGGAAAGGCATCCTGCACCCAGCGCAGGGTATCCACCGCCGGGCTGAACATGAGCACCCGGGCTTCCGGGTATTTCCACAACAGCCGGTCGACGTTGTCGTTAGGCTCGTAGGGCACATCACCAACCCCGTCCTGGTTCCGGTCCCAGCCCAGGTAATCACTCCAGAAATTGCCCCGATCGCCTTTTGACCAGTCCTGGGTCCGGGTGGCCACATACTTCACCTGGCGCTGATTGTTCACAAAGGCATTACCAAACACCTCGTTGTCCTCCGAACCGGCCGTGAGGTGAATGCCAATGTCGCTGTCGGCAAACACATTGCCCTCGAACGTGTTGTAAAGGGAGTTATAGATAAACACCGCCTTGCCCTCGGCTCCCTCAATGGCCACCCCTGCCGACCGACCCTGGGACACCCCGGTCACTACATTGCCCCGCACCTCGGACTGGGTGATGAAATTCATCAGAATGCCGTAATTGGCGTCGTTCACCGACCGGTTATTGATTACCCGCAAACGCTTGCTCTGCATCAGCGCGTAGCCAGTGCGGGTGCGACGGGTCACATTGCCCTCCAGCAGGTTGTTCATGGAGTACATGTAGTGAATGCCATAACGCAGATCCGACATTTCATTGCCCCGGATCGTGTTGTTATTGGCGGTCTCGATGTAGATTGCGTCCCGGGTCTGGCTGATGTCATTGCCCTCGATCAGCGCCCCGGTGGTGTTGAACAGATGAATCCCGTTGCCCCGATCCTGGGAGCGAATCGACGCATCCCCGCGAATACGATTGTTGCGGACGGTGACCTCCGGCGTCGCATCCAGCCAGATCCCGAATGCGGGCCCCTGTAGCCGGTTGTTCTCAACCACCGCCCCACCGGCCTCCCGCGCCACAAAAATCCCGGCATCCAGCCCGTTCAGATCGCCGCCCCAGTTGCGCACCTCACACCCGGAAAACGTCACCCCCGCCGCCTGAATCTCCACGGCATTCCCCTGCCCGCCACCATCAATCACAGTCCCGGCCTGGCAGGACACAGATACGTCAGCCACCCGGATAACCAGTGGAGAAAGCTGCTCAGCGGGGAGCTCGAACGACGCCCCCGGATCGAGGGCATCCAGCTTTGCCTGCAGGTCCGCTTGCGCGGTCAGCGATAACAGAGCGACTGTCAGGGCCACTCCATAACGCAGATTTCGATACATCAACGTTTCTCAAAAAAGGAAATTAAAGGACTGCACCATGCTTCGAGCAAATCGATGGAACAGGGCTTTCCGAAACCGTAGAGGGCCATGGATGGCCCGATCCGAGCCCTACAGGGAAGTACTTGCGGGCGTGTTTCGGAAAGCCCTCTTCCATCGGTTTGCCGCACCCAACCCAGAAGGCTTGCCAGGGCCCAAGCACCGGGCCCCGGCAACAACCTCCATGGATCAGGCTTTTTCGACAATCATGCGCCCGCGCATCTCCATATGCAGCGCATGACAGAACCAGTTGCAGTAGTACCAGTGAACCCCCGGGCGATCCGCCTTGAAGGTCACCGAGGACGTTTGCTGCGGACTGATCTCCATGCTCACACCGTGGTTCACCATACAGAAACCGTGGGTCACGTCCTCGATGGTGTCCAGGTTGGTCACATAAACCGTCACCTCATCGCCCTGCTTCACCTTGAACTCGGTCATCCCGTACTGCGGCGCGATAGACGTCATGTAAACGCGCACCTTGTTGCCGTCACGGATCACCTTGTTATCGGCCTCCAGGGTAACGCCATCCTTCTCGGCCTGGGCCCGCGCCGAAGCAAAGAACGGATCATCACGGGTGTAGATCTTCTTCGTCTTGATCTGGTCGCGACGTACCAGGATGCAGTCATGGGGCTCGGCGAACGTTGGGCCGTCGTGCACCAGCTTCATCTCCTCGCCGGAGATGTCGATCAACTGGTCGTTCTCCGCATGCAGCGGGCCAACCGGCAGGAACCGGTCCTTCGAGAACTTCGACAGAACCACCAGCCACTTGCCGTCCGCGTCCCGTGACTCGGTCAACGAAGCATGGTTATGGCCCGGCTGGTAGTGCACGTCCAGCTTCTGGCGGATGTAATCCACCTTCTCGCCGTTGTAGTTGCGAATGGCATCGGCGATGTTCCACTTCGCCACCTGGCTGTCGATAAACAGCGTGGTGTAGGCGTTGCCACGGCCATCGAAGGTGGTGTGCAGCGGCCCCAGGCCCAGCTCCGGCTCGGCCACCACCGCATCACGCGGCTCGATCTTGTTATCAAACAGGTCGTCCAGCTTGTCGATGGCAATGATCGACACGGTGGGGGACAGCTTGCCATTGGCAATGAAGTACTTGCCGTCAGGAGAGGTGTTCAGGCCGTGGGGGTTCTTCGGCACAGGAATGTAGCGGGTAAGCTCCGAGCCTGCCCGACCGTCCAGAACCGGCACCTTGGAATCGCCAAGGGTCTTGTAGTTCCCGTTCTTCACCGCCTGCTCGATACGCGCAATATTGAACACCACTGCCCAATCGCGATCGTTGCGCATGGTGCCAGCCAGATCCAGCGCCTTCTCGGAGTTGTAGCAGGTGGCACAGGCATACTTGCCGGTGTAGTCGGCATCGGTGTTGTCGAGGTTGCCATCCACAATCACCTGGAACGCCACCTCCATGGTTTCCGCGTCCACCGCGTTGAACATGGTAAAGCTGTTCTCGAGGCTGGTGTCGCTGCCATCGTTGGGGTGCGGAATCACGTACTCGGCGTTGCAGAACACGTACTTGGTTTTCGGCACCTTCTGCAGGCGCAGGCCGTGAATGGCCTGAACGTTGGGGATGGTGGTGATCTTGTCACACTTCATGATGTCCAGACGGATCCGGGCCACGCGGGTGTTGGCCTTGTCGTTGATGAACAGGTACTTGCCATCGTAACGACCGTCGGTCATGGAGATATGCGGGTGGTGGGTGTCGCCGTTGGAGAAACGGCTGCTGTCACCCAGGATCTCCTTGCTCTCGTTGGTGAGTCCCCAGCCGGTGGCGGAGTCCACGTTGAACACCGGAATCCGCATCAGCTCGCGCATGGAGGGAACCCCGAGTACCCGCACCTCACCGGAATGGCCACCACTCCAGAAGCCGTAGTATTCATCCAGTTCGCCGGGGTGGATCAGCCAGTTGTTACGGGCTTCCTCGGCAGCAGCCGCGAAGGCTTCCCGGGACATCACGGCGGTGCCCAGGCCGGTTGCTCCCGCAACACCAGCCAGAGCAGCAGCGCCCATGAAGCGGCGACGACTCTGGCCACTTTCCGGAAGCGCCGGTGAGCCCTTGATCAGATCATCTTTCTTTTTCATAACATCCAACTCCATCTGTTGGTAATGGCGGTTTTACTTCTCATACTTTCTTTTTGTTGGACTGCTCACGTCACCTGCACCACCGGAATCTCCTCCGGATGGCCGGGTGCGTTATGGCCACGGCGCTTGCCGCGTCGCTTGACGATCAGTGGCGGGCACTTGTGGTCATCGAAATAGGTCATCTGGCAGTCCAGGCAGTAATGGCACTCCATGTAGTTGATGTGCCCGTCCGGGTGAATGGCCTGGACTTCACACTCGTGATCACACAGCCGGCACGGGTTGCCACATTCCTTGCGCCGCTTGAGCCAGTCGAACACCCGCAGCTTGCTAGGCAGTGCGAGCGCTGCGCCCAGTGGGCACATGTACCGGCAGAACACCTTGCGGGTAAAAAGGTTGACCACCAGCAGCAGCACCGCGTAAGTGACAAAGGGCCAGCTGCGGTCAAACTTCAGGGTGATGGCGGTCTTGAACGGCTCCACCTCGGCCAGGCGCTCGGCGGTGGCCATGGAGTCCAGCGACACCCCGAACAGCATCAGCAGGATGATGTACTTGATGGCCCACAGCCGCTCGTGAATGGCAAACGGCACGGTGTACTGGGGCACTTTGAGCTTGCGGGCAATTTCGTTCAGCAGTTCCTGCAGCGCCCCGAACGGGCACAGCCAGCCGCAGTACACCGCCCGCCCCCACAACAGGATGATGCCGGCAACAACGGCCCAGAGAATGAAGATTACCGGGTCAATCAGGAAGGTGTTCCAGCTGAAGCCGCTGATCAGGCTGTTAACGAAGGTCAGCACGTTGACGATGGACAGCTGCCCCATGGCATACCAGCCGATGAAAAACAGGGTGTAAGTCAGGAAGGCGTGGCGGATCCAGCGCATGATCTTCGGCTTTTTCACCAGCCAGTCCTGGAAAAACAGGATGAAGAGCAGCACGCCGATACCCATACCCAGCACCGCAATCTGGAATTCGCGCTGGTACCACACCTGCACCCACATGGGCTGGTCCGCCAGCATGTCCTCTTCGGTCATGACCGGTTCGGGGCGGGTGTAGTACTGCTCCGGCAACTGGTACGTCAGCGGGAACACCTGGAATTCGCTGTCGAGCGGACCGGTCTGGCGCTTGACCGTCAGCTCCAGGGTCCACTCGGTGCCAGGATCAAAGTTGTACTGCTGGCGGATAATGAAAATCGCCATCTCACTGAATTCCGGCATGCCCTCGGCGTACACATCGCTGAGCCTGTAGAAATCCAGGTCGCGGAAGTTGAAGGTGTCGCCGAACTGGCGGATCTGGACCCGATCGAAGATGCCGCCACGAACGTACCCCGAGCCCTTGAAGGAATACTCACCGTTGGCCATCACCGCAATGGCGTGCTCGCCTTCTTTCAGTTCGCCGGTCAGCCACTGGAACTGATTCTCCCCGAGCAGGTTGCGGCCGATGGTGGGCACATCCAGATAGGCGGTGTAGAGGTCGATCAGGGGCTCATCGCGCTGCGCCGCTGGCGCTACATCCACACCCTCGGCGGCGGTTCCCTTGAAGGCGTCGTCCACTTGGCCACGGGTCAGTTCCAGGCGCCGCACTGAACCCTCGCCCAGCAGGGTCTGCCAGCTTTTCTGCTGGAAATCGCCGGTCTCAATGTTGGCTGCGGGCGGGCGGGTCTCGCTCAGGCTTTCAACCAGCCCCAGCTCGGCGGCCACGCGGTGGGCGGACTTCATGATGACTTCGTTGACCACCATGACGGTGACGGTAGCCCCGGACAGACCATCCACAGCCACCTTGTGTTCGGTGGAGGTGCCACCTACCGTCACCCGCTGGTCCGCCTTCAGCCCCACGTACTGGTCGGTGAACTGATGCAGCTTGGCTTCAGGGATGCCCACCAGCAGGATCGGCTCGTGATGCTCGATCACCTGACTGGTCACGATTTCCCCGCTGGTATCCAGAATCACCAGAATGTTCAGGGGCTTGCCGGAATAGGCCGGAGTCTGCACAAAGTCGAGACTCTGGTAGGCGTAGCCGACCAACTCCTCACCGGCATAGAGTTCCTGGATGGCGCGATTGCCTTCCCGCGGACTCACGTCGGTCACGGACGGCATGGCCTTCTGCACCACCTGCCTGGCGGCGACCGGCTGGTACTCGCCAACGGGCGCGGCGCCCAGGCCGCCGGCCATAAGCGACAGGATCAACAGAACTACCAAGCGGGGAAATACGGTCACTGGGGGCTCCAAAACGCTTGAACGCACACTGCCAAGCCTAGACAAACCAGAGGGAAATCAAATACCTCTTTATGCATACCCGGGGCTGACTGTGGTGATAGACAGTAGTGATAGATGGCCGTCAGCCCAGGCTGACCGCATTACCCTCGATGTCGAGTGGCAGGTAGTTGCCGATGTGTCCGAGGCGAATGGACTCCACCATCATGGTCAGGGGTTGCTGCGCTTCGTCTGTAGATGGCGCCATGCCGCCGCGGCCGGACATGGCGGCAATAAACACCACATCCCAGGACTGGCCGGTGGCCCGGGACTCTTCCACCAGCGCCCCAAAGTCCGGTGCCTCGTCCGGGGTCTTGTCGACGCAGATCACCGGCGTGAGGGCGCCGCCCTCGCCGCGCTCGAACGCGGCTTTTTCCTCTTCGGAGGCTTCGTCGGGCAACTCGGCCCGGCAGAAGACGTAGAGCAGGCGCTGGGCTTCCTGCTGGCTGCGCGAAGCCTGGATAAGGTCTTGATAACTGCTGATCATGGTTGTAAATCCTTGACGATGTCGGGCCGTGGCCGATCAGGCCTGGCGGGCAATGAGTTGACGGGAGCGGTTACGGACTTCCTCACACACCTCTGCCACGGCTTCGGCACCGTAGCTTTGCCCGTAATGTTTCTTGAATCCGTAGTCGTAGAGCCGGACATGATCGTCCGGCTGCACACCGATGTTCTCGAGGCAGGCCCTGGCGCAGTGCAGCGGGCAGCCGTCAATCACGGTGATGGGCCGGCCGGAGCGGGCGGTCTTCACCAGCGGCGCTACCTTGCCGCCAACACCGGAGATGCAGGACATCTCGAATTCCCCGGCATGGTCGAGCGCCACCGCCGCGTTGTTGGCCAGCTGCGCCACATCGGAGCAGCCGGAGCATGAGTAGATCAGTGGTCGTTGCTTTCTGGCTGTCACTGGTCCTCCTTCCCGAAAAGCCTGGAGGCTTGCACGTGGTTTATGACTGGCTGATGTCGATCAGTCGCTGTGGGTCGGAAATGAACAATCGGCTGCGGTTCACCCGCACCAGGCCGTTGGCTTTCAGGTCCGCCAGGATCCGGGAGAAGGTTTCCGGCTGCATCGCCAGGCGGGACGCCACCAGGCATTTGGGCAGTGGCAGTTCCACTTCGCCGCCTTCCTCGGCGCCGTTTGGCAGCAGGTCGATCAGGTAGCGGATCAACCGATCCCGGGCGCTCTGAACGGTCATGATTTCCAGGTCATGGAATCGGGAAACCGCGCGCTTGGCGTAATGTCTCAGGGCGGCCTGGGCGTATGACGGGTTGCTCTCCAGGAGGTCCTGGTAGGCTTTCACCGGAATCATCAGCACTTCGCTGGACTTCAGGGCTTCGGCGTAACAGGCGTACCGGGGCGGGTCGGCGTAGATCATGACTTCGGCAAAGCAGTCGCCGGGGGCAATGCTGTCGAGGGTGCGGTCGATGCCGCATGCATCCAGCCGGTACAGGCGCAGGCGACCGGAAATCACAAAGAAGAAATGGTGCGCCAGCATGTCCTGGCGGTACAGGAGCTGGTGATGCCCCAACCGGATGCGTCGGGATTGCTGCACCAGGTGCTGCACGTCTTTGCCGGACAGGGTCCGGAACAGCGGATGGCTGCGCAGGGCCTGCAGGCCGTCCTCATCGTCGAAGGGTTTGTTGACGGCGACCAGGACCGGTTTTGTGTAGCGGGTTTCGGCGGTTTGGGTGAGTGCCATGGCGTATCCTCTCTGCATATTCATGCATTCGAAATCATGTTTTAAATAGTAGAGGGATACCGGGTGGAAAGCGCTCCCCCCATGGGGGTAGTTGGGGGATTATTCGGGAGTAATTGATCTAGCTCAATGTGTTTTGTTGCCAACTAATTTGAGTTCAATGGGTTCCTATTGGGGCTTGGTCTTGGCGGATTGACTGAAGAGCACAGGTTGGCGGCTGGTATCGCTTCCCAAAACTCGCTCCTTGCGGCACGCCTCCGGGGTCCAGCCCGCAATCGCAGATTGCGGTCGTTCGGCTGTCGCATGAAGCTTCGCTTCATAAGCGCTCGGCCTCACCCATGTGGCGCTTGACTGCAGCCATCCATGGCTGCAGACAGTTTTGGACAGGAGATCCCCACCAGCCTCCGGAATTTGGTAGCGCGCTTTCCTACTGCATTAACGGCGAGTCTGGCAGCTCCAGATCGACACCTTCCACACCGGTTTCCGCAGCCAACACCTGCAGATACTGCCGGAACGCACGGCGGGTGACGCTTTCGCTCAGGTATTGCCGGATCTGGGGTTTCACGTGCTCGTACGGGAGTTGCTCACCATCAATGCGTTGGTCCACGCGGACGATGTGCCACCCGTAGCGGGTTTCGATCAGTTCCGGGTTGAGGCCTTCCTGCAACGCAAGGACCGGGCGTTCGAATTCGTCGACGGTCTGGCCTTTGCTGATCTGGCCGAGGCTTCCCCCCTGGTGGCGGGATTCGCAGGCGGAGTATTGTTTGGCCAGGTCGGCGAACCGGGAGCGGCCTTCCATCAGCGAGGTCAGCAACTGGTGGCCGGCCTCTTCCTGGCGGATGCGTTCCTGAACGTCGTCTGGGGCAGCAGCGAGCAGGATGTGGCTGACGGCCATGAGCGTGGGGCTGCGAAAGCGGGCCGGGTTGGCGTGGTAGAAGCGCTCGCAGTCCTGCTCGGTGGGGTCCGGAACGTTGAGCGCCAGCTCCAGCACGCGGGCGATGCGGTCTTCTTCGTCGGCCACATCCTGCAGGCCCAGGCGCTCTGCCTGTTGCAGCAGCAGCTCTCGGATCACGAGGCTGCGGGCGGCTTCGTGCCAGGCTTCGGCGACTTCTTCGGCCGGGTGGTGCTGCATTTCCCGGGCGATGTCGTCTTCGCTGATGAGGGTGTCACCCACATAGACCGGCGGGAACTGGTTTCTGGGTTTTTCGGCGTCGCCGACGGGGATGAGTTGCATAGTGCGAATCTCCTTAAATATGGTCACTTCCCCCTCTCCCCCGGCCCCTCTCCCGCGAGGGGAGAGGGGGGCTACACGGCCTGCTCTTAAAATCAGACGCGTACTCGGTGTACTTCCCCACTCCCCTCGCGGGAGCGGGGGCTACACAGCCGACACCTAAAGTCCGACCCGTACTCGGTGTACTTCCCCTCTCCCCTCGCGGGAGAGGGGCTAGGGGAGAGGGGGCGAGGGTATCTATTTCCTAAGCGCGCTTGCGAACCACCTGGTACCTCCGCCCGACATACTCCACTGGCACACTCAACATGTGCACCAGTCGAGTGAACGGGAACAGCACGAAGATGGTCAGGCCCAGGAAGATGTGGGTCTTGTAGATCCAGTGCACGTCGGCAATGTAGCCGGCCACGCCGCCCTGGAGGGTGACAATGCCCTGGGCCCAGGCCGAGAACTTGAGCATGGTGCTGCCGTCCAGGTGCCCCAGGGTGGGCAGGATGGTCAGCAGGCCAAGCGCCAGCTGAACCACCAGGATGACGATGATCATGTTGTCGGCAAAGGTGCTGCTGGCCTTGATGCGCGGGTCGGTCAGCCGGCGCCAGGCGAGCATGCCGCCACCGATGATGGCCATGACGCCGGCAATGCCGCCGACCACGATGGCCATGACCTGCTTGGTGCCCGGGGTCATGAACGGCTCATAGAACGCGTGCGGTGTCAGCAGGCCCACCAGGTGGCCGAAGAAGATCACCAGTACGCCCACATGGAACAGCACGCTGGCCATCACCATGTTCTTCTTGCGCAGCATCTGGCTGGAGTGGGCCTTCCAGGTAAACTGTCCCTGGTCGTAGCGGGCCCAGGTGCCAATCACCAGTACGGCGATGGCAATGTAGGGATAAACCCCGAAAAGTAGTGTGTTCAGATAGGACATCATTTCCGTTTCCTCCTGCGCCCTCAGGCGCGTCCTGCCTGACGGGGCGTTGCGTCCGTCATCAGCTGATCGCTCAGGTGAATGGTCTGGGTCTGCTCCAGCTCCCGGCGACGCTGGCCAACCACGCTGCCGGTGCTGCAGGAACTGCCCTGATCATCAACAAACTTCACCATTTCCTCTTCCCAGACCTTGTCCAGGGCTTCCGGGGTGTCATCACGCTCTTCCGCTGCCACAATCTGCGCCAGCTCCTGGCGGTTGGCTTTGCGGCCGGACAGCACCAGCAGGGAGTCCATCACCACGTGGTAGAAGCTCTCCCGCTGGTACAGGCGCTCGCCCAGCAGGCCCAGGATGTGGTGGATATCCTCCAGCCAGTTCTGGACCTCCTCCCAGGGGCGGGTGGAAAGGTATTCCAGGAACAGCGGCAGGTAGTCCGGCAGCTCCCGGGCGTCGATTTCCAGCCCGTTGCTGCGGTATTCCTCCATCAGGTCCACCATGGCCTGGCCGCGATCGCGGGATTCGCCGTGCACGTGTTCGAACAGCAGCAGGGAGGTGGCCCTGCCTTTGTCGAAGGTGCCCACGTAGGCTTCCTGCAGATCCAGAAGATCGCCGCTGCAAAGCCTGTCGAGACAGCGCAACAGTTGCTCCTTGTTCTGCCGGGGCAGCCGGCTGTCCTCAAGGACAGCCGCGGTGAGCGCATCTTTGGAGGCCTGGAGTTCTTCGTTCGGGTATTCGAGCACCCGTGCCAGTACTTTCAGCAGTTGCATGTCGGCCTCCTCATTCCTGCAGCTGTTTCGGGTCGACCTGCTTCACGGTCGCCAGCTTCTGAACTATGCTGGTGGTCTGCTTGCGGCCACCGAACATGTTGAATTTGCTGTCGCCGTTGCAGCCGTCGCCAAAGCTGAAGCCGCAGCCGTTACGCTCGCCGTGGGCGGTGGCATCCGGGAAGGCTTCCTTCGCCAGCTCGCGGTGGCTGGTGGGAATCACGAAGCGATCCTCGTAGTTGGCGATGGCCAGGTAGCGGTACATTTCGTCCGCCTGGGCCTTGGTCAGGCCACACTCTTCCAGAGCACGCAGATCTTCTTTGCCTTCCACGGTCTCGGCACGCTTGTACAGGCGCATCGCCATGATCCGCTTGAGGGCCCGCACGATGGGTTTCTCATCGCCAGCGGTGAGCAGGTTGGCCAGGTACTTCACCGGGATCCGCAGGCTCTCGATCTTCGGCAGTACACCATCAAACTCGATCTTGCCCGCCTCGGCGGCAGACTGGATCGGGCTCAGGGGCGGCACGTACCACACCATCGGCAGGGTCCGGTATTCCGGGTGCAGCGGCAGTGCCAGTTTCCAGTCCACCGCCATCTTGTAGACCGGGCTCTGCTGGGCGGCTTCGATCACGTTCATCGGGATGCCGTCTTTCTTCGCCTGCTCGATCACTTTCGGGTCGAACGGGTCCAGGAAGATTTCCAGCTGCTTCTCATACAGTTCGTGCTCACCCGGGGCGCTGGCCACTTCTTCGATGCGGTCGGCGTCGTACAGCAGCACGCCCAGGTAGCGGATCCGGCCCACGCAGGTCTCGGAACACACGGTGGGCATGCCGGCTTCGATGCGCGGGTAGCAGAAGATGCACTTCTCGGACTTGCCGGTTTTCCAGTTGAAGTAGATCTTCTTGTACGGGCAGCCGGAGACACACATCCGCCAGCCACGGCACTTGTCCTGGTCGATCAGAACAATGCCGTCTTCCTCACGCTTGTAGATGGCACCGCTCGGGCAGCTGGCCACGCACGCCGGGTTCAGGCAGTGCTCGCACAGGCGCGGCAGGTACATCATGAAGGTGTTCTCGAACTGGCCGTAGATATCCGCCTGCACCTGGTCAAAGTTCTTGTCCTTGCGGCGCTTGGCGAACTCGGTACCGAGGATCTCTTCCCAGTTCGGGCCCCACTCGATTTTCTGCATGCGCTGGCCGGAAATCAGCGAGCGTGGCCGAGCCACCGGCTGATGCTTGCTGTCGCCTGCGGTGTGCAGATGCTGGTAGTCGAAATCGAACGGCTCGTAGTAGTCGTCGATCTGGGGCAGATCGGGGTTGGCGAAGATGTTCGCCAGCACCCGGAAACGGCCACCGATCTTCGGGCGGATCTTGCCGGAGCTGTCGCGCATCCAGCCGCCCTTCCACTTGTCCTGGTTCTCCCACTCTTTCGGGTAGCCGATACCAGGCTTGGTCTCGACGTTGTTGAACCAGGCGTATTCCATGCCTTCGCGGCTGGTCCAGACGTTCTTGCAGGTGACTGAACAGGTGTGGCAACCAATGCACTTGTCCAGGTTCAGCACCATGCCGACTTGGGAACGGATTTTCATTTTACAGCCTCCTGAACAGTGTCATTGCCTTCGCCGTCGAGCCAGTCGACGTTGTGCATCTTGCGCACCACCACGAACTCATCGCGGTTGGAGCCGACGGTGCCGTAGTAGTTGAACCCGTAGGAATACTGGGCGTAGCCGCCGATCATGTGTGTGGGTTTCGGGCACACCCGGGTGACCGAGTTGTGGATGCCACCCCGGGTGCCGGTGATCTCGGAGCCCGGAATGTTCACGATCCGCTCCTGGGCGTGGTACATCATCACCATGCCGGGCATGACCCGCTGGCTCACCACCGCCCGCGCCGCGATGGCGCCGTTGGCGTTGAACAGCTCGATCCAGTCGTTGTCCTCGATGCTCAGCTCCCTGGCATCGTCCTCGCTCAGCCACACGATGGGGCCACCGCGGGAGAGGGTCAGCATCAGCAGGTTGTCGCTGTAGGTGCTGTGGATACCCCACTTCTGGTGCGGCGTGATCCAGTTCAGCGCTTTCTCCGGGTTGCCGTTGCTGCGCTGGTTGATCATGTAGCTCACGGTCTTGGTGTTGATCGGCGGGCGATACACCAGCAGGCTCTCACCGAAGGCACGCATCCATTCGTGATCCTGGTAGAACTGCTGACGACCGGTCAGGGTGCGCCAGGGAATCAGCTCGTGCACGTTGGTGTAGCCGGCGTTGTAGGACACATGCTCGTCTTCCAGGCCAGACCAGGTGGGACTGGAGATGATCTTGCGCGGCTGCGCCACGATGTCCCGGAAGCGGATTTTTTCCTCTTCCTTGTTCTTCGCCAGATGGGTGTGATCCAGGCCGGTAAACTCGGACAACGCAGCCCAGGCTTTCACCGCCACCTGGCCATTGGTTTCCGGCGCCAGGGTGAGGATCACTTCCGCCGCATCAATGGCACTTTCAATCTTCGGGCGACCCGCGTTGGCGCCGTCGATATGCTTGTAGTTCAGGTCACCCAGGAACTTCACTTCCTTCTCGGTGTTCCAGTTGATGCCTTTGCCACCGTTACCCAGCTTGTCCATCAGCGGCCCAAGCGAGGTAAAACGGGCGTAGGTATTCGGGTAGTCCCGCTCCACGGTGACGAAGTTGGGCGCTGTCTTGCCCGGAATCAGGTCGCACTCGCCTTTCTTCCAGTCTTTTACATCGAACGGCTGGCCCAGCTCGGCCGGTGCGTCGTGGAGCAGCGGCAGTGTGACCACGTCTTTCTCGACGCCCAGGTGGCCTTCCGCCGCCCTGGAGAAGGCCTTGGCGATGCCCTTGTAGATTTCCCAGTCGCTGCGCGCTTCCCACGCCGGATCGGTGGCAGCGGTCAGCGGGTGGATGAACGGGTGCATATCCGAGGTGTTCAGGTCGTTCTTCTCGTACCAGGTCGCGGTCGGCAGAACGATGTCGGAGTACAGGCAGGTGGTGGACATGCGGAAGTCCAGGGTCACCAGCAGATCGAGCTTGCCTTCTGGCGCTGTGTCGTGCCAGGTGACTTCCTGCGGCTTGGCACCGCCTTCCACGCCCAGGTCTTTGCCCTGCAGGCCGCTCTTGGTGCCCAGCAGGTACTTGAGCATGTACTCGTGGCCCTTGCCGGAGGAACCCAGCAGGTTGGAGCGCCAGATGAACATGTTACGCGGGCAGTTTTCCGGCGCTTCCGGATCCTCACTGGCAAAAGCCAGAGAGCCGTCTTTCAGTGACTGGGCCACGTAATCGGCCACTTCCATGCCTGCCTTTTCGGCTTCTGCGGCGATGGTCAGCGGGTTTCGGTTCAGCTGGGGCGCGGACGGTAACCAGCCCATGCGCTCGGCGCGCACGTTGTAGTCGATCAGGCTGCCACCGAATTTCGACTTGTCCGCCAGCGGCGACAGGATCTCGTCCACGCCCAGCTTCTCGTAGCGCCACTGGCCTGAGTGGGCATAGAAGAAGGAGGTGGAATTCATGTGACGGGGCGGACGCTGCCAGTCCAGGCCGAACGCCAGCGGCTGCCAGCCGGTCTGCGGACGCAGTTTTTCCTGGCCAACATAGTGGCTCCAGCCACCACCGCTCTGACCAATGCAGCCACACATAATGAGCATGTTGATGAGGCCACGGTAGTTCATGTCCATGTGGTACCAGTGGTTCATACCGGCACCCACGATGACCATGGAACGGCCCTTGGTCTTGTCGGCGTTGTCCGCGAACTCACGGGCAATGCGGATTACTTTCTCGGCGGGTACGCCGGTGATCTTCTCCTGCCAGGCCGGGGTGTAGGGCTTCACTTCATCGTAGGACGTGGCACCATCATCCTCGCCCAGACCACGGCTGATGCCGTAGTTGGCAACCATCAGGTCATAAACGGTGACGACACGACCTTCGGAGCCATCCGCCAGTTTGACCTTGCGGGTGCCGAGTTTGTGCTTGAGGACATCCTTGATTTCCACGTGCTGGAAGTGGTCATGCTCGATGCCACCGAAGTACGGGAAGGCAACGTCAACGACGTCGTCGTGCTTCTCGACCATGGACAGCTGCAGATTGACGTCTTTGTCCTTGGCGGTCTGCTTCAGGTTCCACTTGCCCTTCTCGCCCCAGCGATAACCGATGGAGCCGTTCGGCGCGGTCAGCTCGCCGGTGCTCTCGTCAATGGCAATGGTCTTCCACTCGGGGTTGTTCTCTTCGCCCAGGCCATCCACCAGGTCGCTGGCACGCAGGAAGCGGCCCGGCACAAAGCTGCCGTCGTCTTTCTCTTCCAGCATGACCAGATACGGCATATCGGTGTAGCGGCGCACGTAGTCGGTAAAGTACTCGCTGGGCTTGTCGACGTGGAATTCCTTCAGGATCACGTGGCCCATGGCCATGCCCAGGGCGGCGTCGGTGCCCTGCTTGGGGTTCAGCCACTCGTCGGACAGCTTGGAGACTTCCGCGTAGTCCGGAGTGATGGCGACGGTCTTGGTGCCCTTGTAACGGACTTCGGTGAAGAAGTGGGCGTCCGGGGTACGGGTCTGGGGTACGTTGGAACCCCAGGCAATGATGTAGCCGGAGTTGTACCAGTCGGCGGACTCGGGCACGTCGGTCTGCTCACCCCAGGTTTGCGGGGAGGCCGGCGGCAGGTCGCAGTACCAGTCGTAGAAGCTCATGCACACGCCACCGATCATGGACAGATAACGGCTGCCGGCGGCGTAGGAGACCATGGACATGGCGGGAATCGGCGAGAAGCCGATGATCCGGTCCGGGCCGTACTTGCGGGCGGTATAGACGTTGGAGGCGGCAATCAGCTCGTTCACTTCATTCCAGCTGGAGCGAACAAAGCCACCCATGCCGCGACGGGGCTTGTACTCGGCAGTCTTCTTGGGATCCTCGACAATCGAGGCCCAGGCGTCGACCGGATCCTGGTGTTCAACCTTCGCTGCACGCCAGAGTTTCATCAGGTGCTTGCGCATCAGCGGGTACTTCAGGCGGTTGGCGCTGTACATGTACCAGGAGTAGCTGGCACCACGGGGGCAGCCGCGAGGCTCATGGTTGGGCAAATCCGGACGGGTACGCGGGTAGTCGGTCTGCTGGGTTTCCCAGGTCACCAGGCCGTTCTTGACGTAGATTTTCCAGCTGCAGGAGCCGGTGCAGTTTACGCCGTGGGTGGAGCGCACGATCTTGTCGTGCTGCCAGCGCTGGCGGTAGCTGTTTTCCCAGTCACGGCTCACTTCGTGGGTTTCGCCGTGGCCGTTGGCGAACGGCTCGCGCTTCTTCCTGAAGTAGTTCAGTTTGTCGATCAAATGACTCATGGTCTCTCTCTCCATCAACCCATCAACCCATCAACCTGTTTGACGGATCGTTGCTTCGAATTGAGACCATTGTGTGTGAGCAAAACCGTAAAATCTGCGTGGTTACTACCTCATAACCCACCTCTACCACCCTGGTGGTAGAACACCTATACACCCGGGTGGAGTAGGCTCTGGCGCTCATGCCGCCGGCTTTCCCGTGCGAACAGGAACAGGCAGCTGACCAGCAGGAAGAACAGGATCATGAAAACGGCACTGCGGATACCCAGCCAGTAGTTCACGCCGCTGAAGATCACGGGAAGCACAAACGCCACGGAGAAGGCGCTCACCAGCAGCAGACCGGCAACGAACGCTGCCACCGGGCGGTTCTCGATGATCACCAGCCGTTGCAGGCTACCCATGGTGCAACCCAGCGCCAGTCCGAGGAGCACCACAAACAGGCCCTCCAGCGGCAGAGGCAAGGCGAATTCCACCTGGATTGTCTGGTCCACCCCCTGGATGAACAGGGTCATGGGCGGGTAGGACAGCACGAACAGCGAGACCAGGCAGACCAGCAGCGCGCGGCTGACCACCCGGGCACTGCCGAACCGGTCTGCCAGATACCCCCCGGCCATCTGGGCCAGGGCACCGGGAACAACAAACCACTGGGCCAACCGGGCCCCGGCATCCACCGACAGCCCGAACTGTGCCGAGAGATAGTCAGGCAACCACAGAGCCAGGGCGAAGAAGCTGCCAGCCACCACGCCAAAATAGGCGCACAGTTGCCCGGCGCGTTTTCGTCGCATGCGCTGCAGCAGTACCCGCACCGAGGTTTCGGCGAGCGGGTCCGCCTCGGCATCTTCCGGCTCCGTGAGCAGCAACAGCAGGGCAATGATCAGCACCAGTACGATCAGATAGGCGAGCGGCACCCCGTGCCAGGAAAAGGCCTCGTGGAACAGAGGCACCAGATAGTAATTGAAACCGGCGCCGGTCACACCGGCACCGAACACTCCGAGCACCAGGCCGAGCCGCTGCGATTCACAATGACCGGTCACGAACTGTAGCCCGGCGCTGTAGAAGCCCCCGGCCAGCCCCAACCCACCAGCGGCCAGCAGGTACCCGGGGAAAGTGTCGGTGGTAAGCAGGATCAGCATGCAGGCAGCGAGCCCAGCGAGGCAAACCAGCATCACCCGGCGGGCCCCCAATTTCTGGGCGGCCAGCCCCGACGGAATGGCGAGTGCAGCGCTCACGGCCATGGGCATGGCCAACAGCAAACCGAACTGGAGGTCGCTCAGCCCCAGTTCCAGGCGCAAATGCACGCCGGCCACTGCAAACAGCGTCCAGCATCCGGCGGCAACCACAAAGCCGGCCAACGCCAGTGGCAGCACCACGGCCAGTGATGCCAGACGCTCATTCACGCGCTCCCGTTCGGATATCATGACCCCTGCTCATTCAAAAGCTTCTTTTCAGTTTCATCTTTTGATCCGGAAGGGGTCAAAGTTTATGATGGGTTACCAACCATCGGGGTAATTGACTATCCTCAAGGAGGTATCAGGGAGGTCGCCGGCGGGGCATAATCAGTCCGCCGCCTACAGGCATTGACGCGTACGAGATCGAATGACACCCAGAAGCCCGCTTGTCCACCGAATTGCCATTGTCGTTGGCGCCGTTGTGTTGACCGCACTTGTCAGCATGGCGACCACGCTTGCGGTGTCGAAAAGTATTGAAGGTAACGCCACCGCCATCAACCTGGCAGGCGCCTTACGGATGGGTGCTTTCCAGCTGCTGTCCAGAATCGCAACGCCGTCAGCGGAGCAGCCCGGCCAGGATGGCATTGCCACCATGCTGGACCGGTACCAGGAGCGGCTCACAGCGCCAGCCATCCAGGCCGCGGTTCCCCAGGGCAGGGATCATCCCCTCGCGCTCCAGTACCAGACCATTCTGAACGCCTGGAACACCGGTCTACGGCCGGCCCTGGAAGGACACGATCAGGGAGCCCCCATACGCGGGGAGATGCTGGCCGCCACCCGGGCCTACGTGGAAGATGTCGACCGGCTGGTGGGCATGCTGGAACAACGCACCGAAGCCCGAATCGATCTTCTGCACCTGATCCAGATTATCAGCCTGGTGTTTTCCATACTGATCATCGTGGCCCTGTTTATCGACCTGAGGAACCGGATTCTCCGGCCACTGCGCAAGCTGGTGGGCATTGCCACCGCCGTGGGCGAACAGGACTTTTCCCACAAGGCCAACCTGGCCGGCTCCGATGAACTGGCCCAGCTGGGCCAGGCGTTCGACCAGATGACCAGCGAGCTGGCCCTGACTTACTACGAGCTGGAAGAGCGGGCCCGGCTGAAAACCGAAGAACTCGAGAGAAGTCACGCGGCGCTGCAACTGCTGCACTCCGCAAGCCGCGAGCTGTTTGCCAACCACGACCTGTGCCATGGCGCCATTCCCATGCTGCAGGAACTGGAGCAGCTGCTGGGCATCGGCCCCATCCGTCTCTACCTCCATGACCGGGAGTCGGCGGAACCGATCGAGGCCATTACCACCGCCACCCGCGAACGGCCCTTCTATTGCCGGGATCACCACTGCAACGCCTGCCTGGTAACCCCGGAGGTGTATGACGAACTCCCGGTAGAGGATAACGACGGTCGTCGCCTGCTGCTGCCGATACGCACGCCAGGCCAGCTGCTGGGCACGCTGGAAGTCTGGTACCCGGTGGAGACCGGCCTGTCCGAAACCAATCGCCGGCTGCTGGAGACCCTCAGCGACCAGCTGGCCACGGCAATTTTCCTGGAACGGCAGGTCACCGAGGAGCAGCAGCAGACCCTGGCCGAGGAGCGTACTGTGATCGCCCGTGAGCTGCACGATTCCCTGGCCCAGTCGCTGTCCTACCTCAAGATGCAGGTGGCCCGACTGCGACGCCTGAATATCGACGGCGAACAACAGGCCACCCATGAAGCCATACTGGACGAACTCAGTACCGGGCTGAACAGCGCCTACCGGCAGCTGCGGGAACTGCTGGCTACCTTCCGGCTGAAGCTGGACACGCCGGACCTGTACAGCGCCCTGCAGAAAACCATCGCGGAATTTTCCGAGCGCCTGGGTAAACCGGTGGAGCTCAACTACAACCTGCCGCCCCAGACCCTCTCCCCTAATGAGGAGATCCATACCCTGCAGATCGTCCGGGAAGGGCTGGCCAATGCGGTGAAACACGCGGACGCCAGCAACATCTGCGTGGACGTGCTGTTCGAGTCGCCCCAGGTGCGGGTCAGCATCCGGGACAATGGCAAGGGCCTGCCCGGGGGTGATCAGCCCATGAACCACTACGGCCTGATCATCATGCAGGATCGCGCCCGAACCCTGGGCGGCCAGGTGAAGGTGCGCAACCGCGAGGAAGGTGGCGTTGAAGTGGTGCTGTCCTTTGTACCCAAAACCCGAAATCTTATTGCACTGGAATCGTCCAGCGCCTGACAACAAGAGAGAGCCCGATGTCTGAATCCCCCGCAACCATACTGCTGATTGACGACCACCCGCTGCTGCGCCAAGGCATCAAACAGCTCATCGACATGGAAGAGGATATGGTCGTGGCCGGCGAAGCCAGCAATGCCGCCGATGGCATTCGACTGGCCACAGAACTGGAGCCGGACCTGATCCTGATGGATCTGAACATGCCAGAGATGGATGGTATCGAGGCGCTGCGGAAGCTCCGCGAACAGAACATCAGCTCCCGGATTGTGATGTTCACCGTATCGGATCAGGAAGACGACGTGGTTGCCGCCCTTCGCGCCGGCGCCGACGGCTACCTGCTCAAAGACATGGAACCCGAGGACATGATCACCCAGCTGCACCAGGCCGCCGTTGGCAAAATGGTGATCAGCGACCGGCTGACCACGCTGCTGGCCCAGGCCCTGCGTTCCAACAAGCCCCAGCAGACCTCGCGCCCGGATTACGACAGTCTGACCCCACGGGAAAAAGACATCCTGCGACTGATCGCCGAAGGACTGTCGAACAAGATGATCGGTCGCAAGCTGGACATCAGCGACGGCACGGTCAAAGTACACGTGAAACACCTGCTCAAGAAGCTGAACCTGCGCTCCCGGGTGGAGGTGGCCGTGTGGGCCGTGGAGGAGGGCCTCCACAAAGGCTGAGTTTTATCAAATCGCAACGGCGGGCTTTGCTTTACCCTGTGCAGGTTTTTAACCGCACGGAGTAAAGCATGGCCTTATCCCTGCCCCTGGTTGGCTCCATTGAATCCCCTTTGACAAGCCAGACACTTACCGTTATCCGGGAGTACCTGCCCTCCCCCGCGCCACTGATTGCTGCTATCGATCAACAAATTCCGATGCCGGTCAAACAGCTTGTGGCAGAGGCGCCCCTGAATCGCCTGTTCGCCCGGGCAATCAGCGACGGCGAATTCGATGAGTTCGCGGGCCGGCGCATCCGACTGGAAGTAAACGGCGGACAACCGGGCATCACCATTGGCTTCTGGGCCGGTCGCCTGCGTGTGGTTGATGGCCCCGGCGAAGCCACGATCCGCGGCTCACTGGCCGCCTTCAAAACCCTGGCAGAGCGACGACAGGACCCCGATCAGCTGTTCTTCCAGCGCCGCCTGATCATCGAGGGCGATACCGAGCTCGGATTGGCGTTGAAAAACCTGCTGGATAGTCTGGAGTGGCGCATCAAGCCCCCTCTCAACTTTCGGAAAACACCTCATCCTTCATAAAGAGTTTCAGCGCCACAGCGTTATTGTGCTCGGTGTCTTTGGAGGCAAACACCAGCGTTATGCGCTGGTGCTCATCGAGGATCCTGGCGAGTGTCGCAAGATCCTCTGCGGCCTCATCGGATTTGAGCTCTTTCAGGTAGCGGTCACAGAACTCCGGCCATTTCTGCGGATCATGTCCGAACCATTTCCGCAGCTCGGTGGACGGTGCCAGCCCCTTCAGCCAGTGGTCGATGTCGGCATCGTCTTTTGACACACCCCGGGGCCAGATGCGGTCTACCAGCACCCGAGGTCCATCGGAGCGGGCGGGTGCTTCGTAGGCGCGTTTCAGTCGGATGTCCATGGTCCTGTCACCTCCTTGCCGTGGACCCGGATTCTCACGAACCGGGTGGGAAATTCACCAGCAGATTGACTACATTGAACGATTCAAGGGCAATCCACGCCACAAAGCCACCGTAGAGCACAAGCAGACTCCAGGACTCGGTTCGGCTCACGATCATGTGCGTGCGCATCATCAGGAACAGGATCAGCGTGGCCAGGGTCAGCACCGCCATCATGGGCGCGGCCACGGAATAGTTGATCACTGCGGTGCCGGCGATCAAGACGCCTATCGGAATACAGCAGAGCAGGTCGAAGATGTTACTGCCAAGGACGTTGGCCGTGCTTGTAATGCCCTTTCCCTTGCGGGCGGCCCGCACCGAAACGAAGGCGTCCGGGATCGAGGTACCGGCAGCCACCACGGTGATGCCCCATAGGAAACTGGGCGTACCGAGAATATCGCCGAAATTGACCGCCGCGCGAACCAGCCCTTCAACACCGGCGAGAATCAGCACCAGTCCCACCGCCAGTTTACCCCACTCCTTAGCCGGCTGAATGTGGGAGACATCCTCGTTGGACTGATAGTCCATGGTGTCCTGGTACTGGACAAACACATAGACCACATAGAGCACCAGGGGCAGGAACGCGAGCCCACGGGTGAGCTCACCCTGTAACTGGCCCCCGGTTGATTCAACGGGATTGTAGATAACGGCGAAGGAAAACGTCAGCAGTAGCGCGGCCACCGCGATCATGTAGAACTGCGCTTCCTTGTAGACAAGGTCGCGGTTGGTTGCCAACTGTTCCCGGGCAACCAGGCCACTCAGGGCGGGGATGACCATGATGTTGAACAGTGCGGAACCGACAATGGCTGCGACGCCCAGTTCGAATTCGCCATGAACAAGAGTGGAGACGACCACCGTTGCCAGCTCGGGAAAGCTTGAACCGATGGCCACCACAATGGCGCCCTGCACGATCTCCGGCAAACGGTAATACTGGGCCAGACGTTCACTGGCGGCCTCAAGGAGACCACTTCCCTTCCAGACGACAGCGGTACCAACCGCAGCAACCGCCACCCAGATCAGCAACTCGAGAATAAGCACCCCTTCTGTGGTGAAACGTTGGTAACGGAAGTGTTGCGGGCACCCTGCATTTTTTCAACCTCGGGGTGCCACTACTCCATCACCTGTGCCATACCAGGCTGACCGTACCAGTAGCCATTGCAGGGCGGTGCCTCCACCAGTTGCAGCGGATCGACGGCTGGCATCTCCCCGCGGCGCACCTGATCAAATCGGTGAACCACCTCTTCCATACCCTGGTGCTCGGGGCTGAGCCGCACCGTTGAGACGCCCATGTCCGCCATCAGCGGCAGTTGCCGCATAAGGTCGTAGCGCGCGCCAGACAGCGTGGAAATGCCGTTGATCCGGAACAGTTCCTGCGACTCCCGGGAACGCAGCTCCAGGCCGTCCGGGTGCTCGATGCAGCGGAACTGGCAGTTGTCCTTGGGCAGGTTGTAGTGTCGGGCTGTAAAGCAACGGGACGACCAGGCCAGGGGCAGGAAGCCCCACGCAAACACTTCCGCCGGCAGGGCGAGGCCCTCGCGCTCAAGTCCCTGCAGAAGGTGGCCCAAGGTTTCCCGGCCCAGCTCCACTGGCAGGCTCCAGCCCTGCAGACCCTGCCTGGCCAGTAGCTTCAGGGTGGCAACGTTGTAGATATTCATGGACGGACCGGTGACAAACGGCAAGCCGTTGCGGATGGCCACCTGCACAGCGCTCTGGTCGTTGGCTTCCACCATGAACTCGCCCTGCTCGCAGAACCGGCGAAGCCGGCGCAGGTCGGCATCGGATTCAATCAGTGTGAGCGTGGAGAGTACAACGTTCTTTCCGCAGCCCTTGAGATCCCGGGCCAGGCCCAGCCAGTCATCGGGTTTCAGCTCCCGACGCCGGGAGCACACCACCTCGCCCAGGTACACGGTATCCACCGGCCATTCGGCGGCACGGGCGTAGAACTCGAAAACCGTCTGTCGGGACCAGAACCACAGGATCGGCCCAAGGGACAGGTTCAACATCAGACTATACCCCCTATTTCCATTTTCGGTGGTAGGCACCGAGGGTGGTCAGACCGCCCTCGGACAGGCCCGCCAGGGATTTCTGCCACTGAGGCTCCACCGTAAAGTGATCGGCACCCTCGGCCAGGTTGTCCAGGGCATGGCGCCAGGTACGTGCCACCTCAGCAATGTAGGCAGGGCTGCGTTGCCGGCCCTCAATCTTCACTGCGCGAATGCCCAGGGCCGCAAGCTCCGGCAACAGGTCCAGGGTGTTCAGGCTCACCGGCTCCTCAATGGCGTGATAAACACTGCCCTCCACTTCAAAACGGCCCTTGCAGAGAGTCGGGTAGCCCGCCGACTCACCGGGACCGTAGCGGTCTATGAGGACGTCGTTCAGCCGGGATTCCAGACCCTGCGGGGTTTCCTGCCAGCGCACCGCCTTGGCCGGCGAGCAGGCGCCACGGGTATTGGGGGACTCGTCGGTAAGATAGGAGGACAGATAACAGCGCCCTTCCGCCATGATGCACAGGCTGCCGAAGGCAAAGACTTCCAGCTCGACGGGACTGCGCGCGGCAACTCCGCTAACCTGGTCCAGCGACAATACCCGCGGCAGAACCGCCCGGCGAATATCGAAATTGTCCTTGTAGAAGGAAAGCGCCTCGTGGCTGGTGGCGGAGCCCTGTACCGACAGGTGACGGGGGATGTGGGGGTAGCGGTTGGCGGCGTAGTCGAGCAGTCCCATATCCGCCAGGATGATGGCGTCCACCCCGAGGCCGGCGGCGCGGTCCACCGCACCCTTCCAATGCGCCCAGCCGTCTGGCTGGGGGTAGGTGTTGATCGCACAGAACACCCTTACGCCCCGCAGCCGGGCATACTCGATACCCTCGGCCGCTCGCTGTTCATTGAAGTTCAGGCCGGCAAACTGGCGGGCGTTGGTGCTGTCCCTGAAACCGAAATACACCGCGTTGGCACCATTATCCACCGCGGTTTTCAGTGCCGGCAGGCTGCCGGCCGGGCACACAAGTTCCATGATTGTCTCCGCTGCTGGGTCTGGGCGCACCCTACCCACGGCAGCATCGTATCGCCTTGATGATTGTCAGCACGGCTCCGGGACGACACCACCTACCCCGATGGAGATACCCTCCCGGCAATGCTCAAACCTCTGTTTTCCTTATAAATATCAATCGGATAACAAACACTTACTCAGTCTCACCGAGAGACACCTACCCCATCAACTACCCCCTTACGACGATGGTCCGGGGGCCGGTTGAGTCGGGATAATTGCCCCAATTTCCAATCCGAGAAAGGCAACACGATGAAACTGATCAACAACCTCTCCATGCGGGGCAAACTGATGACCCTGGTGGTGCCGGCATTGCTGGTAATCCTGTATTTCGCCCTGGACAGCATTGCACTGAACTACAGCGAGCGTGAGAACATGCAGCATCTGCGCGCCGCCGTGGAGCTGGCCGAAATCGGTGACCCGCTCACCGAATCGCTGCAGAAAGAACGGGGCCGCTCTGCTGTCCTGCTGGCCGCAAGGCCGGACAGCGAAGGCGCACTGCAGGCAGGGCGCGATCTCGCCAGCCAGCGCCAGGAAACCGACAGTCGGATCAGCGTCTATCGCCAGAGCATCCAGGCACTCACAGCGCGATCCGAATTCGATGCCACGGTTGCTGAAAGCATCCAGTCCGTCGAACGGAGCCTGGCGAGCCTTGCCCAGATCCGACGTTCCATCGACGGTCGGGCAATCACCGCGTCCGAGGCTGCGTCTTATTACACCGGCACGATCACATCGCTGACTGACCGCATTGGCCTGATTGTTCGCCGCACCAGCGATGCCGACCTGACCCGGCAGATCAACGCCTACCGGGCCATGGCGGAACTCGCGGAAAGGGCAGGTCGTGAGCGCGCAGCTGGCGCCGCGTTGATTCGCAGTGGCGAGTTTGATCTGCCCACGCTCCAGCGAATTGCCGGCCTGGCCGGGCAGCAACAGGCCTACCTGGACAACGCCCTGGCGATGCTGGCCTCGGACGACAGCCACAGGATCGCACTGGCGGCCCTGCCAGGCTCCGCCGAAAGCCGTGCCCTCGATGAGCAGCGGGGCACTTTGTTCAGCAGCCCCTCCGGGATGTACGCCCTGGATGCTTCCGACTGGTTCGCTACCGCTACCGACCGCATCCGCGCTCTCAATACCCTGCGCCAGGACCTGCTGACCGAAATAAAGCAATTGGCCGACATCGCCGTGGCCGACGCCCGCCAGGATCTGATCACCGCCTCTGCGATAGCGGGCGCCGCGATCCTGGGCGTGCTGACCCTCGTTCTGATTATCATCCGGGCCATCAATCTCCAGGTCGGTCGTCTGCTTGAAGGCGTGCGCTTCGCCATGGACAACAAAGACCTGACCCGCAATATCCTCGTTGCCAGTCGCGACGAGGTGGGCACCATCGGCAAGGCCATCAACGAGCTGTTCGGGCGTTTCGGCAATGCCTTGCTGCAGATCGACAAGTCCAGTGTCCAGCTGGCCGCCGCCACCGAACAGACCAGCTCCACCGCCGGGCAAAACTCCAGCCAGGTGAAGAACCAGCAGCAACAGATTGAACAGGTGGCCGCAGCGACCGAGGAAATGTCCGCCACCTCCGAGGAAATTTCCCGCAACACCCAGCAGGTGGCTGACGCTGCTCGCAGCGCCATGGACAAGAGCCGGAGTGGTGAACAGGTTCTGCACGGCAGCGTACAGAGTATCCGTTCACTGGCGCGTTCCGTTCAGAAAGTGAACGAGGTGATCGAAGAGCTGGAAAGCCGGAGCGCCACCATCAGCGATGTGGTGGATGTGATCCGCAAGGTGGCCGACCAGACCAACCTGCTGGCCCTGAACGCGGCGATTGAAGCTGCCCGTGCCGGCGAGCATGGTCGCGGCTTTGCCGTGGTGGCCGACGAAGTGCGCACCCTGGCCCAGCAGACTCACCAGTCCACGACGCAGATCGAAGACATCATCAACGGGTTCAAGGACATTACCGAAAACGCCAGTCGCTCCATCCTGGAGAGCCACAAGCTGGCGAACGCCACCAGCGAGCAAGCCTCCGAATTGGAACAGACCTTTGCGGACATCCTCACCGATGTGAACAGCATTTCCGACATGGCCAGCCAGATTGCGACCGCCTCGGAAGAGCAGGTGGCGGTAACCCGGGAACTGGCCGGCAGCATGGAGTCGGTGAGCGAAGCGGCAATCCTGACCCTGACCGGTTCCCAGGAAATCACCCAGGTGACCGGAGAGCAGGCCCGGCTGGCCCGGGTGCTTCAGGATCTGGCCAACGAGTTCAAGGTGCCGGCCTACAGCTGATACCACCGCTGGCAAGAAGGGCTGTCCGGAAACGGACAGCCCTTTTTTTCGTTCTCTGACCCGATTGCGGGAGTTTCAGATAATCCGGGAGAACCTCTGGCTGGCACCTTCCTTACGATACAGGTCGAAGATCTGGCAGATGGCCCGGATCAGCAACCGGCCGGCAGGCTGAACCTGGAGTGCCTGGCCATCATCAGCGATCAATTCATCCTGAACCATGGGCTTGAGGCGCCCGAGCTCATCGGCGAAGTACCGGTCCAGATCTTCCTGCCACACCGCCGAGAACCGCTGGCGATCCAGCCGGAACTGGCAGATCAGTTGGCCGATCACCCAGCGGCGGATGCGGTCATCGCGCGTGAGGTTCACACCCTTGGTGATGGCCAGTTGGCCGGCATCAATGGCCGTTTCCCAGGAGGGAAGGTCGTGGTTGTTCTGGAAGTAGGCGTCGTCGGTCTGCCCTATCGCGGACACGCCCAGGGACACCAGGTCACACTCGGAGTGGGTGGTATAACCCTGGAAGTTCCTGTGCAGTCGACCTTCCCGCTGGGCCACGGCCAGGCTGTCGTCAGGCTTGGCGAAGTGGTCCATGCCGATGTACTCGTAGCCGGCTTCCAGCAACCGGTTGATGGTGTTGTGCAGGATCGTCAGCTTCTGCTGCGGGCTGGGCAGGGTGTCGGCCTGAATGCGGGTTTGCGGGTAGAAGCGGTCTGGCAGATGGGCGTAGCTGAACACGGAAAGCCGGTCCGGTGACATTTCAATCACCGCTTCCAGGGTTTCCGCGAAGCTTTCCGGGGTCTGGTACGGCAGGCCGTAGATGAGATCGAGGTTGATCGACCGGAAACCGATACGGCGCGCCTCGTTGAGCACCGCCTCGGTCATGGCCCGGGGCTGGATGCGGTTCACCGCCTTTTGTACCTGCGGGTTGACGTCCTGTACGCCCAGGCTGATGCGGTTAAAGCCCAGTTCCCAGAGGGTTGGCAGGGTGTCCTGATCCACCTCGCGCGGATCAATCTCCACGCTGTAGTCTCGCTCTGCCCCGCTTTGCAGGTTGAACAGCTCTCCGTAGCCTTCCATCAGGTGCTGCATGACATCCCTGGGCAAGAAGGTGGGCGTGCCACCGCCCCAGTGCAGCTGGGTGACCGGCCGGTCGGCGCCGAACAACTTTGACTGAAGCGCCGCTTCTTTCAGCACCCGCTCCACGTAAGGCATGGCCTTGTCGCGCTTTTTGGTGATCACCTTGTTGCAGGCGCAGTAGTAGCACAGGTGCGCGCAGAACGGCAGGTGAGTATAAAGCGACAGGGGCCGGCCGCTGGCCTTGCTGCGGGCGGCGGCCTTGACCATTTCTTCCACCGGGTAGTTCTGGTTGAACTCGACTGCGGTGGGATAGGAGGTATACCTGGGGCCACTGAGGTCGTAGCGGCGGATCAGGGCGTCGTCCCACTGGAATTCAGGCAGTGTTGCTGTTCGGGGCTGGGGTGCGGCGGTGGTGGTCATGGTCGGTGCTCTGGCGTGTATCTGCGGTCTTGGGGATTGGTCCGCATTGTGCGGCAAAGGGTGCGGTGCCGTTTTGATGCGGGTCAGCTGAGTGATGGTTTCAGTTTACCAGCCGGGTTTATGAACCACCCTTGGGCTGTTGGCGTACTTCCTGTACCTCTTAATGAGGAGCTCTGGTGACTGGCGCCCGGTATGCAGAGGGGGTGCCCTGCCAGAATACGCTGTAGATACGTCCCTGTACGCTCGGCTCCGCCATCCATGGCTCCGCACGATTCTGTCAGGGCACCCCCTCTGCATACCTCACATCATCGCTAGTCTGCGATCAGAAAATTGGAGTGAAGCGCCCACTATGCCGAACGTGATCCTGATTCTCGGAGACCAATTAACGAGAGACGTCAGTGCTCTTGAGAACGCCGACAAGAATCGGGATCTGGTGGTAATGGCCGAAGTTCACGATGAGGCCAGCTACACCAACCACCACAAGAAAAAGATCGTGCTGCTGTTCAGTGCGATGCGTCACTTTGCCCGGCAACTGGAGGGCGAAGGCTGGCAGGTGCATTACCAGGCCTATCATCCGGAAAACGAACACCAGAGTCTGGAGGCGGTGGTTGGCGAGCAGTTGAAGCGAACAAACGTGGAGAAGGTCATTACCACCGAGTGCGGTGAATGGCGGCTGCATGAGCAGATCAGTGGCTGGCATGAGCGGCTTGGGGTGCCGGTGGAGATTCGGCCGGATTCACGGTTTATTGCCAGCAAACAGGAATTTACCGACTGGGCCGAGGGGCGCAAGCAACTGCGGATGGAGTTCTTCTACCGGGAGATGCGGCGCAAGACGGGCCTGCTGATGACGGGCGCCGGCGGGCCGGAGGGCGGGCAGTGGAATTTTGATGCCGACAACCGGAAGAAGTGGACCGGCAAGCCGCCGGCACCGGCGCCCTTCCGGGTGGAGCCGGACGCCATCACCGGCGAGGTGATTGCCCTGGTGGACGAGCATTTTGCCGATCACTTCGGTACCACCGAGGACTTTCACTTTGCCGTAACGCCCGGGGATGCCGAGGCGGCGCTGGAACATTTCATCGACTTTGCCCTGCCCTGCTTTGGCGATTACCAGGATGCGATTTCCGATTCCGAAGACTGGCTGTTCCACTCGATTCTGTCGCCCTACATCAACTGCGGCCTTCTGGATCCGCTCGCGGTGTGCGAGGCGGCGGCGCAGGCCTGGTATTCGGGGCGGGCGCCGATCAATGCGGTGGAGGGGTTTATCCGTCAGATCCTGGGCTGGCGCGAATTCGTGCGGGGGATTTACTGGATGAACATGCCGCAGTATGCGCAGGAAAACCGGCTCGGCAACAATCGCGCCCTGCCCTGGTTCTACTGGACCGGCGAGACGAAGATGCGCTGCATGCACAAAGCCATCGATGCCACCCGCCGCAACGCCTATGCGCATCACATCCAGCGGCTGATGGTGACCGGCAACTTTGCCCTGCTGGCGGGCATCAAGCCCGAGGAGATCTGCGACTGGTACCTGGCGGTTTACGCCGATGCATACGACTGGGTGGAGCTGCCCAACGTTCTCGGCATGGTGATGCACGCCGATGGCGGCTACCTCGGCTCAAAGCCCTACGCCGCCAGCGGCAAGTACATCCAGCGCATGTCCGACCACTGCGCCAACTGCCATTACAAGGTGAACAAGGCCACCGAGGACGACGCCTGTCCGTTCAATGCCCTGTACTGGCATTTCATCGACCGGCACCGGGACGACTTCGCGAACAATCCCCGCATGGGGATGATGTACCGGAACTGGGACAAGCAGAAGCCGGACAAGCGAGAGGCGCTGCTCCGGCGCGCCGAGCACCTGCTGGCGAACCTGGAGCAGCTCTGACGCCCTGGATGGCGTCGATGGTGTCAGTGAGGGGCGATCCGCTTTTCCGTCTCAGGATCGAAGAACACCACTTTCTTCATATCGAACATCAGCTCGGCGGTTTCGCCCCACGTAACCGGATGCTCGGGGTCAATCCGGCAGTGCACGTTGGTGTCGTTGAGCTGGATCAGCGCGATCACGTCCGGGCCGGTGGGTTCGGTCACCTCGATGGTGAACTCCCCCTTGGTGACCAGGCTCTGATCGTTCTTCTGATCCTGGGGCTGGGTGATGTGTTCCGGGCGAATGCCCAGAATCACCTGGCTTCCCTCCCGGTCGGCCAGGTAATCCGGTACCGGCAACCTCAGTGTGTTGCCGTTGTTGCCGCGCACTTCCGCGTACAACCCCTGTTCGCCCCGGGCTACGGTCACTGGCACAAAACTCATGGCCGGTGACCCCATGAAGCCGGCCACAAAGAGGTTGGCCGGGGTGTTGTAGACCTCTTTCGGCGTGCCCAGCTGCTGCAGCTCGCCGTCCTTGAGTACGGCAATCCGGTCGGCCAGGGTCATGGCCTCGATCTGGTCGTGGGTCACGTACACGATGGTGGTTTTAAGGCGCTGGTGCAGCTTCTTGATCTCCGTGCGCATTTCCACCCGAAGCTTGGCGTCGAGGTTCGACAGCGGCTCATCAAACAGGTAGATGCGCGGCCGGCGAGCCAGGGCCCGGCCCATGGCCACCCGCTGCTGCTGACCGCCGGACAGGTTCGCCGGCTTTTTGTTGAGCAGCTGGGAGATCTGCAACAGATCCGCCACCCGCTCCACTTCCTGGTCAATCTCGTGCTTGGGAAGCCCACGGATCTTGAGACCGAAGGCGATGTTCTCGCGCACGCTCATGGTGGGGTACAGGGCGTAGGACTGGAACACCATGGCGATGTCACGGTCCTTCGGCTCCATGGTGGAGATGTCCTTGCCCTCCAGCACAATAGATCCGTCGGTAATGGTTTCCAGGCCGGCGATGGTGTTCATCAGGGTGGACTTGCCACAGCCGGATGGGCCCACCAGGATCAGGAATTCCCCGGAGGCGATGTCGATGTCGATGCCCTTGAGGGTCTCCTCGGCAACGCCCGGGTAGGTTTTGCGGATGCTCCGAAGCTCCAGTTGAGACATTGTTGTTATCCTCTCTGATCAACCTTTCACGGAGCCGGCGGTGAGGCCCCGGATAAAATATTTGCCGGCGACGATGTAGACCACCAGCGTGGGCAGGGCGGCAATCATGGCCGCCGCCATGTCAACGTTGTATTCCTTCACCCCGGTGCTGGTATTCACCAGGTTGTTCAGGGCCACGGTGATGGGCTGGCTGTCGCCGCTGGCGAACACCACGCCAAACAGGAAGTCGTTCCAGATCTGGGTGAACTGCCAGATCAGGGACACCATGAAAATGGGCGTGGACATGGGCAGCAGGATGCGGAAGAAGATAGTGAAGAAACCAGCGCCATCCAGCCTCGCCGCCTTGATCAGCGCATCGGGAATGGCCACGTAGTAGTTTCTGAAGAACAACGTGGTAAAGGCCACCCCGTAGATCACATGCACCAGCACCAGGCCGGTGGTGGTGTTGGCGAGCCCGAGTTTGCCCAGTGTGGCGGCCATGGGCAGCAACACCACCTGAAAGGGCACGAAGCAGCCGAACAGCAGCATGCCGAAGAACAGGTCAGAGCCCTTGAACTTCCACTTCGACAGCACGTAACCATTGAAGGCCCCCAGCAAGGTGGAGATCAACACGGCCGGCACCGTCATCTTGAAGGAGTTCCAGAAATAGCCCCGGATGCCCTCGCACTGAACGCCGGTGCAGGCCTCGGACCAGGCCTTGGTCCAGCCGATGGTGGTCCAGTCCGTGGGCAGGGCCATCAGGTTGCCAGTACGGATGTCCATCGGCGTTTTGAAGCTGGTCACCAGCATGATGAACAGCGGAATCAGGTACACCAGCGCAGCCAGCAGCAGAACGCCGTAAATGGCTACGCGACTGGGACGAAAGCCGGTACGAACCACATCAGTCATGGCGCTTCTCCCTCAGTTCGGAATACAGGTAAGGCACCAGAAGCGCCAGAATCGCCCCCAGCATCAACATGGCGCTGGCCGAGCCCAGTCCCATCTGGCCCCGCGTGAAGGTGTGGGCATACATGAACACCGCGGGCAGATCGGTGGAGTAGCCCGGACCACCGGCGGTCATCGCCATTACCAGGTCGAAGCTCTTGATGGCAATGTGGGCGAGCACCATCACCGCACTGAAAAACACCGGCCGCAGGGAAGGCAGGATGATTTTCCAGTAGATCAGCGGCAGGCTGGCACCATCCACCCGGGCCGCCCGGATGATGGAAGAATCGACGCCGCGAAGCCCGGCCAGAAACAGCGCCATGACAAAACCGGAGGCCTGCCAGACCGCGGCCATCACAATGGTGTAGATGGCCATGTCGGAGTTCACCAGCCAGTCGAAGCTGAACGAGGTCCAGCCCCAGTCGTGCATGAGTTTTTCCAGGCCGAGGCTCGGGTTGAGAATCCACTTCCAGACGGTGCCGGTGACAATCATCGACAGTGCCATGGGGTACAGATAGATGGTGCGGATGGCGCCTTCCTGGCGGATTTTCTGGTCCAGAAAAATGGCCAGTACCACGCCAATCACCAGGCAACTGAGAATGAACAGGCCGCCAAAGATCCCCAGGTTGGCGGAGGCCGTCAGCCAGCGGTCGTTGGCCATCAGCTTGGCGTATTGCTCAAAGCCGACAAAGTCGTACACCGGCAGAAAGCTGGAGCTGGTGAACGACAGCACGCCAGTCCAGAGCATGTAGCCGTAGATGCCAACCCCGATCAGTACAAAGGTAGGTGCCACCACCAGCTTCGGCAGCCAGCGCTGGAGGGCGTCAAGCAGGCGCGACGGCGCCCGGGCCACCCGCGCTGGGTAACGTTGAGTGTGTTCCATGATGAGTCTCCCGAAGGGATCGGGGGCCACCCTGGGCGGGCAGCCCCACCGGATCAGAGTGCCGCCTGGATGGCTGCCGCCAGCTGGTCGGTGGCCCTGGCCGGATCCTTGTTATCGGAGTTCACGAAGTTGGTCACCACATCGAAGATCTGGCCCTGCACGTAGCTGGTGGTCGCCAGCCCGTGGGCAAAACTGGGTACCAGTCCGCCGGTGTCGGCACTGCTCTTGAAGGTGTCCATGGACGCCTGGGCGCAGGTGTCGAAGCCAGACATATCCATATCGGTACGTACCGGAATGGAGCCCTTGGCCTTGTTGAACACCGTCTGGAACTCGGGCTCCAGGATGGTGCGGGCCAGGTCTTTCTGGGCCTCGGTGTTGGCCTCGTCACTCAGGCTGAACATGGCAAAGGAATCCACGTTAAACGTGAACTCTCCGGTGGTGCCTGGCGCCGGTGCGCAGATGTAGTCCTCACCCGGGGTCAGGCCCGCAGCGGTGAACTCGCCTTTGGCCCAGTCGCCCATGATCTGCATGGCCGCCTCGCCCCGGATCACCATGCCAGTGGCGGTATTCCAGTCGCGCCCGGCGGCGTTGTCGTCCACGTAGCTCATCACTTTGGCAAATTCGGAGAACACCTCCTCCATCTTCGCGCTGTTGATCACCTTCATGTCATGCTCCACGAAGGCGCGGGCAAAGTCCTCGGGACCCATAACCGCGAGGGCCACCGCTTCGAATACCGTGGCGTCCTGCCAGGGCTGGCCACCGTGGGCCAGAGGAATCACGCCTGCGGCCTCCAGTTTTTCGGCGGCAGCGTGGAACTCATCGAGGGTGGTTGGCACCTTCACGCCGGCTTTCTCCAGCACATCCGGGTTGGCCCACAGCCAGTTGACCCGATGCACGTTCACCGGCACCGCCACGTAGTTGCCCTCGTACTTCATGACATCGGCAATCACCGGTGGAATCAGCTGGTCCCAGTTATTGGCTTCGGCCACATCGTCCAGGCTGGTGAGAAAGCCGAGCTTGGCCCACTCGCGGATGTCCAGCCCCTTGATCTGCGCGGCCGCCGGCGGGTTGCCGGAAACCGCCCGGGTCTTGAGCACGGTCATGGCCGCTTCACCGCCACCACCGGCCACCGCGAAGTCTTTCCAGGTGTGACCCTGCTCTTCCATCATCTCCTTCAATGCGGCGGCGGCGCGGGCTTCACCACCGGCCGTCCACCAGTGCAGGACTTCCACTTCACCGGCCTGGAGCGCCTGGGCCGGCAGCAGGGCCGCCGTTACCGCGGCGGCAGCGAGGGTTTTCTTGAACAGTTTCATTGTCATTCCTTCTTGTTTTGTTGTCTTGATCAGGTTCCGAACCAGACTTTCAGTTGAGAGCCGAAAGTCTATTGGCCGCGATCAAGATTGCTCTTCCCAAAACGTGGGTATACACATTCAAAAATCGCTCAAAACGTGTAAAGGCCCGGTTTGAGGCTACCTCACAAATACCGGTTAAGGGACTCGTTGCGGTCCTCCCAGATTCCGTTTTCAGCTTGATGCCGCACGCGACCCCGAACATTCGCGGACTTTTTATCTTTGTTGTGTAGACAACTCTGGAGTCTATGGCAGGAAGCGACAGCACTACGTATCAAAGGGAAATGCCCATGTAACAACCTTGTTACATGGCTACATGGGCGATCAGTGGCGTGGCAGAGTCAGGGTAACGTGCAGGCCGCCGGTGGGCCGATTGCTGATTTCCAGCTCACCGCCGTGGCTCTGGGCAATGTTGCGTGCAATCCCGAGGCCCAGGCCAAACCCCTGGTGCTGGTTCTTGTCCAGCCGGTAGTACGGCTCGAAGATACGGGCCAGTTGGTCTTCTGAGACGCCGGGCCCCTCGTCCTCCACATGGATTCTCAGTTCACCGTCCGAGTCCTCGATTCGCACCAGCGCCCTGTTCCCGTACTTGACGGCGTTGTCCACCAGGTTGCCAAAACACCGCTTCAACGCCAGTGGCTTGCCCCGGTAAGCCCGGCAATGGCCCTGCACGGTCACCTGCCCCGGGCCATCGCCCTGATAGGCCTCGGCCATGCCCCGCAGCATCCGCTCTACATCCACCGGCTCGGCATTCTCGTGGATGTCGCTGTCCTTGATGGACTGGAGCGCGTTCTTGGCCAGCAATTCCAGTTCCCGCAGGTCGGCCTCCAGGCGTTCGCGCATGGCGTCGTCCTCGATCAGGTCAACCCGCAACCGCAGCCGGGTAATCGGCGTTTTCAGATCGTGGGAAATGGCGCGGAACAGCTGGTTGCGATCGCTGATGTAGCTCTGCAGGCGCCGACGCATGGTGTTGAAGCTTCGGGTCACCGCCACGATTTCCGCGCTACCCTTCTCCACCAGGGGCGGCTGGTTATCCTCCAGGGGCAGATCCCGGGCGGCCCGGGCCAGCCTGCGCAGCGGGCGTGTCTGCTGCCGGATCAGCCAGGCCAGCACTGGAAAGAGAATGGCGATCATGACCACCAGGAACAGGATCTGCTGGCCGGGTATGCCTTCATCCTCCAGGGACACGTACGGGGCCGGCAACGCGGCCGCCAGGTACAGCCATTCGTCCTCTGTCACCTCTACCTGGGTGACCAGAACGGGAGGGTTCAGTGGCTCCAGGGTGAGTGCGTAGTGGGCCCAGGACTGCGGCAGGGCATCCAGCGGCATCTCGCTGTTGAGAATGCGCAGATTGGCGGGATCCACGAAATCCACATGCAGATTGATCCGATTGCCGAGTCGCCGGCGCAATACTGACTCCACCTCTTCCGTGACCAGCCGCTTCCGTTCGGTATCCGGCAGGGGCGTCATGTTGATACGCCGGTCGTTGAGAGAAACGAAGAAGCGGGTGCCGCCCATATCGCGGAGCTGGTCCAGGACAATATGCCGGTACTCCAGGGGCAGCGAATTGAAAAACTGAGCGGTGGCCGCGGCGGATTGGGCCAGGTTGCGGGTTGTAGCGACCAGACCCTGCACCTGCTGGGCCCGGAAGGTGGCAATCCAGGCGACACTGGAAATGATCTGGGCACTGGCCATGGCCAGCAGGGTCAGCAACAGCACCCGCCCCAGCAGAGACGAGGGAAACCAGCGCCGACCGGATCCTGCGGACTCTCCCCGGTTATTCAGAGACATGGCTCACCGTTGCCGCCAGCAGATAACCGGCGCCCCGCACGGTCTTGATCAGCCTGGGGTTGCGCCCCTGGTCGCCGAGCCGCTGCCGGAGCCGGCTGACAGCCACGTCGACCACCCGATCCAGCGGCATGGATTCGCGGCCACGGGTCACATCGGAGATGGTGTCACGATCCAGTACTTCGTTGGGGTGGCTGAGAAACAGCTGGAGCAGTGCGAAATCGGCAGCCGAGAGCGCCGTGCTCTGCTGGTTCTCGTCGATCAGTTCGTGGGCCAGGGTGTCCAGGCGCCAGCGATCGAATAACACGTAGCGCGGGTTGTCCGATCGGGAGAAACTGGCCCTGCGCAGCAGCGCCTTGACCCGGGCCTGCAATTCCCGGGCACTGAAGGGCTTGGCCAGATAGTCGTCGGCCCCCAGCTCCAGACCAACCACCCGGTCGGTTTCGTCCGAGCTGGCCGTCAACATGATGATCGGTACGCGACTGTGCTCACGGATCTGCCTACACAGGGTGAAACCATCGTCACCGGGCAGCATGACATCCAGCACAATCAGATCGACATGCGCCGCGTCCAGTTGCCGCCACATCTGTTCACCATCGCCGGCGGTCCTGACGTCATAGCCAACCCGGGAAAGGTGTTCCCCAAGCAGCTCAAGGATGGCGGCATCGTCGTCCACCACCAGGATCGATGCTTTCCTGTCATTCACAGCATGGCCCTTTTTGTTTTTGATGGCCCCAAGAATATGTCCAAAAGTTGTGAGGCAAAAGCCCCGAATTGGTGCTAGCCTCCAATCAGGATTGTCGACAACATGGACGCGGTCCCCTCTATGACACTTAGACTGGCATTGGGCCTCACCACGGCGCTGGTCTATTCCGTATGCCAGGCCCAGACACCGACACTGAAACTGCTGACCTTTGAAAGCCCGCCCTATCAGATGGCGGGACCGGGCGCTGATGGCTCCAGCCTGGTGGTTGGCGAAACCGCCAATACCGTGGCCTGTGCCGCCAACCGAGGCGGCTGGGCGACGCGCATCCGGATTGCCCCCCAGAATCGGGCCATCCACTCACTTGAGCGCAAAATGATTGATGGCTATTTTGCCATCGATCCGTCCTCAGAGCTCGACACCATAGCAAAACGCAGCGACCCGGTGGCGCTGGAGAAGTGGTATTTCTTCAGCCGGGACAACCGGCCGTTCAGCCGGGATCTTCGCATCGGAGTGGTCTCCGGCAGCAACGAGGAAGCCTGGCTCGAAGCCAATGATTACCGGATCTTCCTGAGCGTGTCCTCGCCGGCCCAGCTAATCGCCCTCCTCAAGCGCGACCGGATCGATACCGCACTGATGGATGAGCGGGTCATGGACCGCCTGCGCCAGACCAATGATTTCATTGACCCACAACTGAACACCCACTTCGTTCGCTATGCGCCCCTGTATCTGTACCTGAGCGAGACCTTCACCTCGGATCATCCGGAGTTCCTCGGTACGTTCAATCGCGCGCTGACCAAATGCATGGCGGGCCAACTCGCGCTGTCCGATGAGGAAGAGCGGCGTATTACCAAACTCTCGGAACGCCTGTTCAGGGAGTTGAACAGTATCCTGGATATTCATCAGATCATTGAGGCGGGGCCCCGGCAGGAAAGCTTTACCGACGTGATGACCATCGACAGCCAGTGGCAGGCACTGTCTCCTTTCCAGACACCGGATCTGGCTGAGGAGATCCTGGCCCTGCCAGGCTCCCGGGCCCTGCACGCCTGGCAGCAGTCTCACCCGGGGCTGATCACCGAAGTCATGGTGGTGAACGACATGGGCACGCTGGCCGCCATCAGCCAGCTCACCTCAGATTATTGGCAAGGCGACGAGCCCAAATTCCAGGAAGTCATGGGAGGCGCCGGATCAAGCGCCCCCGCGGAACAGTCTCTGTTCATCTCACCCATTCGTTACGACACCTCGGCGGCACGGTTTCAGGTTACCGTCAGCACAGCGGTACCCTCCGCCAATGGCGAGAAAGCCGAGGGCGTCATTGTCATTGGCCTCGGTATCGAGGACGCCCTGAGCGAATACGAGCGCCAGTGAGGTTCCTTATAGTGGCCCGATCCTAAGGCGGCCCCACCTCACAGGCCAGCACCAGCGCCCAGAACTCCGAGAAATCGTTCACCACGACATCCGGCTTGTCCGGGTGCTTGTGGGTGCCCGGAAAAATCTTGTTGAGCCACGGCAGGTCCCACTGGGCGCCGTTGAAGAACACCGCCGTCATGCCCGCTCGCTTGGCGGCAATCACGTCGGTGGTGCTGTCGCCCACGTACCAGACAGAAGGGTCCGGCGGATAGTCCAGTTTCTGCACCGCCAGCAGCAGCTGGTCCGGGTGGGGCTTGCGAAGCGGCGTGTCGTCGCCACAGACGTCCACATCGAACAGCTCGGTCCAGCCAGTGTCCTCCACCGCGGCCAGTTCGTGCTCGAAGAACTCGCGATCGCGGTTGGTGATTACTCCCACCTGGATGCCGAGTCGGCGAAGACCTTCCAGCACCTCTCGCACCTTGGGCTCGAACGCCTTCACAGTGCCGTAGTGTTTTCGATAGTGGTGATTGAAAGCCTTATGGGCGATCTGCTTGGCCTCCTGATCCTCCCCGAACAACACCTCGAAAATGTCCGTGCGGGAGATCTTCCGGTCGGCCTTCACCTTCGGATGGAGCTTCGCAAACTCCCGGACGTAGGCCACCAGCTTGACGTCTTCCGGGGTTTTGCTGTCTTCCGGCGCCACCATCCGGTCCATGAGCCTGAGCTTGTGAAAATCCGGCAGCATGTCGTCCACCGCGTGGTACATGGCATCCAGGGTGTCCACCAGGGTGGCGTGCCAGTCGAACAGGATCACCGCCGGGCGAATCAGCTTTACCACTGCCGGGTGCCAGTCGGGCTCGATCCGGGGCTTGGGCCGCTCGGGCGGCGGGAAGGGCCGTGGCCGGACTTCCGCCGGCGCTCGCTCGAAGGCCTCGGGCTGCCCGCGTTCCAGCAAGGCCAGCAGGTCCATCAGGTCCTCAAAGCTGTCGAGAATCGCCGCCGGAGCATCCCGGTGGGAGAACCAACTGTCAATACGGCCGGACTCCCAGCAGGCACCGTTGTAGAACACGCCGGACACCCCGGCCTTGTTGGCGGTGAGCATGTCGATGTAGCTGTCGCCCACGTACCAGGCTCGCTCATCGGCGGGCAGCCCGAGTTTCTCCAGCGCCTTGAGGATCACCTCCGGGTCCGGTTTGTATTCGGTCACGTCATCGGCGCAGACGGTGGCGTCGAACAGATTCTGCCAGCGGCCTTCGTCGACCGTACGAAGCTCCTTGTCCAGAAACTCCCGGTTCCGGTTGGTGGAGACCGCAAGACGGATGCCCATGGCCCTGAGCGCGGAAAGGTATTCATAGGCCCCGGGCTGGAACGGTTTCACTTGTCCGAAATAGCGGCGGTAGGCGGCATTGTAGGCCTTGTGGGCAATCAGCTTGGCGTCTTTGTCGTCGCCGAAAATGGCGTTGAAGATATCCGTTCGGGACACCCGCCGCTCCGCCAGTATGCGCGGATGCAGGCGCCGGAAGATGCGGATATAGCGCACCAGCCGGGCATCGTCTGCCGTGCGGCATCGGTCCTCCGGTAACAGCCGGTCCACCAGGCCCAGCTCTTCCAGTTGCGGTAACATGTCCTCCATGGCGCTGAACATGGCGTCGTGGGTGTCGACCAGCGTACCGTGCCAATCGAAGATCAGAACACCGGGTGCCGGCAGGTGATCGCTGAATCGGGCCATGGACAATCCTTCGGGGTTTCAGGAACGTACAAGTCAATAACTTCCTAAACTGTCAGTAAAAACCATTTTATCCGGATGCACAAAAAACCCCATCTTCCCGAGAAGACCTGCCCCGTTTGCAATCGCCCGTTCGCCTGGCGCAAAAAGTGGGCGAAGGACTGGGACAACGTGCGCTACTGCAGCGAACGCTGCCGGCGGGCCAGGAGCAAAGCCGAATGACTACGGTGGTCTGGTTCAAGCGGGACCTGCGCACCCGTGATCACGCTCCGCTCGTCGCGGCGGCTGCCCTGGGCGAGCCAGTCATACCGCTTTATGTAATCGAAGACGACTATTGGCAGTTGCCGGACACCAGCGGTCGCCAGTGGCTGTTTATCCGGGAATCACTGACCGACCTGGACCGTCAGCTGCGCGCCGCAGGGAGCCGGTTGTGGGTGGTGCGCGGATCGGTGCTCGAGGCCTTTAAGCAGCTTCGGGAGAGCCACGGCATCCGGCGCGTCTTCTGTCATGAGGAAACCGGCGGTCAGTGGACCTTTGAGCGGGACAAGGCGGTCATCCGTTGGTGCACCGAGAATGGCGTCGAATTTCAGGAGTGGCGCCAGTTTGGCGTGGTTCGGCGGCTGGCCGACCGGGACCTGTGGGACAATGCCTGGACGGACCTGATGCGGGCCAACACGCTGGCCGCTCCGGAAAAAATCCCGGCCGCTGAGGGCGGCCCGACCATGGACTGGCAACTGGCGCCCCAGATGCTGGGCCTGGCCGATGATTGTCCGGATCGGCAAGCTGGCGGCAGCGCCCGCGGCGAGAAACTGCTCTCGTCGTTTCTGGACCGCCGTTGTGTGGGCTACCAGTACAACATCTCCAGCCCCAATACCGCGTTCCGGGCCTGCTCGCGCCTGAGCCCCCACATCGCCTATGGCACCGTCAGCCTGCGGGAGATCTATCAGCAGGCGAAAGCGGCAGGCCAGCACCGCAACACCCTGCCCCGCAAGAAAAAGAGCCTCACCAGCTTCCGCTCCAGGCTGCACTGGCACTGCCACTTCATCCAGAAACTGGAAGACGAGCCGGAACTTGAATTCCGCGCCATGCATCGGGAAATGGAAGCGCTGAAAAACGGGCCCAACAATTCCGAACGCTTGCAGCGCTGGCAGGACGGCCAGACCGGCTGGCCACTGGTGGATGCCAGCATGCGCGCGCTCAATCACACCGGCTGGATCAACTTCCGGATGCGGGCCATGCTGATGGCGGTAGCCAGCTACCAGCTGTGGCTGCACTGGCGTGATCCCGCCCTGCACCTGGCCCGGCTGTTCACCGATTTCGAGCCCGGCATTCACTACTCCCAGACCCAGATGCAGTCCGGCCTGACCGGCATCAATGCCCTGCGCATCTATAACCCCGTGCTGCAAAGCCAGAAGCTGGACCCGGACGGTGAGTTCATCCGCCGCTGGATTCCGGAACTGGCCGGCGTGCCCAGAGAGATGATCCACACACCCCGGCTGATGACGCCACCCCAGAAAGCCCGTTACGGCGGCAATACGTACATTGCCCCGGTGTGCGATCACGAGCAGGCGGCCCGGGTGGCGCGCAAAGCGGTAGGGGAGTTTCGAAAACGGTCGGTCAGCCGGGCCGAAACCGACCGTGTGCTCAAGCGCCATGGCAGCCGGAAGGGGCCGGTACAGAAGCGCCCCGGCGTTCCTTCCAGCCCCCGAAAAGAAGACGGGCAGAGCGACCAGCTGTCACTCTTTGACTAACCTCCCTGCCCAGGGGAAGGCCCGCACAGCCGACTCAGTTGCGGTACATCTGGCGCTGGTGTTCAAGCATCTGTTCCATCATCAGCTGCATCTGGTTCATCCGGTTTTCCATCCGGTCCATACGGTGTTCGCTGTCCATGCCAGACCCACTCGACCGGTTACCCTGGGCATTGCCTGGCTGCTTCTTGCCCTGGTTCTTGCCCTGAGCCTGGTTATTCATCATGCCCTGCTGATTCCCCATGGCGCCCTGGCTGCCGTTCATGCCGCCCTGGCCCATGCCGCCGTCGCCCATCATGCCCTGCCCCATCATGCCCTGCCCCATCATTCCGGGGCCCATCATGCCGCCACGCATCATCTCCATCTGCTCGTGCATGGCTTCCATGTGCTGCTCCCTCAGACGCTCGCGCTCAGCGTTGGAGTCGGCGTTGCGCATCTGCTGCATCATCTCCTGCATTCGCGACATGTTGTCGTGCATCTGCTGCATTTGTTGCTGGTTCATCATGCCATCGTGGGGCATCTGGTCGCCGTTGCCGTGGGAAAAGGCGAGAGCGGGCAAGGCAGTAATAACAGAGTAAATGGCAAATCGACTGATTCGGTTCATGGCTCCCTCCTTATGGGTAGCGGCTTCATGCGTCCTTTTCAGTAAAGCCTATGAATCTGAATCCGGGCTGAAAAAACGGTGGCGAAGCGCGCCTGAAGGCAGCAAGTTTGATCTGGGTCAGTTCCGGCCCGGCGGCGCTCAGAGAAGAACAATTCCAAACCGCTTTACCGCCAGCGCCAGGAGGCCAAAACACGCCATGGTCAACAAAGCGCTGATGCCAAGGGAAGGCCAAAAGCCGAACCTCGACATCAGGAAGGGAAACACCAGAAACATCGGCAAAGTCGGCAATACGTACCAGAAGGTGTACCAGGCATGGTTGCTGATTTTTTCGTCTGGCTGTTGTTCCACGTATAGCCAGACCATGGCCAACACAGTCACCATCGGCAGCGCGGCGATCAAAGCGCCCAGTTTGTCGCTGCGCTTCGCAACTTCGGATACGAGCACCACCAGTGCGGCGGTGATGGCGTACTTGGTAATCAGCCAGGTCATGCATTGTCCTCTGTTGAATGAATCCGTCCAGGTCTGTTCCACGCCGACGGACTCTAGTTATCCAGGCGTGTCACCCGCAACCGAAGGGCATTAACGATAACACTCACAGAGGACAGCGACATCGCTGCCGCCGCAAAAATTGGCGACAGCAGGATGCCGAATACCGGGTACAGCACCCCCGCCGCAATCGGAACGCCCGCCGAGTTGTAGACAAAGGCGAAAAACAGGTTCTGGCGGATGTTGCGCATGGTTGCCAACGACAACCGACGCGCCTCGACAATACCCATCAGGTCGCCTCGCAGCAGCGTGATTCCGGCACTCTCGATGGCCACATCGGTGCCTGTGCCCATGGCTACGCCCACGTCTGCGGTTGCCAGAGCAGGCGCATCGTTCACGCCATCGCCGGCCATCACCACGATTCGGCCTTCATCCTTGAGGCGCTGAACAATCTTACCCTTGTCCTCCGGCAGCACCTCGGCTTCTACCTCGTCGATGTGCAGCTTGCGGGCAACCGCTTGGGCCGAGGTGCGGTTATCGCCGGTGAGCATCACCACCCGGATGCCGTCTTTCTGCAAGGCAGAAATGGCGGCCTCGGTGGTTTCCTTTACGGGGTCGGCAATGGCCAGCAGGCCGGCCACCTTCCCCTCCACGGCCGCGAAAATGACCGTTGCGCCATCACTGCGGAGCTGTTCGGCCCGCTCATCAAACGCTCGGGTGTCAACGCCCTCAGCCTCCATCAGCAGCCGGTTGCCAAGCAGCACTCGTTTGCCGTCAATGTGGCCGGTCACGCCCTTGCCATTGGGTGAATCAAAGTCCTCCACATCTGGCAGGGTAAGGTCCATTCCCTTCGCCTTTTCAAGGATGGCGTGCGCCAGTGGATGTTCACTGCCCTTTTCCAGACCGCCGGCATAACGCATCAGATCGCTGTCGCTGAAGCCCTCTGCGGTCACCAACTGAGTGACTTGTGGTTTGCCTTCGGTCAGGGTACCGGTTTTATCCACCACCACGGTGTCCACCTTCTCCATGCGCTCCAGGGCTTCAGCATCACGAATCAGCACACCACTCTGGGCACCGCGCCCAACGCCAACCATGATGGACATGGGGGTTGCCAGGCCCAGTGCGCAGGGGCAGGCAATGATCAGAACGCTCACGGCGGCAATCAGGCCGAAGGCCATAGGCGGCGTGGGCCCAAAAACAGACCATGCGATAAAGGCGATGATCGCAATCACGATGACTGCTGGCACAAAGTAACCGGCAACCTTGTCTGCGAGCCCCTGAATTGGAGCTCGACTGCGTTGCGCGCTGGCCACCATCTGTACAATCTGGGACAACATGGTATCGCGGCCCACCTTGTCGGCCCGCATGATGAAACTGCCCTGCTGATTGATGCTGCCGCCAATCACCAGGTCTCCAGCTTTCTTGCTGACCGCCAGCGGTTCGCCGGTGACCATGGATTCATCAATATTTGAACTGCCTTCAAGCACCTCACCGTCGAGGGGTACCTTGTCGCCCGGCCGAACCCGCAGACGATCGCCCACCTTGACCTGGTCCAGCGAGACATCGGACTCACTGCCGTCCTCGGCGAGTTTCCTGGCCGTGGCCGGGGCCAGATCCAGCAGGGCCTTGATGGCGCCGGAGGTTTTCTCCCGCGCCCGCAATTCCAGAACCTGGCCGAGCAGCACCAGCACCACGATAACCGCCGCTGCCTCGAAATAGACCGCCACCGAACCGTCTTCCTGGCGAAAAGCGCCCGGGAATATCTGGGGCGTCAGGGTTGCCACCAGGCTGTATATCAAGGCAACCCCGGTACCAATGGCAATGAGCGTGAACATGTTCAGGTTACGGCTGACCACCGATTTCCAGCCACGCACAAAAAAGGGCCAGCCACACCACAGGACGACGGGCGTTGCCAGCAACAACTGGATCCAGTTGGACATTTGCGGCGGTACGATGTGATCCAACCCGGTGAGGTGCCCACCCATCTCAAGAACGAGAACAGGCAGCGTCAGAACCAGCCCGATCCAGAACCGGCGCGTCATGTCGCGGAGTTCTTCCGAAGGGCCGTCGTCCAGGCTGACCTGCTCAGGCTCCAGGGCCATCCCGCAAATCGGGCAGTCACCCGGGCCCTGTTGCCGGATTTCCGGGTGCATGGGACAGGTATACATGGTGCCCGGCGCAACCGGCTCTTCCTCGCGTTTGTTTTCCACAAGGTAGCGGTCCGGATCCTGCTCGAATTTCGACTGACAGCCCGCCGAGCAGAAATACCAGGTACGACCGGCATACTGGCTGCGATGTTCTGCGCTGTGCGGGTCCACCGACATACCACACACCGGATCCTTCACGGCGTGTTCATCAGCGCCTGTCTGGCCGTGATCGTGGTTATGGTGACTGTGGTCGTGATCGTTGTGGTGATGAGCGTGCCGATGCTCAGCCATCCTGGCGCTCCTTCCTGTCTGCGGGCCAATCGGAAAAGGCTATGAAATACAGTAGACCAAGATTGATCAGGGGAACCAGGATCAGCAGCCCCAACCAGCCCGGGTAACCGGTGCGCTGGCAGATGCGCCAGGCCGGGATCACCACCACAATGGCAATCACCAGCATCCACAGCCAGTGTCCCGCCCACATGGTATTTCCGAACATATCGGTGTCCATCATGTTAAAAACCTCCCTGAAGAATTCCGGTCAATGGTGGTGCGCGCTGGTTTTCTCGTCCGCCGAGTGTGTTGCCCCTGCGGTTCCCCGAAGAAAGGCCATCTCCGCGAGGGCAATGACAATCATGGCTGCCACGGCGACCCCAATGACAAACGGATCGGTGTGGAGCTTGACCCAGACAAAGCCACCCAGAACCAGCAGGTCCAGAAGAATAGCGGTAACCGGCACCCACAGGTTTGCGTTTACCTTCTCACGCAGGTAACGAACCACGCCCCAGTGAATCGCGATGTCCATAATCAGGTAAAAAACAATTCCCAGGGCGGCGATACGGGAAAGATCGAAGAAGGCTGTCAACACCAGCCCCAGAACCACAGTGTAGACCAGCGTGTGCTTCTGGATCGTACCCGGCATTCCAAAGTGGCGATGCGGGACCAGTTTCATTTCAGTGAGCATCGCCAGCATGCGGGATACTGCAAAAATGCTGGCGAGTATCCCGCCCGCCGTCGCCATCATGGCGATCGCTACCGTGAACCACACGCCATAGTCGCCCAGTGCGGGCCTTGCGGCAGCCGCCAGCGAGTAATCCCTCGTTTCGATGATTTCGGCGAGGGACAGGTTACTGGCCACCGCAAAGCCTACCAGCGTGTAGATCACCACGCAGGAGACGATGGAGATGATGATGGCGCGGCCAACGTTGCGCTTTGGATCCTTTACTTCAGAACCGCTGTTGGTGATGGTGGTAAAGCCCTTGAAGGCGAGTATGCCCAGCGCCGTGGCGCCCAGAAAGTTGCCGAAGCTGCCAGCATCTCCGGCGCTGGAGAAGTCCACCGCCAGACTGTCGGCGATCCAGACGCCCACCAGGCCGAAGACCAGGATACCGCCGATCTTGAGAACTCCGATAAAGGAGGCAACCCCCTGGATCAACCGGTTCCCCAGCAGATTCACCAGGAACGCCGCGAGGATCAGCGATACGCCGAGAACCGGAACCATTCGACCACTGTCGTCACCTCCGAACAGCTGCATGGTGTAGGAACCGAAGGTGCGGGCGAGAAAACTCTGCGCAATCACCATGGAAAAGTACATCAGCAATGCGTTAAAGGCTGTCGGCAGTCGATTGCCGTAAGCCTTGTGCAGGTACTACATGCCGATGCCCCCGGCAGACGGCCAGGTATTGGATATCTTGATGTAGGAATAGGCACTGAATCCTACAATGAGCGCAGCCGCCAGGAACGCAAGTGGAAACAGCGCTCCTGTCATCTGCGCCATCTGTCCGGTCAGGGCAAAAATGCCCGCGCCGATCATCACGCCTGTGCCAAGCATCACCGTCCCCGGCAGCGTGAGGCTCCCTTGCTGGTAGTGCGTCGTTCTGTCCTGTGTTTTCGACATCCAGTCTCCAGTTACTTCCGTTTCATGGGTGGCATCTTGGAGCAGCAATGAGGCTTATGCTCCGCATTCGCCCGCACGTTGTCATCGGTGAAGCGGTACCAGGCCAGCTTACGCCTGACCCACCAGCTGTTCTTCAGCCGACCGCCCCGCTCGGCAACAAACACCAACAATTCGTCGGTGGACCAGTGACTCGCATCATAGGCAACCTGCAACCGGCCCGCCGGCTTGCGCTCCGCATAATCCACGCACGGATGATGATTCAGATCTTCCAGAAGGTCGTCCCATGCGGATTCCGGCAACCCCTCAACGGGCAGGGTCCGGCGCTGAAGAAAGGCACCTGAAATACTTGCTTTGTGTACTTTGGCCATCCGATTTCACCTCGCCGTTCGGTGACTTGAAAGTAATTACATCATCACTTCCTGAATTGCGGCTGAAAACGGACGATGAAGTTAGATAGATTTGAGGTGAACCAAATATTATCGAGTAGGAGGGGGAGTTACCTCCCCCGTCCTCTCACACCACCGGGCATACGG
>NZ_JBHIXV010000026.1:0-56328 GCF_041984545.1 Marinobacter sp. | reverse complement strand
CGGGAGGACTTGCACCTCCAGGAGTGCGCCCGTGCCGGGCGCACCAAAAAAGCCGCCGGTGTCACGCGGCGGCTTTTTCTGCACCCCTGATTATCGAATGAGGTCGTTCTTGATGATCTTTGGCGTGATAAAGATCAGCAGCTCACTGCGCTCATCGATGTGCTCGGTGCGCTTGAAGATACGCCCGATGTAGGGGATGTCTCCGAGGAACGGGGTCTTGGTGGTCTGGGTGGCAACTTCGGACTGGAAAATACCACCGAGAACCACGGTTTCGCCGTTACCCACCAGCACCTGCGTGGTCACTTCATTGGTGTTGATGGACGGGATGCCGGCCGTCACTTCACCACGGGAATCCTGATTCACCACCAGATCCATGATGATCTTGTCGTCCGGCGTGATCTGCGGGGTGACTTCCAGAGACAGCACCGCCTCCTTGAACGAAACCGAGGTCGCACCACTGGAGGAGGCCTGCTGGTACGGAATCTCCTCACCGGACTTGATGGACGCGGTCTGGCGATCCGCAGTCACGACCCGCGGCTGGGAAACCACTTCCGCCTGACCGTCGCTTTCCAGGGCAGACAGTTCCAGATCAACCAGGAAGTCGTCGCTGCCCCAGCCGATGGCGAAGGACGACGCGCCCTCACCGGACACACCCAGATCCACGGCCAGAGCGCCCGGGAACGAGGTCTGGAAAGAACCGGGGGTAGCAGCGGAATCCCGTGCATCCTGCACGCCATCAAGGCCACCACCGATAGATACGATGTTGTCACCGTTAATGTCATAGGCCGCGCCGCCCCAGCGAACTCCGAGGTTCTCGGCAACGTTGGTCTGGGCACGAACAATCCGCGCTTCAATGGAAACCTGACGCACGGGCACGTCCCAGGTGGAGACGAGGCGACGGATCTCTTCGAGCTTCTCCGCTGTCTCCCGGACACTGATGGTATTGGTGCGAACATCGGAAGACACGAAGCCGCGGTCAGAGATCAGCTCTTCGTCTTCCTTGATCAACGACACGATGTCCGCTGCCTTGGCGTAGTTGACCTGAATAATATCCAGGCGAACCGGGGCCAGTTCGGCGATCTGCTTGTTGGTTTCCAGCTCGAGCTTTTCCCGGGCGGCAATTTCGTCCGCCGGCGCTACCAGCAGCACGTTGCCGATCTGGCGCTTGTCCAGACCCTTGGTCTTGAGAATCAGATCCAGGGCCTGATCCCAGGGCACGTTCTGCAGGCGAAGGGTGATGCTGCCACCCACGGTATCACTGGCCACCAGGTTCAGCCCGGTGAAATCCGCAATCAGCTGGAGAACCGAACGCACTTCGATGTCCTGGAAGTTCAGGGAGAGTTTGTCGCCGGTGTACGGGAACTTCTCTTCACGGCGCGACTCGGCCTCTTCCTGGGTCAGTTCCTCTACGCTGACAGTAAACTGGCTGCCAGACTGGTAGGCGATGTAGTCGTAGTTACCCTGCGGACTGATCTCCACCACGGCGTTGCCGTCTTCCACGAACGTATCGATCCGGGTTACCGGTGTCGCGAAGTCCGTGACATCCAGCCGACGACGCAGGTTGCTGGGCACTGTCAGATCTTCCATGGTGAGGCGGATCTTGCCGGCCCTCTCGGTCAGATCGACCGGGGTACTGGAGCTGCCAAGATCCACAATCACACGGCCCTCACCGTCTTTGCCTCGACGGAAGTCAACGCCAGACAGGGCATTCGCAGCCCCACTGGCAGACGACGAGGAAGCAGAGGTGGCGCTTGACGAGCCGGCCGTGCTGGCCACGGCACCGTCGCCACCAATGGTCATGACCAGGGAGTTGCCAGAACGGGTCGTGTCGTAGGGCACCAGCTCCACCAGGTTGAAAATCAGCCGGGTGCGGTCCTTGGTTTCCACCACCGTCATGCTCTGGGCGTTGCCCGAGCCCAGCGGAATACTCCGGCTGTCCAGACCACTGGTGGTATCCCGGAGGTCGACCGCAATGCGAGCCGGCCGCTCGATGGTGTAACCCGTTGGTTCCGGGGGTGTACCATCAAACTGGAGCTTGACCTCAAGCCGCTCGCCCGGTAGCGACGAAAACGACACGTCTTCCAGCGTGACCGCGTTGGCCAGGCCGGAGAACAACCCAAGAGCAATCACGCTGACGTATACATTGAGTTTTCTGAACATCGCTAGCCTCGACCCTAAACTTTTTTGTACGTGCATGGTTCTTTCATCTTTCATCCAGCCGCTCCTTAGCCCGCGTCTTCTTCCAGGGTCAGGGAGCGAGGACGCTCAACCCAGCCACCCCGGCCATTGGGAACGATTTCGATCAGTTCGATTCGGGTTTCACTGACGCCGACAATGCGGCCGTAGTTCTGCCCCATGTAGTTGCCCGTCCGGACCCGGTGAATACCCCCGGTGCTGTCTTCAACCAGTGCAAACAGGTTACCGGACGCGCCCTGCAGGGTGCCGACCATTTGCAGCGTCTTGAGGTCGAAATTCTCCAGCACTTCCCGGGGCCGATCCAGATCCGGCTCAACATTGCTCACCGGCTGTTCGTCTACCATGGTCAGTTGAACATCGATCGGTGGCTCGAAGGGCGCCCGACGGTCGGCTGCCGAATAGCTGAACGCCTCATAGGCCTTGAACTCCGGCAGCGGCTCCACATATCCGCGGGGCTTGGCACGGGTTTCCGCCATGAATTTATCAAGATCCGAAAAGCCACCGCCCTGGGAGCAGGCCGTCAGAAGCGACGCCGCACAGAGTCCCAGCCAGGCTTTTACCGCATGTTTTCCTGCCATGCTCATTCTCCAGCCCGGTAGCGGTAGGTACGGGCCACAACCTGCATATCAAGCCGCTCTCCGTCTCCGCCAGTTGGTTTGATGGTCAAGTCGTGCAGGGTCACGATCCGAGGAAGGCTTGCGACACTGCTGACAAAGGACGCCAGCTCATGGTAGGAACCGGACACCCGGATATTGATGGGCAGCTCGGAATAGAAATCGCGGCGCTGCTCTGGCTGAAGCTTCACCTCCTGAAGCGACAGGCCATTGCCCAGCGCCGTGTTGGTGATGTCTTCCAGCAGGCCCGGAACCTCGGTTTCACTGGGCAACTGCCGCACCAGCGCGCCGAAGGTCTCTTCCATCTCTGCCATCTGGGCCTTGAACACCTCCAGGTTTGCCACCTGATAGGCCTTTTCCTCGTATTTCTTGCGAAGTTCCTGTTCGGTCTTCTCCACCCGCTCGAGCTGCGCATACTGGTCCTTGATGAAGAACCAGTAGCCACCACCGGCAATCAGACCAAAAATGATCAGGACAACGATGGCCTTGACCGGTGCAGGCCAGATACCCGCGTTGTTGACATCCAGATCATTGATGTCGAATTCATTAAGACTTTTGAGTGAGTCCGCGAGGCTCATTACTTACCCTCCCCTTCGGGCTCAGGTGTTTTTTGCTGCACCGACAGGTTGAACTGGCTGTATCCGGCCCGACGACTGTCGGCGGCGGATACGTTGGAGAGATTGGGGTTGGTGAACCAGTCAGACTCCTCGAACTGACGCATCAGGTTGGAGATCCGGCTGTTGGATTCTGCCATGCCCACGATGTCGAGCCGGTCGCCTGTGCGCTTGAGGTCGGTGTAGTACAGGCCGTCCGGCAGCGTTCTGACCAGCTCGTCAAACACCCGGACAATCACCGGACGTTTGCCCTGGAGATCCTGGATAACCTGCATCCGGGCAAGCAGCTCGTCGCGCTGGCGCTTGAGGTTCTCGATCTCCTTGATCTGCTGGTCCAGTTTCTTGGTCGCGGTTTCAATGTAGGCATTGCGGGACTGCTGGTAGGCAATCCGGCTGTCCATGTCCGATTTCCAGAGAAACACCAGACCGCCGGCAATAATCGCCGCGCCCAGAATCATGACCACAAACTGTTTCTGCTTCTCGGCGCGAAGCTCCTCGCGCCACGGTCGGAGGTTGATCTTTGCCATCAGTCGAAGCTCCTCATCGCCAGGCCGCAGGCAATCATCAATGAGGGCGCGTCATTGCTCAGGGCTGATGCATTGACCTTTGACCCCACCGCCATATCCGCAAAGGGATTGGCCACCAGAGTCGGCGTACCTGTTTTTTCCTCGACCATTTCTGTGAGTCCCTGAATCGACGCAGTTCCGCCGGCCAGAACCACATAGTCAACGGCGTTGTACTGGCTGGCACCGAAGAAGAACTGCAGTGCCCGCGCGACCTGCTGGACCACCGCCTCCCGGAAAGGCATGAGCACTTCGGTCTCGTAGTCGTCGGGCAGTCCGCCCTGCTTCTTGGCCAGGCCGGCTTCCTCCAGGGACAACCCGTACCGGCGCTGGATCTCTTCGGTCAGTTGCTTGCCTCCGAAGATCTGCTCGCGGGTATATACGGTCTTGCCTCCGGCCAGAACGCTCAGCGTGGTCATGGTGGCGCCAATATCCACAATCGCGACCACCAGCTCCTCGCCCTGGGAATCGAGCTGGGGCTCGATCAGGGCGTAGGCCCGCTCCAGCGCGTAGGCTTCAACATCCACCACCTTGGTGGTCAGCGAGGCAATCTCGAGGGCGTCTTCGCGAATGTCGACGTTTTCTTTGCGGCAGGCGGCCAACAGCACGTCAACCTGGTCCGGATTACTCTCCGACGGACCCTGCACTTCAAAATCGATGGCCACTTCGTCCAGGGGGTAAGGAATGTACTGGTCTGCTTCGAGTGCGATCTGGTCTTCCATCTCGAACTCGTTCAGCCCGCCATCCATCTGGATGACCTTGGTGATGACGGCAGAACCGGACACAGCCACGGCTACCTGCTTGACACCGGAACGGGACTTGGACGCCACCCGCTTGAGCACCTCGCCCACAGCCTCGACGTCCGTGATATTTTTCTCGACCACGGCGTTGGCCGGCAACGGCTCAACGGCGTAGCTCTCGACCTTGTACCGGTCACCCTGCTTCGATAGCTCCAGAAGCTTGACCGAACTGGAGCTTATATCCAAGCCCAGCACTGCACTGGATTTCTTTCCAAACAATCCGAACACGCGCTCACCCTATACCTGGTTAGATGCACCCGGTTACGTAACTTATGTGATTTTTCTTTAAGAGAATTTCTTCATTATTCCGTCTACAATGCGTGTTCTTATTTATTCTCGAGAACCATTGCAGCGGTGAAGCGTCTCATCCTTCCTAAAGCAATTTCTCAAATGATAGACCTATATCCAACAGTTGTCAGAAAAAAATGTCTCATTTGTTGCGTGCATCTCGCCTTCTTGCCTGGTTGTTTCTTACCGGACTGAGTGTCGCCGTAATCGTTACCTCAGGCTTTTATCTTTATCTTCGCCCGGGACTTCCTCCCGTCTCACAACTGCTGGACATCAAGCTCCAGACGCCGTTGCGGGTATATAGCAAAGACAACAGATTAATAGCAGAATTCGGTGAAAAGAGAAGGGCACCGATCACAATCGAACAGATCCCAACAATTCAGTTACAAGCCTTTATGGCCGCGGAAGACGCGCGTTTTTACGAGCACTTCGGAGTCGACATCAAAGGCCTGGCGCGGGCTGCCATCGAACTGGTCTCCACCGGCGAGATTCAGTCCGGGGGCAGTACCATCACTATGCAGGTTGCAAAAAATTACTTTTTGTCACGCGACCGAACCTTTATCCGGAAGTTCAACGAGATACTTCTGGCTCTTCAGATTGAACGTGAACTGGAAAAAGACCGGATTCTTGAGCTCTACCTGAACAAGATCTATCTCGGCAACCGGGCTTACGGCATTGCCGCCGCAGCACAGGTCTACTACGACAAACCGGTCGCCCAACTCTCGCTTGCGCAAATGGCCATGCTGGCAGGTCTGCCAAAAGCGCCGTCGGCATTCAACCCGCTGGCAAACCCGGAACGCGCCATGATCCGGAGAAACTGGATTCTGGGCCGCATGCACTCACTCGGTTTCATTACCAAGGATGCCCGCGACCTGGCCGTTGCAGCGCCTCTGACCGCAAGCTACAACGCCACCGAGACCGAGGTCGATGCCGATTACGTGGCGGAGATGGCGCGCTCTGAAATGGTCCGTCGCTTCGGGGAGGACGCCTACACCGATGGCTACACGGTGACGCTTACCGTGGACAGCCGCAAGCAACAGGCGGCCACCGAAGCCCTTCGCGACGGACTCGTAGCCTACGATCGCCGACACGGCTACCGGGGACCGATTGGTCAGCTGGATGCCGACAGCCTCGCCGAGCGCGACCTGAGCAACCTTATGCTCAACTATCCGAAAGTGGCCTCTCTGTTACCCGCCGTGGTAACGGAGGTCAATGACGAGGAAGGCCTGGCCCGAGTCCACGTTCGCGAGTTGGGACCAAGCGTCATGCCGTTCGATACCATGACCTGGGCCCAACGCTACAAAACGGAAAACCTGACCGGTCCGGAGCCGGAAAAGTCGTCGGATGTCGTCGCCCCGGGCGACGTGGTCTACGTACACCCGGAGACGCCTCCGACTCCAGATGCCGGCGAGCAGGAAGCCGAGATTGACAATCGGGAGCAGGCACCGGCAAGCGTGGCGCTCGCGCAGATCCCACGGGTTGAAGGGGCACTGATTTCCCTGCGCACCGAGACCGGAGCCATCGAAGCCCTGAGCGGCGGCTACAGTTTCAGCCAGAGCAAGTACAACCGGGCCACCCAGGCCCGCCGCCAGCCTGGCTCCACATTCAAGCCCTTCCTTTACCTGAGCGCTCTGGAGAAAGGGATTACCCCGGCCACTATCTACAACGACGCTCCGATTGTGTTCGACGACTCCGAACTTGAAACCGCCTGGCGCCCCCAGAACTCTTCGGGCCAGTTCTATGGCCCCACACGGCTTCGGGAAGCCCTGTATCGCTCCCGCAACCTGGTATCCATCCGCCTGCTGAGGGACCTGGGAATCCAGAACACCCTGGACTACCTGAAGCAGCTGAAGATTCCCACCGCCAACATGCCAGACAACCTTTCCCTGTCATTGGGCAGCGGCCAGCTGACACCGATGGAACTGGCCCGAGCACTCGCCGTCATTGCCAATGGCGGCTATGACGTGCAGCCCTACCTGATTGAAAGCATTCAGGACATCCAGGGCAAGACGATCTACAAGGCACCTGACACCATACTCTGCGACACCAACTGCGACGAACTGCTGGCACAGGCAGCGCCCGCCACTGCCATTGACCAGCCCCCTTCCGCGCAGGGAACAGACACGCAAGCGCAGGACAACAGCGGCGACAAAGAGACAAAGATCCGGGTGATGCAACGCCTCGCGGACGAACGGGCGGTCTACATTCTGCACTCCATGATGCGGGATGTGATTCGCCTGGGCACCGGGCGCAGAGCGCTTGCGCTTGGCCGGGATGACATCGCGGGCAAGACCGGCACCACCAATGAACAGAAAGACACCTGGTTCGCCGGCTTTAACCACAAGATTGCGACAACCACCTGGGTGGGCTTTGATCAGCCGGCGCCCCTCGGCCGCCGCGAATTCGGTGCCAGCACCGCTCTACCCATCTGGCTGGACTACATGGAGGTGGCGCTCGAAGGCACCGAGCCGGCGGTGATGCCGCGCCCCAATGGCATCGTCAACATTCGCATCAACCCGGAGACCGGGCAACGCGTACGCCCAGGCGAGGAAGGGATTTTCGAGATATTCCGTGAAGAGGACGCACCACCCCCCCTCTCCGCTCAGGACGACGGCAATGGGGGCGGCGGTGCCGAGGAGGACGATCTGTCCCGCAGGATCTTCTGAGTACGGACGCTCAGCCATAAAAAAACCGGCGGGATCACCGCCGGTTTTTTTGACTGAGCACCAGGATCAGATGATGTCATCCATGGACTTCAGGGGGTAGTGCGCCGGGTAGGGGTTGCGCGCAACACCCGAATCAACAGCGGCACGGGCAACAGCAGCCGGAACCACCTCAAGCAGCCGAACATCCATGGGCTTGGGAATGATGTATTCCCTGCCAAACTCGAAGCTCTCCACGCCGTAGGCCTCACAGATCTCCTGAGGCACCGGCTCTTTGGCCAGTTCGCGAATGGCGTTGACAGCCGCAACCTTCATTTCCTCGTTAATGGCAGTGGCCCGAACGTCGAGCGCGCCGCGGAAGATGAAGGGGAAGCCCAGAACGTTGTTGACCTGGTTCGGGTAATCGGAACGACCGGTCGCCATGATCAGGTCATCACGGGTAGCCAGGGCAACTTCCGGGCTGATCTCCGGATCCGGGTTGGAGCAGGCAAACACGATCGGATTCGGCGCCATCTTCTTGAGCTGTTCTGCAGTCAACAGGTCCGGGCCGGACAGGCCGAGGAACACGTCCGCGCCGTCGATAGCGTCGTCAAGAGTGCGCTTGTCGGTGTCGTTAGCGAACATGGCCTTGTATTGGTTCAGATCATCCCGACCAGAGTGGATCACACCCTTGCGGTCGAGCATGAAGATGTTCTCAGAGCGAATACCGCAGCTGATCAGCAGCTTCATGCAGGCGATAGCGGCAGCACCCGCACCCAGACAGACCACGGTCGCCTCTTCAATTTTCTTGCCCTGCAGCTCAAGGGCATTGATCATGCCGGCCGCAGTAACGATGGCTGTGCCGTGCTGATCATCGTGGAAGATGGGCACGTTGCACTTTTCAATCAGGGCCCGCTCAACCTCAAAACACTCGGGCGCCTTGATGTCTTCCAGGTTGATGCCGCCAAAGGTATCGGCGATACGCTCAACCGTTTCGATAAACGCCTGCGGGCTCTCGGAATTGACCTCAATATCAAAGACGTCAATCCCGGCAAAGCGCTTGAACAGTACGCCTTTGCCTTCCATAACCGGCTTGCTCGCCAGAGGACCCAGATTCCCCAGACCAAGAATTGCGGAACCGTCAGAGATAACAGCTACCAGGTTGCCCTTGGCAGTGTACTTGTACGCATTCTCTGGGTCCTTTGCGATCTCGCGGACCGGTTCGGCAACCCCGGGGCTATACGCCAGGGAGAGATCGCGGGAGGTTTTGGTCGGCTTGGTGATTTCAACACTCAGCTTCCCAGGCCGCGGCTTGGCGTGATATTCAAGGGCTGCTTCTTTCAGATCTTGAGACATTGCCACTGTTCCGTTTGTCACGTTTATAAAGGTAATGAACCGCTGGCAGAGGGCCATGCCCCTAACCGGCAGAGCGCGACATTATGGCCCGCCAGACCCGAAACGACAAGTGGCTCCCGGACAATTTATGAGCAGTCAATAAGGCGAATTGCGTATGTACTGTTTACCTACACAGCGGCCCTGAGAAAATAAAAAAGCGCCCGAAGGCGCTTTTTTCAGATCTCTGGTGATCAGTCTTTCTTGCCACCGATACGACCGCCGAAACGCTTCTGGAAGCGGTCGATACGACCACCGGTATCCATAACCTTCTGCTTGCCGGTGTAGAACGGGTGGCACTGTGAGCACACGTCCAGCTGCAGATCCTGGGTGTAGGTAGACCGGGTCTTGAAGGAATTACCGCAGGAACAGGTGGCGGTGATTTCTTCGTACTTGGGATGGATACCTTCTTTCATGACGAACCTCGTTAGGTCATGCCGCTACCAGGTCACGGGGTATCTGAACTACCCTGGCGCCAGGCACCGCATGTTTGAATCAAGTGTGAAGACGGGGCACAATCATGCCCTGCCGGAAACAGACCGCGAATCTTACTTGCAATTGCCAATCCAGGCAAGCGCCACTCGGATTTTCCGCACCACCTCCAGGGATCAACCGACAGGCCAGCGCCTGCACAGGATAGGGAAATACCGTAATGTCCGTTTTTCTTTGGAGAGCCCAGTGCCCCTGACAGCGCGTATTGCCCTCAACCGCCCCCTGCGCCGATTATTTGACTACCGTATTCCGGTCGGAATGGATTTGAAGCCGGGCCAGCGAGTCACAATCCCGTTCGGTCGACAGCAGGCTACCGGGCTGGTGGTTGAAACCGGAGTCAATCCCCCCGAAGGCATCACCCTCAAACCGATTGCCGGGATTCTGGAGCCCTGGCCAGCCCTACCGGAAGAAACGTTTCGCCTGCTGAGCTGGGCCAGCGACTATTATCAGCACCCCCTGGGGGAGTGCCTGTTCACCTCACTGCCGCCCTCCCTGAGACGGGGGCGAAAGGCGCAAGAGAAAACCGAACAGTGGTGGTGCGCCTGCAGCAGCTCGGCCACCCTGCCCGGCAACGCCCATCGCCAGCGAGCCCTGGTGGATTGGCTGGCCACCCACCCCGAGGGGGCGCCTGAAAGCCGTATTGTTCAGGCCGGTTTTACCCGCGCCCAGCTGAAAGCGCTCCTTGAACGGCAACTGGCCAGGATGGTTGCACCTCCAGCCAACAGCCATCGGGCAACCCCGAGCGAATCCCCGAGCCGACAGCCAGTTCTTTCCGATGCGCAAAGCGCGGCGGCTTCGGAGCTTGAAAGCAGCACACGAGACAGATTCAGCGCCTTCCTTCTATATGGCATCACCGGTAGCGGCAAAACCGAGCTCTATCTGCATTACCTGAAGAACAAGCTCGAGGACTCAGACCAGGCCCTGGTACTGGTGCCGGAGATCAACCTGACCCCTCAGACCGTTGCCCGCTTCGAGCACTACTTCGGCGCTCGGATCCGCGTCTGGCACTCGGCACTCAACGATGGCGAACGCCTGAGCACCTGGCTGAAAATTCGCAACGGCGAGCCGGTGATCCTGATCGGCACCCGCTCAGCCGTCCTGCTGCCATTCACCAATCTGCGCGCCATCATTGTTGATGAAGAGCACGACAGCTCCTACAAACAGGGCGAGGGCTTTCGCTATTCCGGGCGGGACATGGCCGTTTATCGCGCGCATCTGAATCACTGCCCCATCATCCTGGGTTCCGCCACTCCGTCGCTGGAGTCTGTCCACAATGCCCGTCAGGGCAAATACCGGCTGGTGCGACTGGAAACCCGGGCGAACAACGCCACCCCTCCGGCCATCAATCTCCTCGACATCCGTAGCCGTCCCCTTGAAGGCGGACTGTCACGCCCCGCGCTCAATGCCATTGAACAGACCCTGGCGCGGGGCGAACAGGCGCTGGTGTTCGTCAACCGCAGGGGCTTTGCGCCGGTGATGATGTGTTTTGACTGCGGCCACATCAGCGATTGCCCCCGCTGCGACAGCCGGCTTACCTATCACCGCCGCGATCGGGCCATGCGCTGCCATCATTGCGACTACCAGACCGCGGCCACGGACCATTGCCCGAAGTGCCAGAGCGAGGCGTTCAAGCCGGTCGGCCAGGGAACCGAGCGAACCGAGGACATTCTGGCTGCCGCGTTCCCGGAAACACCCGTGGTTCGAGTGGATCGGGACAGTACCCAGCGCAAGGGCAGCATCCAGGGCATCCTCAACACTGTCAACAGCGGCAAGCCCTGCGTCCTCGTGGGCACCCAGATGCTCGCCAAGGGTCATGACTTTCCCAACGTTACGCTGGTGGTGGTGGTGAACGCAGACGGGGGGCTTTTCAGCGTCGATTTTCGCGCACCAGAACAGCTGATCCAGACACTGCTCCAGGTCAGCGGCCGCGCAGGACGGGGCTCGAAGCCGGGCAAGGTGCTGGTACAGACCTGCCACAGCGATCACCCCCTGTTGAAAACCCTGTGCCAGGGCCGCTATCTGGACATGGCCGACCAGTTACTTGGGGAACGGGAAGAAGGCCGGTTTCCCCCGTTCCGGGCCATGGCCATCTTTCGCGCGGAAGCGGACACCATGGCCAACAGCCTCCAGGTGCTCGACAACATCAAATCTCTGGCCAACGCGCCGGGCATTGATGTCTGGGGCCCGCTACCGGCCATCATTGCCCGTCGTGCTGACCGGCACCGGGCCCAACTGATCCTGAACGCCAACAACCGCAGCGTCCTGAATCGACGGCTCACGCTGATCTGCCAGCAACTGGACCAGCAAAAATTGCCAGCCGGCGCACGCTGGATGATTGACGTAGACCCGCAGGAAACCGGATGAACCCTGCACCCCACGGGCGCTACCCGGCTTTTGCTTGCAGCCCAACTTTCCGCGATAATAGCGGCCTTTCACGTTCAACGGGCGCCCTGCCCGATACCAATTTCCCTGCAAACCGAGTCATCTGACAGCATGAAAGAGACCGTTTCCGAACTGCTCCAGTCTGCACTGGCGGCCCTCCAATCCGATGGCACCCTGCCCGCGGACCAGACCTTCACGCCGCAGGTAGGCAACACCAAGGACAAATCCCACGGCGACTACGCCTGTAACATTGCCCTGGTGGCCTCCAAGGCTGCGGGCTGCGCACCGCGCCAACTGGCAGAGGCGCTGGTGGCAAACCTGCCGGCCAGCAAGGCAGTGGACAAGGTGGAGATCGCCGGGCCGGGCTTCATCAACTTTTTCATGAGCACGGCGAGCGCCTTCGAAGTTGTCGAAACCATCCTCGACCAGGCGGAGCGATTCGGTCGCAACAATCAGGGCAAGGGTGAGAAAGTGCAGGTGGAATTTGTCTCTGCCAACCCGACGGGGCCTCTGCATGTGGGCCACGGACGGGGCGCGGCCATTGGTGACTGCCTCTGCCGGCTGCTGGAAGCCAATGGTTACAACGTTACCCGGGAGTTCTACTACAACGACGCCGGAGCCCAGATCAACAACCTGGCACTGTCGGTCCAGGCCAGGGTGAAAGGCCTGACGCCAGAGGACGACAGCTGGCCAGCGGACGGCTACCGGGGTGATTACATTGTAGACGTGGCCAGGGCTTACCTTGCTGGCGAAACCGTCACCGCAGACGACCGTGCAGTGACGGCCAAAGCCGACCCGGAAGATCAGGACGCGATCCGTGAGTTCGCTGTCGCCTATCTGCGCCGGGAGCAGGACCTGGACCTGAAAGCCTTCGGCGTTCAGTTTGATGTGTACTTCCTGGAATCCTCGCTCTACCAGGACGGCAAGGTGGAGGCCACGGTCAAGCGCTTGCAGGACAACGGCTACACCTACGAGCAGGACGGCGCCATGTGGCTGAAAACCACCGAATTCGGCGACGACAAGGACCGGGTGATGCGCAAGAAGGATGGTGGCTACACCTATTTCCTGCCGGATGTGGCCTACCACCTGGACAAATGGCAGCGCGGCTATACCACCGTGATCAACGAGCAGGGCGCCGACCATCACTCCACGGTTACCCGGGTGCGCGCGGGGTTGCAGGCCCTGAACGCCGGCATCCCGCAAGGCTGGCCCGACTACGTTCTGCACCAGATGGTGATGGTCACCCGCTCCGGCCAGGAGGTGAAAATCTCAAAGCGGGCCGGCAGCTACGTGACCGTTCGTGATCTGATCGACGAAGTGGGCCGCGACGCCACCCGTTTCTTCCTGGCGGCCCGTCGGGTGGACTCCCAGTTGACCTTTGATATCGATCTGGCCCGCTCCCAGACCAATGAAAACCCGGTCTACTACATTCAGTATGCCCATGCCCGCATCTGCAGCGTACTGCGCAAACTGGCAGAGGAAGGTGAAACCCGGGGCCGTAACGAGTGCATCGGCGATCTGTCGCTGCTGACCCTGGATGAGGAAAAGGACCTGGCCAATCAGTTGGCCAAGTACCCGGAACTGATTGCCAACTCCGCGGCCCAGCGTGAGCCCCATCACCTCACGCATTATTTGCGGGAACTGGCTGGCCAGTTCCACACATACTACAACGCCCACAAGGTGCTGATTGAGGACAAGGCTCTGCGCGACGCCCGAGTAAGTCTTTATCTGGCAATCAGGCAGGTCATCGCCAACGGGCTCGACCTGCTGGGCGTCAGCGCTCCGGAAGAGATGTAACCGCCAATGTCCCGAGATTATGCCCGCAAGGACAGGCCTGCCAAGGCCTCGGCCACGCCCCGCAGCAAACCCGCGAAAGCGGCGAAGCCGAAGACCGCCCGCGCAAGGCCTGCGCCGTCTGCCCGGGCGCAGCACGGCGGGCTGTCCCTGAAATGGATTCTGTCGCTGGCGGCGGTCGGTGGCTTTGTCGGGTTCATTGTCTATCTCAACTCGCTGCCCACCACCTCTGGCCCCCAGCAGCCGTCAGTGACCCAACCGGCCCCGAAACCGGCCGAAAAGTCTCCCGGAGCGACCGCCAGGGAAGACAAACCGGGGTTCCGTTTTTACGAGATGCTGCCCGAATCCGAGGTGGTGCCCCCGAAGGTAGAGGAGTATACGCCCGGGCCAGCGCAGCAGGAGTTCAACTATCTGGTCCAGTCCGGCTCTTTCCGCAGCCAGGAAGACGCCGAACGCCAGCGCGCCCAGATCGCCTTCCAGGGCCTGCGGGCAAACATACAGCGGATCGACCTGGACAGCGGCTCGGTCTGGTACCGGGTGAACGTCGGTCCGTTTACCTCGCGAAGCCAGATGAACTCCGCCATCGACAAGCTGGTGTCCCTGAATATTCAGCCACTGGTCCGGAAAATCCCCAAAGACGGATGATTCAACTAGCTCGAATCAAACCACCTTGAATTCGCACCACCCGCCTCCATAACAACGGGATACCAATTTCAATCAGGCAATTGGAGCCCAAATGACTACCATTCTGTCGGTCCGACGTGATGACGAAGTTGCCATGGGTGGCGACGGCCAGGTTTCCCTGGGCAACACCGTGATGAAGGGCAATGCCCGAAAGGTACGCCGCCTATACAACGGCAAGGTAATTGCCGGCTTTGCCGGCGGCACGGCGGACGCCTTCACCCTGTTTGAGCGCTTCGAGGCCCAGCTGGAAAAACACCAGGGCAACCTGACCCGGGCCGCCGTGGAGCTGGCGAAAGACTGGCGCACCGACCGCGCCCTTCGCAGACTCGAGGCCCTGTTGGCAGTGGCCGACAAGACCGCATCCCTGATCATCACAGGCAACGGAGATGTCATTGAGCCGGAACAGGGCCTGATTGCCATTGGTTCCGGCGGGCCCTTTGCCCAGGCATCCGCACGGGCGCTGCTGGAGAATACCGACCTGTCTGCCCACGAGATTGTCGAGAAGGGCCTCGATATCGCTGCCGACATCTGCATCTACACCAACCACAATCGCACCCTTGAAGTGCTCTCTGCCAACGAGTGATCCGGAGCGACCATGTCTGCAATGACTCCCCGTGAGATTGTCCACGAGCTCAACAAACACATCGTGGGCCAGGAAGAAGCCAAACGTGCGGTGGCCATCGCCCTGCGTAACCGCTGGCGCCGGATGCAGCTCGACAGCAGCCTGCGCGAAGAAATCACCCCCAAGAACATCCTGATGATCGGCCCCACCGGTGTCGGCAAGACCGAAATCGCCCGGCGCCTGGCCAAATTGGCCGATGCGCCCTTCCTGAAGGTGGAAGCCACCAAATTCACCGAGGTAGGCTACGTTGGCCGTGATGTGGAATCCATCGTTCGGGATCTCGCCGACATGGCCATCAAGATGCTGCGCGAAGCGGAAATGAAGCGGCATGAGAACCGGGCGCTGGATGCTGCTGAAGAACGCATTCTCGATGCCCTGATACCTCCGCCCAGGGACTTCAACGAGGACAGCCAGCGCGGCTCCGACTCCTCGACACGCCAGCTGTTCCGGAAAAAACTCCGGGAAGGCGAACTGGACGACAAGGAGATCGAGATCGACCTGCGCAACTCCGGCGCCGGCGTCGAGATCATGGCGCCACCGGGCATGGAGGAGATGACCAGCCAGTTGCAGAACATGTTCTCCAGCCTGTCCTCGGACAAGCGCAAGACCCGCAAGATGAAAGTGGCGGACGCGCTCAAGCGGGTCAAGGAAGAAGAAGCCGCGAAGCTGGTCAACGAGGAAGAGATCAAACAGAAGGCCATCCAGGCTGTGGAACAGAATGGCATCGTGTTTATCGACGAGATCGACAAGGTGGCCAAGCGTTCGGAAAACACCTCCTCGGACGTCTCCCGGGAGGGCGTACAGCGGGACCTGCTGCCCCTGATTGAGGGCAGCACGGTGAGCACCAAGTACGGCGCTGTGCGCACGGACCACATTCTGTTTATCGCCTCGGGTGCCTTCCACCTGTCCAAGCCGTCAGACCTGATTCCGGAACTGCAGGGCCGTTTGCCGATTCGCGTGGAACTGCAGGCCCTGACACCCGAAGATTTCAAACGCATTCTGACCGAACCGGACGCCTCACTGGTTCAACAGTACGAGGCACTGCTGGCCACCGAGGGCGTGAAGCTGACCTTTGGTGAGGATGCCATTGCCCGGATTGCCGAAGTGGCCTGGAAGGTGAACGAGAGTACCGAGAACATCGGGGCGCGGCGCCTTCATACGGTACTGGAGCGGCTTCTCGAGACCCTGTCATTCGATGCCGGCGACAAGGTTACCGAGACCTTCGAGGTGACTGCCGACTACGTGGATGAGAAGCTGGGCGAGCTGTCCGAGGACGAGGACCTGAGCCGCTACATTCTCTGAACGAAAGGGGGGGGGGGGCCGGAGTTAAACCGGCTCTGCCCCCTGTTTTGCCGGTGTTGTGCCGACGTTATTCGGCCTTTGAAAACAGGTGGGTCACGTTCTCCAGCCCCGAGGCCAGCTTGCCCTTGTCGGCCTTTTTCTTCCGCCCCTTGGCGACATAGAGCGGCAGCATTTCACCATAGAGGCTGGTACTGATGGTTCGCTGCTCGTCTTCCAGGCGATCCCGTCTCAGTGTAATGCCGTATTTCGCCAGCTTGGGCTCCAACTGATCGGCACGCTCCAACAGATCCCGGCGGGTCATCTGGTAGGCATGTTCACACACCATCCGTCTGGACTGGAAGCTGAACACGTTGGAGAAGAACAGCTTGGCGTCATCCCGGGTCGGCTCGAACAGCAGTATATCCTTGTCCGGATAGTCCCGCGCATACTGGGCAATGCCCGACTGCATTCTGGAATACACCATGGTCCGGAACGTCTGCGACAGCAGGTTCGGCATGCCTGAACGGGTAAGCTCCCCGGGCTTCATGGAACCGGCCCGCACGGCCGCACTGGCGTCTATCGGCACCTGCGGGTTGACCGCAAACACCAGGTCCGCGCCATCCTCGAAGGCCACGGAGGCGTGCAAGCCCTTGCGCAAGGTTCCGTCCACGTAGTAACGACCGTCGATATCCACCGGTACATAGAGCCCGGGCGAGGAGGTGCTGGCCTGGATGGCCCTGGAAATGGGCACATGATCAAAGCCCGGCGCACCGAAACAGACGGCTTCTGTACTTTCGACATCCGCCGCCACAATGTAGAGGCTGCGCTTGAGCTGGCGAAAATCGTTGGTACGACCGAGCATGGTAAAGGCCCGCTTGAGGTACTCGTGCAGCCCCTCATTATCGAACAGACCTGCCGGCGCCGCCTGGGCCAGAATGGTCATTGCCTCGAGCAGGCTCTGGTCGTAAGGGTTGTTGATGAAGCGGCTCATGGCAGTGGCGAGCAGGCCTGGCACCGCCAGCAACCGGCTGCCTATCTCACGAAACGCCGGACGATAGAACACTTCCGGGTGGAATGGATGCACCTCGGCTTCGTTACGCACGAAAATGCGGCAGAGCTGCGCCGTAGTCATCTGGTTGGCCAGGTTGGCAGCCACAAAAGACCCGGCATTGACGCCAACGTAGACATCGATGTTGTTGAAATCGAGGCCGTCCAGGGCCTCATCGAGGGCCCGCAGGGCTCCGATCTCGTAGATACCTCCCAGGGGTCCGCCGCCGCCCAGGGCCAGCCCGATGCGGGGAGCAGATTGAGGATCAGTTGGCGATGTCATAGCCTTCCTTTTTCCGGATGAAAGTGCGGGCCCCTACCGAGGGCCACCGGATACTGCAGGTAACACGATAACAACCGGTTTTAGAGTTCACACCCTATATTGCCGGAAAATCCGTCGACAATCAGGAAACCGCTGCTTCCGACACCGCCATGGCCGTGGATTTGCCGGGGCGCAGATAGCGGCCAAAACCGGCATTTCGCAAGGCCAGATCGACACAACTCTTGATCACGTGGGGGGAATCCAGCAGGAGTACGTCCTCGAGCAGCTGCATGGCCCACTCCCGGCTCACGCTGCGAATCACCGACTTGACCTTCGGCAGGCTGGCCGCGTTCATCGAAAGCGAGTCGTAGCCCATCGCCATCAGCAACAGGGCGCCACCGGGGTCGCCGGCCAGCTCGCCACAAATGCCCACCGGCTTGCCCACCGAATGGGCGTCCTGGGCAATGCGCACCAGGGCCTGAAGCACGGCCGGATGGTAGGAGTGATACAGCTGTGCCACTCGCGGATTGTTCCGGTCCACGGCGAGCAGGTACTGGGTAAGGTCGTTGGAGCCCACCGACAGGAAATCCACCCGATCAGCAAGTTCACGAATCTGATAGACCGCCGCCGGAATTTCCACCATCACACCGACTTTCGGCATGTGGATGTCATAGCCTTCTTCCCGGACCTCGTGATACACCCGGTAAATCAGGTGCAGTGACTCCTCCACCTCGGAGATGTTGGAAATCATCGGCAGCATGATCTGCAGGTTGTTCAGGCCCTCGCTGGCCTTGAGCATGGCCCGCACCTGCACCAGGAAGATCTCCGGGTGGTCGAGGGTCACACGAATGCCCCGCCAGCCGAGGAACGGGTTTTCCTCCTGGATCGGGAAGTAGGTGAGCGCCTTGTCGCCGCCGATGTCCAGGGTACGCATGGTCACGGGATTGGGGGCAAACGCCTCCAGCTGCTCCCGGTAATACTCCCGCTGCTCCTGCTCCGACGGAAAGCGATCCTTGATCATGAACGGCACTTCGGTCCGGTACAGGCCAATGCCCTCGGCACCGTTGGAGAGCGAGCGGACCACATCGGTCATCAGGCCGGTGTTCACCAGCAACGAGACCCTGTGGTGATCCGTGGTTTCGCAGGGTTTGTCCTTGAGCACTTCCAGGCCACGGATCAGCTCATCCTCTTCATCGCAGATCGCCTGGTAAAAGGAGCGCAGATCCGCCGAAGGCGAGGCAAAAATCTGGCCCTCGAAGCCGTCAACAATCAGCTCCTTGCCATCGAGCTGGTTCACCGGAATATCGACCAGTCCCATGACCGTAGGCACACCCATGGCCCTTGCGAGGATCGCCACATGCGAGTTGCTGGAGCCCTTCACCGAGACCAGGCCCACCAGTTGCCCCTTGGGCACTTCACCCAGCATGGCCGGCGTCAGCTCCTCGCTGACCAGAACCGTCCGTTCCGGATAATTCAGGTGCTTCTGCTCACCTTCCTGCAGGTGCGACAGCAGGCGGCGGCCCAGGTCGCGGATATCCACGGCCCGCTCCTGCAGGTAATGGTCGTCCATCATCTCGAAATGGCGCACGTACTGCTGGACCACCTGTTTCAGGGCGCCCTGGGCCCAGATCCCCTCGCGGATCTTGTTGGCCACCTCGCCAGGCAAGGCGTCGTCACCGAGCATCCTCAGGTAGACATCAAACAGCGCCTGCTCTTCCGGCCGCAGCTGCGACGCCAGGCGCTTGGCAACGCGCTCGATGTCCTCGCGCACCGCAGTGACCGCAGCACGGAACAGCTCCAGTTCCTGGTCTACGTCCTCGGTCGGCTTCTCGGGAACCACATCAAGGTCGGCGGCGGGATAGACCACCACGCTCTGGCCGATCGCCACCCCCGGAGCGCCTGGAACGCCGTTAAAGCTGACATCGTGAGCCTCTTCGCCAGTCAGGGACAGGCCGCTGATGGCGCCGGTGGCTTCACTGTGGGCAATCACCCCGGCCAGTTGGGCAGAAACGGTGACCAGGAAGGCCTCTTCGCCCTCATCAAAGCAGCGGGAACTCTCCCGCTGCTGCACCACCAGCACACCCAGAACACGACGATGGTGAATAATGGGAACACCGAGGAAAGATCGGAATCGTTCCTCCCCGGTCTCGGGGAAATAGCGGTACCGGGGATGGGAGGGCGCATCTTCGAGGTTGATGGGCTCCTCCCGGGAGCCCACCAGACCCACCAGGCCCTCGGAGTAAGCGAGGCTGACCTGGCCCACCGCCTTGCGGTAGAGGCCCTCGGTGGCCATGAGGATGTAACGGTTGGTGGCCGGATCCAGCAGATAAACGGAACAGACTTCCGTGCCCATGGCTTTCTGCACCCGCGATACAATGATATCCAGCGCCTCCTGCAGATCGCGGGCGCTGTTTACCTCTTGTACAAGACTTCGCAGAATGCTCAGCATGGCGGTGTCAGTCCGTCATTTCTGGTGTTCCTTTAAGCGCTGGTTCTGCTCGGCACGGTGCCACTGGTCCATGTTATAGAACAGTCGCGGCGCAAGCTCTCTCAGCGCGCGTCGATACACTTCACGCTTGAATGAAACCACCTGACCCAACGGATACCAGTAGCTGACCCACTGCCATCCGTCGAACTCCGGTGAATCGGTGCCATCCACGCATACCCGCGCGTCTGGCGATAACATCCTCAGCAGGAACCATTTCTGTTTTTGGCCCACACAAACGGGGTGGGAGTTCTGGCGTACCATCCTCCTGGGGAGTCGATACCTGAGCCAGCCCCGGGTGCAGCTGATGATTTCCACATCGCTGGCACTCAGGCCGACCTCTTCTCCAAGCTCCCGGTACAGTGCATCCTCGGGGGATTCGTCGTGCTTGATGCCACCCTGAGGGAACTGCCAGGAGTCCTGCCCTATTCGCCGAGCCCAGAGCACTTCGCCTCTGTGGTTGGCCAGAATGATTCCGACGTTGGGTCTGAAACCGTCTGAATCGATCACGGCACAGTCCTCTTAAAAGTCGGTGGACCGGTCAAAATTTCACCGGTCGGATTTATCCAAGTTGCTCTCATTCTTACAGAATCCCAAGGGTTCGGCAAACGCAGCCGATGAGGACAGGTCGTGGTAGACTTGGCTTTTCTTTGCAACCCCCGTGACCGCTGGAGGTACCCGCTTGACGCTCGCAATTTTTGATCTGGACAACACCCTTCTGGCAGGCGACAGCGACCACGCCTGGGGCGAGTTTCTCGTGGAGGAAGGCATTGTGGATGCCGAGGAATACCGGTTGGCCAACGACCGGTTCTACCAGGAGTACCTGAACGGCGAGCTCGATATCCGTCACTATCTCGGCTTTGCCCTGCAGCCGCTGGCCCGCAACCGCATGGACGACCTCCTGGTCTGGCGTGAGCGCTTCATGGAGAAAAAAGTGCAGCCAATGATGCTGGCCAGCGCCAGCGCCCTACTGGACAGCCACCGGGCCCAGGGCCACACCCTGATGATCATTACCGCCACCAACCGCTTCGTAACCGAACCCATCGCCGAAGCCCTGGGGATTGAGCACCTGATTGCGACTGATCCGGAACTGATTAACGGCCAGTTCACCGGGGAAGTGGCAGGCACCCCCAGCTTCCAGGACGGCAAGGTAACGAGGCTGGACGACTGGCTGGAAGCTCACCGCAAGACCCTCGACGGCGCCTGGTTCTACAGCGACTCCCACAACGACCTGCCGCTGCTCCAGAAAGTCGACAACCCGGTGGCAGTTGACCCCGACCCCAGACTGGAGAAGTTCGCCCGGGATCAGGGCTGGAAGGTGATGTCCCTGAGAGACTGACGGCCCGCCTAGAAAAATCCGGTGAGCGAACGCACAAAGCAGGATTTGATGTAATCCGTCTCGGGGATACCTGGAATCACCGGATGGTCCGGAGCCTGGTGCCCCTGCTCCAGCAACTGGACAAAGCGGTCGATCTTCCGGCCACTGGCACGGATGATGTCCACCAGCTTCTCCTGGGAAAGATGCATGGAGCAGGAGGCGGAGACCAGAATGCCATCCCGCTCCAGCAGCCGGAGCCCCAACTGGTTCAGGCGGGCGTAGGCCTCCTCGCCGGCCTTCTGGTCCCGGCGCCGGGGAATCAGTGCCGGCGGATCCAGGACCACAATATCGTATTTCTCTTTCTCCTCCGCCAACGCCTTCAGCGCGTCGAAGGCATCGCCCTCGATGGTTTCCACATTGTCCAGGCCATTCAGCCGGGCATTGTGGTGGACCGAATCAATAGCACCGGCTGAGCTGTCCACACAGGTCACCTGGGTCGCGCCTGCACACGCGGCCTGAATGCCCCAGCCGCCCACGTAACTGAACACGTCCAGCACCCGCTTGCCGGGTGCGTAGGCCTGCAGACGGGCCCGGTTCATCCGGTGATCGTAGAACCAGCCGGTCTTCTGGCCACCTTCCAGTGGCACCTGGAACCGAACCCCATTCTCCTCCACCTCCAGCAGACTGACCTCGGAGCCATGGGCCAGCTCCACATAGGTATCCAGGCCCTCAACCTTACGCATCTTGCCATCGTTCTTGAGAATGATCGCCTGGGGATGCACCAGCCGCTGCACCGCCCGCACGATGGCGTCCTTCATCAGCTCCATACCGGCCGTGGAAATCTGCACCACCACCGTGGTATCGAACCGGTCAATCACAAGCCCCGACAGCCCATCGCTGTCACCGTAGACCCACCGATAAAAGGGCCGGTCAAACAGCCGCTCACGCATTGCCAGCGCCGCTTCCATCCGCTGGGTCAGCCGCTGCGGCGTCATACCATGTCCCGCTTCCCGGCTGATCAGCCGGCCACAGATCAGGGCATGGGGGTTCACAAACACCGTGCCCAATGCCTTGTCATTGGATGCCCGAAGCTCCGCCTGCACCCCGGCCTCAAAATTGGTCAGTGGGCTGCGACGGGTGTCCACCTCGTTGCTGTAAACCCAGAGATGGCCAGCACGGAGACGGCGCTCGGCGCCTTTACGGAGATACAGAACCGGAAAATTCATGATGTGACTCAACCCGAAGAAATTGGAATCAGGATAGAAGCGCTTGTTGGCGACCACTGCCAAGTACGGGAGCGGTCGGGCAGGGCCTTCGAAAACTGTGCGGAGCCATGGATGGCGGAGCCCAAGCGTCACAGGGATGTGCCGCAAGGAGCGTGTTTTCGAAGGCCCTGCCCGACCGCTCCTGCACCAAAATCAGAGCGAGAACCTACTCCTCGGCAGCCACATGCTCCGAATAGGCCGTCGCATCCATCAGGCCGTCAAGCTCCCCGAGGTCGGCCAGCTTCACCTTGAACATCCAGCCATCGCCGTAAGGATCCTCGTTCACCTTCTCCGGCTCATCCTCCAGGCTCTCATTCACCTCGATGACCTCGCCGGTTACCGGACTGAACACATCCGACGCCGACTTCACCGACTCGGCCACGCCGGCCTCCTCGCCACCATTGACCGTGGCACCCACATCCGGCACGCCGATGTACACTACATCACCCAGCTGCTCCTGGGCGAAATCGGTAATGCCGACCGTGGCCGTGCCGTCATCGGCGACACGAACCCACTGGTGGGTTTCGATGTATTTCAGATCTGCGGGAATCTCACTCATGGTCCGGTTTCCTGAAAGAATTTTCTGCGCAGTTTACCCGAAGACATCGTTTCCAGCGAACCCCTGAACGGTTCCGCGGGCCAGTTCCATGAACGCCTCGAGGTAATCCACCTCCCGGTCCCTCTCACGAAGGCCCAGGAAGATCTGCTTGGGAATGCCGGACGCCCCGAGTTGCACCGGCACCACCGGAATGCGACTGGCATAATCCGCCACCAGCCAGCGAGGCAGGGCCGCCACCCCCCGGCCAGCAGCGACCATCTGCAGCATGATGTCGGTGGTCTCGATGGTCTTGTGCCGGGCTGGGCTGGTGTGGGCCGGCAACAGGAACCGTGTATAGATATCGAGGCGCTCCACCTCCACCGGATAAGTGATCAGGGTTTCTTTTTCCAGATCCTCCGGCTCGGCCCAGGCCTTGCCGGCCAGGCAGTGGTCTTGGCCCACGACCAGTACCTGCTCGTAGTCAAACACTGGCTCGAAGACCAACCCCGGGCGGTGCAAGGGATCAGGGGTGACGAGCATGTCGATATCATGACCGAAGAGCGCACCAATGCCACCAAACTGGAATTTCTGTTTTACGTCCACATCCACGCCCGGCCAGCGCTCCAGATACGGCCCCACGACTTTCAGTAGCCATTGGTAGCAGGGATGGCACTCCATACCGATCCGCAAGGTACCCCGCTGGCCACTGGCAAACTGGCCAATCAGCATTTCGGCGTGCTCAAGCTGTGGCAATAGCCGGTTAGCCAGCGAGAGTAAGTACTCACCAGACTGGGTCAACCGGAGCTGTCGCCCCTCCCTCACCCAGAGATCGGTGCCCAGTTGCTGCTCCAGCTTCCTGATCGAATGGCTCAGAGCGGACTGGGTAAGGTGAAGGTGCTGGGCAGCCGCCGTCAATGAGCCCTGCCCCTGCACCGCACGGAGGATTTCGAGATGGTTACGCTCGATCATCGTACGCCCTATTAATGAGCTATTTTCATGGAATGGTGAAATAATACCATTATTCTTCATCAATGAAGACCGATACCCTGCCCTTTCTTCACTTATTCGATTCCCATCACACATCAAGCAGAGGGCAACCCATGGTAACCACACACAATCTCGGCTTTCCGCGCATTGGCGCCCGTCGCGAACTGAAATTCGCCCAGGAGGCCTTCTGGAAAGGCCAGCTGAGCGAACAGGAACTTCAGGTAACCGGCGCCGACCTGCGCCGGAAGCACTGGCAGGCACAACAGCGTCTCGACCGGGTGCCGGTGGGTGACTTTTCCTTTTATGATCAGGTGCTGGACATGAGCGCCACCCTCGGGAACCTGCCTGAACGCGCTTCAGAATCCGGCGGCACCGAGCTTGAACGGTATTTTCGCGTGGCCCGCGGCCGCTCCGGCCAGGAGTCCGCCTGTTGTGGCGTGCAGGCCGGGGAAATGACCAAGTGGTTCGACACCAACTACCACTACATTGTGCCGGAGTTTTCCCGCAACACCCGTTTTAGCCTCAACGCCAACCGACTGCTCGGAGAGATTGCCGAAGCCCGCGCCCAGGGACAGACACCCAAGCCTGTGATCATCGGCCCCGTGACCTACCTCTGGCTTGGTAAGTCCAAAGACGGTAGCAACCGCCTCGACCTGCTGCACACCCTCCTGCCACTCTACTCGGAGCTTCTGGAACGCCTGGCTGACCAGGGCATTGACTGGGTGCAGGTGGACGAACCCGCCCTGGTGACCGACCTGGATGCTGACTGGCGCCACGCCTACAGCCTGGCCTACCACCACCTGAAAACCGCCAGGCCGAAGCTGCTGCTGACCACTTACTTCGGGGAACTGAGGGACAACCTGCAACTGGCCTGCGAGCTGCCGGTCGCAGGGTTGCATCTGGACGCCGTCAGTGCTCCCCAGGAAGTGGCGCGGGTTGTTGACTGGCTGCCGCCCCACAAGCAACTTTCACTGGGGGTTATCAACGGTCGCAACATCTGGCGAACCAACCTGGAACACACCCTCGACTGGCTGGAACCGATTCACGAAAAGCTGGGCGACCGCCTCTGGCTTGCGCCCTCCTGTTCGCTGCTTCACGTGCCCGTCGATCTTGCCGGTGAGCAGAAGCTGGACCCGGAAATCCGAAACTGGCTGGCCTTTGCCGTACAGAAGCTTGAGGAACTGGCGACTCTTGCCACTGCCCTGAACCAGGGCAGAGCCGCGGTTTCCGAGGCACTGAAAGCCTCGGCCAGCGCCGCCCTCAGTCGGAAAACGTCAAGCCGGGTGTGCAACCCCGACGTGCGTAGCCGCACTGAGAGCATTACCCGTTCACTGGGGCAACGCCAGAGCCCGTACACCCAACGCATCGTTGCCCAGCAGAAGCGCCTCGGTCTGCCGCGCTTTCCGACCACCACCATCGGATCCTTTCCCCAGACCTGGGATATTCGACAGACACGCCTGCAGTTCCGCCGGGGCGAACTGAGCGAAGCGGACTACACCGCACGCATTCGCGAGGAAATCCGCCGCTGCGTGACCGAACAGGAAGCACTGGGCCTTGATGTGCTGGTACACGGCGAAGCAGAGCGCAACGACATGGTGGAGTACTTTGGCGAGCAGCTCGACGGCTACACCTTCAGCCAGTTTGGCTGGGTTCAGTCCTACGGCTCCCGTTGCGTGAAGCCGCCCATTCTGTTTGGTGACATCTCGCGCCCCAGTGCCATGACCGTGGACTGGATCCGCTATGCTCAGTCCCTGACCGACAAGCCGCTCAAAGGCATGCTGACGGGCCCGGTCACCATCCTCAACTGGTCGTTTGTACGCGACGATCAGCCTCGCCGGGAAAGCTGTCGGCAGCTGGCCCTGGCCATCCGGGACGAGGTCCTGGACCTGGAGGCCGCCGGTGTTGGCATCATCCAGATTGACGAGGCAGCCCTGCGCGAGGGCCTGCCGCTGCGAAAATCCGACTGGAAAGACTACCTGGACTGGGCCATCGAAGCCTTCCGTGTGGCAGCCAATGGCGTAAGGGACGAAACCCAGATCCATACCCACATGTGCTATTCAGAGTTCAACGACATCATTGAAGCCATTGCACGCATGGACGCCGATGTCATTACCATTGAGACCTCGCGCTCGGACATGGAGTTGCTGGACGCCTTCCAGGACTTCCAGTATCCGAACGACATCGGCCCCGGCGTTTACGACATTCACTCCCCCAACATCCCCGACAGCGAGCAGATCCACTCCCTGATGCAGAAAGCGGCAGAACGGATCCCCGCCGAGCGGCTCTGGGTGAACCCGGATTGCGGTTTGAAGACGCGACAGTGGGAGGAAGTGGTTCCGGCTCTGCAGCACATGGTGGCAGCTGCCCGGACATTGCGGGAGACGATTCAGTAACCGGTGCTGTTCTGGTCTAGCTGGAACTGGAACTCTGTGGCCCGGCGCACTTCTGTGGTGAAGTGCCCGGTGTCATGGAACTCAAACCAGCGATAACCGGGCGGACGGTCCTCAACGGCGAACCGGCTGGAGCCGGCCGTGAACTGAATACAGGTGGAGGGCGTGGCCAGAAGTGTCACGCCGTTTCGGTCGCGCTCATGCTCCTGATGGATGTGGCCCCAGAGCACCACTTTTACTTGCGGAAACCGGTCGACAACCTGCCAGAATGCATCCCGATTCGTGAGTCCGATTTTTTCCATCCAGTCAGAACCGATGTCTACCGGGTGATGGTGCAGCGCCACCACAGCCGGCAGATCCGGATGCTTCTCGAGAGTGTCGGCGAGAAACGCCAGCTCCGAGTCAGCCAGGGCACCATACACCTTGCCGGGTACCGAGGAATCGAGCATCACAAACTGCCATCCGCCTTCAACGGCGTGCCGCGCACCGGCATGGAATTTCGCCGCGACCCGGCTGAGGTTATCGGCGTGATCGTGATTACCGGCAATCCAGAGTGAGGGGCAGGAGAACGCCCGCAGGCAATCACCAAACACCCGGTACGCCTCCTCCGAGCCGTCCTGGGCGAGATCGCCAGTGGCCAGGATGAGATCCGGCTGACCGTGCGTCTTGAGAACCTCACTGATCACCGCCCGCAGGCTGTCCAGGGTCCGGACGCCAAGGAGGTCACCGTCGGCCCGGGCCATCAGATGCGGATCAGTCAGTTGAAGTACCCGGAACGGCCGGGTTGATTCCTTGGCGGTCATGGATGTCTGGATCTACTCGCTGGCAATTCCCTGTCTGGACACCAGTGTACGACGCAGGTTCCCGGATTTATCACCCGTGAATCGAACCCGAGTCACATTCTGGCCAGCCCATGGCAATTTATTGCAATTTTTGACAACTATGGCACATCCGTCGCCCATAGCCACACCACTTTAGTACACCACCCGCACCCGCGCGGGATGGCATAACGGGGCTTTCACGGGGCTTTCCATGACAACGGCGAATCCGTGACAGCAGCGAAAACGTCAGTCGACACCTTCACCGGCCGACCAGGCCGCATGCTCCATGGGCAGGTGGCCGAAACGCAGACAGTAGTCCAGCCAGTCGGCCAGAAAGCCGTTGACCTGGACCTTCTCATCGGGGTGGTGCATGAAGCGGTTGGGGTAATCGTTCACCGGCGCGATCTGCCGATCCCGGTAACAGCTGATGACCTCTGCCATGCTGGCATCGTGGTAGACCCGCACGGTCATCTGCGGGTTATTGAGCCAGCGTCCGGAATTGTGGACCTGCTCAAGCAGGAGGGTTTCGGTGAACTTTGCGGTTTGCAGCACTTCGATGCGCACGCGGCCCAGATAGTGGTTTTCACGGTGCAGCTCGAACTCGCACACCGGCTTGCCGTCCACCTCCAGCTGGCGAAGCTTTGCCAGCCGCTGGTAATTGCCATCACACAGGGCACCGAGCTGCCGGAGATCCGGAACATAGCGCCTGGGTTTCATGGTCCACTCGCCCATCACTGCCATCCTTTCCTGAGACGGGCCCGATTGAGCTCGAGCCACTGCAGCGCAATGATGGCGGCGGCGTTGTTGATACGACCATCGTGGATCATCGCTATGGCGTCCTCCGCCGACACCACGTGGGCGCGGATGTCCTCGTGCTCATGCTCCATGCCGTACAGGCCGCCCGCATTCTCCGTGCTGACGCGCCCGCAGTAGAGATGGATCATTTCGGTGCTGCCGCCCGGTGAGACCAGGTAATCGCAGATCTTCTCCAGCGGTTCAAAGGTGAGCCCGGCCTCTTCCTGCCCTTCCCGCTGGGCCACCTCCTCCGGGCTCTCGCCGTCCTCGTTCATGCCGGCCACCAGCTCGAGCAGCCAGGGCGACTGCTTCCTACCCAACGCGCCGAGGCGGAACTGTTCGAGCAGAACCACCTCGTCCCGCTGTGGATCGTAGGGCAGCACGCAGGTGGCGTCGCCCCGGATGAACAGCTCCCGGGTGAAGGTGGGCATGTCTTCGCCATCAAAACGTCGATGCGTCAACCAGAGCTTGTCCATGCGGAAGAAGCCCTGGAAGACGGTCTCGCGTTTTTCGACTTTGACGTCGTCGGCGGTGAACTGGAACGGCTTGGTCATTTTTCGTCCGGTCGTTGAATCGACTTTGAACGATAGCCTCTAGTCGGCCATGACTTCAAGCTCAAACCTTGTCGTAGAGTTTGCTCCCCGATTCCAGGAATTCCCGGGACTTCTCCTGCATGCCCGCATCCACCGCCGACACCTCGTCCAGTCCGTGCTCTCTGGCATAGTCCCGCACCTCCTGGGAGATCTGCATGGAGCAGAACTTGGGGCCGCACATGGAGCAGAAGTGGGCCACCTTCGCTGACTCCTTGGGCAGGGTCTCATCGTGGTAGGCGCGGGCGGTGTCCGGATCCAGGCCCAGGTTGAACTGATCCTCCCAGCGGAATTCGAAACGGGCCTTGGACAGGGCGTTGTCGCGAATCTGGGCACCCGGGTGTCCCTTGGCCAGATCCGCTGCATGGGCGGCAATCTTGTAGGTGATGATGCCGGTTTTCACATCGTCCTTGTTGGGCAGGCCCAGGTGCTCCTTGGGCGTGACGTAACAGAGCATGGCGCAGCCGTACCAGCCGATCATGGCAGCACCGATGCCCGAGGTGATGTGATCATAACCCGGTGCAATGTCGGTAATCAGTGGCCCGAGGGTATAGAACGGCGCCCCATCGCAGCATTCCAGCTGCTTGTCCATGTTTTCCTTCACCAGATGCATGGGCACATGGCCAGGGCCTTCGATCATGCACTGCACATCGTGCTTCCAGGCAATCTTGGTGAGCTCACCAAGGGTTTCCAGTTCGCCGAACTGGGCGGCGTCGTTGGCATCGGCAATAGAGCCCGGGCGTAGGCCATCACCGAGGCTGAAGGACACGTCGTAGGCCTTCATGATCTCGCAGATGTCCTCGAAGTGCTCGTACAGGAAGCTTTCCTTGTGATGGGCCAGGCACCACTTGGCCATGATCGAGCCGCCACGGGAGACGATGCCGGTGACCCGGTTGGCGGTCAGCGGCACATGGTGCAGTCGCACGCCGGCATGGATGGTGAAGTAGTCCACGCCCTGCTCGGCCTGCTCAATCAGGGTGTCCCGGAAGATTTCCCAGGTCAGGTCCTCGGCCACGCCACCAACTTTTTCCAGGGCCTGGTAAATGGGCACGGTGCCGATGGGCACCGGGGAATTGCGAATGATCCACTCCCGGGTCTCGTGGATGTTCCTGCCGGTGGAGAGGTCCATGATGGTGTCCGCGCCCCAGCGAATGCCCCAGGTCAGCTTCTCCACCTCTTCCTCAATGGAGGAAGTTACCGCCGAGTTGCCAATGTTGCCGTTGATCTTCACCAGGAAGTTACGGCCGATGATCATCGGTTCGATCTCGGGGTGGTTAATGTTGGCGGGTATGATCGCCCGGCCCCGCGCCACCTCGTCCCTGACGAACTCCGGGGTAATTTCGCGCGGCAGATTGGCACCAAACGACTGGCCAGGGTGCTGCTGGTCGAGCAGGCCCTGGGCCCGCGCTTCCTGCAGCTTCATGTTTTCGCGGATGGCGATGTATTCCATCTCCGGGGTGATGATGCCCCGGCGGGCGTAGTGCATCTGGGATACGTTGCAGCCGGGCCTGGCGCGCAATGGCTTGCGTTCGTCCATGAATCGCAGCGGGTCGAGCTGGGGGTCGTTCATGCGCCGACGGGTAAACTCGGAAGAGTAGCCACTGAGCTGCTCCACATCCCCACGCTCGGCTATCCATGCAGCACGCACCGGCTTGAGACCCTTGCGCAGATCGATGGTCGCTTCGGGATCGGTGTAGGGGCCGGAGGTGTCATAGACCACCACTGGTGGATTTTTTTCGCCGCCCATCTCGGTAGGCGTGTCCTGCACGGTAATTTCCCGCATGGGCACGCGCAGATCGGGTCGGCTACCCTGTACGTAAATTTTACGTGAACTTGGCAGGGGCTGTATGGCGGCGGAATCCACCCTGGCAGAGTCACTGAGGTAATCGGGCAAGTTGGTCATCATTCGCTCCCGGAACAATTGTTGGATGTCGGGTCGCGTATGACGGAGCCTTGGACACGGATTTTCCCTTGGGGAAACACTGGTCTTTCAGCGCTGTGGTCTTAAATCCCTACGCCGGTATTATCCGGATCAGGTCGCGGGTTCTGCGATGCAATCTCAGCCGTCTGCCTGCCGTTAACCGGAAGACAGACCAGCACCCCGTCAAGACGCGATAAATTCTCTTTATCTGCTCACAAACTACATGAACATGCTAAGTGTAGAGACGGAAGCGATTATTGTCCATAATGACCGACCAATACTTTGGGGTCGCTGTCGGCGTAGCCCTGCCGTCCAATCGATGACCTGCCGATACCTGCGTCCAGATGACGGATGCCGGAAGACAGTTTTCAGGAGCAACAATGAAAAAACGTTTACTTCCAGGATTGATCACCCTGCTGGCAGCCCAACCTGCTTTTTCCCTGGATCTGATGGAAACCTACGAACAGGCGCTGACTTACGACTCTGGAATTGCCTCCGCCAAGGCGCAGCTGGATGCCCAGCGAGCGGCCATCGATATCAGCAAGAGCGCCCTGCTCCCCCAGGTTTCTGCATTCGGAGAGGCGAGCCACACCGACCTTGACACCGGCCAGGGCTCAACGAGCATTTTCAATACCAGTGATAGCTACAAATCATTTAATTACGGCATCCAGTTAACACAACCTCTGTTTCGTGCGGGAGACTGGTTCAAGCTCGACGCCAGCCAGTTCCAGTCAGAAGCGGCAGAGGCCCAGTACAACCTCGCGCAGCAGCAACTGATGCTGGACGTTTCAACGGCCTATTTCAACGTGCTTCGGGCACAGGCTACCGTAACGACCGCCCGGGCAACAGAATCCGCTATTCAACGACAGTATGAGCAAGCCCAGGAACGCTTTGATGTGGGCCTGATCGCCATCAACGAAGTCTATGAAGCCCGTGCCATTTATGATGATGCAAAAAGCCAGCACCTTGCAGCGAAAAACCAGCTGAATGTGGCCAGGGAAAAACTGGCGCGACTTACCGGTGAGTACGCGGAAGATCTGGAAAACCTTCGGCAAAACTTCCCGCTTGCACCGCCTGAACCGATGAACCCGAGTGCATGGGAGGAAACAGCCATCCAGCAGAACTGGTCCATACAGGCAGCCCTGTCTGAGCTCAATGCCAGCGAGGCCAATTTGAAGGTTGCCAAATCGGGCCATCTGCCGACCCTGGATCTTTCTGCCTCTTACAGCAAGAATGATTTTGAAGGCAGGAATTTCAGCCTGAGCGAGGGCGTTCAGGGCGTTATCGGGCTCTCCCTCAATGTGCCGCTCTACTCCGGCGGAGGCACCCAGGCCGATGTAAGACAGCAGCGATCATTGGCGATCGCCGCCGAGCAAGATCTGAAAACCACCAGGCGCGACGTTCGGGTAAACACCCGAAGCCTGTTCCTGACAGTCAATAACAATATTGAAACCGCCAATGCACTGAAGCAGACCATTGTGTCTCGCCGCAGCGGCCTGGAAGCGACCCGCGCCGGGTATGAAGTTGGCACCCGTAATATTGTGGAAGTTCTGGACGCCGAACGGGCTTACCAGGTCGCACTGAGGGATTATGCCAACGCGCGCTATGATTACGTCATCAACACCCTGCAGCTGAAACAGGCCGCCGGCACCCTGAGCCCCCAGGACCTGCTTGAACTCAACAACTGGCTGAGCGCGGCCGCCCCGGGGATCGAGGCACTGGCCCACGAGGAAGAAACCCTCGACGACCCGACCCGCTAACCACGCCACACAGCCACGGAGGCGGGCCGCAGCCTGGCAGTCCGCCCGGTATCAGACCCGCTCGATGATGCCGTCCACGACGCGATCGAGTGCTCCACGATTGCGATTGACGACTTCAAGGGCCCGGCGCCCGATGGCCAGCCTTTCCTCATCGTCACTGAACAGATGGCAAATATGGCTGGCGAGGTCGTCACCATCGTCGACCAGTTTTACGCCATGGTCGTCCAGCAAACGCTGGTAGATGGTCTCGAAGTTGAAAATATGCGGGCCGGAAAACACCGGGATGCCCCATGCGGCAGGCTCCAGCGGGTTGTGGCCACCCCGCTCGATCAGAGAGCCGCCTACGAACGCCAGATCGCTGGCACCGTACAGCATCATCAACTCGCCCATGGTGTCGCCCAGGTATACCTGCGCCCCGGCGGGATCTTCAGAAAGTGACCGGCGGGCCAGGCTCAGCCCCATCTTTCCGGTACGCTCGGCCACCGGCCCGAACCGGTCCGGATGACGGGGCACGAGGATCAGCAATGCGCCCGGGTGCTTCTCCAGAACCTTGCAGTGGGCCGCCAGCAGCTGGTCGTTCTCGACGCCGTGGGTGCTGCCGGCAATCCATACCGGCCGGCCAGCCAGGGATTGCCTCAGTGATTGCGAGGCTTCGCGCACCAGCTCGGGGATGTCCACGTCGAATTTGACACTACCGGTTACCGCCACCTTGGCCGGCACCACGCCAATCCGGCGGAATCGCTCGGCGTCTTTTTCGGCCTGGGCCGCTACCCAGCTGATACTCTGCATGATCGGACGGGCCAGACTGCGGACACGCTCATAGCCGCGGGCCGAGCGCTCGGACAAACGGGCGTTGATCAGAAACACCGGCACCCGGCGGTTCCTGCTCTGGCGGATCATGTTGGGCCAGATTTCGGTTTCCATGATCACCAGAATCCGGGGCCCGACCCGGTCGAGAAACCTGCGGATGCTTCCCGGCGTGTCGTACGGTGCGTAAGCGTAACGCACCTGATCGCCGAACATCTTGCGCGCCTGGGCCAGCCCGGTGTCGGTCATGGCAGTCATCAGGATGGTGATGCCCGGATTGCGGGCGAGCAAGCGTCGCACCATCGGCGCAGCGGCGATGGTCTCGCCCACGGAGACCGCGTGCACCCAGACCACCGTACCGCTGGCCCGTGGCACTATACCGAGGCGCTGGTACCAGTTACGTCTGAGCTCCGGAGCCTTGCGGCCATGCCACCATAAGCGCAGGAGAATAAACGGCAGAATCAGCCGGATCAACTGGGAGTAGATAAATTGCAGCACAGGGGACTCCGGGCAAAACAGTGCGTTATGATAGCGCAAAACCTATTGATTTGCTTCCGATTGCCGCCGGGCGACCAGGCGCGTCCGGCCCGGAAACCGACATCTTGCAGGACCCGCTCCACGTGAACAGGAAATACCGTAAGCTCCCGCGAAACACCGACTATTCCGCCTACCGGCATCCCCGGTGGTGGCCCACCTGGCTGGGTATTGCCCTGATGTGGCTGGTTTCGCAACTGCCTATCCGGCTGCAATGGTGGCTTGGCAGGATCGCCGGTCTGCTTGCCTACCGACTGGCCGGGAGTCGGCGCCATATCACCGAGGTGAACATTCGCCTGTGCTTTCCCGAACTGACAGCGCCCCAACAGCAGGCGCTGGTGCGCAAGGCCTTTATCGCCAACGGCATCGGTCTTCTGGAGCTGGGCATTGCCTGGTTCCGCAATCCGGCCAAACTGACCGGCATTACCCGCGTTCACGGGCTCGAGCATTTTGAAGCGGCGCTGAAACACGGTAAAGGCGTGTTGCTGCTGGGCGGCCATTACAGCACCCTCGACCTGGGCGGCAGCCTGGTAACCCAGTACATAGAAGCCGATGTCATGCAGCGGGACCACAACAACCCGCTGATGAACGCGGTGATGACCCGGGCCCGGGAGCGCCGCTACGGCACGGTCCTGGGCGCCCGCGACCTGCGCGGGCTGTTTCGCAGCCTGAAACAGAACCGGGCGGTCTGGTACGCCACCGATCAGGACTACGGACGCAAGGACATTGTCTTTGCGCCGTTTTTCGGCATTGAGGCGGGCACCATTACCGCAACGTCCCGGATTGTGGAACGCAGTGGCTGCCAGGTAGTGCCGTTCAGCCACTTCCGGCGGGAGGATGGCCCGGGCTACGATATCTACTTCCATCCAGCCCTGGAGAACTTCCCGAGCGGGGACGACCTCCAGGACGCAACCCTGATCAACCAGACCATCGAGCGTGAAGTCCGGCGTGCCCCGGACCAGTACTTGTGGATGCATCGACGGTTCAAGACCCGTCCGGACGAGTCGGATCCGGGTTTCTACAAACGCAGGTAACAGAGCGGCATGACGGATCACCCGAAACAGGCCAGAAAGGAAGCACCCGTCGTCTGGCTTCTGACCGACAACAAGCCCGGCCATCGCAACCAGCTCAAGGGGATTGGTAATCGGCTACGGGTGTTGACCGGCGCCGCCACACACTGGGTGGACGCCACCACCCAGTCGATTTCATTATGGCGCGCGGTGCTGGGCGCTGCCCCGCGGATGCACCCGGAGCTGCCGCACCCGGACCTGGTGGTGGCCGCAGGCACCGGCACCCACCGACTGCTGCTGTCGCTACGCCGACTGCGCGGGGTGAAAACTCTGGTGATTATGAAACCTGGCTTTCCCCTGTCGCTGGTGAATGGCGCGGTGATTCCCGCACACGACCGCGTGCCGCCCGGAACCCGTACCCTGGTCACCGAGGGAGTGGTTAACGCACTCACGCCCCTGGCCCGGATTACCGAAAAGCGGGAGGCACTGCTACTTATTGGTGGCCCATCTCCGCATTTCGACTGGGACGACGATGTCCTGCTCGGCCAGATTAACCATCTGATTGGCCAATACCCGGACTGGCGCTGGACCATCGCCACCTCCCGTCGCACACCGGGACCTTTACAGGCGCGCCTGGAGGATCTGTCCGGGCTGCGTGTGTCGGTGGTACACCCCGAGCAAACCCACGAGAACTGGCTGAGTCACCAACTGGCCGGTTCAAGAGCCGCCTGGGTCACGCCGGACAGCATGTCCATGGTTTGTGAAGCCGCCACCTCGGCCGTGCCCACCGGGGTTTTCGAGCTGGCCAACCGAACCGGCAGCCGCGTCGCCGAAGGCGTGGAACGCCTGGTACAGCAGGGTTATGTGGCGCGCTGGCCCGACCACGCGATCGTCATGGCCGGCCGAAACCCGGGCAACCGGACCCTCTGGGAGGCCGATCGTGCCGCCCGCTGGATTATCGACCAGAAACTGATCCCGGCCCCATCAGGCGACAATCGCAAAAGCTCCGCACACGGCGAGAGGGGATCCGCACCGTGAGAATTCTGCAGGCACTGCCGGCACTTTACAGTGGAGGTGTTGAGCGCGGCACGGTGGAGTTTGCCGCGGATCTTGTCAAACGGGGGCACGAGTCCTGGGTGGTTTCCAAGGGTGGCCCCATGGCGGAACAACTCCGCGGCCAGGGCTCCAGGCACGTGTATATGCCGATTCACCGAAAGTCCCCTGCCTCCTTCGGGCAGATATTGCCCATGCGAAAGCTGATTCTGGATCTCAAGCCGGACATCATCCATGTGCGTTCGCGCATGCCTGCCTGGATCATCTTCCTGGCCCTGAAAACCATCCCGAGGAACCAGCACCCCGCCGTGGTCTCCACTTTCCACGGCATGTATTCGGTCACGCCCTACAGCGCCATCATGACCCGGGCAGATCACATGATCGCGGTGTCCCGATGCGTGCAGGACTATGTTCTGAAGAATTACCAGGTGCCACCCGACAAGCTCACGGTTATCCAGCGCGGTGTCGATATCGAGGCCTTCCGCCAGCGCGAGCTACCTCCGCAATGGCTTGAGCGCTGGTTTCGGCAGTATCCACAACTTGCCGGCAAAAGGATCATCATGATGCCGGGGCGTATATCGCGCTGGAAAGGCCAGCTGGATTTCCTCGCCATGATGGCCCGACTGGTGCAGGCCCGCCCGGACTGCCATGGGGTGATCGCCGGGGGCGCCGAACCCGGCAAGGAACATTTCCTGGAGGAGCTGGAACGGGCAAGGGATCGCCAGGGACTCACAGAGCACGTCAGCTTCCTGGGCCAGCGCAATGACATGACCAACCTGTATCTGCTGGCTGACGTGGTGTGCCATATGAGCACCAAACCGGAACCTTTTGGCCGCACTGTCACCGAAGCCCTGGCCTCGGGAACGCCGGTGGTTGCCTACAATCGCGGTGGCGCAGCGGAAACCCTGGAGGCCTGCTTTCCCCAGGGCCTGGTGCCGCCGGACGATATCGGCGCGTTCACCGGAGTGATCGCGCGGATGCTGGATTCGCCGAAACCGACCATCGAGATTCCCTATCGGTTCCGCCTGGAAGCCCAGACCGAGGCCTCCCTGAACGTCTACGAGAATCTCCTCAACCGGCGCTCCGGCAAATCCACATGACCTCCGGGCGCCCCCTGACCATTGCACTGCTCCTGGCCACCCCCGGCAGCGGCTGGGGCGGCATGGAACAACACACGGCCGATCTGGCCCATGCGCTGGCGGCCATGGGGCACCGGGTGCATGTGCTGGGCCATCGGGCCTACGAAGCCCGGTTCCCGGCGCCCGTGCGTTTTCACCCGCTGCCGGTTCAGTTAAGTCGTCACAACCCTTTGCTGCACTTCCTGCTTCGCCGCAATATCCGCCAGATTGCACCGGATATCCTGCACTCCCAGGGCAACAAGGCGGCCCAGCTGGCTGGCAAAGTCGGCGGGCCGAATACCGTGCGAATCGGCACGGTCCATGGCATCAAGTCCAGCCACACAGCCTTTGACCGGATGGACCGCGTAATCGCCGTGAGCCCGGCGATCAAACGTGCCCTCACTCATCCGCGCTGTCACCTGATATACAACGGCGCCCACGTTGGCGAAGACTCCGGGCTATCGCCATCGGAAGTGGATTTGTCGCCAGGGACCACCCATGTGATTGCCGCCGGCCGACTGGAGCCGGTGAAGGGTTTCGACCGGCTGATTCACGCCTGGTCCCTGCTTGGTCCGGCCGCTGACGGCTGCCATCTGACGATTTACGGCGAAGGTAGCCAGCGCTCGGCGCTGGCGCAGCAGATTCGTGGCCTGGGCCTGGAAAACACCATATCCCTGCCCGGCTACAGCCCTGACCTGGCCCGACACTATCGACAGGCCCGAATGAGCGTGATCAGCTCCGATCGCGAAGGTTTTCCCTATGTCCTGATCGAGTCCTTGCTGTGCGGCTGCCCGGTGGTCTCGACCCCGGTTTCCGGGCCAATGGAGCTGCTTCCTCCGGAAGCCATCAGTGGGGGTCACGAGCCGGACGCCATTGCCCGCGCACTGACCCGTGCCCTGGCCAACCTGGAGGGACTTGCCGAGCGCGAGGCTACGGCCATGGCGTTCGCCCGGGCCAACCTTACCGTTGAGGCCATGGCGGCGAAAACCGAGGCACTTTATCGGGAAGCCCTTCCAGACTGATCCCCCGAACCGACCGGTCCGCTACGGTTCCTTGGCCTCACCCTCAAAGCTGGCCAGCATCTGCAGTTCCCGCGCCTTGGCCAGACGCATGAAATTCCGGTTGGCGGCGGTAATGGCCACGCTCAGGCCAAACCAGCCGTTCAGGATCTGCCGGTGAATGAAGTAATACTTCAGGAACTTCAGCGGAAACTCGACGAACAGCCGGGCACTGGAGATTTTTCGACCCTTTTTGGCCAGGAACCGTGCCTGCTCGCTCGACAGCTGGCAGTACTTGCGCTCCATCTGCTCCAGCGAGATCAGCGTGCGGTGCAGAACGTCGCCTTTCAGGTTCATCACCCGCCCGGCCGTTACTCTGGGGCGATCGTCATTGCTGTCCTGTTCCGGCTGTATGGCGGCTCGCTTGCGGTGATAAAGCCGCAGAATCCACTTGCTTTTGTCGTGGCGAAAAGGATGGCGGGCATCCGGCTGGGACAACACCCAGCGCATCCGGAACCCGGCAATATCGTCGGCAACAGGACGTGAGAACAAGGCCTGGATGTTGCCGACCAGCCGGTCCGAGAGGACCTCGTCGGCGTCCAGATCCAGTACCCAGTCATTTCGGCACAGGCTGGCTGCAAAGGCCTTCTGGCAGGCAAAGCCCTGCCAGTCGTTGTGCACGAATCGGGCGCCCGCCGCCTCGGCAATGTCCTGCGTTCGGTCCGTGCTGCCAGAATCGACTACGATAATTTCATCCACCCAGCCGGACAGCTTGGCCAGGGACTCGGGTAAGCGGAGTTCTTCGTTCTGGGTGATGTAATACACGGACAGCGGTAGCTTCATCGGAATTTCCGTTTTGAGGCAAGCAATTCAGGGCCGGTTCAGAACAATACCACAACCGCCTTGTGGTAAGATGGCGCCCCTGATTTGGACGATTTCCACGGCATTCTATAACTCAAGCCCGGAGTGCACAGATGATTCACCCCGTCATTATGGCCGGCGGCACAGGCTCAAGACTTTGGCCGATGTCACGCCAGTTGAACCCGAAACAGTTCCTGAAACTGACCAGTGGCCCCCTGTCGATGTTACAGGCCACCGTTGCCAGGCTTGAGGGCATGGACGCAGCCAACCCACTGCTGATCTGCAACGAGGAGCACCGCTTCCTCGCTGCCGAGCAGATGCGACAGTCCGGTCACGAGGACTCCCGGATCATCCTAGAGCCATGTGGACGCAATACGGCACCGGCCATTGCACTGGCCGCCCTGCAACTGAAGGAAACCGTTGCGCCGGATGCGGACGATCCGCTGATGCTGGTGCTTGCAGCCGACCACCTGATCAAGGACGTGGCGGCGTTTCAGGAAGGTGTGAAGAAGGCCATCCCCCTGGCCCGGGAAGGCAAGCTGGTGACATTCGGCATTGTGCCCGACCAGCCGGAAACCGGTTATGGGTACATCCACCGGGGTTCGGAACTGGGGCCGGACAGCTTTGCCGTGGACCGCTTCGTGGAAAAGCCGGACCTGGCCACCGCGAACGCCTATCTGGACTCCGGCGAGTACCTCTGGAACAGCGGCATGTTCCTGTTCGGCGCCCGTGAATACCTGAAAGAGCTGGAAGCCCACCGGCCGGACATCCTGTCTGCCTGCCAGGCCGCCATTGCCGACACCGCAGACGACCTGCATTTCACCCGGGTCAACGCCGAACGCTTTGCCGAATGCCCGTCCGACTCCGTCGACTATGCGGTTATGGAGAAAACCGACCGGGCCGCCGTGGTCTCCCTGGATGCCGGCTGGAGTGATATCGGCTCCTGGTCCGCGCTCTGGGAAGTCAGCGACAAGGACGACAATGGCAACAGCCTGACCGGCGATGTGATCACCCACAACACTGCCAACACCCTGGTGCGTGCGGACAGCCGTCTGGTGGCCACCGTGGGTGTGGACAACCTGGTTGTGATCGAAACCAAGGATGCCCTGCTCGTGGCCCACAAGGACAGCGTGCAGGACGTCAAGACCGTGGTGGAGAAAATTCGCAACGACGGCCGCCACGAGCACATGAATCACCGGGAGGTCTACCGGCCCTGGGGCGTGTACGACTCCATCGATAACGGCGCCCGTTACCAGGTCAAGCGCATCACCGTGAAGCCCGGCGCCAAGCTGTCGGTGCAGATGCACCACCACCGCGCCGAGCACTGGATCGTGGTCAGCGGTACCGCCCGGGTGACCAACGGCGACAAAACCTATCTGGTGACCGAAAACCAGTCCACCTACATTCCGGTGGGCCAGGTGCATTCGCTGGAAAACCCCGGGGTGATCAACCTGGAACTCATTGAGGTACAGTCCGGCTCCTACCTGGGCGAGGACGACATTGTTCGGTACGAGGACCGGTACGGCCGCAAATGAGCAAGATCAAATACTTTCTGATTGCCGGCCTGCTCAGGATCGCCGGCGGGCTTTCCCTTGCCGGGGCCCAGCGAATTGGCCGGTTTGTCGGCTACCTGGTGTGGCGCCTGCCCACCAAGTCCCGACAGGTTACTGACGTAAACCTGGATATCTGCCTTCCGGAGCTGACAGAGCCCGAGCGAGCGACCATGTCCCGGGAATCCCTGCGCCAGACCGGCATGACCATGCTGGAAGTGCCGCTGATGTGGGAATGGCCCGTGGACAAATGCCTGGGCCTGGTTCGGGAAACCGAGGGCCTGGAGTTGATCGACGAGGCCATGGCCGGCGGCAAGGGCCTGATTCTGCTGGCACCGCACCTGGGCAACTGGGAACTGGCCGGCCTGTTCTTCTCATCCCGTTACAAAATGGCGGCACTGTACAGCCCGCCCAACATGCCCGAATTCGAGGATTACATGATCAAGGTTCGCGGGCGCCTGGGCTCGGAACTGGTTCGGGGCGATCGACGGGGGCTGGCACGCCTCGCGGCGATCCTGCGCGAAGGCGGCGTTGCCGGCATCCTTCCGGACCAGTCGCCCCGGGGCAAAGGCAACGCGTTTGCCCCCTTCTTCGGCATGGAGGTGAAAACCATGACCCTCGTCTCCAAGCTGATCCAGCGCACCGGCGCCAATGTGCTGATCACCTACGCCGAACGCCTGCCAGACGCGGCAGGCTTCCGGATTGTGGTTCGCGACACCGGTCCGGGACTCGGAGACAGTGATCCGGTGGCGGCCACCACCGCCATGAACCAGGCCATTGAGCACTGCGTTCGGGAAATTCCGGCGCAATACCAGTGGGAATACAAACGCATGCGGCACAGGCCGCCGGGGGAGATCAACCCCTACAACCCGGATCGCGTATGCTAGCCATGAACGCCATGACCCGAATCCTCCCCGCAGCGCTATTGATGGCCGGCCTCGGCGGCGCCCTGCTGTCGTCCAGCGTCCTGGCAGGGGCTACACTGCTCCTGGCCATCGGCGGCATGGTCGTCAGTTTCCAGAAATCCCTTTACCGCGACGGCTGGGAGAAACCCAAGGAGCTCAGGCTCCTGCATTTTGCTTTCTGGTTTTTTGTACTGATCAGCGCGGTTTCCTGGGTCCTCGAGGGGTTCGATTACGAGGGTGGCAAGACCCTGGGGACCCACGCGCGCTTTATCCTGTTCTGGCCCCTGATTCTGATACTGACCCGGGCCGCCATCGGTGCGCGGGTGACGTTTACCGCGATCACGCTGATTTCGGTGTCCGTTCTGGCGGTTTTCCTGGTTACCATTGCAGCCCGCCAGGGCGCCTTGCATCACGTGCTCAACTCCCGCTTTGGCGGCGGCATCAATCCGATCAGCTTCGGCAACCTCGCCCTGCTCGGGGGCATGCTGACCATTGTCGGCTCGCTGTTCTTCTACCGCGACGGGCGTCGGCTGTTTGCTATTCCGGTGTTCCTGTTCGGATTGACGGCCATCGTCATTTCCATGCTCTCGGAAACCCGAAGCAACCTCGTTGCCCTGCCCTTCCTGCTGTTGGCACTGATTCCGCTGGTGGGTAAGCGGGCCCGTATTGCGGGCCTCGTTGCCATTCCAATCCTCGTGGCTGCCGCAGCCATCACCAGCGACCGGATGTCCAGTTCACTGGAAGGGTTCCTGAGCGATGGCAAGCTCGATAACGGCATGGAAATCCGGGTTGCGGTATGGGAAGAGGCCTGGGAGCTGTTCACCGAACATCCGGTTATGGGTGCGGGCCTGGGCGGCTTCAGCCGCCACATCCAGTCCCAGGTCGCAGCCGGTGAACTGCCCGAGTCCTTTCTTGAGTGTTGCACGGGGCATGCCCACAACGACCTGCTCAACACGGCGGCCACCAGCGGCGTCATCGGCGTGCTGAGCTGGGCTCTGCTGCTGTTCATCCCGTTTGCGGTGTTTGGCCGAAACCTGTTCGTCACCCATGTTCCCACTGCCCACCTGGCTGCCGCAGGCGTCATGGTCTGCACGGGCTATCTGCTCTTCGGGCTGACCGAGGCCACCTTCAACCGGTCGCTGTTCCTGACCTTCTACCTGCTGCTGGTGGCCTCCATTGCCTCGGCGATGTTCACGGAACTCAGCCGTTCTTACGTGCGCAACCGCACCCGCAAGGTGTCGGCCACCATCATCACCAAGAACGAGGAAGACCATATTGCCGACTGCCTCCGTTCTGCGAGACTGGTGGCCGATGAGATCATTGTCCTGGACAGCGGCAGCACCGACCGCACGGTGGAACTGGCACGGGAACTGGCCGACGTGGTTGAGGTGACTGACTGGCCGGGGTTCGGCATCCAGAAGCAACGGGCGCTCGAAAAAGCCACAGGCGAGTGGGTGCTCTCCCTGGATGCCGATGAGCGGATCACCCCGGGGCTGGCGCGGGAAATCAACCACCACCTGGCCGACCCGGATGCCGACGCCTACAAGCTGCCCTGGGCCGTGACCATCTACGGCAGCCGCCTGGACTTTGGCCGGAGTGGCCGCGCTCCCTTGCGGCTGTTCCGGCGGGAGGGCGTCCGGTTTTCCGACGCTCTGGTCCACGAGCGGATACTGATACCTGCCGGCAGGAAGGTTCGAACGCTTCGGGGGCGCCTCACCCATTACACCCACCGGGACTTCGGGCATTCCCTTGAGAAAAGCGCGAAGTACGCCTGGCTTGGCTCGCTGGAAAAACACCGAAAGGGCAAGAAAACCCGCACAATGATTTACCCCACCCTGCGAGGGCTGCTGACCTTCGTTCAGGTGTATTTCATCCGGTTCGGTTTTCTGGATGGTGCGGTGGGCTATCTCACGGCGGTCACCTACGCCCAGGTCACTTTCAACAAGTACGCGGGGCTTTGGACATTGGAGCGGCCGTCACGCGACCGGGAGCCTTAGCCCTGGCTCAGACGGACACTCTCAACCCCGGCCGCCCTGAACAGATCAAGCATTTCATCGTAATAGACCAGCTTTGAGGCCAGGGCGGGATCGTCGATCTGGACAACACGAATGTCCGGAAACATGGTTTTGAGGGTGAACAGCGCGGTTGAGGCAAAGCTGAAGAAAGCCAGATAACGGTGTCCTGACAGCGCCACTTCCACCTCAATGGGCCGCCCGGCCTGGCGAATATCCACGGGGTATTCTGCCAGCGCCTTTTGCAGTTCGTCGCGACTTTCCTTCCGGTGCATAAAATAAACGATTCGTCTCCCGGGATAGCTGCTCACGATGTGCTGCATTTGTAACGCGAGCCTTTGCAGACGATCCTTACCGCCGAATGGTTGCCCCAGAAAACCCACCAGCGGCTCCAGGCGACTGTCCCGGACCGTCGTCCGGAAACACTGCCGGAACACCGGAAAATCGTGATGGCGAACGTTTATCCGATCGGTAGTGGGTAACGGGAAAAAAGTGAAAAAAACAAGGCCTTGAGAAATCACCCGATGCGTTCGGATGCCCAGGGTTCTGAGCAACCGTCGCTTGGACACCGATATCCGCGATGGCATACCTTCGCGATGGATCGCGTGGTAGTACTTCACTGTCGCCAGGCCGTCATCGACAAAAATCACCTGACTGCTCTCGAAGCTCCGATAGAACACCTCGTGAATCCAGCTGGCCTTGTTGCCAATGAACAGTCGTTCAATTCGGCAACCAGACAGGCGTCTCGCCAGACCGGCAAGACGGACGTAGAACGTACGCTTGGTGAGATAGCTGATCTCGCACCCTCGCCAGCCCAGGGCACTTATCAGCATGGCCATTTGCCGTTCGGTCTCGCGATTATCTGGCCGGGCAATCACCAGAAGCGTATCCTCCGGCCTGCACCCATAGGCGTGCCTGGCCTCCGCGCAGCTGATCAACTGCAAGGGCGTGCTGGCAACAAATACGCTGATAGGGGCCGACGCGTCCGTCAAGGCATCGTTACTCCGGAGTCATCCTGGCCAGCTCCTTTCGCAAACGCCTTCTGACCTTGAGTTTTCTCAGAAGATTAAGTGGTTTGGGTTTCAGTTTGTCGCGTTTGGTGGTCAGGAAATCTTCAACGGCATCGAGCACTCGCGCACTGGAACGGCCATCCCGGAAGCTGTGGAGCTGGTCGCACAGCGAACGGGTTTCCTCCATAAGATCGCGGGGATACTCGAGGGCACGTTCCAGCGCCGGTTCAACTTCGTCAACCTCCTGGGCATCAATCAGGTAGGGGCCGGGCATTTTCGTGCGGAAGGTTACTACCGGTCTGTCCAGGAACATGAATTCGAACATGATCGACGAAGTGTCGCACAGCATCACATCTGCCTGCGGCAGCAGCGGCAGTAAATCCTCGTCACTCTCCACGAAACGCAGGTGCTCGCCAGCCAGGGCCCGATACTGATCGACAATTTCGCGGTCCATCTTGGGGTGCAGGGTTACGATGAACTTGTAGTGGCCACTCCGGGCAAGCTCACCGATCTTTTCCACCAGCTGGGGTGCGGAGGTGACCGAGCGGCTGAACGTTGACGCGTAGAAAACCACGGGCAACTCGGGTGCAGGCAGTGGCCGCCGGCCCGGAAGGTTCGCCGAAAGCAGTGGATCAAGTTTCGGCCAACCGGTGTGGGTAACGGCAAAATGGCCATGCTGTTCCGCCAGCTCACTGAACTTTTCCGTGTCCTTCAGGGCATGGGTGCAGTACAGGTCAAACCAGCCGCGAATCCGGTAGTGATCGCTTTCGTCCTCGCTGCTGTGACCACGCTTGTTCCTGGCCATGCCATGAAAGACTTCCACCTTGATACCCGGAAAAAAATAGGGAACCCAGTCTCCCGGCACAAAGGTGGCGTCTGCCTGGTAATCCATCACCTCCTTGACGTTTCGCAGACGACGTTCATCCGGGCGCAGGGGCGCGGTCGAGCAGCCGGCCACAAACCAGGCGGCTTCATCGCCGCGCCGGCGAATCTCCTCCTGCAGGGGACGCAGGATGGAATAGGAATAGGGTTGGTTTACGAAAAACAGATACCGGCGCATTCAGCCCTTGCCCGTCAGTGTCTTGTATAGGTCTCCGGTTTCCCGGACCGTTTGTGACGTATGGAAATCCCGGGCGATCCGTTCCCGCGCGGCCCGGCCCAGAGAAGCCGCCAGCTCACGATCGCGGTAGAGTCGCTCGATGGCAGATGCCAACTCACCGGTGCTCTTGGGCGCCACTACAAGACCACTGACACCTTCCTCGACGAGCTCGGGCATACCTCCAACCCGGGTCACCACCGGTGGCACTCCGTAAACCATGGCCTCTATAACAGCGCGGGGCAGGCCTTCGCGCACCGTAGACGGCAATACGAAAACGCTGCTGGCCGCGGCGATGGCCGGCGCGTCCGTCCGGAATCCGGTGAAGTGAATCCTTTCGGGGTGGGCGGTCTGGCCGGCCAGGGACCTGAGTTCCTCGTTCTTGTCCACGTCGCCCACAAGCAGCAGATGCGCCTCGATATCGTCCGGCAACTCGTCCATGGCGCGGATCAGTACATCAAAACCCTTTCGAGGGCTGTTGCGGCCGGTACAGCAGACCACGAAAGCACCCTCGGGAACATCGAATTCGGCAAGATCCGCAGGCTCGGCCTGATACCACGCCAGATCATGGCCCTTGTAGATGCGTTGGAGCTTGTGATCGGGAATGCGCATCCACAGGCATCGCAGACCCGCGAGATAATCTTTGATGGCGTCGGCCACGCAGACAATGCGGCTTACCCGCGGGTGCAGGAAGGTAATCCAGGATTCCGGATTGAAAAAACTGATGTTGCCGATCACGCCCCGATAGGCCACCACCTTGATGTCGGTGCCCCGGGAGGCTCGCAGGCCACAGGCCAGGGCTCGCGGGTTGTAGGCGTGAATCACATCGTAGGCTTTCTGGGATAGTTGCTCACGAATCGCCGCAGTGCCTTCCTTGTCGAACCGGTTCCTGAGCGCCATGGGTCTGGCGACCATGCCCTCATCCAGCAGGCGCTGATAATTCCGGCCCTTGGGGTTACACATGACATCAACGTTGAAGCCCGCATTCCGCAGGCCGATAAACAGTTCAGTCTCGGGACGATCGCAGGCGTCGGTGAGACAGAGTATGGACGGAAGCGATCCGTCTGGCTGTGGATTGGTCAAGAGGCCTTTCCCTTGTTGTAACCGTTCATGAATGAATCCCAGACCCGCCTGCGGGTTTCCTCGCCGGCGACCTTCACCAGCGAGCGGGCAAAGCGGTCGAGGTTCGCCTGCTGCCAACTGGCCGGACTGCCCTGGCCCATCAGGCGGCTCTTGTCGAAATCGATCAGGAAATACTGATCATCGCGCACCAGCACGTTGTAACAGTTGAGGTCGGCATGCATGACACCGGCATCGTGAAACCGACGGATGGTCGCCCCGAGCTGCTTCCAACCCTCGGGTGATGTCTCGGCGATTTGGTCCGCCAGCGGGACCACCCCTTGCAACCGTTCAATCAGAATTGCCGCCCGATACTGGATGGGTGACTGCTTGTGGTACCAGGCGGCCACCGGTCGGGGTACGGGCAGCGACATGGCCTCAAGCTGGTACAGCAGCCTGAACTCTGCAAACGACCGAACCTCTGATTCGCGACTGAACAGGTAGGTGTGCCTGGCCAGCTTCGCCATCAAACCGCCCCGGCGGTACTCCCGAAGCACCAGCCGGTTGTCCCCGGCTTCAACAAACCAGGCCGCGCCCCGGCCACCACTGCTGACCGGCCTGGCCATGTCGCCCCAGAATGCCGGCTGAAACCAGTCCTCGCTGACCCGGCCCCGGTAGTCTGGATGAACCAGCATGGCCGAGCCTTTGTTCCGGAGACAGATTTCAGACTCCACCATGAAGGGCTACCCGATCCTCGGAATAATGACGGAAACACGCGCCCCACCATTGAGACGCGTGGGCACGAGTGCGATAGAATGGCGCCAGTTTAGCAATGATTGCCAGCAAAGCTCCACAGCACCGGGCACCACCCTGAAACGGATACTGTTCTGATGAAGTCCATCTGCATTCTGCGCCTGTCCGCCATCGGCGATGTTACCCACGTGATTCCGGTTGTCTTGAGCCTTCAGGAGCAAATCCCCGGCGTTACAATCACCTGGGTGATCGGCAAGATCGAGGCAAAACTGATCGGTGATCTGCCGGGTGTCGAATTCATCGTTTTCGACAAGAAATCCGGTCGCAAGGGCTATGCCGAGTTGCGCCAGAAACTGAAAGGCCGGCGGTTCGACGCACTGCTACACATGCAGGTGGCGTTTCGGGCCAATCTGGCGTCGGCCTGTATTCCAGCCAGGCTGAGAGTCGGGTACGACAGGGCCAGGAGCAAGGACCTGCACAGCCTCTTTATCAACCGCCGCATCAAGCCGGCGCCGGAGCAGCACGTGCGGGACTGCCTCGCCAGCTTCCTCGAGCCCCTGGGACTTGAGCCCGCCCCGCCCCGCTGGCAGATTCCGCTCAGTGATGAGGACAACGCGTTCGCGGCGGAACAACTGGCAAGCGACCGCCGGAACCTGGTGATCAGCCCCTGTGCCAGCCATGCCCTGCGCAACTGGCCAGCAGAGCGCTACGCACAGCTGGCCGACCATGCGGTTCAGAAGCATGGCATGAAGGTCATACTGGTCGGCAGCCCCGCCCCCTTCGAGAACGCATACTGCGCGGCCATTGAAGCCGCCATGAAGGAAGAGGCCCACAATATCTGCGGCAAGGACACTCTGAAACAGCTGACTGCGCTGTTGGCCCGGGCCGACCTTGTCGTGGCCCCGGACACTGGTCCTGCCCATATTGCCAGCGCCGTTGGCACCGATGTTCTGGGATTGTTTGCCGCCAGCAATCCCTACCGCTCCGGCCCCTATAATTCCCTTGAGTGGTGCGTGAACCGCTACCCGGAGGCTTTGCAGAAATTTACCGGAAAGTCGGTGGAGCAGGCGCGCTGGGGCGCGAAGGCCGAATTCGAGGGAGCGATGGAACTGATTACAATGGCGGATGCCACGGCAATGCTGGACCGATGGGTTGAGGCGCACCCTGCGCCAAAAACAACAACGGCGCCACGAGCTGACTGACTCGGGCGCCGTTGGGATTTTGTCGGATTACGCTTTGCCAATCCGACCTACCGGCCTCGTTTTTCCGCAGGAGAGAGAAAGGCCCCCTCACTTTCTGGCGGTGTAATCCTGGTAGGACTTCTCTTCCACAAAACGCGAGCCCAGCGCCAGGTTCACTTCTTTCTTGATGGCGGCACGCTTGTCATTGGTGACATAAACGGCCCGGGCCAGTTCGATAAAACGGGGGCCGAAATCCTGCGCCGCTTCCTGGTCCCGGATATCGTCCTCGATGACCCACAGCTCTTCGTTCACAGCCTTGAGCTGCCGGCGCAGGTCTGCAATCTCCGAGGCCTTGTCCTTCACCGCCTCATCCCAGGTCGCGCTCAGTTCATCCAGCTCCAGGCGTACGTTCTTCAGTTTGGCTTCGTCCTTGATACGCTCGGACTTGATTTCGAGGATGGTGATCTTGTCCAGCACCTCGCCGAAAGATACCGGAACCTTGATTACGTCTGTCATGGCTTATCCTGCCTTTTCGAGGGAATTCTGAAACAACAAAGCCGCCGGGCTGTATCAGTCAACGGCGGCTCGCGATACCGGGTATGATCAACCCTTGACGTGGGTCAGCCAGTTGCTGTGCTGAGCCAGCTTGCCCTTCACCGCATCAAAGTACATGCCCTGGAGCTTCTCGGTGACCGGGCCCCGCTTACCGGCGCCGATGACCCGGCCGTCCAGCTCGCGAATCGGCAGTACTTCGGCAGCCGTGCCGGTGAAGAAGGCCTCTTCCGCCACATAGACTTCATCCCGGGTGATGCGACGCTCTTTCACAGTCAGGCCGAGATCACGGGCAAAATCGATAATGGTGGCCCGGGTGATGCCTTCCAGGCAGGAGGTCAGCTCCGGGGTGTGCAGCACGCCATCGCGCACAATGAAGATGTTCTCGCCGGAACCTTCGGCCACATAGCCCTCGTTGTCCAGCAGCAAGGCCTCCTCGGCACCGCCCGAAATGGCTTCGTTCAGGGCCAGCATCGAGTTGATGTAGTTACCGTTGGCCTTGGCCTTGCACATGGTGATATTGACGTGGTGACGCGTGTAGGAAGACGTGCGCACCTTGATCCCCATTTCCTTGGCTTCCGGCGACATGTAGGAAGGCCAGCTCCAGGCCGCCACCATCACGTGCACCTTCAGGTTGTCGGCCCGCAGCCCCATGCCCTCGGATCCCAGGAACGCCATCGGGCGAAGGTAGGCTTCGTCCAGATTGTTCTCGCGAACCGCTGCGCGCTGGGCCTCGTTCAGTTCTTCTTTGCTGAACGGCATCTTCATGTTCAGGATGTGGGCGGAACGGAACAGCCGGTCAGTGTGCTCTTTCAGGCGGAAAATCGCCGGGCCGTTCGCGGTGTTATAGGCACGCACGCCCTCGAAACAGCCGAGGCCGTAATGCAGGGTGTGGGTCAGGACGTGGGTTTTGGCTTCCCGCCAGGGAACCATTTCACCATCCAGCCAGATAAGGCCATCGCGATCAGCCATCGACATGCTACGTTGCTCCTAAAAAAGCCGTTTTCGGGGAACCGGCATTCTAGCAGGAAAGTCCGCCCGAATTGAATTTGCCTCAGGTCTCAATCATCACTTTTTTCCACATGGCACGGACGTAGTCACGCTCCTCGGGAAATGCATCTCCGGCGACCTGGCTGTTCAGGTTCTGCAAGGCGCGACGGTGAATGGTCGAGCGCAAGGCAATGAACGTTTCCCGAAGTTTTTCGGCATCTTCAACCGCCAGCACGCCGGCCCGGCCCAACTCTTCCATCTGTCGGATATTGTCCGACCACTGGGTCAGTTCCGGGTGCTCCGAGCACCAGGCCAGCATCAGATATTGCACCAGGAATTCGATATCCACGATGCCACCGGTGTCGTGCTTGATGTGGAACACCTCCGACTGCTGGCTTTCCGGGGTGCCGAGACTGGCGCGCATTTTCTCCCGCATCTCGACCACTTCATCGCGCAGCTTGGCGCGGTCTCTGGACTGGCAGAGGATGTCGTGCCGGATGGTTTCGAACGCTTCGAGGGTGTCCTTGCAACCGGCCACCCCCCGGGCACGGGCCAGGGCCTGATGCTCCCAGGTCCAGGCATCCTCGCGCTGGTATTTCTCGAACGCCTGGAGCGTGCTTACCAGCAGGCCGGAGTTGCCGGAAGGCCGCAGCCGCATGTCCACTTCATAAAGCTGCCCGGAGGGTGTCTGGGTACTGAGGATATGGACAATACGCTGCCCCAGCCGGGTGTAGAAAACCGCATTATCGATGGATTTTTCACCATCGGTGACCTGTTCCGGATCGGCCTTGTGCACAAACACAAGGTCCAGGTCGGAGGTATAGCCCAGCTCGATGCCCCCCAGTTTTCCATAACCAATGATGGCGAAGTCCGTCTCGCAGGCCGAGCCATCGGCACGGCGCGGATAGCCGTGACGACTCACCAGGTTGGCGAACGCCACCTCCACCACATGGTCCAGCACCACCTCGGCAATCCAGGTCAGGTAGTCGCTCACCTTCATCAGCGGCAGGGTACCTTTGAGTTCGGAAGCGGCGACGCGCAGGATATGGGCCTTCTTGAAGTGACGCAGGGATTCCATCTGTTCTTCCAGATCCTCGAATGGAATCCTGAGCATCTGCTGGCGCAGGTCATCCTGGAGCTCGGCTTTCGCCGGCGGATGGTACAGGCTCTCTGCGTTCAGCAGCTCGTCGAGCAGCAACGGTGTTTCCGCCAGTTGCCGGGCAATCCACGGGCTCTCACTGCACAGCCGGACCAGCTGGGTGCAGGCCCCGGGATTTTCCAGCAGCAGCACCATGTAGGCGGTTCGACGCAGGATCGCTTCCACCAGTTGCAGCACCCGGGACAGGGTTTCCGACGGATTCTCCACCTCCGTGAGCCTGGCCAGAAGCATCGGCATGAACTGGTTGAGCCGCCGCCGGCCCTGGGTCTGGAGGGTTTGCACGGTACGATTGGAGCGCAATTCGCCCAGCTCTGCCAAGGTGGTCTCGGGATGCTCGTAGCCGCGGTCTTTCAGCCAGCCCAGAGCAGCGGCGTCCTCCATTTCGGCGAGCCAGATCTCCTGCCAGCCTTCTTCCGGTGCGTCCCGATCTTCCTGGTCATCATCTTCGGTGGCAATGATATTGGCGAAGTGGGTGGCGACGCGCTTGCGGTGGGCCTGGAGCGCCTGGTCGCAGTCATCCCAGCTGTCAAAGCCCATGATCGCAGCGACCCGCGCCCGGGCCAGCGCATCTTCCGGCAACAGCTGGGTCTGTTTGTCTTCCATGCCCTGCAGCGCGTGCTCAAGGTTCCTCAGGAATATGTAAGCCTCCCGCAATTCCTGCACCACCGACGATGGCAGCAGCTCCAGGGCCTCCAGCTCCTTGAGGATCACCAGCAGTTCCCGCTGCTGGAGCTCACGGTCGCGACCGCCGCGAATCAGCTGGAACGCCTGCACCACGAATTCGATCTCGCGAATACCGCCGCTGCCGAGCTTGATGTTGTTTTCCATGCCCTGGCGCCTTACTTCCCGGCTGATCATCGCCTTCATGCTGCGCAGGGATTCAAAGGCGCTGAAGTCGATGTACTTGCGGTAGACGAAGGGCCGCAGGCTGTCCATCAGCACCTGCCCCGCCCGTTGATCGCCGGCCACCACGCGGGCCTTGACCATGGCGTAGCGCTCCCAGTCGCGGCCCTGGTCCTGGTAGTAGGTTTCGAGGGCGGCAAAGCTCAGGGCGAGGGCTCCGCTCTGGCCGTAGGGGCGCAGGCGCATATCGACGCGAAACACAAAGCCATCGGCGGTTATCTGGTCGAGGGCCTGAATCAGGCGCTGGCCAAGACGCACAAAAAACTGCTGGTTATCCAGGGAACGACGACCGCCCACGGTTTCGCCCTTGCCCGGAAAAGCAAAAATCAGGTCGATGTCAGAGGAAACATTCAGCTCCCGCCCGCCGAGCTTGCCCATTCCGAGCACCACCATTTTCTGGTCGGATTCCTGCCCGGTTATCGGATCGGCGCCCCGCGGGGTGCCGTACTGCTCACAGGAATCCCGATACAGCCAGTCCAGGGCGCCATCAATGCAGGTATCGGCGAAGGCACTTGTGGCTGCCATGGTTTCGGCCAGGTCGGCCCAGCGCATCAGATCCCGCCAGATAATCCGGAACTGCGATTCCATCCGGAACTGTCTCAGGGCTGTGTGCAGCGCCGGTTCTCCTTCCACCGTGCCCAGGAACTCCTGCCAGCGACTGTCGAGGTAATCCGGGGTGGTAGGCTCGGTCAGGGGACGCGAGTCAAGGAGCGCCCTGACCTGCTCCGGGTGGCGCTGCAGCGTCTGGCGCAGAAACACGCTTCGGGAGATTGCAGTGGCAATCACCGTCTCGCTCATACCCTCGGGCGAGACAAGCCAGTCCGGAACGCCCTCTGGAAACACCGAGTGCCAGCATCCGGCAACGTCGTCCGAAAGTCGTTCCGGCAAGCCCTGCCATGGCTCGGACATAATGCAACCCCCTGTTCCTCTGTTATATTTCCGGTACTCTATACCCTACTCTACCGCAACTGAACAGGCTGAACAGACGGATGCAGCGAAACCGCCGCCCCCTCAATCCGGAACATCAGGGCTCTCATCTGCCCATGGGCAGCCTGATCCGTGAACGCATGAAGCGCCTGTTCCTGCTGCTTGCCGGGCTGCTCACCCTGCAGATACTGGTGATCTGGGCGGTCGAGGACCTGAGCCTTTTCGAATCGGTGTGGATCACCATGACCACGGTGTCCACGGTGGGCTATGGCGACTTCGCTCCCAAGACCACAGTAGGCCGGCTGAGCACCATACTGATCATGTTCGTGGGCGCGATCACCCTGCTGACATTGATTGTCAGCGACTTTATCGAGTACCGGTTCTATCGCCGGGAACGCATTCTGATGGGCAAGTGGATCTACAAAATGAATGACCATATCGTGATCATCAACACGCCAAGAAGCGGCGGCGAGCAGTACTTCATGCGATTTGCCACGCAGATTCGCTCGATTCCGGATTACCAGACCATCCCGATCATGATTCTGACGCGCCAGTTCCCGAACGGCCTCCCGACGGAACTTTCAGACATTGGCGTTGTGCACTATCACGGTGCCGGCTTTGAACCAGAGTCGCTGAAGGCGGTTCACGCCGGCAGCGCAAGACACGTGATTGTTCTGGCCGCCGACGAGTCAGATCCCTACTCAGACAGCCTGACCTTTGACATCGCCCACCGACTCACCGAGCTGAATCTGGGCAACCGCACCATCGTGGAATGCGTCAACGACGAGAACCGTGGACGGTTCAAGACCCTGGGCGTACGAACCATTATCCGCCCCGTCCGCACCTACCCGGAAATCATGGTTCGCTCGGTGATGGCACCCGGTTCAGAGAAAGTGCTGGAAGACATGTTCAACTACGAGCACGATCATCCGCACCGGTACGATCTCACCCTCGACGATCTTAACTGGGCCGACATTGTCAGCGCACTGGTGCGTCACGGCATCGGCACGGCCCTCGCGTATATCGATGACGATAACGAGGTCATCTGTCATCCACCGACCGATCGTGAAATTGAAGGCAAGGGCTTAATCGTGCTGGTGAAATCCTCGGAGACGCCCGACGTGGAGGCGGTCGAGGAGGCGCTGGAGCGTCATCGCGCCTTCCTGAAACAATGGCAAGCCCACAGCGACACCGGAAAAGACGCGGACGAAGAAAGCGCTCAAACCTGACCCGCAGCGGCCAACTGCAGCTGAAGCCGTCCGAGCAGCGTGGCGCGCTCGGCAAACTCCCGAACCAGAACGCCGCGGGAGAGTTCATCGTTTACCTGGCGCCATAGCTCCGAACAGCCTGCGGCGTCTGCCGCACCCGCTACCCGCGACAGGTCCAGCATCTGGATTGGCACTGGTTTTTCCAGCAACCAGCCATGCCCGAGCGTCTTGAGGTAGGCGGTGACCGACAGTCTCTCGTGCCCGGCCTCCAGTTGGGGATGATACAAACCACCCAGCCAGTAACCCTGCTCGGCCTTGCTGACGAGATTAAGAAATACGGGCACCTCGTCCGCCAGTGCCAGGGCCGCATTCACCAGGCTTTCAGGGGCCCCGGATGTCAGTTCAAACTCGATTTCGTTCAGTGGCAGGCGTTTGTCACCCGCTTTTACGACACCGGAGTCCACTGCCACTTCGATGGTTGCAGCACCCTGTTGTAGCCAGAAGATCCGGCGCTGGAAATTGGTTTCAAACACCACGCCCAATTCGCTGAGGTCCAGCGTTCGATGCAAAGGCGTGTCAGCCAGCAGATCAAGATCGAGATCCGGGCCAGCCAGCGGCCATTCCCACTCCTCACGGGCATGGGCACCGTTAACAAACTCGCCCCGGGTTTTCAGGGTCTGGATAAAGGCATCGCCGGCCTTACGAATACGCAACGCCGCTTTCGAGCGGTTGAGCAGTCCGTCCGGTGTATCGAAATACCGATTGACCAGATCCATGGTTTTACCGGAATGCACGTCCGGCCGCCCGGTGAGCCACTGAACGGCCTGCTCCTGGGCATGCTCAGAGACACTCAGTTTGATTTCCAGTTCGGTCGCCATCGCTAAAGCCTGTTGCGGGTTTTATAAACGCAAAAACCGGCGACCCGAAGGTCGCCGGTTTTCATACTACCAGACTAGCTGATTAGCTGATCAGAAGTAGTAAACACCGCCTACTGCCAGAGCTGAGCGCTCGCTTTCGTTGGCAACACCGTAAACGCCATCGTCGCCATTGCCCAGGTAGCCTTCCACGTATACGTACATGTGGTCAGACAGGTTGTGCAGAGCCTGTACAGTGATGGTGTCACGCTCTGTGTCGTTTGCATCGTCAGCAACGTCCAGCTCGTAGGTAGCAGCGAACTGGTTTGCGCCCATGGTGTAAACAGCGTGAATGCCGTAACGGTCACCTACGTCTTTGCGAGTCTGAATACTGACCAGTCAGGCTCAGAGCGTCCAGGCCAACTGTTGCGCGCAGACCATAGGTGTTCTCGTTGTTAGCGCCACCGGCGCCGTCGTTGGAGTCCATTGCAACCGCAACTTCAAAGTTGTCCACAGCGTAAGTGGCAGCCAACTGATACGGGTAAGACTTTTGGCCGCTCTTGTCTGGCAGGGTCGCGTCGTCGAGATCGCCGTTAATCTGTACAGCGGCTCCGACAGTCAGGCCACCGAATGACGGGCTCATGTACTGGACCAGGTCGCCTTCGCCAGTTTCGTAGCCACCGCCAAAGTTGTAGGCAGCAAACTCGTAGAAGTTCGCGATCTTGTCAATGGCGCTCTCGTAGGTGGAATCATCAGAACCAACCCAGATCTGACCAAAGCTGTCGCCCTTGACACCGATGTAAGCCTCATCAACGTCTTCCAGACCGGTTTCACGGTCTTTGTCGTCTGCGGCAAGACCTTCCAGTTCCAGCTTGAAGAAGCCAGTGATCCCGGGAGCAATCTCGTGGTCGTGCTTGACACCCAGAGTTGAGCCGTTGTCGGCGTGCTCAATACCGTTTTCGCCACCCTTTACGTCAGCGTGATAAACAACGTACTGGATGTTGCCGTAGATCTGCGGCATGGAGTCCATCTTGGCAGCCAGCTCTGAAGCGGAGAGATTGGCCTGGGCAGCAGCGGCACCTGAGAAGGTAGCGGCTGCAATAGCAGATGCGATGAGCGTTTTTTTCATGTTGCGTCTTCCTTTTTGAGTTAACTCAGGTTTTAGCGACGGGTTCTTATCCCGATTTTTTAGGTTCTTCGCAGATAAGCGTGAAAAAGTAGGAGACGGCGGTAAAACCGGTTAGT
>NZ_JBHIXV010000025.1:0-61770 GCF_041984545.1 Marinobacter sp. | reverse complement strand
CGTATGCCCGGTGGTGTGAGAGGACGGGGGAGGTAACTCCCCCTCCTACTCGATGCCGAATGGTGGGCCCGGCAAACCGTTGTGATCGGCTTGATCCAGGGCAATCCGGTATCGCAGATGTCCGGGTCTAATGGACGGACGAAGAGCCTCAGGGAGTGAATAATCATGCCGAGACCGGACACAAATCCCGCCACGGCCCCAGTGTCGGAGCTGGCCTGGCATGCACTTGCGGCGGATGAGGCGCGAAGTCAGCTGCAGGCGCCGGCGCCGCTGTCCGCCGCCGAAGCCGGCGATCGGCTGCGTCGTCATGGCGCCAATGCCTTGCCCGAGGCCCGTGTCCGTGGGCCCTGGTTGAGGCTGGTGCAACAACTGAGAAACTTTCTGATCTACGTGCTGGCAACGGCTGCGGTCATTACCGCGAGCCTGGGCCATTGGGTTGATGCCAGCGTGATTCTGGCGGTGGTGGTCATCCAGACGTTCGTGGGCTTCATCCAGGAAGGCCGGGCCGAGCAGGCACTGTCTGCCATCCGGCATATGTTGGCCCCCAAGGCCCGTGTGCTAAGGGCCGATGGCCAGCACATGGTGGATGCCGCAACGCTTGTGCCCGGGGATACTGTTCTGCTGGAGCCCGGCGATCGGGTGCCTGCGGACCTTCGGCTTGAAAAAGCCCACCAACTGAAAATCAATGAAGCCATTCTGACGGGTGAGTCACAGGCCGCTGACAAGACAACCGTAGTTGTGAATTCCGACGCCGTGCTGGGTGACCAGAGTAATCTGGCTTTCTCGGGCACCATGGTGGCCACCGGGACTGGCAGGGGCGTGGTGGTCCGTACCGGGCAGGACACCGAGATCGGACGTATCTCGGGGTTGCTTGCCCATACCCTGAGCCTGAGAACGCCGCTGCTTGAACAGATGGATCGTTTCGCGCGGCGGCTGTCGGCGATCGTGATCCTGGCCGGGATTGCCATATTCTTTGGTGGTCTTCTGTTCAGCGGTCTGCCTTTCCGGGAATTGTTCATGGCGGTGGTGGGGCTGACCGTCGCGGCCATTCCCGAGGGCCTGCCGGCCATTCTCACCATTACCCTGGCCATTGGCGTGCGCGAGATGGCCCGGCGTAACGCGGTCGTTCGACGCATGCCGGTCATCGAGACCCTGGGCGCGGTGTCCGTGATCTGCTCCGACAAAACCGGCACTCTGACCCGCAACGAAATGATGGTGACTCGTACCGTGGTTGTCGGGGGGGCACTGGAGGTGACCGGCGAAGGCTATGGCTTTGATGGTGCCGTTACCGATGCCAGGGGCGCCCCGGCCCGGTCGCCGGGCCTCGACGAGCTAGCCCGGGCGGCAGCGCTCTGCAACGATGCCCAGGTTGTCCAGGATTCGTCTGGTGTCCGGGTCAGCGGCGATCCCATGGAAGCCGCCCTGCTGGTGTTCGCCCGCAAGGTGGGTTTTGATGTTGACGACAGTGCCCGGGACTGGCCCCGCCGCGACGAGATTCCCTTCGACACCGAAAACCGCTTCATGGCCACCCTCAACCACGACCATCACGGGCACAGCGTGATCTATCTGAAGGGCGCGCCGGAGCGGGTGTTGGAGATGTGCTCCGGGCAGGTGATTGAATCCGGTGTCGTGGCTGAGCTGGACCAACCGTTCTGGCATGCTGCGATCACCGACATGGCGTCGGAAGGCTTCCGGGTATTGGCCCTCGCCCGCAAACCGGTCGCCCGTGGTGTGGCCGATCTGGCGGTTGAGGATCTGGCGCAGGGGGCGGAACTGCTGGGCCTGGTGGGCCTGCTCGATCCGCCCCGGCAGGAGGCCATCCAGGCCATTGCCGAATGCCGGGCGGCGGGCATCGAGGTGAAAATGATCACCGGCGATCATGCGCTCACAGCCGGTGCCATTGCCCGAAAGCTGGGCCTGGCGAATACCCGTGAAGTGCTGACCGGCAGCGACCTGGATCGTCTGGATGCCAGTCAACTCCGGGGGCGGGTGGCTGAGGTGGATGTGTTTGCCCGTACCAGTCCCGAGCACAAGCTCCGGCTGGTTGAGGCGCTCCAGACCAGGGGCGCTGTGGTTGCCATGACCGGAGACGGGGTAAATGATGCGCCCGCCCTGAAACGGGCGGAAGTGGGCATTGCCATGGGCGTGAAAGGTTCAGAAGCCGCCCGCGAGGCGGCCTCGGTGGTGCTTCTGGATGACAACTTTGCCAGCATTGCCGCCGCGGTGCGGGAGGGCAGAACCGTCTACGCCAACCTCAAGAAAGGCATTGCCTTCATGCTGCCGATCAACGGCGGGGAATCGATCAGCCTGATTACCGCCTTGTTGTTGGGGCTGACTTTACCGATTTCGGCCCTGCAGATTCTCTGGGTAAATATGGTCAGCTCGGTGGTGTTGGCGATGACCCTGGCTTTTGAGCCCACCGAGCCTGATGTGATGCAACGTCCGCCGCGGGCCAGGAACGAATCACTCATGCGGGGCTTTGTGCTCTGGCGGGTGGCCCTGGTATCCCTGCTCTTCCTGGCGGGCATATTCGCGGCCTGGTACTGGGCCATTCATCACTATGGAAATGACCAGACCGCCAGGACGCTGGCGGTCAACACACTGGTTGCGATGGAGGTGTTCTACCTGTTTGCCGTGCGCTATCTGGACAGCGCCTCACTGACCCTGCGCGGTGTACTGGGCACGCCTGTGGTGCTGTTGGCGGTCGCCGGCGTCCTCGTTCTGCAGCTGATGTTCACTTACCTGCCTTGGTTCAACCAGACCTTCGACACGGTTCCGCTGAGTCTCGGCATGCTCGGGTTTGCTGGCGCTACCGGCGTGCTGCTGTTGCTTGTTCTGGAGGCTGAGACGGCCTTGCGCAGGCGCCTGTTCAGCCCCCTCCGCGGGTGATCACCGAAGGGTCGCCCCGGCCTTCCACCGCCGCCAGTTCAGCGGTGGACAGCCACTCGCCGGGCGGACGGTCTATGACCTCGGCACAGGCTGCCAGGGCGTGGGCCCAGGAGCATCGGTTGGCGAACAGCATGCCAGCCTCGTTCAGTGTGCCACCGCGATTGACGTAGCCGAGCACCCGCGATCTCGACGGTTTGGGAAACAGCCCGTGCAGATGGCCCCGGAACACCTCCGGGCGCATGTGAGTGAGGGCCACCCGCCGGTGTATCCGGTTTGGCAACAGCCGCTCCCGTTCGAATTCCGCCAGACACACGCCGGCCTCCATGGCATCCCGGGGTTGCCGGAAGCGAGCCGGCTCCTGAATGTATACCAGCCTGAAGGGTGTGCCTTTTTCGCGCAGGCGGTTGCAGGCCTGTATTGCCTCGGATAGCTGATAGGCACCGTTGGCGATCAGTAGCAGCGGCTCGCCGTCGCCGGTGTCCTCGTCTACCACCAGAGCGCCATGCCGGGCTAGCAGATCGGCCTCCTCGCGGTTGAACACGCAGGGCCGGTCCCGTTTCGGGATCACCATGCAGCTTATCCGGCCCCGCTCTGTAAACACCGAGGGCAGTACCGCGAGGGTGCTGTTGTAGTCGGCCGGGAAGAGTACGCGGGAGACGTCGCTCATTTCCCCCAGCAGGCTCTCGCAGAAGGTTGTGTCCTGATGGGATTGTTCGTTCTTGCCGTTCTCCCAGGCGTGGGAGGTGGCCACCACTGGAAAGCCCAGCCAGCGCGCCGGTCGACCGGCTTCCTTCTGGTGACGGGCAAAAATCAGTTCCTGGCGGATGGCGCCGAGCATCTTCACACAGAAAGCCTCATAGCTGGCCACCAGGTTGAGGCCGGCCTTGTTGGCCAGGCATGCGGAGACCACCGCTTCCTCGTTCAGGGCGGTGATGATCTTGCCATGCACCGATTCCTGATCGCTCTCGGGATCGTTGACCCGATGCTTCAGGGCGGTCAGCACACCTCCGAGCCGGTTGCTCGCCAGCTCGTCCGGATTGCCAACCCGCGCCCGCAAGGCTGGGTTGGCCGCCACCAGGGCCCGGAAAAAGTCATCAACCGCCTGCATGGGCGATCTGAGGTCGGCGGTGGCTCGAAGCCGGGGCAGAACCGGCTCCGGCGGATTGCGGATGGCCAGGGCATGATCCCGCTCGAGTGGACGGTCCTGGGCCTGGTGCTGATTCAGCGCGGCCACGCACCGGTGCAGTTGGTCTGGCGGTACCCACAGCTGGCCTGCGTGCTGGTTGAACAGCTCCCGGGCCCTTGCATCCATCCGCGGGTTGCCCGGCAGTGGCAGGTTATGGGCCGGGTTGCTGCCGGCCCCGTAGAAGCCGAAGCCCTTGACCGTTTCGGCAATACCGAAGGGAACCCGCACCGGATACCTGCTCTCGCCCTTGAGTGCCGAGTCGCCGTTGGCGGCCAGGGCCTGCTCCATTTCGAACAGGGCGCAGACAAAGGCCGCCGGATCCCTACCGTCGAACCGGCACGGCAAAAAACCCCGATGGGACAGGTGGGTTTCGAATCCTTCCAGGCCCTCGCGGGTGCCAAGTTCGGTACGCTGCTCGATCCGGCGGCCATTGGCAATCATGACCGGCAGTACCGCGCCGCAGTCTTCGGCCCGCCACCAGCGTGGCACCCAGTCGCTGCCCCGCTGCTCTTCGGCGGCGCCGTCCGAGAGGAACGCCACCAGAGACTCTCCGGGCAGGGGCATGTGCGCATACTGCAGCTCGGCAAAGCCGAGGTAGCCGCCCTCCAGGATGCCGCCGGCGGTGTGGGCATTGACGTGGCTGCCCAGGGGCGCATCCATGGTGCCGTCGGGTTTCTGCCGGTAACTGTAGAAATCGGCGACGAGCGCTGACAGCCCCTCCGGCCCCCGATACCGGTCCGCCTGTTCCGGGTGCAGGTTGCCGGTCAGTACGTTCAGGGCGTCGACAGCGGCGACGCAGTGGCCCTGCCCCATCAGCCAGCTGCGGGTGCGGCCGGTCAGATTGTTCAGCGCCAGGTAGGCGGCGTAGGCCGGCACCATGTTCAGGGCGCCGCCGGTGTGGCCTTCCGGGTTGGTCTTGAAGTCCTGGGGTGTCAACGGTTGTCCGGACATGTCTACGCGTCGGGCGTAAGTCATGTGCACTACCAGCCACAGGCCGGCACTGGTCAGGCGATCCAGGTCGGCGAGCCGGGCAAAAACGGTGGCGGTGTCTGGCTGGTGGCCGGCCGCCACCAGTCGCTCGGCGAGGAGACGCACCTGATGCCGGGTGGCATCGCTGTGCTGGATGACGCCATAGCCGTCACTCCAGTGCCGGTACTCCGGGCATTCCGGCGCCCGGGGATCTTCCGGTGCCGATTCGGTGGGTGAGGACATGAGTGCCTCCGTGGCGTCAGTGTATGAATGAATTCTAGGACGGCCCCGACGCAGCGCCATTGATGCAGGTCATATGGACATAAAACTGTGTAGGCCCGTGGCAAGAGGCGTCAATGCCCGTTGCTGAGGGTGCCGGTTTCTGAGAGGCTAAAGCGATAACACGCTGACAGAGGAGAGAGCCCCGTGACGCAGGACCAGAACCAGGACAAGCGCCGCAAATACTCCGCACCGGTGGTGGACGGCATCGGCAAATCGGCCAGTCGGGCCATGCTCCGGGCAGTCGGGTTCACCGACGAGGATTTCAGGAAGCCGCAGGTCGGTATTGCGTCAACGTGGAGCAACCTTACCCCCTGCAACATGCACATCAACCAGCTGGCGGAGGAATCCGCTGCCGGTGCCGACGAGGCCGGGGGCAAATCGCTGATCTTCAACACCATTACCATATCCGATGGCATCGCCAATGGCACCGAGGGGATGAAGTACTCGCTGGTGTCCAGGGAGGTGATCGCCGATTCCATCGAGACGGTTGCCGGTTGCGAGGGTTTTGACGGGCTGGTGGCCATTGGCGGCTGCGACAAGAACATGCCCGGGTGCATGATGGGACTGGCACGCCTGAACCGACCGTCGGTGTTTGTCTATGGCGGCACCATCCAGCCCGGCGAAAACCACACCGACATTATTTCGGTGTTTGAAGCGGTGGGCGCCCACGCCCGGGGCGATCTGGATCTGATCGAGGTGAAACAGATCGAGGAGACCGCCATTCCGGGGCCCGGCTCCTGTGGCGGTATGTACACGGCCAACACCATGGCCTCCGCCATTGAAGCCATGGGCATGAGCCTGCCGGGCAGCTCGGCCCAGAATGCCGTTTCCGACACCAAGGCCGCGGACTGTCGGGGCGCCGGGGCAGCGGTGCTTAATCTGCTGGAGAAGGACATCAAGCCCAGCGACATCATGACCCGCAAGGCGTTCGAGAATGCCATTACCGTGGTGATTGCCCTGGGTGGCTCCACCAACGCCGTGCTGCACCTCCTGGCCATGGCCAGTACCGTGGGCGTCGAGCTTGAGCTGGAAGACTTTGTCGAGATTGGCAAGCGGGTGCCGGTGCTGGCTGACCTGCGACCCAGTGGCCATTACATGATGTCCGAGCTGGTCGCCATAGGCGGCATCCAGCCGCTGATGAAAATGCTGCTGGACCGTGGCCTGCTGCACGGTGACTGCCTGACCGTTACCGGCCAGACGCTGGCAGAGAATCTGGCGGACGTGGCGCCCTACCCGGAAGGGCAGGACATCATTCATGCCTTCGATAACCCCATCAAGGCCGACAGTCACCTGCGCATTCTGTTCGGCAATCTTGCGCCCACGGGCGCCGTGGCCAAGATCACCGGCAAGGAAGGCACCCATTTCACGGGCCGCGCCCGGGTGTTTCATTCCGAGGAGGAAGCCCAGGAACGGATCCTGGATGGCACCGTGGTGGCCGGAGATGTGCTGGTGATCCGCTACGAGGGCCCGAAAGGTGGTCCGGGCATGCGTGAAATGCTCAGCCCCACCTCCGCGATCATGGGCAAGGGGCTGGGCAGCGACGTGGCGCTGATCACCGATGGCCGTTTCTCCGGGGGCAGCCACGGCTTCGTAGTGGGCCACGTGACGCCCGAAGCCGCCGAAGGCGGGCCGATCGCCCTGGTCGAGAATGGTGACACCATCACCATCGACGCGGTCAATAACCGTATCGAACTGGACATTTCCGAGCAGGAAATGGAACGCCGCCGGAAGGCCTGGCAGGCCCCTGCTCCGCGGTTTACCCGGGGCGTGCTGGCGAAGTATGCCCGTACCGTCAGTTCAGCCTCGAAGGGCGCCATTACCGATCTGCCATGAAGGTCGCCGGCCCGGAAAACGCTGTTACAATGCGGCATGAATGGGCAGTGCTTGCTGTCTGTACCAACAAGTCAACAAGAAGATGCTGGGGCGTTTGATGATGCAGAACCGAAGTTGGGTGGTGTTGTGGGTGTGCCTGTTGGGGCTGCTGCCCTGGGGGACTCAGGCCCACCAACAGAACTCGTCCTCAGCTGCTGCAACGGCCAGCGAGGCCGCAGGTCCCAATCTGGCATCGGTGAACGCCGCGGTTGCCGTTGTCGGGCAGGAAGAGCTGATGTACGGCAAGAACGCCCATCGCTCGGTGCCCATTGCCTCCATCACCAAGTTGATGACCGCCCTGGTGGTGCTCGAATCCGGGGAGCCCCTGGATGCCTGGCTGACCTTTCACGAGCGCCACACCCCCGCCGCTGCCAACGCCTACAGCCGGATCCGCATTGATTCGCAGATGCGCAGGGCGGATGTGCTGCGTATTGCCCTGATGTCGTCGGAGAACTTCGCCGCCTACACCCTGGCCCGCAGCCATCCCGGCGGTTTCGATGCCTTCATCGAGGCAATGAATAGCAAGGCGGCAGATCTGGGTATGACCGGTACCCGGTTTGTGGATCCCACTGGCCTTTCGGCCGACAACGTATCCACTGCCGCCGATCTGGTGCGTCTGGTGAATGCTGCGGCCCGTCATCCCGAGATCCGGGAATACTCCACCACCGGCTATTTCCGGGGCCAGTTCCGCAACCCCCGTTACAGCCTGTCCTTTGGTAACACCAACGCCCTGGTGCACCGGGACAGCTGGGGTGTCGCCCTGAGCAAGACCGGCTACCTGTCCGAGGCGGGGCGATGCCTGGTGATGGTTTCCCGCATGGACGGCAAGGACGTGGTTACCGTGTTGCTGGATTCCCTGGGCACCCGTTCGCCCATGGGCGATGCCGGCCGCATCAAACGCTGGCTGGATACCGGTGCGCCGGGCTCGGTAGCCGCTGCTGCCCGCCGCTATGAACAGAAAAAGAACGCGGCCTACGCCGATTCCGGCCAGCAGTCAGCCAGCGTGAACTGAGCGCAGAGGAACCCAGCCATGATCCAGATCTTTACCACCGGCGGCACCATCGACAAGGTGTATTTTGACGCCAACAGCCAGTTCGAGGTGGGCCACAGCCTGCTGCCTGAATTGCTCTCCGAGTCCAACATTCACGAGGGCTACCGACTGAACGAACTGCTGCGCAAGGACAGCCTGGAGATGGACGATGCTGACCGTCAGCAGGTGCTTGAGGCGGTGCAGTCGTGTGATTGTGATCGGGTCGTGATTACCCACGGCACCGATACCATGGCCGATACTGCGGCGGTACTGTCGTCCCTCAAGGATAAAACCATCGTATTGACGGGCGCCATGCAGCCGGCCCGGATGCGGCGAACCGATGCGGTGTTCAACATCGGTTTTGCCTGGGCGGCGGTACAGCTGCTGCCCGCGGGCGTCTACATTGCGATGAACGGCGAGGTATTCGAAGCCAGTTCGGTGCGCAAGAACCTCCAGGCCCAGCGATTCGAACGTACCTGAGCTCAGCCCAGGCTTGCCTGCTCCCTCTCGGTCAGTGGCCGGTAATCGCCGGGCTTGAGCGCCGGATCCAGCCGTACCGGCCCAATCTGCATCCGGTGCAAGGCCTCCACATGATGGCCCACGGCAGCGATCATGCGTTTGACCTGATGGTATCGACCCTCGGAAATGGTCAGCTCGATCACCGCATCCCCGGTGACCCGAACCCGGGCCGGCCGGGTTGGTTTCGGATCGTCCCTCAGGTGGACACCTGCCTCCAGTTGCCGTACCGCCTCGTCGGTAAGCGGTGCATCCAGCGTGACCTGATAGGTTTTGGGACACTCCGTGCGAGGAGACGTCACCCTGTGGGACCACTGGCCATCAGTGGTGAGCAACAGCAACCCGGTCGTATCGGCATCCAGGCGTCCGGCTATGTGCAGATCGCGCGCCAGATCCGATGGCAGCAGATCAAGGGCCGTAGGGTGGTCGCTGTCGGTGGTGGCGCTGACCACACCAGCGGGCTTGTACATCATCAGGTAGCGCTCACCCGGTAGTTGCAACGCCCGGCCATCGAGGGCAATCCGGGCCTGCGCGGACAGTTTCTGGTTGGCCGAGACACCGCTTTCGCCATCCACTGTCACCCGTCCCTGACCGATTGCCCGCTTGGCGTCCTTGCGGGAGAGCCCGGCGCTTTGGGCGACGAACTGATCCAGTCGCATGGCCATTAACAGTGTGTCCCGGGCGCCGGCGCGCTCAGGCTTGCCAGGCAGAGCACGGGCGTCTCGCCCGTGGTTCGTGCCCACAGCAGGGCCAGCGCATCGGTGTTCATCGGTGGTCTGGGCATGCGGGTGCTTGCCACCGGTTCTATCTGGCCCTGCTGCTCCCGGGCCAGGACAAAGGTAAATGGATGCGCCCCGGGCAGGCCCAGCCGGATGTCGGTGGCCAGGATCTGATTGTCCGACTGGCGGTAGGCCAGAAATCCCCGGGTGAACCATTCCAGGCGCTGGGCCTGGGGCAGGTGCGCCACCGATTCCGCCAGATCCAGCCGGCGCGGGAACCGCTCGAGGTTCAAGGGGCCATTGCCGTCCAGGAATCCGGTAACGATTTCTATGCGCTGGTCGCCTTCAATCGCCGTGGCGCGCCACAGCAGCGTGGTAAACGGCATCGGTTGAACCAGCAGGGCAGGCGCCTTCATGCCGGCTTCGGCCAGGGCCGGATGTACCCGCTGGCTGATGACCTGTTGCGCCGCCAGGCTCCAGCCCAGGTACAGGGTCGACAGGGCCAGGCCTGTGACCAGTGCGGTTTTTGCCGGTGGCCGTGCCAGGAAGGCGATACACCCTGCCAGCAGCGGCAGCGTGTACAGCGGATCAATAATAAAGATGCTGCTGACCGCGATGGGCCGGCCGAACGGCCAGAACAGCTGGGTGCCATAGGTGGTCAGCGAATCCAGCAGCGGATGGGTGATCAGGATCAGGCCGGTCAGCGCCAGCCAGCGATTGAAGCTCAGCTGCGGTTTCCAGCGCCAGAGCAGCCAGGCCAGCAGTACGGCCAGGGGTGCCAGTATGAACAGCGAGTGGCTGAAGCCCCGATGCTGGGTAAAGTTGGCCACGGCGTTGCCGTAGTCGATGACCACGTCCAGATCGGGCAGGGTGCCCAGTACCGCACCGGTCAGCAGCACTGACCGGCCCAGGGTCTTGCCGGCAACCGCACCGGCCAGGGAGGCGCCGAGGGCTGCCTGGGTAACTGAATCCATAGTCGTTGGTTCCCGCCTTACACCAAGTCGCCTGGAGTCATAGGTTGCCCTTGCGGGATCGGATCACTGGCCGGCATTCACGCCCAGTTCGGCGAGCACGGTTTCGCCTGGATAGCCGTCCGCAACCAGCCCGTTGGCGGACTGGAACTGGCGGATGGCAGCCCGGGTAGCCGGCCCCATAATGCCGTCCGGTTCGCCAGCGTCGAAGCCTCGTTTCTGCAATGCCTCCTGGAGCTGGAGAATGTTGTTACGGGATAGTGCCGGCGCATCCTCCGGGGGCGGGTTCTGGAGCTTGCCGGCGCCGGCGATGCGGTCGGCCAGGTGCCCGACGGCGATGGCATAGAACTCCGAGCGGTTCCAGCCCATGATCACCCGGAAGTTATGGTAGGCCAGGAACGCCGGACCTTCGTGGCCCGCCGGCACCACCAGGGAAGCCTCGATGGGCTCCTGCGGCAGCACGCGGCCAAAGGCGTCGGTGATGCCCATTTCCCGCCACTGCGCCAGCGGCAGGCGACGACCGTCCGCCAGGGCGTAATTGAAGTTCTTCGGCAGCAGCACCTCTCGGCCCCAGCGGTAATCGCCGTCCCAGTTCATGGATTCGAGAAAACGACCCGCAGACATCATGGCGTCGGGCAGGCTGTTCCAGAGGTCGCGCCTGCCGTCGCCATCGGCGTCTACGGCGTGCTGCAGGAACACCGTGGGCATGAACTGCACGTGGCCCATGGCGCCGGCCCAGGAGCCCTCCATTTTGTCCGCCGGTATGGCGCCCTCGTCGATGATACGCAGGGCGGCAATCAACTGCTGGGTGAAGAAATTGCTGCGTCGTGGGTCGCAGGCGAGTGTGGTCAGTGAACTGGGCACCGGCATTTTGCCAAAATAGCTGCCAAAGTTCGTTTCCAGCCCCCAGAACGACACCAGGTAGGGCGCTGGCACCCCCGTTTCCCGGGTCACCCGGTCCAGCAGCTCCTGGTGTTCCTGCAGTAGCTCCCGCCCCCTGGTAACGCGGGCCTCGTTCACCCGCCGGTTCAGGTAGTCGGCAAAGGTGGTGGTGAACTCCGGCTGTCGACGGTCCAGCTCGATCACCCGCTCGAGGTGTTCGGCGCTTGCCATGACGGTGCTGGCGGTTTCACGGCTGACACCGGCGGCAACCGCCTGTTCTTCAAGCCGCGCTTTGCATTCGGCAAAGCCGTCGGGCGCCGGTGACGGGTTTTCCCGGGCCAGGGCTGGCATGGACAGCAGGGACAGAAAACCGGAAATCAGAAGGCCGCGATAAGCGCCACGGATGCGCAGAATCCTTGCAGGTGTGGTCAGCACACAGTACCTCGATCAGGGCAGTGGTGTAGTCAAAACTCCAGGCTCCATGGTAGCGCGTTTTTCCCCGGGGGAAACACCGCTTCGGGCCAGTGGGAGTGACAATTCTTTAACGCTGCGGTTCCCGGAAGCGGCTTTGTGGTCTTTTTGTAGCCGGGAGGTTTCCGGGAACCGGCTTTGTTCTATAGTTGTCCTTGAATCTCGGAAGGCTGAGTGGAAGGTCGGATTTATGGCAATGCTGAAAGCGCTGGTGGTTGACGATGCCAGCTTCGTGCGGGATCTGGTCAAGCGAACGGTGCGTCAGCGCTTCCCGGTGATTGAAACCACCGATGCCCAGAATGGGCGCCGGGCCCAGTCGCTGATGTCGCGCACCGCCTTTGATCTGGTGCTGTGTGACTGGGAAATGCCGGAAATGTCCGGTCTCGAACTGCTCCAGTGGATGCGCCAGCAGCCCCAGTATCAAAAGGTGCCGTTCATCATGATCACCAGTCGGGGCGACAAGGATCATGTGATTGAAGCCGTCAAGGAAGGTGTTTCGGAATACCTCGGCAAGCCATTCAGCCCGGACGGCCTGAGCAAGAAGATCATCAAGGTTATGGGGCGCAGCCTGAAAGACGCCATGGACCGCAGCGGCAAGTCCATGGCCAGCCCGGCGGACGCCTTCATGGAGTCGGCCTCGCTGCTGACACGCAAGCCGGAGGCGGCAGCGGAAGCGCCGGAGCGGGCCGATTCGCCAAAAGCGCCCCCATCGCCATCGGCCGGTGGCAACCGCGCGGCCGCCCCCCGGGGCAGCATGAGTCTTGCCTCGGTGCGGTTTGCCGAGAGCACCCTCAAGTCCGTGGTCAAGGACATCAACCTGACCGAGGTACGGGTGATCGCCAAACGGGACCAGATGTTTCCCGGAATCCTGGATCAGGCAGTGGTGGACATCGAGATCGGGGAAAACCAGATGGCACGGCTTAACGGCTACGTGCATCAGCTCCAGGCAGTGGACAAGCGCCAGGATACGGATTTTGTCAGTGTCACCATCCGCTTTGTGGACGAGGATCCCAAGAAACTGGAGGATCTGTCCCGGTTCATCGCCCGTTTCCGGTCCGGACGTTAATGGTCCGCGTGCTCGGGTAGCCGTTCCACCAGCCGTTCCCGTGGGAAGTGACAGATAAACTCGCTGCCCTCGCCGATGCGGCTGCGGATTTCGAGATTGCCATCGTGGTTGAGCAGCACGTGCTTGACGATCGCCAGGCCCAGGCCGGTGCCGCCGGTGTCCTTGTGCCGGCTGGGGTCGGCCCGGTAGAAACGCTCGGTCAGCCGGGGAATGTGCACCGGATCTATGCCGATGCCGGTGTCCTTCACCGACAGATGGGCGCCGTCGCGGTCGGTACTCCAGCGCACCGTGATCCGGCCTCCCGCCGGCGTGTATTTCACCGCGTTGAAGATCAGGTTGGAGAAAGCGCTGCGCAGCTGGCTCTCGTCTCCCTTGAGCAGACGCCTGTCGCCAATATCCACGGAAATATCATGTTTCCTGTCGCCACTCAGGGCCCGGGCATCGTGGCCAATCTGGGCCAGTAGCTGCTCGACATCGGTGAGCGTGTCGTTCACCGTCTGTTCACCGGTTTCAATTCTCGAGAGCAGGATGAGGTCAGTGATCAGGGCCTCCATCCGTGACGATTGCGCAGCCATGGTATGAATGGCCCGCCGCCACTTGGGCGGAAGCTCGTCGGCACTGTCCACCAGGGTTTCCAGGTAGCCGCTGATTACCGTGAGCGGCGTTCGCATCTCGTGGGAGACATTGCCCACGAAATCCCGTCGCATCTGTTCCAGCTGGTAGAGGCGGGTTACGTCCTTGGCCACGATCAGGCGGTCGTCATCGCCGAACAGGCTGATCTGGATCTGCAGATGGATATGGGGCTTGGCCGGGGAGTGGATCTCCAGTGGCTCCCGGTAGTCCCGGGAGTCGAAGTAGGTCTTGAATGCCGGCGTGCGGATCAGGTTGTGTATGTACTGGCCCCGGTCAGTCCTGCGTCGGAAGCCCAGCAGGTATTCCGCGGAGCCGTTCCACCACTCCATGGCGCCCCGGGAGTCGGTCATGATCACGCCATCGCGCATGGCGTTGGTGGACTCCTGGACCCTGTTGATCTGGGCCCGCAGGCGATCCTGGGTGCGCAGGTGGTTCTGGTGCAGCTTGTGGAGGTTGTCGAAGATATCGCCCCACAGGCCGACACTCTGAGGAGCTTCATCGGTGGCGCTGGGGTTGCCCAGCCACTGATAAAGGCGCCGGGCCTGACGCAGGGTCCACCACAGGTAGACGATCAGCCCGAAGGTGAGACCATAGAGAGGCTCACCGAAGAAAAGCCCTACCAGCAAAGAGCCGAGCAGGCCACCGATGATAAGGCGCAGGTACCGTGACCAGTTGTGCTGCATCCACTACTGCCTTGTGTCGATTCCGGGGCTGATCGCTGCCCAGCTGGCCGGAGTTGCTTACGCGGCTTTGGTCGAGAACCGGTAGCCGGTTCCCCGAACGGTCTGGATCAGGTGGTCGTATTCGTCGCCCAGGGCCTTGCGCAGCCGTCGGATATGGACGTCCACGGTGCGTTCCTCCACATAGACGTTACCGCCCCAGACCTGGTCCAGCAATTGGGACCGAGTATATACCCGTTCCTGGTGTGTCATGAAGAATTGCAGCAGCCGGTATTCCGTTGGCCCCATGGTAAGCGCGCCGTCACGCGTCGTAACCCGATGGCCAACCGGATCCAGGGTCAGGCCCTCCACCTCGATCGGGGTGTCGACCCCCGGCGGAGTGGCCCGGCGCAGGACCGCTTTCAGTCGGGCCACCAGTTCCCGGGGGCTGAACGGCTTGGTGATGTAGTCATCGGCGCCCACCTCCAGGCCCTGGATCTTGTTGTCTTCCTCCACCTTTGCGGTGAGCATGATGATGGGGATATCGGCAGTGGCTTCCTCTTTTTTCAGGCGTCGGGCCAGTTCCACGCCGCTGGTGCCGGGGAGCATCCAGTCCAGAAGCACCAGATCGGGGTTCTTGTCGACAATCAGGGCATGGGCTTCCCGGGCATCCGCTGCCTCCAGATAGTCATAATCCGCCATTTCGAGGGCCACAGCGATCATCTCGCGGATCGGCGCCTCGTCGTCGACGATCAGGACGGTTTTTCCGTTCATGGGCGTTAACCTGTGTCAGACCTTGATTTGTTGCTGGTGTCCCGCCTGGCTATTTTCTTAAGCTACTGCTTGCCTCTGAGGGCTCTGAGCTAGGCACCAGTCTGCAGGTGTGGTGGCCCCACATCAAAGACTGGTAACGCGGTCTAAGAGCCCTCAGAGGCAAGCCCTTCGGGAGCTTCTGAAAAACCGAATAGCGTCGTTGCGCTGCTTTGATTTGGAACCACCAAATCTTCATCAGCACGCCTAGCTCTTCGGTTTTTCAGTAGCTCAGTAGCTTAAGAAAATAGCCAGGCGGGACACTCTCATTACAGCGTTCAAGTGTTACAAGTATATGACAGGTTCAGCCAATGATGAGGTCAATTAAGAGGCCTGCAAAAACCGCGAAACCGGCCCAGTTGTTATTGAGAAACGCCTTGAAGCAGCCCTCACGTTCGCGTTCCCGGGCCAGGTACTGGTGGTAGACGAACAGGCTGGCCATGCCAACCACGCCCAGGTAATAGAAACTGCCGAGTTCGGCCTGCTGACCCACCATCACCAGGATTACAACGACCATGGCCTGCAGAACGCCGATGATGACCCGGTCGGCGTCGCCGAACAGGATAGCGGTGGACTTGATGCCCACCTTCAGGTCGTCGTCGCGATCAACCATGGCGTACAGGGTGTCGTAGGCCACCGTCCACAGCACGTTGGCAGTGAACAGCAGCCAGGTCAGTTGGCTCAGTTCCCCGGCTTCGGCAGCCCAGGCCATGGGAATGGCCCAGGAGAAGGCAGCCCCGAGGAATAGCTGGGGCAGGTGGGTGTAGCGCTTCATGAACGGGTAGATGAACGCCAGCAGGGCACCACCAAAGGATAGGTACAGCGTGAGCCGGTTGGTGAACAGCACCACCATCAGGAACGACACCAGGCAGAGGCCGGCGAACAGCGCCACCGCTTCCCAGGGCTTGACCCGGCCGGCCGTCAGTGGGCGGTCCTTGGTGCGTTTGACGTGCCGGTCCCAGTCCCGGTCGGCAAAATCGTTGATGGCGCAGCCGGCGGCGCGCATGAAGAATACCCCGAGGGTGAATACCAGCAGGTTTCCCAGGCCAGGGCTGCCGTCACTGGCCAGCCAGAGCGCCCAGTAAGTGGGCCAGAGCAGCAGCAGAGTTCCGATCGGTCGGTCAATCCGCAGCAGGCTGGCATAGTCGGCCAGCCGGCGCTGGAGAGGTTCTGGCACAGCATCGGGCAACATGGCACGGGTCCTGTCTGGTAGTCGGCAAATGGAGTCGGTGCGGGGATTATAGCCAGTGGCCAGGGGTCGGTTAAAGCGCGGCGGGGCCAAGCAGGGCTGGCAACAGGTATTCGCCGACCAGCAGTGCGCTGTTGTGTCCGGTGAACAGGGAACGGCGGGCGAGTCGGGGCTGGCTGGGGCTTTCCGGCTGGCAGAGCCCGGTTTCCAGGGGGCCCCGCTGCCAGTGGGGGCTGCTGAACAGGTAAGCACCGAGGGGCCGGTTGCCCAGATGCAGGAGCCGGCGGCCTTCGCCTTCCAGGCAGTCCAGGGGAATCACGGTGCGCGCGAGCACCCAGGGCTGGCCGTCGCCGCACAGGGTCACCTCCCGGATCCAGGCGTACTGGCGGTGCGGGATGGTCAGGCGTAGGGCCTCTTCACGGGTGGGGGTGGCGAACCCCTCCTGGCGCACCTCAACGTGGAACGATTGCGCGCACCGTTTCTGGAGGGCCTTCGTAAACGAGCCTTCAACCTGCAGCCAGTGCCGGGCCGGGCCGTGTACGGCCGGCTCCCGGAGGCCCGCGGCCGTCAGCGAACGATACCAGTCCGTAGGCGGGATGTTGGGGCGGTGATTGATGTCAGAGTCCCTTGACCGCATAGATGCCGGGAGCGTTGCGCCAGTATCCCTTGTAGTCCATGCCGAAGCCGAACAGGAACCGGTCTTCCACCTCCAGGCCGGTGAAGTCCGCCTTCAGGTTGGGCCGGGCCTTGCGGTCGTGCTGTTTGTCGACCAGCACGGCTGTGAGGACCTCGCGGGCGCCATGGGCGCGGCAGTAATCGGCTATGGCGCAGAGCGTGGTGCCTTCGTCCAGAATGTCGTCGACAATGAGCACGGTGCGGCCGTTCATGTCGGCTTCCGGCTGTAGCTTCCACTCCAGGATGCCGCCGGTGGTTTCCTGCCGGTAGCGGGTGGCATGCAGGTACTCTGCCTGAACCGGAAACCGCAGCCGGGTCAGCAGTTGCCCGGTCAGGATCAGCCCGCCGTTCATCACGCAAAACAACAGGGGATTGCTGTCGCTCAGGCGTTGGGTAATATCGTCGGCCAGGGCGGCAATGGCGGCGTGCACCTGTTCTTCAGTGACCAGGCAGTCCGCTTCGGCCATTACCTGGTTCATTTCGGCGACGGTATCGGTCATATCGGTCGGTCCTGTCGTAAAACCGGCGATTATACCGAAGAGGGGCGTCGGAAGGGAGGGGCGAGGTTGTCCCGGGCGTCTGTATTTGTGGCTATTGGCAGAAAAACCCGGGGCCGGCCGTCGGCACTGGCATTGGTCAATGTCGGGCCGATGGGTATGATGGCCCGAATTGAATGCTGTTCGTATCTGTTCGCGGGACAAACGACTTGCGTGCAATATTGTCGGACAATTAATATTGCCCCGATTCACAATGGGAGAGATGGTATGAAAAAGTGGCAGTGCGTTGTATGCGGCCTGATTTATGACGAAGCCGAGGGCTGGCCCGAGGATGGCATTGAGCCGGGCACCAAATGGGAAGATGTGCCCGAGGACTGGGTGTGCCCGGACTGCGGCGTTGGCAAGGAAGACTTCGAGATGATTGAAATCGGCTGAGACCGGCCTGGAACCTCAACAGGAGTATGTGAATGACTGATCAGGCCCCGATCGTGATCGTTGGTACCGGTCTTTCCGGCTATTCATTGGCGCGTGAGATTCGCAAGCTCGACAAGGAGGTGCCGGTGCTGATGCTGACCGCCGATGATGGCGTCAGCTATTCCAAGCCGATGCTGTCCACCGGCTTTACCAAGGGCAAGGACGCCGAAGGCCTGGCGCAGGGAAGCACCGAGGCCATGGCCGAGCAGCTCAACCTGGAAATCCGCACCTTTGCCACGGTTACCGGTATCGATACCGGCGCCCACGAGCTGCATTTGGGTGATGAGTGCGTGCGCTACAGCAAGCTGATACTGGCCTGGGGTGCGGATGTGATTCGCCTCGATCTGGCCGGGGATGGCCAGGAGCATGTGTTCTCGATCAACGATCTGATGGACTATCGTGCCTTCCGCAAGGCCCTGGGCCAGGGACGGCGCATCGCCATCATGGGCGCCGGCCTGATTGGCTGTGAGTTTGCCAATGATCTGCGCAATGGCGACTACGAGGTGGAGGTGATTGCCCCCTCTGAGGTGGTGATGCCGGGCCTGTTGCCGGAGGTGGCAGCGAACGCCGTCCAGCAGGAGCTGGAAGCGCTGGGTGTCCGGTTCCATCTGGGTACGGTGGTGGACCGGATCGACCGCAAGGGCGACGGCGTCAGTCTCACGCTTGCCAACGGCGAGGTGATCGAGGCCGACCTGGTGTTGTCCGCCGTGGGCCTGCGCCCCCGCACCGAACTGGCGAGCGCCGCTGGCCTGGCCACCGAGCGGGGCATTGTGGTGAATCGGGCGCTGGAGACATCGGCGCCGGATGTCTATGCCCTCGGGGACTGCGCCGAGGTGGATGGCCATGTGCTGCTTTATGTGCTGCCGTTGATGGCGTGCGCCCGCGCGCTGGCAAAAACCCTGACCGGAGAGCGTACCGAAGTCAGCTACGGCACCATGCCGGTGATGATCAAAACGCCGTGCTGTCCGACCGCGGTTTGCCCGCCGCCTTCCGGGGCCGAGGGCGACTGGGAGGTGGAGCAGGATGGCACCCACGTCAAGGCTCTGTTCAAGGCGCCGGACGGCTCCACCCTGGGGTTTGCCGTCACTGGCCGCTTTGCGGTCGAGAAACAGACCCTGTCCCGGGAAGTCCCGCCCATTCACAGCTGACCTGGCCCCTGATGCCCGCCGGTGGCAGGGGTCGCTGGCGGGCGCCCGATTCGATGTTTGCGATTGCCAATTTGCCGCGCTTGCGGTAGAAACTCTGTCGTGTGCTAACTAAATCACAGGAGCAGGCATGCTTGAAGTAACCAAGAAGCTGGTGGAATTGCTGGACCTGGTGCCCATCGGCGACGACCACTTCCAGGGTGACAGCGAGGATCTGGGCTTTCCCAATGTCTTTGGCGGGCAGGTGCTTGGCCAGGCGTTGATGGCTGCCAGCCGCACCGTGCAGGGTCGCCTGTGCCATTCCCTGCATGCTTATTTCCTGCGCCCGGGCAACCACAGCATGCCAATCGACTACGAGGTCCAGCGGGTTCGTGACGGCGGCAGTTTTTCCGTGCGTCGGGTGATTGCCCGACAGGATGGCAAGGAGATTCTGACCGGGTCCATGTCGTTTCAGGTTGAAGAGGCCGGCTTCGAACATCAGCTAAGCATGCCCTCGGCACCGGCGCCGGACACCCTGCGTTCCGAGGAGGACTGGGGGCGTATCCTGTCGGACACCCTGGGTGACAAGGTGCCCGAGCGCATGCGCGCCAACCTGAAGCGGGAGCGGCCGATCGAGATTCGCCCGGTGGATCCGGTTAACCCGCTGAAGCCGGAAAAACGTCCGCCCCACAAGCAGGGCTGGTTCCGGGCCCAGGGCCCTCTGCCGGACGACCCGGTGCTGCACCGGTGCCTGTTGACCTATGCCTCCGACTTCCAGTTCCTGGGCACGTCACTGAACCCCCACGGCGTCACCTTCATGAGCAAGAATCTCCAGGTGGCCAGCCTGGACCATGCGATCTGGTTTCACCGGGATTTCCGGATGGACGAGTGGCTGCTGTACGACAAGGACAGCCCGAGCGCTTCCGGAGGCCGGGGCTTCAACCGGGGTAACTTCTTCAATCAGGATGGCGTGCTGGTGGCCTCGACCACGCAGGAAGCGCTGATTCGCCAGCGCTGATTGCCGTCGGGTCTGACTACCCGAGCTTGCGCTGGGCCTGCAGGTCGCTGTTGGCCAGCCACTCCAGCAGCTCATCAAAGGGCAGCGGCGGGGTCAGCAGGTAACCCTGAATCATGTCGCAGCCCATGTCCCTCAGCAGATCGGCGGTTTCCTGGTCTTCCACACCCTCCGCCACCACGTGGTAGCCGAGGCTCTGGCACATGTCGATGGTGGTCTGCACAATCACGCGGTCCTCGGCCTCGGTGGCGAGGTCGGTCACCAGTGACCGGTCGATCTTTACCTCGCTGGCCGGCAGCTGCTTGATGTAGGACAGTGACGAGTAGCCCGAGCCGAAATCATCGATGGACACCGGAATGCCGGTCGTGTTCAGCGAATTGAGCGCTTTCAGCGAGTTTTCCGGGTCCTGCATCATAGAGGTTTCGGTCACTTCGAAGATGATGCTTCCCCGGTGGCTGTAGTGGCTGTTCATGAGCCGCTGGACAAAAATGGGGAAGTCCGGCTCCCGCAGGTTATTCGGGGAAATGTTGATCGATATGTTCAGCGGCCAGCCATGCTCCAGCAACCGGGAACGCAGTGCCAGGGACTGCTCCAGCACCCAGCGCGTCAACGGCTTGATCAGCCCCGTCTGCTCGGCCAGCTGGATAATCTCATCGGGCCGGATCGGCGTGGCCCGCCCCGGCCAGCGGATCAGAACTTCCACGCCCACAATCCGGTTGGTTTTCAGGCTCTGTTTGGGCTGCATGAACAGGGCCAGTTCGTCGTTGCTGAGGGCGTGCCGGAGCTCTGACACCAGGGTCAGTCGGTCGGCGCTGTAGGAATCCCGGGTGGGCTTGTAATAGGCGATGCCCCGCTCTCTGGCGGCCTCGGATCCCTCGGCGATCACTGCACGCCGGATCAGGGTGTTGGCGTCCGTGCCGTGCTCCGGGAAGATGGCAACCCCCAGCCTGGGGTCCAGGGGGATCTGCATACCCAGGTAATCAATCGGGTAGCGAATGCCTTCGAGGCACTTGAGGATGGCCCTCGGGGCAGCGCCGGTGATGTCCGCATCCACGATGAATGCGAAGGTCTGCGGGTCCAGGGATGCCATGAAGAAATTACGGGCATCGCTCTGCTCCACCGGCAGCGCGCCGGGCAGTTCCCGGGCCACGGCGTTGTAGTGCTTGCTGGCCAGTTCCAGGATGCGGTCGCTGTTGCGGTGGCCCAGGGTCTTGGTGACCGACTGCAGGTTGTTGAGGTGGATGATGGCAATGGCGTAGCGTCGTTCCGGGCTGCGCATCATCAGGTCGTTCAGCATCATTTCGTAGCTGCTGCGATTGGGCAGCCCGGTCAGCGGATTGTGCAGGGCATGATCCATCAGTTTCAGCTCCGCCGAGCGCCTTGCCGCCATGGCATTGAGCTCGGCCTCCCGGGCTTCGACCTTGTCCTGGCGCTCCTGGTAGAGGCGCGCGGCCAGGGCGAGAGTGAGCAGTATGGCCTCCAGCGCCGAACCGATCTGCATGCCGTAGCTGGTAATGAAATTGTTGGGTAACAGCCCGTATTTGTTGGCTGCGGTAATGGCACTGCCCAGGGTCAGAGCGGCCCAGGCAATCGTGTAGTAGCCGGCCTGGGGATTACCTTTCCACCACTGCAGCGGCCCCAGCACTGTTAAAAGCAGGGTGCTGGGAATCGCCAGGGCGACGGTCAGGCGGCTGCCGGTACTGTAGTCCAGGAAAAACGTCATCAGTGCCACGGACGCGTTCAGTATGATGGCAAGCATCACCAACCGGTTGAGCAGTGGCCCGGTCCGGGGCAACTTGAGGAACGACCGTGAGAACAGCAGGGTGAAGAGTACCGCCAGGGGCACCGACAGCAGCATGATCTGGTTCTGCAGGGCGGGGCTGGTGGGCCACAGGAACTGAAAGGCGGTGCCGTTGAGGCTGCTCACCAGCACAAGGTAGCCCAGGGTGGACAGCACGTAGAGCAGGTACACCGGCTCCCTCAGGGCGGAAAAGATGAACAGGTTGAAGAAGATCACTGTGATCAGGATGCCGTAGTACACCGCATGCATCTGGTCTTCGGCATTGGTGTGCTCGAAGAACGCCTGGTCGTTCCAGAGCCGCACTGGAATCTGCATGGCGCCCCGGGTATCGACCCTGAGCAGGATCTGGTAGTCGCTGGCGATGCTCTGCTCGAAGGGAAACAGGAAGTGCCGATGGCGGATGGGCCGCTCGGCAAAGGGCTGGAAATCACCGGTTTCGACACGCTTGGCAACCCGGCCGTTTTCTATCAGGAAGAATGAAATGTGGTCGAGCTGGGAGTAACGGACTTCCAGCAGGTTGATGGTTGCCGGCTGGCTGACTGGAAAACGCAGCCAGATGGTGTCGTTGATGTAGCCGAAGTTCGGGCTTGAATCTGCGAGTGACTGCCAGCGGTCCGACGACAGCGCTTCGTCGACGGTAAGGTTGGTATCCGGGGCAATGCGCAGGTACTCGATGGGCGGTACGTAAGAGGTTTCCGCCCCTTGGACGGGGACAGCCAGAACCACCAGCAGCGAGAGCGCTGTGAAAAACCGGAGCCAGTTGTTGGGTGCCACGTTAATCCGTTTTGTTGTCGTTGTTGACCCGAGTATGGCGTGTCGCCGTTAACGGCTCAAGTCATCCAGGGGCCAACACTGGTAACTTTTCCCGGCAGATCCGTGTAAAGCGGTTCACACCTGTTCGAGCCAGGCCCTGACCCAGGGCAGAGCCTCGGTTTCCGGCTCCAGCGTCTCCAGGGCGTCGATGCGCAGGGTCTCCCCGACTTTGCGGGCGGCGGTTTCGTAGAGGGCCTCTTCCATCAGGTCGCCGGCGCCGCAGAAGGTGTCCCCATAGGAGCTGTCGCCGAGCACGATTACACCGAAGGGCCGCCCGGGCTGTTGCGGCAGCTGTTCACGCAGGGCGAGGTAGAAGGGCAGCAGGTTGGCGGGGAGCTCGCCCTGGCCGGTGGTGGACGTGCACACCAGAAGCGCATCCCCGTTGCTGGTGATGTCCTCCAGTTCCGGGTTTTCCAGAACCGTTACCTTGTGTCCCTCGGGTTCCAGCGATTTCTTGATTGCCCTGGCGGTCAGGAGTGCGCCACCGTAGACGCTTCCCACCAGTATCCGGATCTGTGCCATGGGTCTCCCGCAATCTGAGAAAATGTTGTTGATGCCCGGGGTGCCGGGTCCGGAGGTGATCATAGCGATCAGGGCGGGCGCCCTCAAGGCGTGGGGGATGCCCCCTCTTCTTCCTGCGTGCGCACCCGGGGCGCTATCCGGTTCCGGCCGGCTTCCTTGGCTGCATAGAGGTTCAGATCGGCCTGTTTGAGCAGGTCATCGAGTGAGCCGGCTTTGGCGATTGAGCAGACACCGGCGCTGATGGTCACCGGCAGCGCCTGTTCCCTGAACCGGAAGGGATGCCGCGCCACTTCCGAGCGTAACCTTTCGGCCAGGGTCAGGGCCTGCAGCAAGGATGTGTCGGGCAGCAGTATCAGGAATTCCTCACCACCCCAGCGACCGGCCACATCGGTCTGGCGGATCACGGACTGCATCAGCGCTGAAAACTCGCGAAGCACCTGGTCGCCGGCGTCGTGTCCGAACCGATCGTTGATTTTCTTGAACAGGTCAAGATCGATCAGGGCAATCGAAAAGTGATGGCCGGACCGCTGATAGCGGGAGAACTCTCCAGCCAGGCGGTTGTGCATATCCCGACGGTTGGCCAGGCCGGTCAGTTCGTCGGTACGGGCTGCCCGTTCGTGGGTTTCAGCGAGGGTCAGAAGTTCATGGCGGGCCTTCAGGCGGCTGGCCTCCAGAACGAAGCAGAAAATCGACTCGAAGGTCAGGGTAGAGAAGAACCGGATCTTGAAGTCGGTGCTGTACTCGGCCGTCACCAGGGGCAGGCCGGGAAACTGGAAGGCCACCACCGCGACCAGATAACAGAACAGCAGGACAGCCGTGCCGGTCTTCAGGTCGGTCAGGTAGAACAGCAGCGGTGGAAACACATAGAACCACAGCGGACCGGTATTGCTTTCGCCCCCGGATGCGATCAGATAGGCGAACAGCAGCCCCACCACCACGATGAGTCCGGCCTTCTGTCGAGCCTGATTGCCGGTACGGGCGAAATGCGCCATGTTCAGCGCAATGAGCCCAATGAACGACCAGAGCACCCACGCATGGGTGGTGTGACTGGCGAACCAGGCCTTGGCGCCAATGCCTGCGAGCATGGCTATGGCACTGGCAGAGAGCCAGGTCAGTAGACGCGATACCTGAGCGTCTTCCCGTTCGCTCGCCGAGAGCGGGCCTGGGGTCGTGAATTTGGGCATGGTGGCCTTCGGTGTTGTTGTCGTTGTTGGCGCAGCTGGGAGTGGCTGGTAACACGTTAGAGAATTTTTGCGGTGCCGTCTGTGATTTGTTTACCCTGTTTCAAACATGGCCATTTTATTTCAATTCCGTGTCAAAAATTTTATAGTTTGCGCGCGGCAGAGGCTGCGATCCACAAGTCACAGATCATCGACAATCCACCGACACACGAGACCTCATCTGCTATGGCCCGTTCGAGCGGACTCCTGGATACCCTTCTTACCAGCCCTGCCACGGAACGATACAGGGTCGGCATCAGCCTGCTTTTCCTGCTGGGAATCTGGCTGACTGTCGGAGCATTCAGCCAGGGAATGCCCAACGCCATGCTGCTGATGGCGGCAGCGGTCATTGGCGGTTACATGGCCATCAACATCGGGGCCAATGACGTAGCCAACAACGTAGGACCGGCCGTAGGCTCGGGCGCATTGTCGCTGGGTGCTGCGGTGATCCTGGCGGCAATCTTCGAAGCCGGCGGCGCCCTGATCGCCGGTGGCGACGTGGTTTCCACCATCAAGGGCGGCATCATTGATCCCTCCAGCCTTGGTGACAGTCGGGCGTTCGTCTGGCTGATGACGGCTGCGCTCCTGGCCGGCGCCCTCTGGCTGAACCTGGCCACCTGGATGGGCGCGCCAGTTTCCACTACGCACTCCATCGTCGGTGGTGTGCTGGGCGCTGGCATTGCGGCCGGGGGCTGGGGAATCGCCGACTGGGCGGTGATGGGCAAGATTGCCGCCAGCTGGGTGATCTCCCCGGTTCTTGGCGGTGCCCTGGCGGCCCTGTTCCTGTATCTGATCAAAAAATCGGTGCTGTACCGGAAGGATGTGGTGCCGGCGGCCCGTACCTTCGTACCCTGGCTGGTGGCCATCATGGCCTGGGCCTTTGGCACCTACCTGATGGTGAAGGGTGTCAAAAAGGTAGTGAAGGTCGATTTCATGGAAGCCACCCTGATTGGTCTTGCTGCTGCCGCCCTGGTTTTCTTCGCCATGCGCACCCTGGTGGGCCGCAAGGCCGCCACCATGGAAAACAGCTCGGCGGGTGTGAACAGCCTGTTCACCTGGCCCCTCATTTTTGCCGCGGCTCTGCTCAGCTTCGCTCACGGTGCCAACGACGTGGCTAACGCCATTGGTCCGCTGGCGGCGATCAACGACGCGCTGGCGGCGGATTCGGTGGTTACGTCCGCAAGCATCCCGCTCTGGGTCATGATGGTGGGTGCCCTGGGTCTGGCGGTGGGGCTAATGTTGTTCGGCCCGCGCCTGATCAAGACCGTGGGCAGTGAGATCACCGAGCTCGACAAAACCCGGGCGTTCTGTATTGCCCTGTCGGCGGCCCTGACCGTAATTCTCGCATCTCAGCTGGGCCTGCCGGTGAGTTCCACTCACATTGCCATCGGTGGCGTGTTCGGCGTCGGTTTCCTGCGAGAGTACCTGAAGTCCAATTACGCGACCCAGCTGCACAAGATCATGGAACACCACGATCCTGCCGAGCAGGAACGTCTGAAGCCGTTCCTCGATGATTTCCGCAATGCCTCTGTCGAGCAGATGGAGAAGCTGCTCAAACAGGCCAAAAAGAAAAAGCAGGTGCCCCTGGCAAAATCCGAGCGCAAGCGTCTGAAAAAGATTTACCGGGAGGAGATGGTCAAGCGGTCGCACCTGGTACGCATCGCAGCTGCCTGGATCATTACCGTGCCGGCCTCTGCCATCATGGCCGCGATCCTGTTCTACACGCTGCGCGGCATGATGATCTGACCGGGCTGGTTGTATAAACCGAGTTTGGTCATACTATTCTTCAGGGGGTGATTCACCCCTTGAGTCTATTTGTCCGTGGAGCGAAGTATGAGTTCTTCTGTAGAGAGTCGTCAGGCCAAGATGATTGACGAGCTGAGGACCTTCATCAAGAAGGTGCTGAGCGATCCGACCATTGCCGTAAAATCCATGGAGATCGCCCGCAAGCATCGCGGACAGCCGAACGCCGAGGAGTTGATTGCCCGGGAGATCAGTGCCAGCACCAATATCCGGATTCCCGAGAACTGGAGCGAGGCAGACAAGATGTTCCTGGAGATCATCCACGACGTGCTGGATGATGAAGAGGCGCTTTACTGATTGGGTCCCGAACTCGGAGCGATTGGGCCAGAGCCCTTCCCAAAACCGTGCGGAGCCAGGGATGGCGGAGCCGAGCGTACAGGGAGGTATTCACAGCTTGTTTTGGGAAGGGCTCTGGCCCAATTGCGGTCTGGGAAAGAAACGCCATCCATGGCTCTGCACAGTTTTTGAAACGTCCCCCACCCGGCTCACCCTGGCGACGAGTTATCCGCGAAAACGAGCCGACCAGGCTTATAGGATCTTGCCTGATCAGGCTTGCCTGACGTTCGGCTCCCGCTGCTTCAGAACGGCATCCGCCATCTGATGCAGGATGCTCATCTCATCTTCGATACCCTCGTCCCGTGACAGTTCCCTCTGCTCCGCCAGAATGTCTGCCAGGATCTCTTTGGTCGTCAACGGGTTGGCCAGGACCACCCGGAACACGATGCAGGGGAAGTTAAAGTAGCGGGCCGGCTCCAGGCGGGTCCGGGAGACGAACGCCTTGCCCCGTTCCCGCTGGGTTTTCTGGATGAATTTGGTGATGCGGTTCAGGCAGGTGTTGAGCTTTTCTGCCTGCAACGGGTCCGCCACCGCCAGCGCCTGCTGAACGTCTTCCGGGCAGTAACGGTAGGTGAGGATGTTCAGTTCCGGCTTGGTCACCAGTTCGAAATCTGCCTCGGCGTCGATCATCTCGGCGAAGGTTTTCGCTTTCTCGATACCCTGGTCGATCAGGATCTCGTAGCCCTCCCGGGCAAGGATTTTCAAACCCGAGTGGATCAACATGGACATGCCGGGGCGGGAGCCTTCAAGGGTGGTGCTGCCCAGGTCCCGTGAGCCCTTACGGATGATGTACTGGGCGTGGTGTTCCACGGCGCTGGCCAGGCTCGGGTCGCGGAACACCACCAGGCCAACGCCCATGGGCACGTACAGCTGTTTGTGGGCGTCGAAGGTGACCGAATCCGCTTTTTCGATGCCGCGCAGCAGATGTTTATAGGTGCGGGAGAACAGGGTGGGCCCGCCCCAGGCGGCGTCCACGTGGAAATGGGCGCCGAATTCCCGGGCAATATCGGCCATGGCGTCCAGCGGGTCGACGTTGCCGGTTTCGGTGGTGCCGGCCACGCCGCAGATGGCCATGACCTTGATTTTTTGGCGCTGAAGCTCAAGGCACTTGTCGCGCAGGGCATCGGTCTGGATGCGGTTGTCCTCGTCGGTGTCCACTGGCACCAGGGCTTCGCGGCCGAGGCCGAGCACGTCCGCTGCCTTGCGCAGCGAGTAATGGCCACGGCGTGAGACAACAATGGCGGCGCCTTCGTATCCGTAGTACTTCAGCGCCCGGAACAGGCCTTCCTGGTGCAGGCCGCGGAAGCTGCCCTCGGCGGGGAAGGCCCGGTTGCGGGCGACCCACAGGGCAGTGAGGTTGGCCACGGTGCCGCCGGAGCACATGGCCCCCAGGGAATAGCGGGGGTCGTGCATCCACTTGCGGTAAAACGCCCCGTCTTCCTGGTACACCAGGCGATGGATCATACCCAGCACCTGGCGCTCCATGGGCGTAAACGCCTTGGAGGTTTCGGTCTTCACCAGGTTCTGGTTGAGGGCAATCATGATCTTCGACAGCGGCAGCATGAAGTAGGGCAGCGCCGAGGTCATGTGTCCGATAAAGGCGGGTGAGGCGGTATGAACGGAGTTGGCCACCAGCTTGTCGAGCAGGAACTGGGCCTGCTCGGAGACAAACACGGGTTTTTCGGGAATGTTGTAGTCGGAGAAGTCTTTCTCAACGTCCGACAGATCCCGTTCCACCGCAACAATGTGCTCCTGCAGGAAGCCTGCAAGGTTGCGGGAGATGTTCTGGTCGATCCGGCTCAACGTGGATTCCGGCGCCTCGGGCACCGTGAACACGCGATACATCGCCTCTACCGAGGCCTGGGCCGACTTTTTCTTTCCGGTCATAGGCGCCACACACTTTCAGTGGTCATCCGAAGGGCCGGTTCCGGATGCCCTGCGGATACGGCCGGTACGGGTGTCCGGCATTGGTTTCTGGTCGCCTGCCAGGGGCAGGCGCACTGGCATCCCTGAGGGGGCGTAGTATACGGCGTGGCGACAGGTTACGCCACACGGCCCACCCCGGCTGGCGAGGCTCGGTAATGCTCAGAGAATTTCCCGATGTATGTCCAGTATGGCAGCATCCACCCGTTCTGCGATGGCTTTTTCCACCTGGTCGAGGCGCTGGGTGATCTGCTGTGAGGAGGTGCCGAGGGCGGCGATGGTCCAGGTTGCGCAGTCCAGGGCCTCCTGGTCGGCGGTTTCTGCCACTGCCAGGTCGGGTTCTTTGCCCCAGACGGCCTTGAGGGCGGTGAAGACCTTGCGTTTGGCTTTCAGGTCGTCGCAGCCGTAGAGCTGGAAGTGCAGGGTGAGTACGCCCACGTGGGGGGTGATCACGGGCTGCTGGGGCGCTTGGCCTTCTTTGAGAAGTTTTCTGAGTGCTTCAGACATAGGTTTGGGCGAAGGAACCGACGAGGGCGCCCGCTCCAAAACACGCTGTGAATACGTCCCTGTACGCTCTGCTCCGCCATCCATGGCTCCGCAAGGTTTTGGAGCGGGCGCCCCCGCCGGTTCCCTGATCTCTCAGTGGAATTCAGTTGACTCTAGCCTACTACAGGCGTTGCCCGTTTGATAATGGCCGCCGGGTTGGTGCCTGAGGGCAGATTGCCGAAGTTCATGCCGCCATTGGACTGCAGGCGGGAAGCGCAGAAGGCGTCGGCCACGGCGGCATCGGAATGGCGCAGCAGTAGCGAGGCCTGCAGGGCCAGGGCCATGCGGTCGACCAGGTTGCGGGCCCGGTACTGGAAATCGCTGATGTCGGCGAAGTCGTGCTGTAGCTGGGCCAGGAACTGGTCGAAGCGACGGTCGGCGCCCTTGGCTTCGGCGGCTTCGGCGAAGAAGGCATCGAGGGTGTCCGGTTCTTTTTGCAGGGCGCGCAGGGTATCCAGGCACTGGACGTTGCCGCTGCCTTCCCAGATGGCGTTGACGGGAGATTCCCGGAACAGTCGGGGCATGATGCAGTCTTCCATCACGCCGCTGCCGCCGATGCACTCCATGGCCTCATAGGCGTGGTTCGGGGTGCGCTTACAGATCCAGTACTTACCGACAGGCGTGGCCAGGCGGGCCAGCAGACGTTCATGTTCTTTGTCCTGATTGTCCAGGGCGCGGGCGATGCGCAGGGTGTAGGCCAGCGCCGCTTCGCTTTCCAGGGCCAGGTCGGCCAGTACGTTCTGCATCAGGGGCTGGTCGCTCAGGCGGGCGCCGAAGGCGCTGCGGTGGCGGCAGTGGTGGCTGGCCTGGGCCACGGCCTGGCGCATGCCGGCGGAGCTGCCGATCATGCAGTCGAATCGGGTCATGGCCACCATTTCGATGATGGTGGGCACGCCGCGGCCTTCCTCGCCCACCATCCATGCCAGAGCACCGCGCAGCTCCGCCTCGCTGGAGGCGTTGGCGACGTTGCCCATCTTGTTCTTCAGGCGCTGGATCTGCCAGGGGTTCTTGCTGCCGTCCGGGCGCCAGCGGGGCATCAGGAAGCAGGACAGGCCACCCGGCGCCTGGGCCAGTACCAGGAAGGCGTCGCACATGGGTGCGGAGACAAACCACTTGTGGCCCACCAGCTCATAGGCCTGGCCCGGGCCCTGGGCGCCCACCGGGTAGGCCCGGGTGCTGTTGGCACGTACGTCGCTGCCGCCCTGTTTCTCGGTCATCGCCATGCCGATGGTCACCGAGCTTTTCTGGCTGTCCGGAAGGTTGCGAGGGTCGTAGCTGTTGGCCAGGATCCGGGCTTCCCAGTCGGCTGCCAGTTCGGGCTGCTTGCGGATGGACGGGATGGCGGCAAAGGTCATGGTCACCGGGCAGCAATGGGCCGCCTCTACCTGGGAGTGCATGTAGTACTTGGCTGCGCGGGCAACGTGGGCGCCCTGGCCTGGATGGGTCCAGGGACTGCTGTGCAGGCCGTTTTCCATGGCGATTCGCATCAACTCGTGATACGCCGGGTGAAAGTCCACCTCGTCGATCCGGTGCCCGAACCGGTCGTGGGTGTTGAAGGCCGGCTTGTTGGCGTTGGCGCGGAAGCCCAGGTCGATCGTCTGTGCGGCACCGGCAAGGTCTCCGAACGCTTTCAGGTCTGCCGTGGCGCTACCGGCGCCTTCCCGCAGGGTGCCCTCCTGCAGCGCAATGTCCTGCTCGAACAGATTGTAATTCTCCAGCGCCGGCGGCTGGTTGAGTACTTCGTGTGTGGTGGCCAGATAGCGATCTTCGTTCTCGCCGGCTGTCGTTGCTGTTCGGGGTTGATGCGCGTTCATGGCTACCTCCTGATGCCAGTCAACCCCTGCATGCAAAAGCGGATGATGGAATTGACCAGCAGGTCATTGTTGTCGTCTTTCGTTCTCGCCGACTGATGGGCCTGTGTCGGTGACAGCGGGCCAACCAGGCTTTCTGCAATGGCGCCCACCAGGCAGGTACTGCTCTGGCGTGCGTCCTGATCCGGGAAGCAGCCTTCGTCGATGCCCTCCCGGATCGCTGTCTCGAACAGGTTGGCGTAGGCCTTGCGGTAGGCCAGTCGCTCCTCTTCCACTTTTGGATCCACCGGTTCGGCAATCAGCGACCAGGCCATCATCGGGCCCTTGAGTGCACGCTCTGCAAATTGTCGCAGGGCGCGCTCCAGTCGCTCGCTGGCGTTGCCAGTGGTGGCGAGTGCCTCGGCTACCTTGTCCACCTCCCGCTGGGTGGCGAGCCGGAAAATCTCGGCAAACAGGTCTTCTCTGGACTCGAAATGCCGGTAAATGGTTCCGGTGGCGACGCCGGCGAGGCCTGCAATCCGGGTAATCCGTGCGCTCCGGAAACCGCCCTCCGCAACGCATTGGTAGGTGCAGTCCACAATCCGCTTGCGCGCCTGTGCCTTGCGCTGGCGCATTTTCTCGGTTTCGCGATAGGCCATGCCGGCTCCTATAAGTAGTGAATCACTATTCATTCTTTGTGTCAATTCGATCAGGATCTGACGATTATAGAATTCGCTGAGCAAATTCAAATGTTTATTGTGGGTTACAAAAATTTACAAAAAAGGCGTTGCCATTAAATAGCGCCGGCAGAAAAAGCGGATTATAAAGACGCCAAGATGTGGTCGCCGATGGCGTCCCGTCGATACGGAGTGGGCTTCCCCGCGGGGGTGCAGCACTCGGCCCTCTGTTTTCGTTGATGGAGAAAAGACCATGAGTGAATTCGACGAAAGCAACCTGGAGCAGTCCGGAAGCTGGACCAGCGACAACGACGACAACCATTCCATAGCCGGTCGCGCCCGGGTGCGCGCCCAGCTGCAGGCCGACATTGAGGCATTCCTGAGCCAGGGCGGCAAAATCCAGGAAGTGGATACCTCTTTTCGCTCTGATACGCCGCGCAAAGTGGAAGTGGGATTTAACAACCGCTCCCTCTGAGTGCTCGCAGGACCGACCGGGGCCCGGTGCCCCGGTCTGTTTTTGATGCCGGTCTCGGTATCGTTTGCCCCCTTGTCTTATCCTCCTGCATTATTTCCTCTGCCTTGCCACCAAAACCGCAAGGTGCAACCCATTGCTGGCTCGGGAATCGAAAAGTGGCCATGAAAACCCTGACCCGGCTGACCGTCGGCCTGCTGGTGATCAGTGCCGGTGTTGTACTGTTCGGCCTGCTGCTGACGCCCGAGGACACGGCGTCAGACCAGATTGCAGCAAACTCTGAGCCACTGGTCCAGGCGCCGGCGCCACCGGCGGTGTCGCCGGGCAGTCCCAAGAAACCGTCCGCCCTGGTCAGTGACAGTGTGGCTCCCGAGGTGCCCGAGACCCTGCCCGCGTCCCTTCGGGGCACCTCTGTGCCTGATGGCTGGGCGCGAACAGATCGCCTGGGCAATCTCATCCCGAGCGCCGAGCTGAGGGCGTTGTTCGAGTACTTCCTGTCGGCGCTGGGCGAGGAGACGCTGCCACAGCTGGTGGCGCGCATTGAGTCGGCACTCGACACCCTGCCAGAGCCGGCCCGATCCCAGGCCCGATCGGTTCTGGGTGCCTATCTCGATTACAAGCTGGCGGTCTCTGAGCTTGAGCAATCCTATGGCAGCGCCGCTGCCGATGACATCGGCGAAATGCAGCGCCGGATGACCGAGGTTCACGGGTTGCGCCGGACCTGGCTGGATGCGGCTACCGTCGACGCCTTTTTCGCCGATGAGGAAGCCAACGACCGGTTCCAGCTGGAGCTGCGACGTATTGCGACCAATGACACCCTCTCGCCCGATGAGCGGCGTGAGGCCCAGCGCGAGGCCGAACGTCTGTTGCCGGAGCCCCTGCGCGAGGCCCGTGAGCAGACCCGGCGTTTCTCCGACTACGAGCAGGCTCGACAGGCGCTGGCTGATGATCCAAAGGCGCTGCAGGCCTGGCGCGAACAGGCCTTTGGTGCAGAGGCAGCCGATCGGCTTGCCCGGGTAGAGCAGGAGCAGAATGCCTGGCACAGGCGCTGGCAGGCGTACGCCACGGAACGGGACCGGTTACTCGCGTCGGGACTGGCCGAACCGGAACTGGCGGATGCACTTGAACGACTGCGTGGTCGTCATTTCAACGAAACGGAACAGGTTCGGGCCGAGGCCCTGGATTCCATCCGGTAACCGTCCGGTCATGATCACCGGTTAACCTGTTCCGGGAGTCTGCAACCGGCCCCCATGGCCGTGTATGATGGGGGCTCGGGCGTCACTGCGGCGCCGCCACTTTCCATCAGAGTTTCTGTTCAGCCATTCAGGAGGTTGTTCGTGCCGAATCCGATACCCCGAGCGTTCCCGGCGACGCGTCTGCGCCGTAACCGGGCCAGTGAGTTTTCCCGGCGGCTGGTGCGCGAGAACCAGCTTACCGCGGATAATCTCATCTACCCGGTCTTCGTGCTGGAAGGGGAAAACCAGCGAGAGCCGGTGCCGTCCATGCCGGGGGTGGAGCGGTTGAGTATTGACCTTCTGGTGGAGCAGGCCGCCGAGGTGGTGGCACTCGGCATTCCGGCGATTGCCCTGTTCCCGGTCGTGCCGGCGGAGCAGAAGAACCTCTCAGGTTCGGGCGCCTGGGATGCCGACGGGCTGGCCCAGCGCGCAGTGCGTGCCCTGAAAAAACAGTTCCCGGAGCTCGGCGTGATTACCGACGTCGCCCTGGATCCTTTCACGACCCACGGCCAGGACGGCATCATCGACAACGACGGCTACGTGCTCAATGACGTGACTGTCGAGGCCCTGGTTAACCAGGCCCTGTCGCACGCGGATGCCGGGGCCGATGTGGTGGCGCCGTCGGACATGATGGATGGCCGGGTGGCCGCCATCCGGGAGGCGCTGGAGAACGCGGGCCATGTGAACACCCGCATTCTGGCCTATTCTGCCAAGTATGCGTCCGCCTACTACGGACCGTTCCGTGATGCCGTGGGCTCCGCCGCCAACCTGGGCAAGGGCAACAAGGCCACCTACCAGATGGATCCGGCCAACAGTAACGAGGCTCTGCACGAGGTGGCCATGGATCTGGCGGAGGGCGCCGACATGGTGATGATCAAGCCGGGCATGCCGTACCTGGACATTGTGCGCAGGGTGAAAGCCGAACTGCAGGTGCCGACCTTTGTGTATCAGGTCAGCGGCGAATACGCCATGCACATGGCGGCGGCCGAGAACGGCTGGCTGGATGGCGATGCGGTGATGATGGAGAGCCTGATGGCCATGCGCCGGGCCGGTGCCGACGGCATCCTGACCTACTTCGCCGTGCGTGCGGCCCGTCTGCTGCGGGATCGTCGGGGCGGGTAGCGAAATGTATGTATCGCCACTGAAGGCGATCTGACTGGAATCGAGGAATCATGACGACGGAAACGGCGAAGCAACAGGTGGCAACGGAGGAGCGAAGTGTTCCGGCACCGGTGGACGTGCCCCCGGTGGGCGAAGAGGTCAATCTCGACGCCCCGGAAAACTACTTCAACCGGGAGCTGAGCCAGCTCCAGTTCAATTACCGGGTGCTCAAGCAGGCCCTGGATACCACCCATCCGCTGATCAATCGCCTGATCTACTGCTGCATTTTCAGCAGCAACATGGACGAGTTCTTCGAGATCCGGGTCGCCGGCCTGCGCCAGCAGATGAAGTACGGCCGGGAAACGGTGGGTGCCGACGGCATGATGCCGGAACAGGCACTGTCGGAAATCAGCCGGGTGGCCCACGATTACATCCGCGAACAGTACGACATTCTCAACAACGTGCTGATTCCGGAAATGGAACAGCAGAACATCCATTTTGTAAGGCGCCGGGAATGGACGCCGGCGCAGGCCGAGTGGGTACGGACCTATTTCGAGGAAGAAATCCTGCCGGTGGTCAGTCCGATCGGGCTGGACCCGTCGCACCCGTTCCCGCGCCTGGTCAACAAGAGCCTGAACTTTATCGTCGAGCTGGATGGCAAGGATGCGTTCGGTCGGGAAACCGGCATGGCTATCGTGCCGGCGCCGCGCTCGTTGCCCCGCCTGGTAAGACTGCCGGATGACGTGTGCAGCGGCGGCGATAACCTGGTGTTCCTGTCCTCGATGATCCACGCCCATGCGGACGAACTATTCCCGGGCATGGAAGTGAAGGGCTGTTACCAGTTCCGCCTGACCCGCAACGCCGACCTTGAGCTTGAGGATGACCTGGAAGATCTGGCCTCGGCCCTGCGGGGCGAGCTGCTGAGCCGGCGTTTCGGTGACGGTGTGCGTCTGGAGGTCGCCGACAACTGCCCCGAGGAACTGGTGCATTTCCTGTTGAAGGAATTCGGCCTGACCGAGCGCGACCTGTATCAGGTCCACGGCCCGGTGAACCTGACGCGCCTGATGGCCGTGGGCAGCCTGGTGGACCGGCCGGATCTGACCTATTCAGGCTTCTCGCCCTCGATTCCAAAGCAGATCCGCAGCAAGGAGTCGATGTTCGATGCCATTCGAAAACAGCCCATCCTGCTGCTGCACCCCTTCGAGAACTTCAGTCCGGTGGTGGATCTGTTGCGTCAGGCGGCGAAGGACCCCCAGGTGCTGGCCATTCGTCAGACCTTGTACCGGACCGGCGCCGATTCCGAGATCGTCGAAGCCCTGGCTGATGCCGCACGCCGGGGCAAGGAAGTAACGGCGGTCATTGAGCTGCGGGCCCGCTTCAGTGAGGCCGAGAACCTGGAGTTGGCCAGCCGCCTGCAGGAGGCGGGGGTGATTGTGGTGTACGGCGTGGTGGGCTACAAAACCCACGCCAAGATGATACTGATCGTCCGCCGGGAGGAAGGCCGGCTTCGCCGTTATGTACATCTGGGGACCGGCAACTACCACGCCGGCAATGCCCGTCTGTACACCGACTACAGTTTCATGACCTGCGACGAGTCCATTGGTGACGACGTCAACAAACTGTTCCAGCAGCTGACCGGCATGGGCAAGGCCCTGAAGATCAAGAAGCTGTTCCACTCGCCGTTTACCCTGCATTCGCGCCTGCTCAGCCTGATTGAGCGTGAAGCCGGCCTTGGCGAAAAAGGCCGCATCATCCTCAAGTTTAATGCGCTGACGGAATTGCAACTGATCAAGGCCCTGTACAAGGCGTCCCAGGCGGGGGTGAAAATCGACCTGATTGTCCGGGGCATCTGTTGCCTGCGTCCGGAAGTGCCGGGCCTGTCCGAGAACATTCGGGTTCGGTCCATCATTGGCCGGTTCCTGGAGCATACCCGGGTCTATTACTTCGGCAATAACGGACGGCCGGATATCTACTGCACCAGCGCCGATGGCATGGAGCGAAACCTTCTGAGCCGTGTCGAGACCGCGTTCCCGATTGACGACGCCGACCTGGCGGCCAGGGTACGTGAGGACCTGGACACCTACCTGGCCGATAACTGCCAGTCCTGGATGCTGCAGCCCGACGGCAGCTACCTCCAGAACCAGCCAGCCGAGGGCGAGGAGCGCATGGCCTCGCAGCTGGTCCTGCTTGAACGATTGACCAGCAAGCCCTGACCTCAATCCCCAACGGAGAACGCAGTTTGAATGCCAAATGGATGATTGCCGGCGCGGGTGTGCTGGTGCTGGCCGGAGCCCTGCCCTGGGGGGTGGGGTATCTCACCCAGCAGCAGTGGCAGCAGGCAACGAAAGAAGTAAACAGCAACCAGCCCTTTGTCCGGCTGGAAACGGGGGATTACCAGCGGGGAATCCTGAGTTCCGACGTTACTGGCACTGTCAGCGTGATCAATCCGGATACCGGTGAGTCGCGACGTTTCGACTTCCAGGCCGATGTTACCCATGGTGTGACCGGCAGCCTGATGGATTTCGAGCCACTGGGTGGCTGGTCGCCAAGTGGCGAGGACTGGTTTCCTGATCAGGAACCGCAGCTGACGCTGGAAACCCGACTCTGGGGTACCGCAGTGTTGGAGTTCGAGGCGCCGAGCATGGAGATGGTGGACGTCGACACCGGCGAGTCGCTTTCAACCAGCGGCGGTCTGGTTCGGGTCGAAATCAGCGACGCCGGGGGCAGTGCCGATGCCCTGGTGGTCTGGCCCGCGCTTGCACTCACGGGGCCGGACATCAATCTGCGGCTGGCCGATCTCCGGGTAGAGCAGACCATGAACCACCTTACCGGCGAGGTATGGACCGGTTCGGGTGAAATGGCCGTCAACTCCCTGAGCCTCAATGCGGCCCAGGAACCGCCCGTGACGCTTGATCGCATTTCGGTTCGCAGCCGCACCGAGGCAGGTGATTCGGGGCAGCGCCTGGATTCGCGGGTGGCGTTCGAGGTGGAGGGTGTCTCCCTGGCCGATGACACGTACGGTCCGCAACGCCTGGTGTTTGCCCTGGAAGACCTCGAAGTCGAGGCCTGGAATGCCCTGATGACGGGATTTACTGAGCTGCAGAGCGCGGCATTGGCCTCCTCCGGGGCCGGGCCAGAGGCGTTCGAGCAGCAGATGGGGGCCATGCAACAGGTGAATGAGGCGGTCCGTGACCTGGCGGCCGCCGGCTTCAGCCTCGGGGTTCCCGAGTTGCTGGTGACCACGCCAGAGGGGCAGGTGACCGGCAGCGCCGAGATTCGGCACCCGGAGCTGACCGCCGATGAAAAAGCCGAGATGCTGATGGTGATGCAGCGGCTGACCGGCGACCTGAACCTGAGCCTGCCTATGGCCCTGGTGGAGAAGTATCCGGAGGTCCAGCTTCAGTTGGCCCCCCTGATCAAGCAGGGGTTGCTGGTACAGCAGGGCGATCGTCTGGTCATGAACGCCGCCCTTCAGGATCTTGTGCTGGATGTGAATGGCGAGGAGATTCCCCTGCCGCCGCTGCTATAGCAGCAAGCAGCCTTCATGGAACAGAAAGCCCCGGATCCGGGGCTTTTTCTTTTCAGGCCTTTTCGAATTTCTGCTTGAGGGCTGCGGCGACCGCCGGATCCACGAATTCCGAGACGTCGCCACCGAGGGAGGCGATCTCGCGAATGAGGGTAGAGGAGATGTAGGACAGGTGGTTGGCCGGGGTCAGGAACAGGCTCTCGACTTCCGGGGCCAGGCGGCGGTTCATGTCGGCCAGCTGGAATTCGTATTCGAAGTCGGAGACGGCGCGCAGGCCCCGGAGGATGACCGTGGCGCCCTGTTCCCGGACAAAATCCGCCAGCAGGTTGCTGAAGCCGGTCACGCTGACGTTGGGGATGTGCGCGGTGGCCTGGCGGACCAGTTCGCAGCGCTCTTCCAGGTTCAACAGTGGCTGTTTCTTGGGGTTGTAGGCGACGGCGACGACGATGTGATCGAACATGCGACCGGCCCGTTCTATGAGGTCGGTGTGGCCGTTGGTGATGGGGTCGAAGGTGCCCGGGTAGATGACTTTCGGCATGCACAGCTCCTTATAAATCAGGAACACAGGATAGCAGGATCAGGGGGTGTGCTGTAGTCCGGGGTCCCGGCGAATGCTGTCAGAGTTCGGTGCCCTGCATCGGGGCCGGCTGCTCTGCCGGGAACCGCTACAAGCACATCCCTGTGCGCTTGTCTCAGGCCATCCATGGCCTTCGACATTCCCGGCAGAGCAGCTGGCCCCGACGCGAGCGAACTTTTGGAGTGGCCGCCCCGCGGCTACCTCGCGCCCCTTAAGCCCTGCTCAATCTTTGCGCCAATCTGGTGCTGTTTCTCGCGGCCAGTGCATACACAGACAATTGCGGGTTGGCGCCGATGCTGGTGGGGAAGATCGAGGCGTCGTGGATGCTGAGGTTGCTGACGTGGTGGTGTTCGCCGAAGCCGTTGACCACCGAGCTTGCCGGGTCGCTGCCCATGGCGCAGCCGCCCATCTGGTGGGCGGTGAACAGGCGTACCCGGTGGGGTTCCATGGGTAGCTCGTTGATGGCGGCTTTGGCTTCCGCCCAGCTGCTGTACCAGCCGGAGTCCAGGTGCATCAGGCGGACTTTTTCGGCGCCGGCGGCGAACTGGATTTCAGCCATGGTGTGGAAGGCCTGGCGCAGGCCGGTCCAGAGGTAGTCGGTGATCGGGTAGTCCAGCACCGGGCTGCCATCGTCGCGCAGGGAGACGGTGCCGCCGGGGCTGTCCGGGTGGAAGCCGTCCCGCAGCAGGGCGATGACCGACTGCATGTGCGGCAGGCCGGCCATGTTGTTGAGCTGGGCTTCGCCATGGCCGGGAATCACGCCGCTGGACATTCCGGGATGCAGTGGCGGTACTTCAAGCTTGTACCCGACCGGACCGTCGACGCCGTTGCGGAAGTTGAATTCGTCGGAGTAAATGGATTGGGGCGCGCCGTAATAGGGCTCCACCTTCTGAGGCATCTGGGCGACCGTGGCGTTGACCGGATGGATGAACGAGCGCTTGCCAACGCGTCCATTCGGGTCCGGAATGTCGGATCGCAGCAGCAGCCCCGGGCTGCCGATGGCGCTGGCGGCGACCACGAAGTGGCGGGCTTTCAAAGTCACCCGGATGCCGGTTGGCGTGATGCCGTCAGTGGCGAAGGCCGAGGCTTCCAGGTGATCAATCCGGTCCTGCTTCATGACCAGCCGGTCCGCCCGCAGGCTGTGGAACAGTTGCGCGTTATTGTCCAGCGCTCCGGGGATGGTGGTCAGCAGTGCGCCCTGCTTGGCGTTGGTCGGACAGCCCACGCCGCAGTAGCCCAGGTTCCAGCAGCCCTTGACGTTGCGCGGGATGATTTTCCAGCTGTAGCCGAGCTTCTCGCAGCCCTGGCGCAGGATGTCGTTGTTGACGTTCGGGTCCACTTGCCATGGCGCCATGTTGTGGCGTTCTTCGCGCCCCGCAAACCAGGGAGCGAGGGTGGCCGGGCGGAGATCCTCCAGGCCAAACCGGTCGGCCCAGTGGTTCAGGGTTGGGGCCGGCGTGCGGAAGCTGCTGGTCCAGTTCACCGTGGTGGATCCGCCCACGCACCGGCCCTGCAGGATGGCAATGGCGCCGTCGGCGGTGACCCGGCTCATACCTTCCTGGTACAGGCTGGCGTAAGCCGATTGCTCGTCCATCTTGAAATCTTTCTGGTAATACAGCCGGCCTTCCTCCACCAGGATTACCGACAACCCGCTGCGGGCGAGGATCTCGGCGGTGGTGCCGCCGCCGGCACCGGTGCCAATAACCACCACGTCTGCTTCTAAGGTCAGGTTTTCCGTGAGTTGGGCGCCGTCGGTGACATTCCAGCCTGATGCCAGGCCCTGGGCAATACGATCGGTTAAAGACATGCTTGGCTCCGTCAGATCAGCTGGCGATCAGGCGTTTTTAAATTGGGGCAGGGCATTCACGGCATACTGCGGAGGGCCGGGGTAGCCCGACAGGTGCCAGAAATCGGGGTAGCCATAGAAGGCGACATTGCTGATCTTGGTCAGCGCAATGTAGCCGTTGTTGAACAGCCCGATGCCGCTGGTGCGCCAGCGTTCGAGGAAGGCATCTGCTTCCGCCGTGGTTACATTGGGCCAGCCCGACCACACCCGGGCAACGGTCACCCGGGTGGGCGCAAAGTTGAGCAGATCGAACAGCCGGCGCAGTTCTTTCTGGTTGGCAGGCCCGAAGTGGTGAATACCGGCATCAATCCGTTCGATGGTTCCGGCAATGGCCCGTTTCCGAGCCTGCGGCTGCTCCGGCAGGCCGGGCCCGACCATGGCCGGCAGCAGGGCCTCGAACAGCACAATGTCGTCCCGGGTCAGGAACTGGAATTCGTAGCGGGCGTCCGTCCGGGAACCCACGGCATCGAGCCGCCCGGCCGGCTGCGTGGCACATCCGCCAAGGCCGGCGGTCACACTGACGGTGCCGAGGAACAGGGCACCGCCAAGGCCTGTTTTCAGGAAGCTGCGGCGGTCGAGATCGGTCGCATTAGACCGATCCGCTGACGTGAAGGTCGAACTCTTCATGGGGGGCTTAGGCTCTTTATTGTTTTATGGAAGGCCTGAGTATCAGCGAATAAACAGCTTATAAACCATCTTGTGCGCCGCCGTGCCGTGGGGCGCATAGACAAACTTGCCGCTGTTGAACTTCTGCTTGGTGAAAATAGCCCGGTGATGGGAGAAGGTGAGGAACCCTTCCTTGCCATGGTAATGGCCCATACCCGAATCGCCGATGCCACCGAACGGCAGGTCATCCTGGGCTACGTGCATCAGGGAGTCGTTGATGCACATGCCGCCGGAGTGGGTCTGATCCACAACCTGCTGCTGCTGATCCTTGTCGTAGCCGAAGAAATACAGGGCCAGGGGCCGCGGACGGTCATTGATGTAGTGGATGGCCTCATCCAGATTACCGTAACTCACCACCGGCAGGATCGGCCCGAAGATCTCATCCTGCATCAGCTTCATGTCCGGCGTGGTTTTCAGGGCCAGTGTCAGCGGAATCTTCCGGGTGCCGTCGTTCAGGTTCTCCCGAGCGGGGTTGATCTCTACAAGCTCGGCGCCCTTGGCTTCGGCATCATCCAGATACCCTTTCAGGCGGTCGTACTGGCGCTCGTTGATGATGGCGGTGTAGTCGTCGTTGTCCCGGAGGCTCGGGTACATCTCCGAGAACTGCTTGCGGAACTCATCAACAAAGGCCTGGACCCGGTCGGCGGGGCACAGTACGTAATCCGGTGCCACGCAGGTCTGGCCGGCGTTGAAGGCCTTGCCGAAAGCGAGGCGCTGGGCGGCGTCCTCCATCGGTACGTCCGGCGACACAATGGCCGGAGACTTGCCGCCCAGCTCCAGGGTGACCGGTGTCAGATTTTCCGCGGCGGCACGCATGACCAGCTTGCCCACGGAGGTAGAGCCGGTGAACAGGAGATGGTCGAACGGGCGAGAGGAGAAATCCGCGGCCACATCGGCCTCACCGGTGATCACCGACACCAGGTCCTCAGCGAAGCTGCTTTCGATCAGTTCCTTGAACAGGGCCGAGGTGTGGGGTGTAAATTCTGACATCTTGATCATGGTGCGATTGCCGGCGGCCAGCGAGGCAACGAGCGGACCCACCGCCAGGTACAGAGGGTAATTCCAGGGCACGATCACGCCGACGACGCCCTTGGGCTGATAATGCACCTTGTTGCTGGCCGGCTGGAAGAGGACGGACACATGCCTCCTGGACGGCTTCATCCAGCCGGACAGGTTCTTCAGGGTGTAGTTGATGCCCTGGATCGAGGGCATGACCTCGGCAATCAGGGACTCGTCCCGGGAGCGGCAACTGAAATCGCGATCGATGGCGTCCAGCAGGCGATCCTGGTTGTTCAGCAGCACCCGCTTGAGTCGCTTCAGGTTTTCCTGTCGCTCGGTCAGTGAGGGCATGGGGTTGTTGCGAAACGCCTTCTTCTGGTCGTCGAACACCCGGTGGGTGTGCTGGATCTGCTTCTTGCTCTCGGTGAGCTGAACAACGGTGGCTCCCATGATGCTCTCTCCTGTGTCGCGCGCTCGCGGGTGGCGCTTTTGTCTGGCGCCGCCGGATTGGCGAAAAAGTGTGCAATTTGCGTCTGACCGTATTATTAGAGTATATACTCTAGTGAGTCAAGCAACGTCGGGTGGCGAATCGGGCCATCTGTGAACGACACAACAACGCGTGCCGAAACCTCTATGAAAACCAGAGACAAGATACTGCTCGCCAGCCTCGATCTCTTTAACGACCGGGGCGAGCGCAATGTCACCACCAACCATATTGCGGCGCACCTGGCGATTTCGCCCGGCAACCTCTATTACCACTTCCGTAACAAGTCCGACATCATCTACGAGATCTTTCTCGAGTATGAAAAGCTGGTGGATTTTTACCTGGACATTCCGGAAGAGCGGGCCATGACCCTGGATGACATGACCTTCTATCTGGAATCGGTGTTTGATGGCCTCTGGAGCTACCGCTTTTTCCACCGGGACCTCGAGTACCTGCTCGACAGCGACCAGCGGCTGCGCAACGACTATCGGGACTTCACCAACCGCTGCCTGGCGGCCATCAGCCGGATTTTCGAGAAGCTGGCCGAGGCGGGAATCATCGAGCCGCAGGAGGAGGATCTGCGTTCGGCCATGTCCCTGAACGTGTGGCTGGTGATCACCAACTGGATGGCGTTCCTGAAAACCGCCCATGCTGCGGAAGAGCCGGCCAGCCTGTCACTGACCGAGCTCAAGCAGGGCATCTACCAGGTATTGACCCTGGAGCTGCCCTACCTGACGCCGGCCTATCGTTCTCAGGTACTGGCGCTGCGGGAGAAATACCGGCCGTCGTTGCCCGAGGCCGGATTGATAACATGTACGTGAAAACCGAAATAACGGTCAAAAAATGAACATTTCCGGAACTTTTGAGGACTGGGCGACTCAAAGGAGTGACGTTGGGAATTCGGACATTCCTTGCGTCTCCTGAGTGAGTTCTCAGGTTTTAGCACGTCGCAAACCCTGACGTTTCACCGGTCTGTCCTATGGCAGGCCGGTTTTTTTTGAGCCGGGTTATCCCGCGCCTCTCTCCGTAATCTCCCCGGGCTTGTAAGTGGTTTGCGAATTCGATAGTCTGCAGATGTTACCGGTAACATACGCCGGCAAAACAACAATCAGGAGATCCGACCATGTTTCTGACCCGAGTTGCCGCAGGCCTGCTGTCTGCGACCTTCGCAGTGAGCGCCGTTGCGGCCGATTACACCTTCAAGTTCCAGTCATCCGACCCCTCCGGCGTCAAGAATTTCCAGATCCAGCAGGAATGGGCCGACCGCGTCGAAGAAATGACCGGTGGTCGCGTAGCTATCGACCTGTTGCCCGTGGGTAGCGTTGTCAGCCATACCGAAACTCTCGGCGCCATGAACATGGGTGTTCTGGACGGCCATGTGTCCGTGACTGGCTACTTTTCCGGTAAGGATCCCGCATTCGGTCTGATTGGCAACACCGTCGGGGCGTGGTCAAGCCCGGATCAACTGATCGATTACATCAACTATGGCGGTGGCTATGAGCTGATGAACGAGCTTTACGCCCCTTATGGCGTGAAGTTTGTGGGTGGCGGCGGCACCGGGCTGGAGTCCTTCGTTTCGAAGAAGCCGCTGAATGGCGTCGATGATTTGCAGGGCCTGAAGATGCGCGCCCCGGAAGGCCTTGTGCAGTCGGTGTTTGCCGCCGCTGGTGCCGCACCGGTGAACCTGCCGGGCTCGGAAGTGTACACGGCCCTCAGCAAAGGGGTGATTGATGCCGCGGACTACACCGTGTTCTCCACCAACCACGAGGCGGGCCTGCATGAAATCGCGCCACACCCGGTCTACCCCGGTTTCCATTCGCTGCCGCTGATCGAGATTGCCATGAACCTGGAGGAGTGGGAGAAGCTTCCGGAGGATATCCAGGCCATCATGACGGTATCAGCCCGTGACTTTGCCCAGGATATCAGCACCCAGCTGGCCATGGCCGATAAGAAAGCGGTCAAGGAGGCCCGGGCCAATCCCGACATCACGGTTCATGACTGGTCGGCGGAGGAGCGTCGCAAATTTCGCACCATTGCCCGGGACCAGTGGAAGAAATACGCCGAACAGTCTCCCAACGCCCAGAAGGTCTATCAGTCGGTAACCAGCTACCTGGAATCCCAGGGTCTGCTCTGACAACCGAAACACGTCATCAGGCGCCGACCGGTATCCGTTGGTCTGGTTGGCGCTCGGAGTAGCCTATGTCTTCTGCACAAAGTACGGCCCGCCCGGAGCCGGGTCCGGACCGTCAGGATCTGCTGCCCGAATCCGATGAGGATGTCGGTTTCACCGGTCTCGACCGGGCCATTGTCTGGCTCGGCAAGAAACTGAGCCTGGTGTTCGCGCTGATCGTGGTGGTGTCTTTTTACGAGATCGTACGGCGATACGTGTTCGATTCGCCAACCCTTTGGGTGCACGAAACCGTTACCTTCGCCGGCGCCACATTGTTTGTCCTTGGTGGTCTTTACGCCCTGGCCACCGATCGCCACGTCCGGATTGTTCTGGTTTATGACGCAGTGTCTTCCGTCACCCAGCGCTGGTTGCGGGTGTTTCACCACCTGTGTGGTCTGGCTTTCTGCGCGATGATGCTCTATGCCAGCTGGTTCATGGCCAAGGATGCCGTGCGGGCGCCCTGGGGTGGCTGGCGCCTGGAAACCTCGGGTTCCGCCTGGAATCCGCCCTTTCCGGCGTTTCTCAAGGTCATCATTCTCTTGGCCATCGTTATCATGACGGTCCAGTTCGTGCTGCACCTGATCAGAGACCTCCGACGCCCGACTCCACGGGGGGAGACCCATCATGTTTGAGCTCGCCGCCCTCGGAATCGGCTACGGCAGCCTGGCCATGCTGCTGTTGCTGATTGTGTTGCTGCTGACCGGGATGCAACTCGCGTTTGCCACCGGCCTGGTGGCGCTGATCTTTGCCCTGGGCTGGTTCGGCCCCGAGGCACTGCCCATTGTCAGCAGTCGACTGTACAGCTTTATCGGTAACTATGTGTTCCTGGCCGTCCCGATGTTCGTACTCATGGCGTCACTGCTGGATCACTCGGGGATTGCCAGGGACCTGTTCGACGCCATGGCCCGCGTTGGCCGCAAGCTCCGTGGTGGTGTTGCCCTGCAGACCCTGGTGGTGGCGGTGATTCTGGCGTCCATGTCAGGGGTCATTGGTGGCGAGACGGTGTTGCTGGGGATTCTGGCACTGCCCCAGATGCTGCGCCTGGGGTACGATCGCCGGCTGGCTATCGGGACCACCTGTGCCGGTGGTGCCCTGGGCACGATGCTGCCACCGAGTATTGTTCTGATTATCTATGGCCTGACTGCGAACGTCTCCATCGGCGACCTGTTCAAGGGTGCATTTCTACCAGCACTGATTCTGGCACTTCTCTACATGGGGTATGTTCTGGTCCGGGTCTGGTTGAAACCGGAAATGGCACCCATTCCCGCAGACAGTGATGAACCAGAGCGTCCCGCTCCCAACTTCTTCAAAGCCCTGTTATTTCCGATTCTGTCGGTGGTTGTGGTTCTTGGCAGTATCTACGGAGGCATCGCGTCTGTGACCGAAGCCTCGGCGCTGGGGGTGCTGGGCATCGCGATCAGCACCTGGATTCGCGGGGAGCTGTCGCTGCCGATGGTGCGGAAGGCCACCATCAGTACCCTGCGGGTATGTGGGATGATCATCTGGATCGGTATTGGTGCCACCGCCCTGGTGGGCGTTTACAACCTGATGGGCGGCATCGAGTTTGTCCGGGAGCTGGTCTTCACCGTCAGCGGCGGTGACGGACTGGCGACGATTCTGTTCATGATGCTGATCCTGTTGATACTGGGTATGTTCCTGGATTGGGTCGGCGTGGCGTTGTTGACCATGCCGATCTTCGTACCCATTGTGGTGGAGCTTGGTTACAGCCCGATCTGGTTCGGGGTGGTGTTCTGCATGAACATGCAGGTGTCCTTCCTGTCACCTCCGTTCGGGCCGGCGGCGTTCTACCTGAAAACCGTGACGCCCAAGGATATTTCCCTGGGTGAGATTTTCCGGTCGCTGTTGCCGTTCATTGCGCTTCAGATTGTCGCGCTCGGTCTGCTGATCGCGTTCCCTCAGTTGGCGTTATGGTGGCAATGACATGACTGCGCTGAGGATTGTTGTGATGGGTGTGTCCGGGTGCGGAAAGAGCCTCATCGGCGGGCGTCTGGCCGATGAACTTGAAGTTCCCTTCTTCGATGCTGATGATTTCCACAGCCCGGCCAATGTCGCGAAAATGGCCAGTGGCACGCCACTGACCGACGCTGACCGCAGCGGTTGGCTGAGTGACCTGGCAGGGCTGATCCGAACGCAGGACTCGGGGCTCGTACTGGCCTGTTCGGCGCTGAAGCGGGATTATCGGGACCGGTTGCGATCCGGGAACGCCGGCGTGCGCTTCGTCTATCTGCGCGGAGAGATAGGCACTATCTGGTCCCGACACGCCAGTCGCACAGATCATTACTTCAATGGTCGCGCCATGCTCGAGAGTCAGTTTCAGACCCTGGAGGAACCGGGGCCTGAATCCGAGCCTGATGTGCTTGTGGTGGACGTGCGAGAGCCGCCTGAGCGCATTGTTGACCTGTGCCTGCAATCGCTGGGTGGCGACACCGGCGTTGGTGGAGCCGATCAGTGACCGCTCGCGTATCATGGGTGCCCAGTTGTTTCAGGGAAATTGAATGGTGAAGAAAAGACGCCCCACCTTGCAGGACATTGCCGACCGGGTTGGCGCTACCAAGATGACCGTGAGCCGGTGTCTTCGCGGCGGCAACAATGTTTCCGAACGCATGCGGGAACGCATTTTTGCGGAGGCCGAAGCCCTCGGCTACATTCCAAACCGCGCCCCGGACCTGTTGTCAAAGTCCACCAGCCACGCCATCGGCGTGCTCCTGCCTTCACTGACCAACCAGGTCTTCGCGGATGTGATCAAGGGCATTGAGTCGATTACCGAGCCCGCCGGTTATCACCTGATGCTGGCGCACTACGGCTACAGCCCGCAGATTGAGGAGCGGAGTCTGGCCTCGCTGCTGTCGTACAACGTGGACGGCGTGATCCTGTCCGAGAGCCACCATACCGAACGCACCCTCAGAATGCTGGGTACGGCGGGGGTGCCCACCGTGGAGATCATGGATACCCATACTCAGCCCTTCGAGCAGGCCGTCGGTTTCAACAATGTGCAGGCCGCCTATGACATGGTCCGGGCCATGCTCGATCGGGGGCGCCGTCGTGTGGTCTATCTGGCCGTGCGGCTTGATGCCCGGACGCTGCAGCGCCAGGAAGGCTACAACCGGGCCATGGAAGAACGGTGGCTGACGCCGGTGACCCTGCGCAGCGAACAACGCTCCTCATTCAGTGTCGGTGCAACCCTTCTTGAACAAATACTGAGTGAGGCGCCAGACACCGACGCCATCTTCTGTACCAACGACGACGTGGCCATCGGTGCCTTTTTCGAATGTCAGCGTCAGGGAATCGCGGTGCCCGAGCGGATGGCCATTGCCGGCTTTCATGGCCATGATGTGGGCCAGGTGATGGTGCCCAGGCTGGCCAGCGTGGTAACCCCCCGGGAGGACGTGGGTCGCAGGGCCGCAGAAACCCTGCTGGCCCGAATTTCCGGCGCGGGCCCTGAGCCCCGGGTGATCGACCTGGGTTACCGGATCGAGCCTGGCGGGACGCTCTGAGCGGTCAGTCGCTCTCCAGCCAGGCGGTGAGGGCGTCCCGACATTCGTCCACACCCCGTTTTGAGGTGGCCGAAAACATGATCAGATGCTCGACGCACTGGAACGACTGCAGCTTCTTGCCAATGGTCAGCATGCTGGTTTTCGCTTGTCCGAATTTCAGCTTGTCGGCCTTGGTGACGAGAATCATCAGCGGCAGGTTGTTATGTTCGCACCATTCCACCATCATTTGGTCGAAATCCGTGAGCGGGTGGCGAATGTCCATCACCAGAACCAGGCCGCGCAGGCAGCGCCGATCGTTCAGGTAGTGACCCAGATGTTCCTGCCAGTCGTCTTTCATGTCCCGGGAGACCTTGGCGTAGCCGTAGCCGGGCAGGTCCACCAGCCGGCACTGCTCCCGGTTCAGAGAGAAAAAGTTGATCAGCCGGGTGCGTCCGGGCGTTTTACTGGTGCGGGCCAGTTTGCCGTTGGCGGTGATCGCGTTCAGTGCGCTGGATTTGCCGGCATTGGAACGGCCGGCAAACGCCACCTCGGCACCCACATCCGGCGGGCATTCGTCCAGGCGGGAGGCGCTGATCAGGAACCGGGCGCTGTTGAAGGAGAGGCTTTTGGAGGTCAGTTCGGGGTCCACAGCGGTTGGCTTTCCTTTGGATTTCAGTTATCAGGGATTAATGTATAATGCTACACCAATTCCGGGCGGAGCGCTGAGCGCAACCGCTGTCAGCCCCGGTCTTGAGCCTGCCTGGTCAGAGCCTGCCGGTTGTACGACGAAGAATACCCTTTAAAAAAGATGAGAGAAGCGGAGCGAGCATGAAAAAACTGATCGCAGGAGTTGTTCTCGGTTTGGGCCTGACAGCGATGGCCCACGGGGCAGGAGATCCTCAGGCAGGCGAGCAGAACGCGGCGGTGTGTGCCGGTTGTCACGGTCAGGGTGGCCAGAAGCCGGTAATGGGTGTGTACCCGAAGCTGTCAGAATTGGGCGAACGCTACCTGTACAACCAGCTGACCCTGATCAAGAGCAAGGAGCGCATGATTCCTGAAATGACCGGCATCCTCGACAACATGTCGGATCAGGATCTGCAGGACCTGGCGGCCTACTTTGACAGCCAGGAGATGATTGTCAGCCAGGCGGATCCCGATCTGGTAGACGCGGGCGCGCAACTGTATCGCGGTGGCAACCTGGCCACCGGCGTGCCAGCCTGTGCCGGCTGTCATAACCCCCAGGGCAAAGGTAACGAGCCCGCCGGCTATCCGCATCTTGGTGGCCAGAACGCCGAGTACGTATCGAAGCAGCTGAAAGCCTATCGAGAGGGCACCCGCGACGCTGGTGCCAATGCTTCCATCATGATGGACGTTGCCTCCAAGCTGACCGATGCTGAAATCGAGGCGGTCGCAAGCTACATTTCCGGCCTCAACTGAGCCGGCGGCTCCAGCCTGAAAACCCCGCGCCACGCGGGGTTTTTTTATGCCCTTTCAACTCTGTAACCGCCGGCGTGTGGAACTTTTCAGCCCCGGTAGGTCATAATCCCCCGACGAGATATTCAGATGAGCGGAGATTTTTCATGATTCGATTCTTCAGACTGGCCCTGCTGGCGTTGCTGACCGTGGGTGTTTCCGCGCTGGCCAATGCTGCCGAGTGGCAGGAAGGCACCCACTACAACCGGCTGGACAATCCGGTGCGCACCAGTAGCGACTCCGGAGTCGAGGTGGCCGAGATCTTCTGGTACGGCTGTCCGCACTGTTATAACTTCAAGCCGCTGGTGGAGAACTGGGAAGCCAACGCGCCAGAGTACGTGAACTTCGTGAAAATTCCGGCCGCTCTGGGGCGCAGCTGGGAACCCCACGCCTACGCGTTTTATGCGCTGGAAGCCATGGGACAGCGGGAAAAAGTTCACGATGCGCTGTTTGATGCCCTGGCCGGAGAGCGCCGTCCGCTGAACACGCCTGAGGCGCTGGCGGACTTTGTGGCCCAGCACGGCGTGGACCGGGAAGAGTTTCTGAAGAATTACAAGAGCTTTGGCGTGAACGCCAGGGTTCAGAAGGCGCAGTCAAAGATTCGGGGCGCGCGCGTAACCGGAACTCCGACTATGCTGGTTAATGGCAAGTACACCGTGACTGCATCCATGGCCGGCAGCCATGAGGCGGTTCTGGACGTGGTGGACTATCTTGTTGCCAAGGAGCGTGGAGAGGTCGAATAACCGTCGTCTCTCTGGACGCCGGGAAATCTGGGTGGCCGGCCGGTTGAGACTGCCCCTATGTACAAGCGGATCCGACAACAGCTGAACGGTATTCTGAAAACGGATGGCGCCCCACGGGGCGCCTGCTCCGGCATGGAGCATGTGCCGGAATTCGAGCCGCATCGGCACATCCGCCTGCTGACCTTCAATATCCAGGTCGGCATCAGTACTTCGTCCTACCGGCACTACCTGACCCGAAGCTGGCAGCACATCCTGCCTCACCGCAATCGCATCGAGAATCTCGACCGCATCGCCTCGTTGCTTCGGGGGTACGATGTGGTGGCCCTGCAGGAGTGCGACGGTGGCAGCCTGCGCAGCGGCTACATCAATCAGGTTCAGTACCTCGCCGAGGCAGCCGGCATTCCTTACTGGTACCAGCAGCTGAACCGCAATCTCGGGCAGATCGCCCAGCACAGCAACGGCCTGCTGAGCCGGTATCGGCCACTTGATGTCACCGAGCACAAGCTGCCCGGCCTGATACCCGGCCGTGGTGCCATCATCGCCCGCTACGGCACTGAGCATGACCCGCTGGTGCTGGTTCTGATGCACCTGTCCCTGAGCAAGGCGGCCCAGCAGCGTCAGCTGGGTTATATCCGAGAGCTGATTGCCGATTACCAGCACGTGGTGCTGATGGGTGATATGAACGCCCACGCCGAGCAGCTTCTCACCCAGACCCCTCTGAAGGAAACCGACCTGGTTCCTCTTCCAGACACTGCCCACAGCTTTCCGAGCTGGCGCCCGGAGAAGGCCCTGGACCACATTCTGGTGAGCCCGTCGCTGGAGATCCGGCGCTCGGAGGTGGTCAGCTATCCAGTCTCTGATCACCTGCCCATTGCCATGGACGTGGCCCTGCCGGAAGGCTACCTGGAAAAATTTTGACTATGTCCGGTCTCAGGTTGGACATACCGCGCCCCACTAGACATACTTCTGGGTGTTTGACGGTGGCTGCCCTAGAGGTAAATGGTCGGCGACGCTAAGATCGTCTGAACATATACATAAGTCGTAGAAAAATGAAATGTAGCTGAAAATTCAGGTTCGTTTCAGGTTTCTGGGTCATTATGGATTGCCGCTAGACAGGCGCACCTCAAATAGTGCAACAAATACAAAAAACTTGGCCAATACGAAAATTAAAATAGGGAGTTTCAAGTGAGCAGACTACTCAAATCAATCGGCGCTCCGCTTGCGATAGCAGTTGCAACAACACCGGCATGGGCTGCAGAGCTGGTCGGCAGTGCATCACCCTCTGTGGACGACTTGAAGACCGAAATCAATCAACTGACGGCAGCGAAATCAATCAACTGACGGCAGAAGTTGAGAAACTCAAGCAAAGCGATTCGCCCTTCAGTGTGGGCGGTTATTACCGCCTGCAGGCGACCTCAGAAACACAAAATCTGGCCGCGCGTGGAGAAGAGTTTGGCGCGCCCAGTGATAGCAGCAATGCCTTTGTTGACCAGCGCCTGCGTGCAAAGATCACCGGCGATCTCAATGATAACGTGAGCCTGGTCTGGTTCGGTGAGTTCGATTCTCCCTGGGGTGAGACGGGAAGCTGCCAGGGTGACAACTGTGGCAAACTCAGCGCCGACGGCGTTGGCGTCGAGACCAAGAATGCTTACGCTGAACTGAAAGTGCCGAACAGCGACTGGAAGGTGCGAGCGGGTATCCAGGGGTATGGCTTCGGCAAGTACGAGAGTTTTGTCACCAATGACGACATGAACGGCATCTCCTTCGCCGGTAATGTTGGTATGGCCACACTCTCAGGCGGCTGGTTCAAGTGGGAAGAAAACGATAGAGATTCCGCGGACGACGTAGACTTCTACATGTTGAACGCCGAACTTCATCCCAGCGAAGTGTTCCACTATGGTCTGACCGGGGCCCAGATCAGCAACAAGAGTCAAGTTGCCCTGAATGGGACGGCGGCTCGAACCGATGATAATTATGTTGGCGTCTATGCCGACTTTACCGCTCAGAGTCTGGCTTATAGCGGCTCGGTACTGTACAAAAAGTCGTCTGGAGTCGATTCTAGTGCGACCGATGGTGATACGTATATGCTGAACCTTTATGCCAAAAAGCACTGGGACGGCGGTAACATCAAGGTTCACGGCATCTACATTCCGGCTGACGACAGCAGCAACGGTGCCGACCGCTTTGCGGCAAACCAGTCGGGCTGGGAGCTGAACAGCGATAACCTGCAAATCTTCGGAACAGACGTCTACTACAACAATGGTGCCCAGGGTGCTAGGTCAGTTAAGGATGCGGCTTACCAAGGGTATGGTCTGATGGGGTTGATGGTCTCAGGTGATCAGGAACTTTCCAACGACTACTACCTGAAGTACGGCACCGGTTATTTCCGCGCTGCCGATGATGCGCCCGACAGCGCACCTCAGGCCAACGGCTCAAGCCTTGGTACTGAAGTTGCTGCCCAGGTTGGTAAAAAGTTTGCGGGCCTGTACGACATCAGCCTACGCGGCTCCTACGGCTTCATGGGAGATTTCTACGGAGATGATCCGGAGGATACCTATAAGGTTGTCGCTATGGTCAACATCAGCTACTGATCAGCGCGCTATTTCATAATCCGCTTGAGCGGCCGGACTTTTGTCCGGCCGTTCTTCTTTGTGCCAAACATTTAACCTCAGGAAGATTCCAATCTTCCAACGCTCGTACCCGTTCAGTTTCCAGGCCCCGGAGCGCACTAAAAATGGGCGCCCTTGAGGGTGCCACTCCATGATTGCCTCAAATTCGGGCCTACTTGCCACCCCTCGTTCTCTCACGCACCCGAATGTTTCTATAACTATATGTATTAAAATGTTTTTATGAATTATGGCAGCATAAGTGCATATCGTTCAGTGCCATCAATTCAATACAGGGTGTACTATGAAGAAGCATAACTTGAAAAAACGCGGACTCCTCGGCATTGGCCTGCTTGCTGCCTTGCAGGCGACCCCTTCGATGGTCAGCGCAGAGGTGAGCGCCAATGTGAGTGCAGCCAGCAACTACCTGTTCCGCGGCGTGACCCAAACCGACGGAGCCACCGCGATTCAAGGCGGACTGGACTACGAGCATGCGTCAGGATTTTATGCCGGCGGCTGGGGCTCAAATGTGGATTTCGGCGATGGGACGAGCTATGAGCTCGATCTGTACGCAGGGTATTCCGGCGCCGTTGACGACATCGGGTATGATGTCGGATATGTCTACTATGCGTATCCGGACGCGCCTGATTCGATCGACTTTGGAGAGATCTACGGGGAACTCAGCTATGGCATCGCCGCTCTGGGTTTTGCATACACTGCCAACAGTGACGCAAGCGGGGAAGGCCTGTTTGTGGAAGGCGACATTTACTACTACCTGTCGGCTAGTGTACCGCTGCAGAACGACTACAGTGCAGGCGTTACTGTTGGCTACTACGACTTCACCGATGACGGCAAAGTCTCTGTGGGTGAAGCCAACTACAGTCACGCTGCGGTCAACGTTACCAAGGACGCCGGGGATTTCGGATCGTTCGGCGTCAATCTTGAATATGCGGATATCGACCAAAGCGATGCACTCGGCTCCATCAATTCGGACGACCCCAGATTTTGGCTCGGTTGGAGCAAGAGCTTCTAAGTCCGCTAGTCAAAAGCCTTCGCAGGTGAATGACCCAAACGACCCCAGCCTCGGGCTGGGGTCGATTCATTTAGCGAAGTACAAAGTCGACAGGATTCGTACTCAATTCAAAGCCTGGGCTGAGATGGCTCAAAACCACCACCTGACACCAGCAACGAAACTTGAGGACTCAGAGTCCTCTCCCTCCCCTTCCCGAAGATCTTTGGTGTCGCCCAAAAAGCGCGTGTAAGCAACCCCGATATAAGGTGCGATTTCTCTGGCGAAGTGATACCTCAACCGAAGTCCAAGACCCACGTTATTGACTCCGGAGCCTACTCCCCATTCCTCGACTTCACTGAACGCAACCATTGTTTCACCCCGGCCCTGAAGGATCAGCCTTTGGGTAAGCATCCAATCGTATTCAGCTTCGAGATCGTAGGACACGTCACCGTCCTCGGTCACTCTGAGATTTGTATCTACCTCGAACCAATAGGGCGCCAGCCCCTGGAAGCCAACGATGGCCGAATAACGCTCCTTATTAGGGCCGGGACCAAAGGTTGCCTGGGCGCCCAACCCGGCTTGCAGATCCCAGAAGGGGGCAAGACGATAACTGTACTGAACATCGAAATTTTCGATGTCGCCACCTTCACTGGAGAGATCGGTTTCTCCCTCAGTCTCGATCCAGAGTCGCTTACGATCCTTACCGGCCCAGGCTTGAGCATCCCATAGAGCGATTTCATCACTGCCATCCCGCTGGTATTCCATTCGATCGAACAGTATCTGACCGAATACCTCGCTATCATGGACAGGTAGAGGCCAATCTTGCTCAGCCTGTATTCCAGTGCCAGCGGCAAAGGCGCCCGAGGCAACAGTGAAGGCGCAAAGGCCAATAACCGGTTTCATTCGCTTCATCATAGTAACCACCCCTATTTAGCCCTCAAACGACCGAAACCACACGAAACATGCCTGCATCCATGTGGTAGAGCAGGTGGCAATGAAATGCCCAGTCTCCCGGCGCATCCGCTGTAATCAATGCGGACACTCGTTCGCCTGGTTTCACAGAAATAGTATGTTTGCGCGGGCGATACTCACCCGCTCCGGTTTCCAGCTCCATCCACATGCCATGGAGGTGGATTGGGTGATCCATCATGGAATCGTTGACAAGAATCAAACGGAGCCGCTCGCCATGGTAAAACCTGACAGGACCATCCACCTCGGAGAACTTCTTGCCATCGAACGACCACATATAGCGTTCCATGTTGCCCGTGAGATGAAGCTCAATTTCCCGCTCCGCATTGCGCTTGTCAGGCCAGCCGTCGACGCTTTTTAGCTGAGAGTACGTCAGCACCCTGTGATCTACCGTTTCGAAACCGGGGCCTGGGTCATCCAAGCGTGATTGTGGGTTAGAGGCAACCATGGCCGCTCCGGGACCGTGATTCTCCGGCCCATGAGAGACCGGTCTTCCGGCCGTTGGAACTGGCGCCAGGGCACCATCGTCCATTGATTCACCCATGCCGTGCTGACCATGCTTCATTGCCATGCCGCCTGCTCCCTTTGGCATTTCGCCATGGTTCATCGGCATGTCGCCGTTCATGGCCGAGCCGCCATTTCTACCCATCGCCATGCCGCCCATACCCATGGCAGCCATGCCTCTTTCCATGCGCGGGTACATGTCGGGCACCGGAGCTTCCAACCCCTTACGGCTGGCCAGCGTTCCGCGCACGAAACCGGAACGGTCCTGGGACTGAGCAAACACCGTGTGAGCGATGTCTGTTGGCTCGACAATGACGTCATAGGTTTCAGCCACACCAATACGGAACTCATCAGTGTCGACTGGCTGCACGGGCTGACCGTCGGCGGAGATGACGGTCATCGGGAGGCCGGGAATTCGAACATCGAAGAAAGTCATGGCCGACGCGTTGATAAACCGGAGACGAACTTTCTCGCCCGGACGGAACAAACCGGTCCAGTTGTCAGCTGATGTGGAGCCGTTCAAGAGATAAGTGTACTCAGAGCCGGTGACATCCAGTATGTCCCGCGGGCTCATCCGCATACGGCCCCACATGCCCGCCTTGCGCCATGCACCATCCCAGCCCATGGTTTCGACGTCATGAAAAAAATCGCCCACGGTACGCTGGTTGTAATTGTAATAGCCTTCGGCTACTTTCAAATTGCGGAACACGCTGGCCGGAGAATCAAAGGTCCAATCGGACAGGACCACTACGTAGTCGCGGTCATAGTCGACTGGCTCTGGTTCGGCCGGGTCGATAATAATGGGGCCATAGTGACCGAGTTGTTCCTGGAAACCTGAATGGCTGTGATACCAGTAGGTGCCATGCTGTTCGACCGGAAAACGGTATTCGAAGGTTTCGCCCGGCATGATGCCCGGAAAGCTGACCCCCGGAACGCCATCCATCTGGTACGGGAGTATCAGGCCGTGCCAGTGAATGGATGTTGCCTCAGGCAAGGTGTTGGTGACCCGCATAACGGCTTCCCGTCCCTGTTTAAGTCGAATCAGGGGGGCGGGCAATGTGCCATTAATTGTGATGGGCTGGTTTGATAGTTGGGAGCCAATCGTGAGAGGCGTTCTTGCAATGGTGAGGTCATAAATGTCTGCGCCATCACGCACGGTGTGGAACACATTGGAGTTATCCAGCTTGCCACTCGCATAAGCAGGTAAAAGGCTGTCAAATCCTGCGAGCAGTCCCATGGCGCCGACACCCTGAAGCAATTTACGCCGGGACATGCCCACGTGAGAGCGAAAATGAGCCATAGATGATTCTCCTTTTTGAATCTTCAGCCAGTATGTTACAGATCAAAACTGAAACAAGCCTGAAACAGGCGGTCGACCTTCAATCATCGCTTGAGCAAAGACTTGCTTCAGTTCATGCCTCGAATGGCTCAATAAGGTGGTCCGCCGAATCTGATGTATGACCAAACAGGATCAGCGAGGTACTGTGGATCATTTGTAAACAACCTGTAATCTTTGTCGAATAGGCTCTCTCCTGATGGTTCAATACCCACAGGCAAATCGAAAGGAAAAAACGACTATGAGCAAGAAATATTTGGGCTTGGCTTTGGCGATTTCTGCAGCGTCTGCCGCACAGGCCGGAACGGTTACGTCCAGCGGCAAAGACCTTGTGATCGATACCGACAGCGGTATCAAAGTGAAAGTGTCGGATAACTCTGCGTCTTTTCAGCTCGGCGGGCGCCTTCAATGGGATTACGACGCCACGCAGTCTGACGACAACGGTGTTGACACTACCGATTTCGACGTGCGCCGGGCACGCCTCTACGCCAAGGGCCACTTTGGCGACTGGGCGTACAAAACCCAGTTCAACGTGGCTGAGAGTGATGGCGCCGACGGCGGGACCGCTGAGGACCTGTACATTCGCTACCTGGGATTTGGCTCGACGGCAACCGTGACTATTGGTAAGCAGAAAGAGCCATTCGGCCTGGAACAATTAACGAGTTCAAAAGACATCTCGGCCCTTGAGCGATCCGCCATGACCGAGCGTTATACCCCCGGTCGCAGCGGCGGCATCCAGCTCAGTGGCAAAGGCGACAACTGGACCTACGGTATCGGCTACTTCGAGGCAGACGGCAATGGCGACGACGACTTCAATAACACGGCAGTAACCGCACGGGGCACGGTTGCACCGATTCAAACGAACAATATGGTTGTTCATCTTGGTGCGGGTTATACCACGCGTGATGCCGACACTCAGGCCGATGAGGTCGATACGTTTAATCTGGAGCTCGCCGGCGCTTCCGGGCCCTTCCATGCCCAGGCCGAATATTTCGATTCCGAGGAAGGCCAGGTGGATGTTGATGGCTATTACGTACAGCTTGGCTGGATCATCACCGGCGAAAGCCGTCCTTACAAAGCCGGAGCATTCAAGCGGGTAAAACCGGCATCACCCAAAGGGGCCTGGGAAGTTGTTGCCCGCTTTGAGGATGGTGACGGAAAATACAGTGATGTGGGGCTGGCCACAACTGACGGCGAGCAAACGACACTGGGGCTCAACTATTACGCCAACAGTAATGTCCGACTTGGCGTGAGCTATATGGATGGGGAAGAAGCCAATGGCGCTAGTGGAGATGAAGTGCGTGCAAGATTGCAATATGCATTTTGAGCGAATCGGGGGGGGCTTAATTGAGCTTGCCACTTGATAGGGCGCTGGTGAGGGAATCGTTGTGATTAAAAAAATTTCGGACGATTCAGCTAGAGTTCAGTTTGGCTTGATACAGTTCAATTGAGTTAACGAAGTACTCAGGTTTTTAGGGCGGATACTAATCCGCCCTTTTTTTTGCCTGTCTCGCTCATGCGAGAAACCCCGGCTGCAAACCGGGGTTATGACTCGAAGAGAATGCAAAGGCGAAATCGCCCGCCGGTCGAGTTGGCTTTGAGTTGTTGATCAGAAGTTGACGCTTAACCCCAGTGAAGCGGTGCGCGGCAGGTTCGCCATGGCGCCATCGGGCAAACGTGAAACAATTTGCTGTTCATCGAACAGATTGTCCACTTTCAGGAAGACATCCGCACTGGCGGTCAGTGCGTAGCGGCTGATGAAATCGACCAGGAACAGGGACTCGGTTTCATCCAGTTTTGTGGCGGTGTTGTTGCACCCCGCGCTCACACACATCTCATCGACGTAGGTGGCCACAAGGTAGTTGTCCCAGCCACTCGGGTGTTCCATACCTGTCCGGAAGCTCATCTGGTTTTCCGGTACGTCCTTGAGTTGCTCGCCTTTTTTCAGACCCGAAGCGGCATTGTCCTTGCTGATTTCCGCCTGGGTAAAGGTGTAGGTAAGGCTGACCGGAAGGTAGAACTCGCCTGCCCGGGTGCCGGTCTGGAGCTGGAACTCAACACCGGAAATTTCAGCCTCGCCGGTTACAAAACTGCCAGAGGTGGCGCCATTGCTGCACGGCGAGCCCACGGAACAGTTTTCGGCCTTGTTGGAGAAGTCGCTGTAGAAGCCGATCATTTCCGCGAAGAACGCATTGCCAAAGTACCGGAGGCCGGCCTCCCAGTTCTTGCTGGTTTCCGGATCTTCGTTTGCCTTGGCACCACCTCCGAGAGGGGAGAAACCCCGGTGCACGCCACCCAGAACCTGCCAGCTTTGGGACAGGTCATAGGTAAAGGAAGCGCCGGGCAGGAGTTCAGCACTGTCATTGGCGCGGGTGCTGTCGACGGTTGTGCGGCCGGGATCCGCGTATTGGGTGCGGCTGGTCTGTACATCCTCGTAGCGCAGGGCGAGGTTAACGCTGAGCTTGTCCGTCGCCTGCCAGGTGTCGAGGGCCCAGAAGCTCAGGGCTTCGCCGGTCTCAAAGCGATTATTGCTGCCCGTGGGGGCGACCGTGTTCTGGAACACCAGAGAGCCGTTGACCTGGTCATAAACATCGGCCGGCTGGAAGCGATCCATTTCATCTTCGTGGGCGCGGGCGCCGAAATCAAACTGGTGGCTGCCCATGTCGACATCAAAGTTTACCTGCACGCCCTGGGACAGGTAGTCCCTGGCGTTGTTTTTGTAATCCAGGCCGCTGGCGTCAACTGTGCCGTCCAGAATACCCTGGGCATTGGCGTCGCCGCCGTTTGCCGCGTCGATGATGCTTCCGCCATCGCTGAGCTTGAACCAGTTCCGCTTGAAGTCGTTGCGGTAGAGGGTAGCGGTGCTGCTTACGGTGTTACTCCAGTCGAACTGATGGGTCAGGCTGATACCGGAGTGGGTGTTGTTCATCTGGTCGATACTGGATAGCCCGTAGCGCCGGTTCGGGTCCTGGCTGAAGTCCGCATCGGTCAGGCCGAGGTAACTGGAGTTGGAGGTTTCCTCGGAGTATTGCAGCTTGGCGGTCACGCTCTGGCGCTCTCCCTGCCAGCGCAGCTTGCCGACGTAGTCCTCGATATCAAAGCCGGTATCGCGGCCGCTGCGGTCAATCTCCTTGAAGCCTTTCGCGGAGCGCTGGACGGTCTCAAGCAGGTAGCCCCAGTCGCCGGCCGTGTCACCATAGGTTACATGAACGTCGGTGGAGCCGCGGTCGTTGGTGACTGTCTCGACATAGCCCTGCCGCTCATTGGGAATGGGTGTGGAAATCAGGTTGATGACACCGCCGGTGGTTTGTGGGCCATAGCGCAGCAGCGGGGCACCCTTGAGCACTTCCAGCGAGGACATGCGTTTAAGCGTTGGGAAATAATAGGCGGCCGGATTGGAGTAGGGAGCCGGTGCGATCAGAATGCCGTCTTCCATCAGGGTGATATTGCTGCTGCGCTCGGCCGTGGCACCGCGAATGCCAATGTTAGGGCGCAGGCCCAGACCTTCCTCTTCCCGTACATACACGCCCGGGACGGTTTTCAATACCTGGTTGATGTCTGCCTCAACCTCGGTTTTCAACTGTTGATCGCCAACAACGTAGCCTGACCCCGGCAAGGTCTGGGCGGCAGACGCATCGCCAATGATTTCCATGGGTTCAAGCATCTGGGGCTGGTCATCGCCGGCGGCCCAGCTCATGCCCGGGGCAAAGCTGATCGCTACTGCCAGTGACAGTCGGGAAGGTTTAAACATGTGTTTCTCCGCAATTATTCGTATTTGAAATTCTAAATAAAAACGCGTTTCATTTGCGGATACGAATTTAAGGACTTTTCATAATCAAGTCAATAACCAATGTTAATGATAATGAGAGAGTGTCACCAGGCTGAAAAGGTTGAATTTCTCTCAAACGGGCAATTCGGAGGTCGGAGCGGGTTGGGCGGAGGGTGAGGGTATCAACTGGCCCGCAATCCGGGGCCAGCTTTTCTGAAGGCCAAACAAGCCGCCGGTGGTCTGCTCGCAATGTCGGTGATCATGGTAACCCGGTTCGATCCCTTACTCCGTCCACAATCTTGCCCGGAAAGAGCTTTGCCGCCAGAGCAGCGCAACCCAGAGCGCACGAAGGTTTATGAGTAGCGCCAATACCCATTCAAAGGCATTGTCTAGTTGACTGTACAAGGCAGGTACTGCGGCGGTGAGGATAACGGAGAGAATTCCCACCGCCAGTAACGCCCTGTACGGCTGATACTGGTGCAACTGTCCCAGTAGGGTATGTACCAGGATATGTAGCCTTCGAAGACAGCAATGACAAACGTATCATGAATGGTGAGCAGCAGGCTTAACGCCGCTGCTAATGCTAACCACCACAAAGGAATGCTGCGGCGCCGGATTGCCCTATTCATCCCGCCCCCGACAACTCAGACCTCCCCCAACTGTCAACAACAGTGAACATTGACCGCATTGGGGGCGCGGCGCTTTACGGACTTTTAGCCCGGATTTCTCATGAAGGGATAAAAGAAAGCGGCTGAAAGTGCTATAGTTTCAGGACCTTACACCGTTCACCAAGCACCAACAGCCGCTATCCAAAATGGTACCTGAAAAACTGACCTTCTCGCCACTGTCTCGCCGTCAAATTGAAGCCGATTTCTCCGGTGGTCATATCACCTCCGATGCCGGCCTGCTTTTGCTTCGCGAAGTCGACAACCAACACCAGCTCACTCAGCGCCTGGCTACGGTGCTGGACGATGCCCGTAATCCGGTACTGGTTCGCCACAAGCTTCAAACCATGATCCGGCAACGGGTCTTTGGCGTAGCCGCCGGATACGAAGATCTGAACGATCACGAAACGTTACGCGCTGACCAGGCACTTCAGACCGCGACTGGCGAAGCGGCCATTCTAGCGGGCAAATCAACACTGTGCCGAATGGAGCAGCGCGTGGACCGGCAGGCCGTGGTCAAGGCCCACGAACTGCTGTGGCATCACTTCATTGAGCAGCACGACGCCCCACCCAAGGAAATCGTGCTGGACTTCGATGGCACCGACGTTCCGGTGCATGGCGACCAGCCCGGCAAGTTCTTTAACGCCTACTACGATCACCATTGTTACTTCCCGCTGTACGTGTTCTGCGGCCGTCACCTGTTGGTGAGCTACCTGCGCACCAGCAATCGAAGCGACAGCCGCCATAGCTGGGCCATTCTGGC
>NZ_JBHIXV010000024.1:0-67360 GCF_041984545.1 Marinobacter sp. | reverse complement strand
TTCAACCTGCTTCCATACACCAGAAATCACCATAACTCGTTTTGGGGTAGCGGCATAGCTATCCGGGCGTGTGAGTTGGCAGTTGAAAAGCTGGCAGCGGATATTGATTTAGAGACCGTCCAGGTTTTCATTGCGGATGAAAATGCTGCCAGCAAAAGGGTAGCTGAAAAATTGGGTTGGCAGTCCACACATAGCGGAACAAAGGGTGGAGAGCATGGCCGATACTATCGAATCACCATGTAACAAGGCGGTCAACCTCACGCCCAAAGCGTACCGTTTTTGGTTCCCTCCGCTGCGCTCTGGCGCCGGTTACCACCAGCGTTAAATGTTTATGATCAATCACGATAAATTCCAGGCCTTGGTCAAGCAGCTCTATGCCACAGTAAATGAGTTAGAAGAAATGTTTCCAGGCAGGCACTTCACCCCGGATGGTCATATGGTTGGCAGTTTGGGTGAATGCCTCGTGGCCGACGCCTACAATCTGGAGCTGAAGACTGCGTCCAACAAAGGCTATGACGCTGTCACCGAAACCGGCTTGGAAGTTGAGATCAAGGCTACGCAGTCAAATTCTGTTGCGTTCCGGAGCCAGCCGAAGCATGCGATCGTCATCAAGATCCTGCGCGACGGAACATTCGAAGAAATTTATAACGGGCCAGGAGCCCTTGTTTGGGCGCAATTCCAAAGCAAAAGGCTACCGAGTAACGGCCAGTTTCAAGTCTCCCTCAACAAACTCCGGCAACTCAACAAAACAGTGGCTCACGGGGACCGCGTGCCCAGGGCCATTTAACAAGGCGCAGCGGTTCTCGACCGATTGCCGCCGGGCGCCTTCTATATAAGTGCTAGGATCACACAGTGCAGTTATTCGATCTCCTTCAAGTCGCAAATCCCTGCCTCGTCCCCGAGGAATGCAAACTCCACCTGGCCACCTGGAACGGAAAAGAAAATCCACTCGATGTTTTCCTGGCTGGTGATTTCGATGAATGGCAACGGTGGCAGACAAAACGCAATTTCCAACGGAAATACGTTATCGCTTTGATTTCGCTCCCTGCTCAAAATCAGTGGCTATTTGCCGGGCTCTATACGGCTCATGGTTCCGAGTGGAAAAGTGATCATAATTTGCACTATTACAAGATGGCTCCAGATGTCTCTTGCGAGGAGTTTGCAGGGCGCTTGGTAGTGTCCTTTTCCCGCACAGGAAGGCAGTCGTACTTGAATGCTGAAACCTGGGGTGCCCAAATTTCCGTCGCGGAGCTGAAAGCGGAAAGACTCTCCATTGCGGAGTTCCCGGGATATCGCAGCATCAATCTATCCAAGGGGGAGCTTGATGCAATCGTGCGCCAATCAATTGAGTCTTGGCGTACCGCTTTATCCAATGTCGCGGGTGTCTACGTCATATCAGATACCGCAAGCGGTAAACTGTATGTCGGTAGCGCCACTGGCGAAGGCGGTATCTGGCAGCGGTGGAGCCAGTACGCATCTACTGGCCATGGTGGCAACAAGGAACTTCGAGAATTGCTTCGGGAAACTGGGGCAGTCTCTGCCGAGAATTTTCGGTTTGCTGTGCTGGAAATCGCAGATATCCATTCAAGTGAGAAAGACGTTCTTCGTCGCGAATCTCATTGGAAGGACGTTCTCCTGACGAGAGAGCATGGCTACAACTCAAATTAAGAACATATCAAGTAAACTCAGGGCGACCGAAAAAACTTCGGTGCGGTTTCCGATCTCCTGATTTTGATGTTAGGCCACCTTATGAATGAGCATTCCATTGCGTCATCAGGCCACGAATTTAAAGCGCAAGTAATGGAACACTTCGCTTTCTTACAGAAGGAGTTTGGCTTCGAACCGGCATTGGATGAGAGCTCCGCTTACACACATCGCCTGACCTTCCGGAACCCGCACAGCGATCAATTGGTTGAAGTGTTGAATGAGTTTCACGGCGTGGATTATGGGTTTGAGGTCAATATCCATTTGGCTTCAAGCTCTCGCTTGCTAGACCAGAGAAATATGGTCTATTACCGACTCAAGGAGGAGCAGGATGGTGAGTTTTCGTACCTCGCAGAAGCAGCGGAAACGTTACGGTCCGTGCTTCAGGATGGAGTCTGACAAACCACGGAAGGCGGCAGCGTGAGACGTGCAGCCTATGCAAGCGCTAATCCACAGGGAGACTCTCAATGAGGCCTTGGATTCTTCTTACCGCTCTCGTTCTCACAGGGTGCGACAACACCACAATGTCAGCCGCCCCCAACTTCTCGCTGTTTGAAACCTCCGCAGGTGTTGTCTATCTGCTTAACCAGAATACCGGGGAGCTGAGAGTCATATCTTCCAAGCCGGCGGTCATCAGTTCTGGCGAAGTCTTCAGGGATGATGAGGGGCAGTTCTTCAGATACCTTGGAGACGGGGAGGTTGTAAAACTCGACGAAACTGAAGCGCTTGTTCAAAAGAACAGCGACTAAAAATCGTACGCACCTGTCGGAGCGCCAGAAGGCAAGCCAGATGACTGAAGAAGAACACTACGTCGAATGCTGCGAGCATGGAAAGCAACAGGCCACGTTTGTCTGCCAGCACATTGTTCAGAGCCTCCGGGACGGGCAGCCAAGAGGGTTCTGGTCGTCCGGAGAAAATCCAGACGCCCCCCGACCAGATTCGTGGTGTTCAGACTGCGAAGAAGTGGTAAATCGCGTGGGGGAATGGAATGAAGAGTCCGAGTCATTTGCAGGCGTCAGTTTGCTGTGCGGTGCCTGTTACGACCGAGCAAAAGAGATGAACGCAGGGAGCGGCAAAAAGTGGTGGGCATTCTGGCGGCGGTAGCTGTTAGCCAGGTGATCAACTGCACGCCAACACCATCGGGCTTCGTTTCCCGAAGCGACACTTCAATGACCACTGGCGTGATGTTAATTAGGGGGTGCGGGTGCGGTTGGCATATGGCGCTATCAATTCGATCCTGGCAATAAGCATACTGGCCTGGCCCATAGGCCTTTTGGGCAGTCTGTTTATGTTTGATGCCCCGGGATCCGACACCAACCCGATTACTCTCGCCCTCGCGCTATCAATCTTCATCTATCCAGTTCCGGTGCTCACAGGCGTTCTCGGGTATTGGAAGAATCGGAAGGAAGGGGCGATTCACACCCTGAGACAATACACCCTTGTCGGTCTACTCGCGCCGACAGTTATCGTGTTTCTGGTTTTGTTGCTCGATGCATTTTGTCAGGGGAAGTTTGCGTGCAACTAAAACGGAACCCGGTTGAGCGTTTTTTGTCCAGCCAACCTTGATTATCGAAGGAAACGGGTAACACTCAATAAGATCGTTATGGAGTAGTGAACGATCAGGCCGTGCCGCTGAAAACAACAAACCCTCATTCTGAAAGCAACACGGCGCGCTAAAACCTCGATACAAGGAGAGTTTCAATGAACATGAGCTCGACTCTACTGGTCGGGTCCCTGTGCCTGACTGTCGCAAGCGGCCTGGTCTGGGCCCACGAAGACAGCGCCTCTGACGGTAGCAAAGCAGATAACAAACACCTCCTGCACGACACCCCCAACCCCGACGGCCATGTACCGAGCAATGTGAATTACGGTTTTACGGTGATTGGTCACGATGCGCTGGGCGGTATCTCCGATGGCAAATACACGGATGTCTGGGCTCATGAAGGGTATGCCTATGTGGGCACCTTTGAGGAGCCTACCTGTGACCGGTCCGGTGTGTTTATTTCAGACATCCGGGACCCAGCGAATCCGACCACCATCGGCATGATCAAATCGCCACCCAACACCCGCATCAACGATGTCAAAGTCCATAAGGTTGGCGCCAGATCCGTTCTCATTCATTCCCTGGAACCCTGTGGCCCGCTGAAGGGCAATGGCCAGGCGATTGGCGGTGGCAATGGTGGCAAGCAACAGGGGCAGGGCGGCATTTCGCTGTGGGATGTGACCGACCCAACCATGCCCCATGCCCTCAAGCAGAACTTTCTGGACACCCCCGTACACAATACCTTTGCCTGGACAACCGCGGCCGGCGAAACCTTCCTGATGATCGTCGACGATATCAACGTAGACGATGTCATCATTGCGGACATCACCAAGCCACAGGCGCCGAAAAAGATTGCAACCACCGGCATCGGCACCTGGCTGGAGACCAATCCGGAGGTGGCAGCCGACGGGCAGTTATTCACCGGTGTTTTCGCGGCGCCCCTGCTGCACGACATCTGGGTGAATGACATGGACCCGGGCCCCGGGGAAGACTGGCATGCGGTGCTCTCGTACTGGGACGCCGGGTTTATCATTCTGGACGTGAATGATCCTGCCAATCCGGTGTTCCTTGGAGACTCCACCTATCCGGAAATCGACCCGGTTCTGGGCATCAGCCCGGCCGAGGGAAATGCCCATGCGGCCGTGTTTGGCGGTGATGGCTTCGACAAGATTTTCGGTGGTGATGAGGACTTCGATGCGTTCTTCACGGCGGTGATTGTCGGTAGCAACGAATACCCGGCATCCCAGGGCAGCGATGTGCCCCAGGTAGGGCCGGGCGCTGCGATTGAAAGCGTAACGGGGAACACGGTATTCGTAGGCCTTGCCTGTGGCGAGGCGATCCCGACCGCGGCGGAAACCGGGGCGAGCATTGCGGTTATCGAGCGCGGCGTTTGCGCCTTTACCACCAAGGCACAAACCATCGAAGCCGCCGGTTACTCCGCGGGTATTGTGTTTAACGGGGTAGCGCCAGACCGCTGCGAGGCGTCGGTTTCGATGCTCGTGGAGGCAGGCATTCCGATGGTCTTCGTGCCTCGTTCCTCCGGCTTCGGCATTCTTGGCATTAACGGCTACGACCCGGCCCAGTGTGGTGCGGACGATGGCACCAACCCGGCCTTGCCGGCTGTCGGCACGCCCGGCATCGCGAGTACCATCGGCGCGGCCTTCGATGGCTGGGGCTACCTGCATGTGCTGAATAACACCCAGGGCGATGTCACCGTTCCGGTTGGTATGGGCGCCAATGCCCAGGATCCGGTTACCGTGGGCTATCTGGGCGAAATCGGCTTCTACGCGCCGGCTGAGCTGACAGATCCCGCTTTGGCATCCGGCGCGGGCGACCTCACCATGCACAACCTGGAGGCCGATCCCCAGCAACCCAACCGGGTGTTCATTTCCTGGTACTCACTGGGCATGAGAGCCGTTGAGTGGCGTCCTGGCCACTTCCATATCAATGCGCAGGGAGAAGGCGTGGCGTCCTGGAACATGCACGAGGTGGGCCGCTTCATCGCCGGTGAGGAGCTTGGCGAACTGGCAGGCTCGAACTTCTGGGGTGTGACGGTCACCGAAGTGAATGGTGAGCAGTTCGTTCTGGGCTCCGACCGCAGCACCGGGCTGTGGATCTTCAAGTGGGAGTGTGAAGACGCCACGAGCACGCTGTACTGCAACGCGCCGACACCCTAGCCACAGGCAGGCAATCGGTGAAAAATGGAAGGGGGGCGCAAGCCCCCCTTACGGGTTTGCTACTTCAGGCAGAGCGAGAGTTTAAAAGGACGTTGTATGGTGTATTTCCTCATACTGGCTGGTGTTGTAGCCGTTCTGGTGGTGCTGTGGAAGCTGAAGTCCACAGGTGGCAGGAGACGCGTGGCGGGCAAACGTACCCGTAAAGCCGGCAGTCGGGCTGCGGCCAGTAGCGGACAGGCTGACTTCCCGGCCACGCGGATTGTTCCGGGAGCGAATGCCTGCCAGGCCGTGAAGGATTTGCAGGACGAGCTCTTTCTGGACGGCCAGCACAACACGCCCACCTTACCCCTGGATGAATGCACGAATGTGTCCGGGTGCGACTGTAAATACGCCCACCAGAACGACCGACGCACCAATGAGAAGGATCGGCGCCTCCAGACCTTACAGACAGAGCTTTATACCGCGGCCGAAGGCGATGAGCGACGACGCCCGGAGCATGGGCGCCGGAAAACGGATTCGGGCGGGGTTTGATCGGTCCGTTTACGACTCAAAAAGGGGATCGCCGGTGGCCTTCACGGCGTAGAACAGGCAATCACTCTTGGCGATGGCCGGGTTGGTGGTAATCATGAAGGCCTTGATGGCCTGGGCCGGGTAAACCTGGCCGTCCTTCACCCGAAGTACCTGTGTTACGTTCTCCGTGCGGTTGTGGCTGATGGCGTTGAGTATGCTGAGGCCCTTCTTGCCCACCCATCCCAGGGGTTCCTCTGGCGAAACCACGCCGAAGTTGCGGTGTTCAATGTCGGGCGGCAGTGTCAGGTCCGCCAGGCCCGTGGGTTCAAGCCGGTATTCAATGGTGGCCTCGGGCGCCAGCTCCACCCGGATGGGGTTGCGCAGTACTGCCACGTCCCAGTCTGCTTTTTCCAGTGAGAGCACATCGGCTCTCGAGGTGTACCGAACAAGGCCCTCGTACGCCAGTTCGTGAGCGTGATCGTCCTGGGCGCCGCCGCACTCGATGGTTACCGTGGGTACCTCCTGTTCGGAATACTCCATGAGTGCGCCCAGGCGCAGGTCGGTCATGATGAGCCGGTCGGTGAACAGCGAGGTCAGTGCCTGGTGGGCGGCGTCGTTGGTGATGGTAACGGCGAAGGCCGGGCCGGTGCCGGAGGTGTTGTGCACGTCCAGCAGGCATTCTGGGTTGGCGTCGCGGAGCTCTTCAAGCAGGGCGCGGGCAATGGCGCCTTCATCCCCCTCAAAGGGCTCTTTGAAACACCGGTTGAGGTCGCGACCACCGGGTAGCTGGCGTTGTGTCAGTACCGGAGTGATTTTTGCCGGGTAAACACCGCCGAGCAGGAACAGCATGTTCACCTCGGGTGTGCGCTGCTCCAGCAGCCACCGGTGCAGGGCAAAAAAGCCGGACGGTTCGTTGCCATGAATCAGGGTGGCCATGGCCCGTGTGCGGGAACGATCCCGGCCGGCCACCCGCACCACCGTGGGCCCGTTCAGGCGCTCCAGCCATTCCAGGGGCGAGCGGCCCAGGGTCTGGGGCGACGGGTCGTTCAGGTACTCAAGGCGGTTGGAGGTGCTCACGGTGAAAGTGTCCATTCGTGGAGCGGTGTGTTTTGCTTCTGGTTGGCCATGTACAACGCCAGCATACTCCGGAACGCCTCGCTCGGGCCCAGGGACCGGAGCAAGGATTGGGTCATGTAACGCTGCCATCGGGCGCCGGAGAGCGTGGTTTCAATGCGGCCTTCGATGATGCCGAGCAGGCGGTTAATCTCGGTGTCGTCCACGGCGGTGCGCTGCAGGGCTTCCCGCGCCCGTGGCAGCAGCGCCCGGGCTACGTTCAGCAGTGGCGTGTCCTGCAACTGAACCTGATCCTTGTGCGGCCAGATAATCTCGGCGCCGATGCCGTACTTGGCGGCGCGGTAGAAGTTGTGTTCAGTGTAGTGGAAGGGAAGTATGGACGTCAGATGCTGGATGTCGTCGAGTATGGCCAGGGCAGCGCCGATTACAAACAGACCGTTGGCACACATATCCACGGCGGTGGGCCCTGCGGGCATGGAGCGGATCTCGATGCGCAGGTGGCCACCGTCGGCGTGATCGTAAATGGCCCGGTTCCAGGGCCAGGTGGTGCCCTGGTGCAGGCGCAGCTCGGCCAGTTCCGGCACCTGGCCGTGGTCTATCATCGCCATCGGGTCTTCCTCGGACAGCACCGGAAGAATGGGGGGATACAGCGAGGCCGAAGCCGCAAACAGTTCCCAGGCGCTGCGCACCCAGCCGTTGCCATAATACACGCGGGGCGGGTGGCGCCAGGTTTTGTGGTGGGGCGAGCGGCTGTCGATGGATTGCTTGAACAGGGCAATCCGGGTCTCGTCCCAGAGGTGGTGGCCAAACAGACTGGGTGAATTGCTGGCCAGGGCCAGGGCGATGGGTGTAACCAGTTGCACCGCGTTGAAATAGTCCGCAAACCGGTTGGCGGGCACCCGCCAGTGCAGCTGGAAGGAGGTGGTGGCGCCTTCCATGTACACGTCGTCGGCGGTCAGGTCGATGACATCGTTGCCGCCGATGTGGATACTGAACGGCTCGCCCCGCTGTTTGAGCAGCGCGCTGGATAGGGCGTGGTAGCGGGGCAGGTCGGTCATTACCTCGGCGCCCATGTCCGACTGGCGCAGGGTGGGCAGAATGCCGATCGGCACCAGCTCACCTTCAAGCGGTTTGGCGTGCTGGTTGATGCGCCGGGTGGCCGCGAGCAGCTCCTGCTCTGTACGGGCGAACGGGGTTCCGCTGAACGCCTGGGGCGTGAGGTTGTACTCGAGATTGAAGCGGTTGAGTTCCACCGTCAGCTGAGGGTCCTTTACGCGGGCGGCGATTTCGGTGTTGATGGGCTGAACGTAGAGATCGGGATTAACGATGTAGAACTCCACTTCGGCGCCGATGGAGCTCTCACCCTCGCCGAAGTCCGGGCGGTCCAGAAGACGACGGAGCGCGGCAAGGTCTGTTCGCACCTTGGCCGCAAAACGCTCGAATTCTTCCGCCGCAAATTCCGATTGTTTGATCGACAGTCCCACGGTGGCATCATCTCCAGGACTTACTTAACTAGATAGTAGCGGAAGATTCCGTACCTCAACACGAATAAGCAAAGGAGAAGACAGGCGACATGAGCTCCACCGCCCACCCCTATCCCATTGGCACCCCGGGCAAACCCTGGGGCGATAACGAGCGCGCCGAGTGGTTGTCGCGCCAGGCCCGTCAACGCAGCTACGAGCAGAATGTGCTCGCCGCGGTCGACCGCCTGGGCTCACGTTTTGATGTTGAGGAATACGGCCGCGTTGTCTACGGCCAGGATGCCTATCCGCTGGTGGCCCTGCGTAGCCGGAGCTGGAACAACGACCTGCCGGTGGTGCTGATTACCGGCGGGGTACACGGCTACGAAACCAGCGGCGTGCACGGTGCGCTGCAGTTTCTGGAGCAACGCGGGGAGGCTTATGCTGGCCGGGTAAACCTGCTGGTGGCGCCCTGTGTCAGTCCCTGGGCCTATGAGCGTATCCACCGGTGGAATGCCAACGCGCAGGACCCCAACCGGTCGTTCCGCGAGGGCAGTGGCGTGGAGGAGTCTGAGGCCCTGCTCCGCCTGGTGGCGCCCATTCGTGAGAGCGCCCTGCTGCACATTGATCTGCACGAGACCACCGATACCGACGAATCCGAGTTTCGCCCGGCGCTGGCGGCCCGCGATGGCAAGCCGTTCGAGCCGGCGGGTATTCCCGATGGCTTCTACGTGGTGGATGACAGTGCCGATCCCAACCCGGACTTCCAGCAGGCGGTGGTCGAGGCGGTGGAGGAGGTTACTCACATTGCCCCGGCCGATGACAAAGGCGAGCTGTTCGGCTCACCGGTCCTGGCCCGGGGTGTGATTGCTTACCCGCTCACCGAGTGGGGGCTGTGCACCAGTATTACCCGTGCGCCCTTCCGAACCACCACCGAGGTGTATCCGGACAGCCAACGGGTAACCCCGGAGCAGTGCAACGCGGCCCAGGTGGCGGCCGTGTGTGCGGCCATCGACTATGCGCTGGCGCATTAAATCCATCCTGTAAGGCGAACCAGATGAACTCTTCAGAGAAAAACATCGCGCTCAAGCTGTTCCAGGTTATCGAGCGCATCCTTCTGTTTATCGTGGTAGTGATGACGCTGGTGGGCGTTTTCGTGGAGATCCGGTCTCTTTACCTCGCACAAACACTGGATCTGGGCGATATCCTGCTGATGTTCCTCTACATGGAGGTGATCGGCATGGTTGCGGTGTTTTATTCGAATCGGCGGTCGGCTTCGGTCTTCCCGATCTTCATTGCCATCACTGCCCTTGCGCGGCTGATCATTCTTCAGGGCAAGGACATGGCGCCGGAAAACATTCTCTATGAGGCCGTGGCCATTCTGATACTGTCGGTGGCGGCTTGGGTGCTAACACGTTTCAACCAGACCCGACCGGACGATTAGTCGCAGGTGCTCAGGATTCGTCTGGTGATTGCTGGGCGCGCCGGTTATCCCGGGCAGTGAATCCCCAGCCGACGGCGGTGAGCAGGATCAGGCCGGTGATGATGGGCGACACCTCGCCAAAGCTGACGATGGCTGCGATGACGGATGCCACAGCGGCCACTGCCGACAATTTCCAGGAATGCCCTGCGGTTCCGGATTGGTGTTTGGAAAGGTTGGCCATCTATGCGCCTCTGTTCAAAACGGCAACCTTAGCATGAATGCTGCCTGAACGCCTGCCCTTCAGTTCTGCATGCGAATGTCGTCTTTCCAGCGGAATCCCACGCCTCCGGCCTGCCACACGCCATCCTTGTTGAAGGGATGTGGGCCGGTGATGTTGATGTACTGCGGCAGCCCGAAGTGGGGCGCCAGGTTCTGCCTGGCTTTTACCGTTACCCGGTCCATGATTCGCAGGCCCTGCTGTTCGGCGGGCAGGTGGGCTTCCGGCGCGGCCTGGTGCGCCACCGCCCAGTTGTCGACAAACAGCAGGTCGCCGGTGTCGTATTGGTAACGGGTGCCGTAGCCTCCCTCGAAGGAATTGTTCAGCAGCTCGTTGTAGTCGTTGAACAGTTCTTTCATGGCCCGTTCATCGAGCAGGCGGAATTTGTCGGCGTCGGCCGGCAGCATTCTCAGTTGGTCCAGTGTCAGCTGGTCGTCGGGCAGTCGTTCGATGACAGCGCCGGTCATGCCCAGGTGCAGCCACACGCTTTTGCGGCCGGAGATGGGGTGGGTGTGCACCACGGGGTGGGTCACGCTGGAGGCGGAATTGACTGACACCAGCCGTTGCCAGAAGTCCTGCTTCTGGGGTGGCAGGGCATCGAACGCCGCGCCCTGGTGGGCAAAGTGGGTGCCGCCGCCGCGCTCCGGTGCCCGGGCCATGTAATAGGCGCTGTGGGAGAAGGTGGCGGCTTCAAAACTGCCATCGTTATGCCATTGCGGGCCAACGCCCAGAATGCCGTGACGGGCGTCGTTGGAGCACCGGAAGATGTGCCGGTTGCGGCCCGGTGTTGCCGGATGAACGCCGTGGGTGGAGTGAATTTCATGGGCGCCCCACCAACGGCTGGCCTCCACCAGTTCATCCGGGGAAAGGTTGGTCTGGTGCTTGAAAACGATAAAGCCCCGGTTCGCCATTTCCTGTTCCAGGGCTGTGATCACGTTCTCGGGCAATCGCGTTCGAACATCGGCGCCGTAGATCTCTGCCCCCATGGGTTCGATCTGTCTGATGGTCAGTCCTGCTTCCTCAATCAGTGAAACACGGTTGGCGCTGAGCGGGGGAACGGTTGCCATTTCTGCGGGTCACCCTCGTGTCTGTTTTTTGGACAGACTAACCCAGGCGGATTTTCCAATTCAAATCTGGTCGATGATTGACCCGGCGGCTACGCTGACTGTGGATGCCAACACAAAAGCCAGTGATCTGGAAGTGGAATGAAGTTTCCATCAAGCACAGCCTTTGCGTTACTCGGTGCCGCTCTGATTGCCATCAGCTATGGGCTGGCGCGTTTTGCCTTTGGTCTGTTTGTTCCGCCCATCAGGGCCGATCTGGGGCTGGCGCCGGATGTGATTGGTGTGATTGGTGCGCTGCCACTGATCAGCTTTGTGTTTGCCACGATACTTGCGCCTTTCTCGGCCGATCGGCTCGGTGCCCGTAACACCGCGATGGCGTCCGGGCTTTTCGGTGTGGTTGGCCTTGGGCTGATCAGTCAGGCCGGTGGTGCCATTTCGCTGGGGCTGGGGGTGATTGCCTGTGGCATCTGTACGGGGCTGATGATGCCCGCCCTTACGGCAGCCATGCAGGCCCTGGTGAGGCGCTCATTGCATGGCCGGGTGAGCTCGGTGATGAATGCCGGCACCAGTATCGGTGTGGTGGTTGCCGTGCCTACCATTCTGTTTCTCTCCGGCGCCTGGCGCTTCGCTTACGCGGCGTTCGCCGTGCTCGCTCTGATAGGGGTGCTGGCCACCTGGTTCTTTATTCCCTCAGTGTCCCGGGTGGTGCCCTCAAACGCCGCGCCGGCAGCGCCCATCAGTGCCGACCAGTGGTGGCGCCTGTTCCGGCTCTCGCTGTTCGGGTTCATGATGGGGTTTGTGTCGGCCGCGTACTGGATTTTCGCACCGGATCTGGTGGTTAATCTTGGCGAAATGTCATCCGACTATACCGGCTGGCTGTGGCTGGGCGTGGGTATCGCGGGTCTTGGCGGGGCCGTGGTGGCAGACCTGGCCGATCGCAACAACCCGCCCATCACCCAGGCCCTGATGCTCATGATGCTGGCTGCCAGCATTGGCTATGCGGATGCCTTCGCCCTGTTCTGTGTGATCGGCATTGTGGTGGCCATGCTGTCGCCGTTCTACCCGCGCTACCTGGAATACGAGCCAGAGGAAGAGGGCGAGCTGGATACCGGTCTGCAGGCCGCTTACGACTACCAGCTGCAGAATGAGGAAGGGGAGCCTCTCACGCCTGTGACCGGTAAGAGCGAAAGCTACTGACCGGTCAGCGGACGGTGGGGAACCCGGCCGGGGGAGCCCCTAGCCGCCCTGGCGAATGGTTGCCAGTTCGTTTTCCAGCGCGCCAATGGCTTGTGCATTGAGGTTGTGCTTGAGGTAAAGCACCTGGTCTTCAAACGCCTGCAGTACCGGTTCCCTGCGGTCCTCGGCGTCGTGCGTACGACGGATCAGCTGGTTTTGGCTCTCAATTCCTTCAGCAACGGAAGTAACGCTGGAACGTCGTCCCCGATAATGCTCCAGATGGTGTCATCGTCGATACCAAGATACCCGTGGATCAAACGATTTCGGGTCGCAACAATCATCCGCCAAGGAATTTGCGGGTTTGCACCCCTGATGTCTTCGGGAATATGTGTGGCGGCTTCGCCGATCAATTCGAGGTTTCGAAGTGTGGCGTCGTAGGTTATTTCGCTTTGGAGAAATTCCGATTGATCAAGTTCTCTGGTGTAAGCCAGGACCTTTTCGGAAAAGCCTATCATGTCGTCGAGGTAGAAGCGCCATTCGCGCTGAAAACCATCAGACACGTACCTGCTCCCTCTCTACGTAAGGGCGCAGCTCTGCTCTGAGCGCCTTTTCAGTCACGAGGTCAACTGGGCAGCCAAACAGATCTTCCAGAAAGAATTGCACGCCGAAGTAGCGCTCGGAGGTTGCCGGGCCGTCAAATGCCACCAAGACATCAACGTCGCTGCCACTGCTTGCAGTATCTCGGGCAGTAGATCCAAACAGCGCCAAACTCGTTACACCAAAGCGGGTTTGGAGTTCCGGCTTGCTTCTGGTCAGCAGTTCAATTGCTCGCTTCTTATCCATGGCTCAACCTCAGGGGGAACAGCTACGGCTTTCGCTTGCTTGCAAGTCTAACATGGACCTTGAGAAGGCGGGGCTTGTGATTTCCAGGATTGTACAGGTAATACATCCACTTCAGGCGCCGGCCAGCATAGAGCCGGGCCTGAAGTGAGCAGTGGGGAGCCGGGAGGCTCTCGGAGGCTAGTGGACCGTTACTTCTTCAGCCCCATCTCCTCGATCGAAATCTCCCGCATCTTGAACTTCTGGATTTTGCCGGTCACCGTCATCGGGAACTCGTCCACGAACTTGTAGTTCTTCGGGATCTTGAAGTGGGCGATCTTGCCCTTGCAGAAGGCCTGCAGGTCCTCGGCGGTCACAGGCGCCGCATCGGGGGCCAGCTTTACCCAGGCGATCAGTTCTTCGCCGTACTTCTCGTCCGGGATGCCAGTGACCTGCACTTCCTCGATGGCCGGGTGGGTGTAGAGGAACTCTTCGATTTCTTTCGGGTAGATGTTTTCCCCGCCGCGGATCACCATGTCCTTGATGCGACCAACAATCTGGATGTAGCCGTCTTCGTCCATGGTGGCCAGGTCGCCGGTGTGCATCCAGCCGGCGTCGTCGATGGCCTCGCGGGTTTTTTCTTCGTTGTTCCAGTACTTCAGCATCACGCTGTAGCCCCGGGTGCACAGCTCGCCAATCTCGCCACGGGGCACCACGTTGCCGGTGCCCGGATCGACAATCTTGGTTTCCAGGTGCGGCTGGGTGCGGCCCACGGTGGTGACCTGCTTTTCGAACGGGTCGAGGGAACTGGTCTGGGTGGATACAGGGCTGGTCTCGGTCATGCCGTAGGCAATCTGCACTTCCTTCATGTTCATCTTGCCGTTGACCTTCTTCATGACCTCCGCCGGGCAGATGGAGCCGGCCATGATGCCGGTGCGCAGGGTGGAGAGGTCGTAGGTTTCGAAGTCCGGGTCGGCCAGTTCGGCGATGAACATGGTGGGCACGCCATACAGCGCGGTGGCCTTCTCCTGGTGCACGGCCTGCAGTACCGATTTGGGCTCAAAGCCCTCACCCGGGTAGATCATGGTGGAGCCGTGGGTAATGCAGCCCAGGTTGCCCATCACCATGCCGAAGCAGTGGTACAGCGGCACCGGGATCACCAGGCGGTCTTTCTCGGTGAACAGCTGGCTCTCCGCCACAAAGTACCCGTTGTTCAGGATGTTGTGGTGAGTGAGGGTTGCGCCCTTGGGGTTGCCGGTGGTGCCGGAGGTAAACTGGATGTTGATGGGGTCATCAAACTGCAGCTGGTCCTGGCGCTCGTACAGTTGCGCTTCGGTAACCTCGCCGGCGAAGCCGAGAAACTCTTTCCAGCTCCACATGCCGTCGTGCTTGTCTTCGTGCACGTTGATCACGGCGCGCAGCTCGGGCACCTGTTCGGCCTTGAGTTTGCCGGCGGTGGAGTTCTTGAGCTCTGGCGCCAGCTCGTAAATCATCTGGCGGTAGTTGGAGGCCTTGAAGCTGTCGGCGGTGACCAGCACCGAGATGCCGGCAAGATTGAGGGCGTACTTCAGTTCATGCACGCCATAGGCCGGGTTGATGTTTACCAGGATGGCGCCGACCTTGGCGGTGGCGAACTGGGTAACGGTCCACTCGTAGCGGTTCGGCGACCAGATGCCCACGCGGTCACCGCGCTTCACGCCGATGGCCATGAAGGCGCGGGCAGCTTCGTTCACTTTTTCCACGAATTCTTTGTAGGTCCAGCGAATGTCCTGGTGCAGGCACACCAGGGCTTCGGTGCTCGGGTATTTCTCGGCGGTGCGGTCGAGCATTTCGCCGATGGTCATGCCCAGCAGGGGCACGTCTGCGGTTCCGCTGGTATAGCTGGGTAGAGTCTTGCTCATTTCTCTGCCTCCATTGTTTTTGTAGTCGAGGGCGAGCAGGGGGAGTTTACCTGCTAGCGACTCTGATTGTGATACTCGGGGTTTGGTTGCATATCGCTGGCAATCGCCACGCGGTTGGACATGTTGTAGAAACCCACCAGGTTGCTGAGATCCCAGATAGCGCGGTCGCTGAAGCCGGCATCGCGCAGGGCCTGGATGTGCTCTTCGGTGACGGTGGCCGGGGAGCGGGTGAGGTGCGACGCAAAATCGAGCATGGCCCGCTGGCGCTTGTCGAGTTTGGCGCTGCGGTAGTTCATCACCAGGTGCTCGCCCAGTTGCGGATCGCCACTGAGTACCCGCACGGCGGCGCCGTGGGCCACCAGGCAGTAGAAGCATTTGTTCTCGGAGGAGACCACCACGGCCACCATTTCCCGCTCCAGTTTGGAGAGTTCACCCTCGCCGAGCATGAGCTCGTTGTAGAGGCGGGTGAAGCCTTCCAGCTGTTTGAGGTTCTGGCTGTAGGCGGTGAGTACGTTCGGGATCATGCCGAGTTTTTCCTGGCAGATCTGGAAGTACTTCTGGGTGTCTTCTGGCAGATCTTTGATCTCCGGTATCGGGAGGTCCAGGGCTACCACATTCTTGTTCTGGTTCATGACTGCTCCTAGCCTTCTTGTCTTGGTGCGCTGGCAGGCGGGGTGCAACCTCCCGGGACACGCTGTGAATACGTCCATGTAAGCTTGACTGCAGCATCCATGCTGCAGACAGTCCCGGGAGGTTGCACCCCACCTGCCAGTTCAATCATTGGCAGCTACCGCCTAAGGCCTGGCCGACTTTTGAGCCGTTGTGGCGGTTCAGTTGGCCGCATATCCAGTCGCCGGTGGCGACGAGTTTGTCCAGATCGACGCCCGTTTCAATACCTAAACCGTTAAGCAGATATAGCACGTCTTCGGTGGCGACGTTGCCGGAGGCGCCTTTGGCGTAGGGGCAGCCGCCGAGGCCGGCGACGGAGGCGTCGATAACGGACACGCCTTCTTCCAGCACCGCGTACAGGTTGGCCAGGGCCTGGCCGTAGGTGTCGTGGAAGTGGGCAGCGAGTTTGTCCATGGGCACGTGGGCGGCAACGGCTTCGAGCATGCGTTTGGCTTTCAGCGGTGTGCCCACGCCGATGGTGTCGCCCAGGGAGATTTCGTGGCAGCCCATGTCGTACAGGGCTTTGGCCACGGCGGCCACCTGTTCTGGCGCGATGTCGCCTTCGTACGGGCAGCCCATCACGGTGGACACGTAGCCGCGCACGGGAATGCCGTGTTTGCGGGCTTCTTCCACCACCGGGGCGAAGCGCTCGAGGCTTTCGGCGATGGTGCAGTTGATGTTCTTTTTGGTGAAGGATTCGGAGGCGGCGCCGAACACAGCGACTTCATCCACCCTGGCCGCGAGGGCACCCTCGAAGCCTTTGAGGTTCGGGGTGAGGGCGGAGTAGCGCACGCCAGACTTGCGGTGGATGCCGGCCATAACCTCTGCCGCGTCGCCCATCTGTGGCACCCATTTCGGGGACACGAAGCTGGCGGCTTCGATGTGGCTCAGGCCGGTGTCGGCCAGGCGGTTGATCAACCCGGTCTTGATGTCGGTGGCAATCACCGGGCCGGGCTCGTTCTGGAGTCCGTCCCGGGGGCTCATCTCAACCAGGCGTACCTGTTTGGGAAAGGCCATCAGCCTGCCTCCTCGGTTTCGGTGACTTCAATGGCAATCAGCTCGGCACCTTCGGAGACCTGGTCGCCTTCGGCGAAGAAGATCTCGGTCACCACGCCGTCGGCCGGGGCCTTGATGGCGTGTTCCATTTTCATGGCCTCCATGATCACCAGGCTCTGGCCGGCGGTAACCTTGTCGCCAACCTTGGTCTGCACCGCGACGATGGCGCCGTTCATGGGCGCAGCCAGGCTGCCATCGCCGGCCATTTCCTCGAAGCCATAGCTTTCCTTGTACACGGTGCAGTTGAAGGTGTCGCCTTCGTAAAACAGCACCAGTTGGTCGTTGTGCAGGTTGCCGTGGATGCTGATGCGGTGGCCGTTGATCACGGCCTGCAGGTAGTCGTCATCCAGTTTGGCGTTCAGGTGGTAGATGCTGTCGCCCACGAACACCTGGTAGCGGTCGTCGCGCTCGAGGATCTTGAGTTCGTGCACCTCTTCGCCCACTTGCAGTTTCAGCGGCTGGGCGTACTCGGAGTTCATGCGCCAGCTGTTCTTGCGGCTAAACGGCGACCAGGGGTCGGCGGTGACCGGCTCGGAGGATTTGCGCTGCTCCAGTACAAAACCGGCGGCCAGCACCAGGGCCTTGTGGGTGTCGAGCTTCGATTTCGGGAACAGCAGTTCCCGGTGATCTTCGATAAACCCGGTGGTCAGGTCCGCTTCCCGGAACGGCTGGGCGTCGGCCAGGGCGTGCAGGAACCGGATGTTGGTTTTCACGCCGGCAATGCGATAGTGCTCGAGAGCCTGCACCATGCGGTTAATGGCCTGGTCGCGGGTTTCGTCCCACACGATCAGCTTCGCGATCATGGGGTCGTAGTGGATGCTGATGTCGTCGCCTTCGGTCACGCCGGTGTCTACCCGTACGTGGGCGCTTTCATCCGGCGTGCTCAGGTAGCGCAGGTTGCCGGTGGCGGGCAGGAAGTCCTGGTCCGGGTCTTCGGCGTAGATCCGCGCTTCCAGGGCGTGTCCCCGGGTTTTCACCTGCGACTGTTCCAGGGGCAGGGGCTCGCCCCAGGCCACTTTCAGCTGCCATTCCACCAGGTCCTGGCCGGTGACCATTTCGGTGACCGGGTGCTCCACCTGCAGGCGGGTGTTCATTTCCATGAAGAAGAAGGAACCGTCCACGTCGTACAGGAACTCGACGGTGCCGGCGCCCACGTAGTTGATGGCCTGGGCCGCGCGCACGGCGGCTTCGCCCATGGCTTTGCGGGTGTCTTCGCTCAGGCCCGGGGCCGGGGCTTCTTCCAGGACTTTCTGGTGGCGGCGCTGTACGGAGCAGTCGCGCTCGGCCAGGTACACACCTTTGCCGTCCTGGTCACAGAACACCTGGATTTCCACGTGCCGGGGCTGGGTCAGGTAGCGTTCGATGAGCATGTCCGGGTTGCCGAAGGCGTTCTTGGCTTCACGCTTGGCCGCGGCCAGGGCGTCGTCGAACTCGGCCATGCTCTGTACCACGCGCATGCCTTTACCGCCGCCGCCGGCCACGGCCTTGAGCAGCAGCGGGAAGCCGCATTTCTCGGCTTCGGCGCGCAGGGTTTCCACCGACTGGTCGTCGCCGTGGTAGCCCGGTACCAGCGGGACGCCGGCTTTCTCCATGATGGCCTTGGCCGCGGACTTGGAGCCCATGGCGGCAATGGCCGAGGAGGGCGGGCCGATGAACACAATGTTGTTGGCCTCGCAGGCCTCGGCAAAGCCGGTGTTCTCCGACAGGAAGCCATAGCCCGGGTGGATGGCCTGGGCGCCACTTTCCTTCGCGACCTGGATGATCTTCTCGGCCTTCAGGTAGCTTTCACCGCTGGGTGCCGGGCCAATGTGGAAAGCCTCGTCGGCCATGGCCACGTGGCGGGCGTTGGCGTCTGCGTCTGAATAAACCGCGACGCAGCGGATGCCCATGCGGTGGGCGGTTTGTATGATCCGGCAGGCGATTTCGCCCCGGTTGGCGATCAGAATCTTGCTGAACATTGTTATTCTTCCTCCGGAACCCAGTTGGCCTTGCGCTTGTTCAGGAAGGCGCTGAGCCCTTCCTGCCCTTCTTCACCCACCCGGATATCCGCGATGCGGTGTGCGGTGTCGTCAATCACGTCGGCACTGATGGGCTTGTGGCTGACGGCAAATACCAGGTCCTTTGCGGCTTTCATGGCCTCGGGCCCGTTCATGGCCAGTTGCTGGAGCATGTCGTTGCAGCGGGCGTTCATGGTGTCGACGTCGTCGCAGACGATGTGCACGAGGCCGTATTCCTGTGCCTGCTTTGCGGTAAACACTTCGGCGGAGATGAAATACCGCCGGGCCTGGCGCTCGCCGATGGCGCGCACCACGTAGGGGCTGATCACCGCCGGAATCAGGCCCAGCTTTACTTCGCTCAGGCAGAAGCTGGATTTCTCGGTGGCGATGACAATGTCGCAGCAAGCGGCGAGGCCCACCGCGCCACCGAAGGCGGCGCCCTGTACCAGACCGATCACCGGCTTGGACAGGTGGTTGAGCACGTTCATCAGCCGCGCCAGTTCCCGGGAGTCGTCCAGGTTTTCCTGGCGGGTGTTCTCGGCCATGCGGCGCATCCAGCCAAGGTCGGCACCGGCGGAGAAGTGCTTGCCCTCGGAGCGCAGGATCACCACCTTTACGCTGTCGTCGGCGTTCACGGCGGTTAGGGCGCCGATCAGTTGCTGGATGATCACGTCGTCGAAGGCGTTGCGTTTGTCCGGGCGGTTAAGCACCACCTCGGCCACGCCATCGTCGCGCCGGTTGAGCAGGACTGCGGTTTCGTTGTCTGTCATGGCAGTCTCCCCGATCACATCCGGAACACGCCAAAGCGCGTGGGCTTGGCGGGTCGGTTAAGGGTGGCAGAGAGGCTCAGGGCGACCACTTCCCGGGTCTGGGCCGGGTCGATTACGCCGTCGTCCCACAGGCGGGCGCTGGCGTAGTAGGGGTGGCCCTGCTCTTCGTATTTGTCGATGACCGGCTTCTTGAACTCGGCTTCTTCTTCGGCGCTCCACTGCTGGCCCTTGCGCTCCATGCCTTCGCGCTTCACCTGGGCCAGTACGCCGGCGGCCTGCTCGCCACCCATGACGGAGATGCGGGCGTTCGGCCACATCCACAGGAAGTCGGGGCTGTAGGCGCGGCCACACATGCCGTAGTTGCCTGCACCGAAGGAGCCACCGATCAGCACGGTGATCTTGGGCACGTTGGCGCAGGCCACGGCCATGACCATCTTGGCGCCGTGCTTGGCAATGCCCTCGGCCTCGTATTTCTGGCCAACCATGAAGCCGGTGATGTTCTGCAGGAACAGCAGCGGAATGTTGCGCTGGCAGCAGAGCTCAATGAAGTGGGCGCCTTTCTGGGCCGCTTCGCTGAACAGAATGCCGTTGTTGGCGATGATGCCCACCGGGTAGCCGTGAATGTGGGCAAAGCCGGTGACCAGGGTCTGGCCGTAATAGCGTTTGAATTCGTCGAACTCGGAACCGTCGACAATGCGCGCAATCACGTCGCGCACGTCAAACTGTTTGCGCAGGTCGGTGCCCACGATGCCGTAGATTTCTTCGGCGTCGTACAGCGGTGCCCGGGGCTTCTGGACTTCCACGGGTACCGGCTTGCGGCGGTTGAGGTTGGCAACGCTGCGCCGGGCGATTTCCAGGGCGTGGGCGTCGTTTTCGGCGTAGTGGTCGGCTACGCCGGAGATCTTGCAGTGTACATCGGCGCCGCCGAGGTCTTCGGCGCTGACCACTTCACCGGTGGCGGCTTTTACCAGCGGCGGGCCAGCCAGGAAGATGGTGCCCTGGTTGCGTACGATGATGGATTCGTCGGCCATGGCGGGCACGTAGGCGCCACCGGCGGTGCACAGGCCCATTACAACGGCGATCTGGGGGATGTCGTCGGCGCTCATGCGGGCCTGGTTGTAGAAGATGCGCCCGAAGTGGTCACGATCCGGGAAGACTTCGTCCTGGCGGGGCAGGTTGGCGCCGCCGGAGTCCACCAGGTAGATGCAGGGCAGGCGGTTTTCCAGGGCGATTTCCTGGGCCCGGAGGTGTTTTTTGACCGTCAGCGGGTAGTAGCTGCCGCCTTTTACGGTGGCGTCGTTGGCGATGATCATGCACTCGGTGCCGGAGACGCGGCCCACGCCGGCGATCACGCCTGCTGCGGGGACTTCTTCACCGTAGACGTTGTAGGCGGCGAACTGGCCGATTTCCAGGAACGGGGAGCCGTCGTCCAGGAGGCGGTTGATGCGCTCGCGGGGGAGCAGTTTGCCCCGGTCGGTGTGGCGCTTCTGGTAGTCGGGGCCGCCGCCCTGCTGGATGGTGGCGACTTTGTCGCGGAGGTCGGCGACGGCCTTGGCCATGGATTCCTGGTTGGCCTGGAACTCTTCGGACCGCGGATTGATTTTGCTTTGGAGTATGGTCATTTTCCCTGCCTTCTTATTCGGGGGCATCCGGGTGTGGCGGGCGTTCCTCCCGGGAACCGCTACGAGCACCCCTTGCGGGGTCCGGCCAGCAATCGCAGATTGCTGTCGTTCGGCTGCGCATGAAGCTCCGCTTCATAAACGCTTGCCTCACCCATGTGCGCTTGGCGTCGGCCATCCATGGCCGCCGACATTCCCGGAAAGACACCCTGCCACTCCCTCGTCTTAACTTGGGAGCAGGCCGTCCTCTCTGCAGGGATTGGACGGCCTCGCCTTGTCGCTGCTGCTTACTTGTTCAGGTACAGCTCGCGGCCGATCAGCATGCGGCGGATTTCAGACGTGCCCGCGCCGATTTCGTAGAGTTTGGCGTCGCGCAGCAGGCGGCCTGTCGGGTATTCGTTGATGTAGCCGTTACCGCCGAGCAGCTGGATGGCGTCAAGGGCGATTTTGGTGGCCATTTCGGCGGAGTAGAGGATCGCGCCGGCGGCGTCTTTGCGGGTGGTTTCGCCGCCGCGGTCGGCAGACATGGCCACCATGTAGACGTAGGACTTGGCGGTGTTCATCCAGGTGTACATGTCGGCGACTTTGCCCTGTACCAGTTCGAACTCACCGATGGCCTGGCCGAACTGTTTGCGCTCGCGGATGTAGGGAACCACCACGTCCATGGCCGCCTGCATGATGCCCAGGGGGCCGCCGGAGAGGACCAGGCGTTCGTAGTCGAGGCCGCTCATGAGTACGCGGGCGCCGTTGCCTTCGCCGCCGAGGATGTTCTCGCGGGGAACCTTGCAGTCTTCGAACACCAGTTCACAGGTGTTGGAGCCGCGCATGCCGAGTTTGTCGAGTTTCTGGTGGCGGCTGAAGCCCGGGTAGTCGCGCTCAACAATGAAGGCGGTTACGCCGCGAGAGCCGGCCTGGGTGTCGGTTTTGGCGTAGATAACGTAGGTGTGGGCATCCGGGCCGTTGGTGATCCACATTTTGCTGCCGTTCAGGACGAAGTGGTCGCCTTCGTCGCGGGCGCTCAGTTTCATGGAGATAACGTCGGAGCCAGCATTGGGCTCGGACATGGCCAGGGCGCCGACGTGCTCGCCGCTGACGAGTTTCGGCAGGTATTTCTGTTTCTGCTCTTCAGTGCCGTTGCGGTGAATCTGGTTCACGCAGAGGTTGGAGTGGGCACCGTAGGAGAGGCCAACGGAGGCGGAAGCACGGCTGATTTCTTCCATGGCGATCACGTGGGCGAGGTAGCCCATGTCGGATCCGCCGTATTCTTCTTTCACAGTGATACCCAGCAGACCCATGTCGCCCATTTTCCGCCACAGGTCCATGGGAAATTCGTTGTTGCGGTCGATTTCCTCGGCGCGGGGCGCGATTTCAGCGGCAGCGAAGCCGTTGACCTGCTCGCGGAGCATGTCGAGGGTTTCGCCGAGGCCGAAGTTGAGCTCTGAGTACTGTGATTTCATCGTTGGCTACCTTTGCGTTTCTGTTATCAGGTTTCAGCGGGCTGCCTGGCTTCGTCGTTGGCCGGCGCCTGCGCTTCTTTCTTTTTCTGCAGCTCAGCCAGTGCCTCCCGGCACCGGGCTTCCGCGGTGTCTATTTCCATTTCTGCCTGGGCAATGTCGTTCTTCTGCTGTTCCAGCATGGCTTTACGGCCTTCGAGGATCTCGAGCATCTTCAGCAGCTGCTTTTCATTGCCGGTGAGCGTTTCGTCCCACAGGTCGAACAGCTCCTTGGTTTCTGCCAGGGTGAAGCCCATGCGCTTGCCACGGAGGATCAGTTTCAGGCGGACACGATCCTTGGTGCTGAAGATGCGTGTCTGTCCACGGCGCCGTGGCTTCAGAAGCCCCTGGTCCTCATAGAAGCGGATGCTTCGAGTCGTGACATCGAACTCCTGTGAGAGTTCGCTGATGCTGAACGTTCTTTTTTCGACCATTGCGATTTCCTTTTTCGACTTAGGTTAGATAAAGTTTACGTAAACGTAAAGTAGTTTTCTGGTCCAATTTTCAACAAACAGAATTCGGAAAAGAGGAGTGAACCATGGAATTCAAGAATGTTCCGGCCATTGTAACAGGCGGTGCGTCCGGGCTGGGTGAGGGTGCGGCCCGTGCGCTGGCCGCTGCCGGCTGCAAGGTGGCGATTCTCGATCTGCAGAAGGAGCAGGGCCGAAAGGTGGCCGAGGACATCGGCGGGATCTTCCTGGAATGCGATGTCAGCTCCGCCGACAGCGCCGAGGCGGCCATCAATGCTGCCCGCGAAGCCCACGGCCCCTGCGGTATTGCGGTGAACTGCGCCGGTATTGCCACCGCTGGCAAAATCCTGGGCCGCGAGGGTGTGATGCCGCTGGAGAAATTCAGCAAGGTGATTCAGGTGAACCTGATCGGCACCTTTAACATCCTGCGCCTGGCCGCCGCCGACATGGCCCAGCGGGAGCCCAACGCCGAGGGCGAGCGAGGCGTGATTATCAATACCGCCTCCATTGCCGCTTACGAGGGCCAGATCGGCCAGGCCGCTTACAGTGCCTCCAAGGGCGGGGTGGTGTCGCTGACGCTTCAATCCGCGCGTGAGCTGGCGCGCGAGGGCATCCGGGTAAATACGATTGCCCCCGGCCTGTTCATGACCCCCATGATGGCAGGTATGCCTGAAGAAGTGCAGGAGAGCCTGGCGGCCACGCTGCCGTTCCCCAAGCGCCTCGGCAAGCCGGAGGAGTTCGGCATGATGGTGGACCAGATGGTTCGAAACCCGGTGCTCAATGGCGAAGTGATTCGTCTCGACTGCGCGTTGCGCATGGCGCCCAAGTAAAGCATTCACAGCAGGAGACATTCATGACCGTGTCTGTTGATAAAGAAGAACTGACGATGTTCCGGGAGTCCGTCATCAAGGTCCTGGAAAAGGAAGTGACGCCGCACTACGAAGCCTGGGAAAAATCCGGGCTGGTACCGAGAGAACTCTGGAACACCCTGGGCGACGCCGGCATGCTGTGCGTGGACGTGCCCGAGGATTGCGGCGGCATCGGCGCGCCCTTCCAGTTTTCCGTGGTGGTAGGCGAAGAGCTGGCCCGCATGGGCTTTGGCGCACTGTCCACCAACGTGATGGTGCATTCCGACATTGTTGCCCCGTATCTGAGCCACATTGGTAACGAAGCGCAGAAGCAGCAGTGGCTGCCCAAACTGGTATCCGGCGAGGCCGTTGGTGCCATCGCCATGACCGAACCCGGCGCCGGCAGTGACCTGCAGGCCATCCGCACCAGCGCGGTCAAAGACGGCGACGATTACATCCTCAACGGCTCCAAGACCTTCATCACCAACGGCCAGCACGCCGACATGGTGATCGTGGCCGCCAAAACCGATCCGAAAGCCGGCGCCCGTGGCATCAGCCTGTTCCTGGTAGACACCTCGCTGCCGGGCTACAGCAAGGGCCGCAACCTGGACAAGATCGGCCAGCATTCCGGCGACACCTCCGAGCTGTTCTTCTCCGACATGCGCATTCCCGCGTCTGCATTGCTTGGTGAGGAAGGCCAGGGCTTCGTGTACCTGATGCGCGAGCTGCCCCGAGAGCGCCTGGTGATCGGCGCCCTTGGCGTGGCCGCTGCCCGTGGCTCCCTGGACCTGACCATTGCCTATGCCCAGGAGCGGGAACTGTTCGGCCAGAAACTAGCCCAACTGCAGAACACCCGCTTTGAAATCGCACGCATGGAAACCGACTACCGAGTGAACAAGGCGTTCGTGGACCAGTGCATCGACCAGTACGACCGTGGCGAGCTGGATGCGCCCACCGCCTCCATGGCCAAGTACAGCGCCACCGAGATGCAGTGCCGGGTGGCCGATGGCTGTTTGCAGCTGTTCGGCGGCTACGGCTACACCACCGAATACCCGATTTCCCGGAACTTCATCGACGCCAGGGTGCAGCGGATTTACGGCGGCACCTCGGAGGTGATGAAAGAAATTATTGCCCGCTCTGTGCTGGGCAAAGCCTGACGAAATAGAGGCTTTTAAGGCCTGAAGAAGGCAACTCGAATGCTCGGGGGCCGGGCAGGGGGCTGGCTTCCCGGGACTGTCTGCAGCATGGATGCTGCAGCCAAGCTTACACGGACGTATTCACAGCGTGTCCCGGGAAGCCAGCCCCCTGGTCGGGCCCTACACCCAATCAGGAGGACAACCCAATGAACAGCAATGATGTGGTAATCGCAGGCTCCGCAAGAACCCCCATGGGCGGCATGATGGGCTCCCTGAGCTCGGTACGCTCCCCGCAGCTGGGCGCCATCTCCATCAAGGCCGCCATCGAGCGGGCCGGCCTGCAGCCGGCGGATATCCAGGAAGTGATCATGGGCTGCGTGCTGCCCGCCGGCCTCGGCCAGGCCCCGGCGCGCCAGGCCTCCCGTGCCTCTGGCATCCCGGACAGCTCCGGCTGCACCACCATCAACAAAATGTGTGGCTCCGGCATGCAGGCCGTCATCATGGCCCACGACCAGATCAAGGCCGGCACCAACAACGTCATGATCGCCGGTGGCATGGAAAACATGAGCCAGGCGCCGTACCTGCTGCCCAAGGCCCGCGGCGGCATGCGCATGGGCCATGGCCAGGTGCTCGACAGCATGTTCCTCGATGGCCTTGAAGACGCCTACGAGGGCGGCCTGATGGGCGTGTTTGCCCAGCGCACCGCCGACAAGTTCGACATCAGCCGACAGGCCATGGACGAATTTGCCATCGCCTCCCTGCAGAAATCCCTGGCGGCGATCGAGAACGGCTGGTTCCGCGACGAAATCGTACCGGTAACCGTGTCTGGCCGCAGCGGTGATACCGAGGTGGATACCGATGAACAGCCGGGCAACGCCAAGCCCGAGAAGATTCCGCACCTGAAGCCCGCCTTCGCCAGGGACGGTTCGGTAACCGCAGCCAACTCCAGCTCCATCAGCGACGGCGCTTCCGCGCTGGTACTGGCTTCTGCAGGCGAAGCCGATGCCCGCGGCCTGGTGCCCCAGGCCCGAATTGTGGCCCACGCCACCCACGCCCGCCTGCCGGCCGAATTCACCCTGGCGCCGATTGGTGCCATCGAGAAAGTGCTCAAGAAAGCCGGCTGGAGCAAGGATGACGTGGATCTGTTCGAGATCAACGAGGCTTTCGCGGTGGTGACCCTGGCCGCCATGAATGAGCTCAAGCTGCCGGCGGAGAAGGTCAACGTGCACGGCGGCGCCTGCGCCCTGGGGCACCCGATTGGATCCTCGGGCTCGCGCATCATCGTGACACTGATCAACGCGCTCAAGCAGCGTGGCCTCAAGCGTGGCGTGGCTTCACTGTGTATTGGGGGTGGTGAGGGTACCGCTGTTGCCATCGAGTTGATGTAAACTCGCTTCGGGCCGGGGCATCACGCCCCGGCCTGATAATGCCTCGGTTCGATTTTCAGTTTTTTCAGCCTTGATGTAAGGGTGGTGGGCTTTACGCCGAGAAGCGCCGCGGCGCCATCGTCGCCAAACACCCGCCCGCCGCTGATTCTAAGCGCACGAACCAGGTTTCGCTTCTCCAGTTCCCGAAGTTCCTCTTCTGTCAGCAAATCACCGTCAAAATGCCTGGTCGGCGGTGTTGGTACGCTGGGCGTCAGGGCGGCTGTATCCTGCCCCAGCAGATCCAGATCCAGGCGCCCGTCGGCGGTGATCACCTGACGCTCAATCACATTCTCCAACTCCCGCACGTTGCCCGGCCAGTGGTAGGCCTTCAGGGTTTCCACGTCCTTTTCCCGCAGGACCAGGGTGGGGCGGTTGAATTTCTGGCAGGCCCGGTTGAGGAATTCCTGGGCCAGAATCGGGATGTCCTCCAGGCGACGTCGCAGGGGCACGGACTCGATGGGGAAGACGTTCAGTCGGAAATAGAGGTCCTCCCGGAAGCTCTTCTGCTGGACCTCGGCTTTGAGGTCGCGGTTGGTGGCGGCAATCACCCGCACGTCCACGCCGCGGGTCCGGTTTTCGCCCACCCGCTCGAACTGTTGGTCCTGCAGCACCCGCAGCAGTTTGCCCTGAAGTTCCAGCGGGATTTCCCCCACTTCGTCCAGGAACAGGGTGCCGCCGTCGGCCAGCTCGAACCGGCCCACCCGGTCGCTGACGGCACCGGTAAAGGCGCCCTTGATGTGGCCGAAGAACTCGCTCTCGAACAGGTCCTTGGGAATGGCAGCACAGTTCACCCGGATCAGAGGGCGGTCGCGCCGGCTGCTGGACTGGTGGATGGCGCGGGCAATCAACTCCTTACCAGTGCCGGACTCGCCGGTGATCAGCACGTTGGCATCGGTGGGAGCCACCATGCCGATGCGCCGCACAATGGCCTTGATGGCATCGCTCTGGCCGAAGATCTCGTGGAAGTGGTATTCGGCGCTCAGTTCCTCCTGCAGGTAGGCGTTTTCCATTTCCAGGCGGTGTTTGAGGGACTCCACTTCCTTCAGCGCCTCCTGTAACTCTTTGCGCGCTTCCAGGCGGGAGGAGATGTCCCGGAACACAACGACGGCGCCCACCGGATGACCGTTATCGAGGATGGGCGTACTGGTGTATTCCACCGGGAAACCGCTGCCATCCTTGCGCCAGAACCAGTCCTCACCCACACGCTTGACGCTGCCATCCCGGAAGGCGGCGTAGATGGGGCATTCCTTGAGTGGAAAAATGGAGCCGTCCTCGTGGGAGTGATGCACAACCCGATGGATTACTCGCCCCATGAGCTCATCAATGCGCCAGCCCAGCATGCGTTCTGCCGCCGGATTGGCGAAGGTGGTGCGGCCCTCGGCGTCCACCCCGTAAATGCCTTCGCCCACCGCATGCAGGATCAGCTGGTTTTCCCGCTCCATGTCCTTGAACAGTTCCTCCACCCGGCGCCATTCCAGCAGGCCGCCCCGGTGGTAGTGGTTGGCATCGTGACGCTCCCTCAGGGTGCGCAGCTGGCGCCGGTCCCGCAGCAGCAACAGCAGGTTCTGGGATTCGGCCTCACCTACCCGCGAGGAGGAAATTTCCAGTTCCACCGTATGGCCGTCCCGGTGCTGCAGGAAGAAATCCCGGCTCCAGCCCTGGCTGCGGAACAGGGTTTCCTCGGTAAAGGCAATCAGCTGCGGGCGTTGATCGGTGAAAAGCTGAGTGCAGGGCTTACCGCTTATCGACTTGCGATCAGTACCGATCAGTCGGCCCATGGCGCCGTTGGCAGCGAGGATCAGGTCGCGGCCGGCATCCACCAGCAGGGCCGCTTCCGGCAGGTGATCAATCCACTCCAGGTTGTCGAAGAGCGCAATGCGAGTGTCGGTGTTCATGGCGATGTCCTGGGTCAGTCTGAACTGGTCAGTACAAACCCCATGCCAACTACGAAATATCGCAATCAGCACTACGAAAAATCGTTAATTACGAAAAATCGTAGTGCACGGTTAAGCAGCGGTACCCATAAAAAAGCAAAGAAAACAGTGCCTTGAAAAAATATTCGGACTTGGCACAAACCCTGCCATATCACCTTCAGAACGCGTAGCCGACCCGATGCGATGTCGCCACCGGGTCCGAGCCGCACCGTTAGTAGCACCAAAAGAGTGCAGAAACACCCTGAAAACCAGGTCCAATACCCAGGAGAGTGCCCAATGACCACGAAAAGCCTTGGAAATCCCTTTGACGGTGACAAGTCCCTGATTCACGCAAAAAACTGCGGCTGCCATGAGTGCCAGCCCGGTGACAGTGCGCCGTCCATTTCACTTGACCTGAAACCTGCGGCCAGCCACCAGGGCGCAGCAGAGGAGCGAATGGACTCCGAAGCGATGATGGACCGCGCCATCGAGAGTGCCGTGGTGCGCTCCGTGTTCGGCCACAACGACCACAGCCGCCGCAGCTTCATGAAGATGATGGGCGCCGGCACCGCGGCCGCACTGCTCGGCAGCGTGTTCCCTATGGACAAGGCCAAGGCCGCGGTGAAGGAATCCCTCGGCAAACTGGAAAAAACCAAACTGAACGTGGGCTTTGTGCCCATTACCTGCGCCACGCCGATCATCATGGCCCACCCCATGGGCTTCTATGAGCGCTATGGCCTGGATGTAACCGTCACCAAGACCGCTGGTTGGGCGGTGGCCCGGGACAAGTCCCTGGCCGGTGAATACGACGCTTCCCACATGCTCACTCCCATGCCGCTCGCCATGACCATGGGTGCAGGCTCCACGCCGGAGCCATTCATCATGCCGGCGGTAGAGAACATCAACGGCCAGGCCATCGTGCTGCACGTCGATCACAAGGACAAGCGCGATCCCAAGCAGTGGAAAGGCTTCAAGTTCGGGGTGCCGTTCGAGTACTCCATGCACAACTTCCTGCTTCGTTACTACCTGGCCGAGAACGGCATTGATCCGGACAAGGACGTGCAGATCCGCGTGGTTCCGCCACCCGAGATGGTGGCCAACCTGCGCGCCGGTAACCTGGATGGCTACCTGAGCCCGGACCCGTTCAACCAGCGTGCCGTGTGGGAGAAGGTAGGCTTCATCCACATGCTCACCAAAGACATCTGGGAAGGCCATCCCTGCTGCGCCTTCGCCTGCAGCCAGCAGTTCGCCACCGAGAACCCGAACACCTATGGCGCTCTTTTGCGGGCCATCATTGATGCCACGCAGTACTCCAACAACCCGGAGAACCGCAAGGAAATCTCCGAGGCCATCGCGCCCAAGAACTACCTGAACCAGCCGGTTCCGGTGATCCAGCAGGTGCTGACCGGCTACTACGCCGACGGCCTGGGTGAAGTGAAGAACGTGCCCGACCGCATCGATTTTGACCCGTTCCCCTGGCATTCCATGGGCGTGTGGATCCTCACCCAGATGAAGCGCTGGGGTTACATCGAGGGCGATGTGGACTACAAGGGCATCGCCGAGCAGGTTTACCTGGCCGGTGAGACCGGCAAGCTAATGGAAGAGATGGGTTACAGCGCGCCGGACAAGACCTACAAGACCCACACCATCATGGGTAAGACCTTCGATCCGGACAGCGCGGAAGAGTACGCCCGCAGCTTTGCCATCGGGAGGGTGTAACCATGGCTTCCCTGAACGTACGCGCAGCCCTGCTGTCGGTGTCGTTCCTGATTCTGGCCTTGGGGCTCTGGGAAATGGCAACCCAGCCGCCGGAAGCGGACGCGGCCATGACCGAGTACGAGCGCCTGATGGGTGGGGCCGACCAGGAATCCCGGGTGCCGCCGCCCTCGGAGGTGATCAAGCTGGCCTGGGCCGAGCTGTCCAACCCGTTCTATGACGCCGGCGCCAACGACAAGGGCATCGGCATCCAGCTGGCCTACTCGGTGTACCGGGTACTCACCGGCTACCTGGCGGCCATGGCCATCGCACTGCCCGTCGGCTTCCTGATCGGCATGTCGCCGCTGATGTACAAAGCCCTGAACCCGTACATTCAGGTACTGCGGCCTATTTCGCCCCTGGCCTGGATGCCTCTGGCGCTGTTCATCATCCAGGATTCCGACGCCTCGGCCATTTTCGTGATCTTCATCTGCTCGATCTGGCCGATGCTGCTGAACACCGCCTTTGGTGTGGCTAACGTCCGGCAGGACTGGGTGAACGTGGCCCGCACCCACGAACTCAGCCCCATTAAGACCGCACTCACGGTCATCCTGCCGGCCGCGGCGCCCACCATCCTGACCGGCATGCGCATCTCCATCGGCATCGCCTGGCTGGTGATTGTAGCCGCAGAGATGCTCGTAGGCGGCACTGGCATTGGTTACTACGTGTGGAACGAATGGAACAACCTGGATCTGGCCAGTGTGATCTTCTCCATCCTCATGATCGGGGTGGTGGGCATGCTGCTGGACCTGGCCCTGGGCAAGGCCCAGAAACTGGTGGAATACAAAGAATGAGCGGCCCGGCACCGGTTTTCGGTGCCGGCCTCAACCCTCCGAACGGAGACCTGTTATGACGAAATCATTCCTGGAAGTAGATGGTCTGTCCAAGATCTACCCGGACGGCCAGGGCGGTGAGCTGACCGTCTTCGAGGATGTCCGCTTTGCCCTGGAGAAAGGGGAGTTTGTCTGCATCATCGGCCACTCCGGCTGCGGCAAATCCACCATCCTGAACGTGCTGGCAGGCCTGGACGAAGCCAGCGCCGGCAACGTGGTAATGAACGGCAAGGAAGTAAAGGGTCCGGGCCTGGAGCGCGGTGTGGTGTTCCAGAACTACAGCCTGCTGCCCTGGAAAACCGCCCTTAACAACATCGTGTTTGCCGTGAAAGCGCGCTGGCCGAGCTGGTCCAAGGAAAAGGTGAGAGAGCACAGCGAGCGCTACCTGAAAATGGTGGGCCTGGAGCACGCCATGAACCGCAAGCCTTCGCAGCTCTCAGGCGGAATGCGCCAGCGGGTGAGCATCGCCCGGGCTTTCGCCACCCAGCCGGAACTGCTGCTGCTGGACGAACCATTCGGCGCGCTGGATGCCCTGACACGGGGCGTGATCCAGGACGAGCTGGTGAAAATCTGGGAAGAAACCCGCCAGACCGTCTTCATGATTACCCACGACGTGGACGAGGCCATCCTGCTGTCCGACCGCATCTTCCTGATGTCCAACGGCCCCAACGCGCGGATTGCCGAGAGCGTGAAAGTGGACATCCCGCACCCGCGGGCACGCTCCACCATCTTCCAGAACCCGGCCTACCACAAGACCCGGGATTACCTGGTGGACTTCCTGGTGAACCGCAGCGGCTCGGCCCTGCCGGAAAAAGACGGAACCCCGAAAGTCGCCGAACCTGCCAAGGGCCTCAGCCAACCGGCACCCGAGGCCACCGAATCCGATACCGCCGCTCGCGCGGTGAATGCCTGACGTAACAACCCAAGAGAGGAAAACAGCCATGATGAACAAAGAACTGATGACCGCCAAAATCCTGGAAGCCAAAGTCGCCAAGGGCATGACCTGGGAAGCCATTGCCGAAGCCATCGGCATGTCCCCGGTGTTCACCACCTCGGCCGCCCTGGGCATGAACAGCCTCACCGAAGACAAGGCGTTCGCCCTGTGCGAAACCCTGGGCCTGGAAAAGCCGGTGGCCGAAGCCCTGCAGGTGTGCCCGAAGAAAGCCTGGGATGGTGCCGTGCCCCAGGATCCGCTGATCTACCGTCTGTATGAAGTGGTTGGCGTTTACGGCGACACCATGAAGGAACTCATTCACGAGAAGTTCGGTGACGGCATCATGAGTGCCATCGATTTCACCATGGACATCGAGAAGGAGGAGAACCCGAAGGGCGACCGGGTGGTGGTCACCATGAACGGGAAGTTCCTGCCCTATAAGGCCTGGTAACTGTTCGGCCGATAACTTCGGATTGGGCCCGCCTTTTTAGCCTGTTGGTTGAGGGGCGGGCCTGCGGGGTGGCAGGTGGATTTTTCTTGGAAAAAGAACTCGCTTCGCTCAGACACCTTTTTCCGGCGAAAAATCCACCTACCACCCCGCGCCGACGTGCAACACGGGTTCACCGACTTAAAGACATTTTTTGCTTTTGTAGGTTGGATTAGCCGCAGGCGTAATCCAACAGGTTTTTGTCGGATTACGCTTCGCTAATCCGACCTACAAACTACAAGCTCTATCTTCCCGCATTAATTCCTTCGTCTTTCATTCGGCCTATCGTTTCTGCCCGTCGGTAGGGGGTGGCGGTATTTTTTCTGACAGGGAAAAGATGTCTGAGCGAAGCGAGTTCTTTTCCCCGAAGAAAAAATACCGCCACCCGCGTACCTGCCCGCCAAACCTCAGGCTACGAAAAAGCCAGTCCCCCAAAGCTCAAGCCGAACGAGAACGGGCAGCAGAACCAGCCGCCAGGGCAACCTCAGCAACCGTATGCAGCTTCTCCAGTTGCGACTGCAACATGGCGATCGGCCGGGTGCCCTCCAGGGTGAGGGCGATGTTCAGGTGCTCACCGGCAGTTTCTACCGCCATGGTGGCGATTCGGAACCCGCGGATGCGGACCACCTGGCAGAGGCGTTCCAGGGCGGCCGCTTCCTGATTCATTCGGCAGTGGATGGTGTAGCTGGGCGTTGCTGGCTGGCTTTGCGGGTTCATGCTACTTGCTCCTGCTTGTTGTTTGCGGTGCGTCGGGTTTCGTCGATCATGTCGATGTTGCTGGCGCCGGGTTTGACGATGGGCCAGACGTTTTCCTCGCGGCTGATGGCCACATGCAGCAGCATCGGGCCGTTGTAGGCCAGTATGGTTTCGATGCCCCGGCGGATCTGGTCGGTGCGTTCGATGTGCAGGGCCGGGATGTCGAAGGCCCGGGCCATGGCCACGAAGTCGGGGTTGTCGTCCAGGTTTATCTGGCTTTCCCTGTTGTTGTAGAACAGCTCCTGCTGCTGGCGGACCATGCCCAGGCACTGGTTGTCCATGACGATCAGTTTCACCGGCAGGTTGTAGCGGCGGATGGTGGCCAGCTCCTGGGCGTTCATCATGAACGAGCCGTCCCCGGTGACGTTGATGACGGTGCTGTTGCGATCCGCAAACTGGGCGCCGATGGCCGCGGGCAGGCCGAAGCCCATGGTACCCAGGCCGCCGCTGGTGAGGTGGTGGCGCGGGTGGTCGAACTCGTAGTGCTGGGCAACCCACATCTGGTGCTGGCCCACGTCGCAGGCGATGACGGTGTCGTCCGGGGCAATGCGTGACAGCTGGCGGATAAAGGCCGGGCCGGTGATCGGGGCCAGGGGCTCCTCGTTGTCGGCCGCATGGAAACCGCCGGTGGTATGCCAGGTTCGGCACTGTTTCTGCCAGGGGCCGATGGCCAGAGGGTTGTCCGAAAGTGCGCAGGTCAGCCCCTTCAGGATTGTGTTCAGGTCGCCTCGTATAGCCATGTCGGCCGGGCGCAGTTTGTTGATCTCGGCGGCGTCCGCGTCGATGTGAATCAGCCGGGCGTTCGGCGCGAAGCCGTCCAGCTTGCCGGTGGCCCGGTCGTCCAGGCGGGCGCCGATCACCAGCAGCAGGTCGCATTCGTCCACCGCCTTGTTGGCGGCCCGGGAGCCGTGCATGCCCAGCATGCCCAGATTGTAGGGGTTGTGTTTGCCGGGGTTGCCGATGCCCTTCAGGGTAACAACCGCAGGCAGGGCAGAGGTTTCGGCGAAGGTCCGGAAACTGTCCTCGGCGTGGGCCAGGCTGACGCCACCACCGCTGTAGAGCAGGGGCTTGCGGGCGGCGCGCAGCATGGCCAGCACCTCGGTCAGATCCGGAGCGGCGTTGGAGGCTGTCGCCTGTCGAGGTAGGGGCGCGTCGGCCACTTCGGTCAGCAACAGGTCCTTAGGGATATCAATCCACACCGGCCCGGGGCGACCGCTCTGGGCGAGTTCAATCGCCTCTTCCAGGATGCCGGGCAGGCTGTCGGCATCGTCGATCAGGTAGCTGTGTTTCACGATGCCCAGGGCCATACCCAGTACGTCGGTTTCCTGGAAGGCGTCGGTGCCGATCAGCCCGGAGGGCACCTGGCCGGTGATCACCAGCATGGGAATGGAATCCCGGTGGGCGTTGGCCACGCCGGTAATCAGGTTGGTGGCGCCGGGCCCGGAGGTGGCAATGCACACGCCCAGCTTGCCACTGGCCCGGGCATAGCCGTCGGCGGCCAGGGCGCAGGCCTGTTCGTGGCGGCACAGCACGTGTTCCACGCCCACATCGTCCACCAGCGCGTCGTAGAGCGGCATGATGCAGCCGCCCGGGTAACCGAAAACCGTGCTGATGTGGTGGCGGTGGAACGCTTCAAGAATGTGCTGTGCGCCGTTCATGGTCGTTTTTCCCTTTTCTTTTGCCGTAAAAAAAGAAACCCCCGGGACCTTTCGGTGCCGGGGGTTTCTGGTGTCTTGTCAGGTTGTCGCTATCTCACCCGCTTGTCCACGCAAAAGCCCCCGGACGGTACCACGACCACCAGGACGAGCTTCACAAGGACAATCACTGAGTTGAGATTCATAAAATCGACGGTCTGCTCTGAATTCATAAAACGATTCTGTGTAGAATCTAACCCACGTTTTTGGCCGGGCGCAAGCCTTATTTACAGAGAGCATTCAATGACGAAAGCAAAATGGGGGTCGATCGGGCTCTCCCTTCTCATCGTGGTGGTTCTGGTGATCTGGATGGCGACCGGAGAAGTGAAGGTGGCCAGCGAGGAAGTGCCGGAACGCCAGGAGAACGCCGAAGACTCGCTCACCAGCGTACAGGTGGAAACCCTGAGTGCCAGGCTCCATGAGCCCGGACTTATGCTCCAGGGCCAGCTTGAGCCCTGGCGTTCGGTGCTGCTCAGTGCCCAGGTGTCGGGCCGGGTGGAATCCCTTTCTGTGGGGCTGGGAGAACAGGTACGCCAGGGTCAGAAACTGCTGGAGATCTCTGATGAAGGGCGCAGTGCCGAGGTTCTGCGCTGGCAGTCCCGGGTAAAGAAACTGGAGGCTGATCTGGCGGCGGCCCGGCGCCTGCGGTCGGGCAACCTGGCGGCAGAATCCGAGGTGCTGGGGCTGGAAAGTGAGCTGGCCGCCGCGAGAGCCGAGCTGACCAGCGCCCGGCAGGTGGTCGACCACCTGACTCCGGAAGCGCCCTTTGATGGCATCATCAACCAGAAATCCGTGGATACCGGCGACCTGGTGCAGATTGGCTCGCCGCTGCTTGAGCTGGTACAGGTGGATCGCCTGAAAGCAACCGCCCGGGTGCCCCAGCAGTCCGTGGCCGATGTCGCGCCGGGCCAGGCGGTTCGGGTGGATCTTCTGGACGGCAGCCAGCTCTCGGGCGTGGTTACCTTTGTGGCCAGTGCCGCGTCACCGGAAACCCGCAGTTTTGCGGTGGAAATTGCGGTGGAGAACCCGGATCGCAAGCGGATCGCCGGCGGCAGCGCCAGCCTGCGTGTGGCCCTGCCGGAGGTTAAGGCCATGTTCATTTCGCCGGCCTATCTCTCGCTCGGCGACGATGGACGGCCCGGGGTGAAGTACGTGAACGGTGACAATGAGGTGGCGTTCGGCCGGGTGAAGCTGCTGAGCGTGTCCACCGAGGGGGCCTGGGTGACCGGTCTGCCGGATGAGATCCGCTTGATCACCCGGGGCGGCGGGTTTGTCGGTGTTGGCGAGCAGGTCGTGCCCGTTGATGCTGCTGAAAACCGGGGCTAGAGCCGATGCGCACCCTCATTTTTGCCGCCATCGATCGTAGCCGGACCACGTTGCTGACCCTGCTGTTCCTGATTCTGGGCGGGCTGGTGGCGTTCCAGACCATCCCCAAGGAAGCCAATCCCGACGTCACCATTCCGATGATCTACGTCTCCATGACGCTAGATGGCATCAGTCCGGAGGACGCGGAGCGCTTACTGGTGCGCCCGATGGAGCAGGAGCTGCGTACCCTGGAAGGCATCAAGGAAATGCGCGGTACCGCCTCGGAAGGCCATGCTTCGGTGATGCTGGAGTTCGATGCCGGCTTCGACCCGGACAAAGCGCTGCAGGACGTGCGGGAGAAGGTGGATACGGCCCGCACCAAGCTGCCCGAGGAGGCGGACGAGCCGAGGGTGAACGAGATCAACGTATCGCTGTTCCCGGTGCTGTCGGTGGGGCTCTCTGGCCCGCTCTCGGAACGTGAGCTGATTACCATTGCCCGGCGGTTCCAGGATGCCATCGAGTCCATTCCGGAAGTGCTGGAAGTCGACATCGGCGGCGACCGGGAGGATCTGCTCGAGATCGTGGTGGACCCCCAGGTGCTGGAGAGCTACGGCATTGATTTTGACCAGCTGGCCGCCCTGGTTACCCGGAACAACCAGCTGGTGGCGGCAGGCTCTCTCGACACCGGCAACGGCCGCATGGCCCTCAAGGTACCCGGGGTGATCGAGACCATCGAGGATGTCATGTCGATGCCGGTGAAGGTGGACGGCGACACGGTGGTGACCTTTGGCGACGTTGCCATGCTCCAGCGCACCTTCAAGGACCCCAACGGTTTTGCCCGCATCAACGGTGAGCCGGCCCTGGTGCTGGAAGTGTCCAAGCGCGCCGGCGCCAACATCATCGAGACCATCGCCCGGGTTCGGGCGCTGATCGAGGAGGCCCGGCCGCAACTGCCCGATTCCCTGGAAATCCGCTACATCATGGACCAGTCCCAGGAAGTGCGGGACATCCTCAGCGATTTGCTCAATAACGTGCTGACGGCCATCGTGCTGGTGCTGATCGTGGTGATTGCGGCCATGGGGCCGAGGTCGGCCGTGATGGTCGGCCTGACCATTCCGGGCGCCTTCCTCACCGGCATCCTGGTGATCTGGAGTATGGGTCTCACTCTCAACATCGTGGTGCTGTTCAGCCTGATTCTGGTGGCGGGCATGCTGGTGGACGGCGCCATCGTGGTCTCTGAACTGGCGGACCGAAACCTGACCGAGGGCCATCCGGTCAGGCACGCCTGGGCCGAGGCGGCCAGCCGCATGGCCTGGCCCATCATCGCCTCCACCGCGACTACGCTGGCGGTATTCTTGCCACTGCTGTTCTGGCCCGGTGTGGTGGGTGAGTTCATGAAGTTCCTGCCGCTGACGGTGATCATCTGCCTTATCGCTTCCCTGGCGATGGCGCTGGTGTTCCTGCCAGTGCTTGGCAGCGTCAGTGGTGGCCGGCGGTCGCTCAACACGCAGCCGGGCGGGCAGCTGATGCGAGGGTATCGCCAGTTGCTGTCCAGGCTTCTGCAATCGCCGGGTCTGACTCTGGTGGGCGTGCTGCTGGTGATTGGCGTGATCTACGTGGCCTATGCACGTTTCAACCATGGGGTGGAGTTTTTCCCGAGCGTGGAGCCGGATTCGGCGCAGGTGCAGGTCAGGGCCCGGGGCGATCTCTCCGTTTGGGAGCGGGATGCCATTGTGCGGGAAGTGGAACAGCGTCTGCGTGGCATGCCTGAGGTGAAGGCTCTATACGCCCGTTCAATGGTTCGCCCCGGCTCCCAGCTGGCGCCGGACGTGATCGGTGTTCTGCAGTTTCAGTTTACCGACTGGTTCACCCGTCGCCCGGCCAGTGCCATTCTGGAGGACTTCCGGGATCTGACGGCGGACATTCCCGGCATAGAGCTGGAGTTCCGGAAACAGGAGGGCGGACCGGCCGAGGGCAAGCCCATTGAGCTGCAGGTGAGCAGCCGCAGTGCCGGAAACCTGAATGGCTACGTGAATGAGATCAAGGAAAAGATGCGCGAGCTGGGCGGCTTCGTGGACATCGAGGACGACCGCAGCCTGCCGGGAATCGAGTGGCGGCTGCAGGTGGACCGTGAGGCAGCGGCGCGTTTCGGCACGGACGTACTGGGTATCGGCAGTGCGGTGAGGCTGGTGACCAACGGCCTGGTTCTGGCTACCTACCGGCCGGAAGACGTGCGGGACGAAGTCGATATTGTGGTCCGCGTGCCCAACAACTGGCGGGAACTGGACCATCTACAGCGGCAGACCATCAACACGCCGAGGGGCCAGGTGCCGTTGTCGGAATTCGTGGACCTGCGCCCGGGTGACAAGACCAACAGCATTGTGCGGGTGGATGGCCAGCGTACCGTCACCATCAAATCCGAGCTGGCCGAGGGCCGTCGGGTGGATGAACTGTTGCGCTCACTCCAGGCCGCGATGCCTGAGCCGCCAGAGGGCGTATCGGTGAAGTTCGCTGGCGAGAATGAAGACCAGCAGCAGGCTTCAAACTTCCTGGCCACCGCGTTCCTGGTGGCTATTGGCCTGATGCTGCTGATCCTGGTTACCCAGTTCAATTCCCTGTACCAGACGTTCCTGATTCTCTCCGCCATTGTGCTGTCCACCGCCGGCGTGCTGCTGGGGCTGCTGGTGAACGGCCAGTCCTTCGGCATTGTGATGGTTGGCATGGGCACCATTGCCCTGGCCGGAATTGTGGTGAACAACAACATCATTCTGATTGACACCTACAACCAGATGCGTAAGGAAGGGCTGGGCGCCTATGAGGCAGCGCTGGAAACCGGCTGCCTGCGTCTGAGGCCGGTGCTGCTCACCGCGATCACGACGGTACTGGGCCTGATGCCCATGGTTCTTGGTGTCAACGTGGATCTGCTCACGCCATCCCTGGGCCTGGGCGCGCCCTCCACCCAGTGGTGGACCCAGCTGTCCAGCGCTATTGCCGGCGGGCTCACCTTTGCCACCGTGCTGACGCTTTTGCTGACACCGGCCCTGCTGGTGCTGGGAAACCGGGCCGGCCAGTCGCTAAGGAGTCTGGCCGGACGGATGCGCAACGCCTGATGCAGAATTCCAACCCCCTGACACTTCTTTACCGCGATGAGTACCTGCTTGTGGTTCACAAACCGGCAGGCCTGCTGGTGCATCGAAGCCCGATTGACCGACACGAAACGGAGTTTGCGCTGCAGTATGCACGGGCGCTGAATGGCGGAGAGCACGTTTACCCGGTGCATCGACTGGATCGGCCGACCTCTGGTGTCCTGGCGTTTGCCAGAGACAGCGAAACGGCGCGTCGCCTCGGGCTGGCGATGATGGCGGGATCGGTTCGAAAGACCTACCTGGCGATGGTGCGAGGGTGGCCGCCAGCGCAGGGCGAGATTGACCACCCGTTGAGGGAGGAGCCCGAGGATCGCCGGCTGAAAGGTTCCGAGCAACCGGTTCGCGAGGCCTTAACCCGTTTCCGGACCCTGGCAACCACCGAGATTCCGGTGGCCATCGAGAAATACCCAAGCAGCAGGTACGCGGTCGTGGAGCTGTATCCGGAGACCGGACGGAAGCATCAGCTTCGGCGGCACATGAAGCACATTCACCACCCGATCATCGGAGATGCCAATCACGGCCGCGGGCGTCAAAATCGCTACTTTGCCGAACGTTTCGGCCAGGGCAGGTTGATGCTGGCGGCCACGGCGATTGCCTTTGAACATCCGGTCTCGGGCGAGTCTGTGGTGGTGCGGGCGAGACCGGAAGCAAGCTTTATGGAGGTGCTGTCGATATTTGCCGGCCTTGCGTTGCCCGGTCAGGCCGGATGATTGAGGAATTTGGCACAAATGTCCGCGAAGGGCGGGGGCTTGCTGTACCGGTAGCCCTGGAGGTAGTCGCAACCCTTGTCGAAAAGCCAGGCTTCGTGGGACTCCAGTTCCACGCCCTCTGCTACCACGGAAAGGCCCAGCCCGCGTGCAAGACCTATGATCGAGAGCGTGATGGCACAGTCGTTTTCATCGTCGGGCAGGTTGTTGATGAACGACCGGTCTATCTTGATTCGTGAGAACGGCAGGCTCTTGAGGCGGGAAAGCGACGAGTAACCGGTGCCAAAATCATCGATGGCGAGCTCTGCGCCCGCCTCCACCAGCTGTTCCAGAACCCCGCTGATTACTTCGAAATCTCCCTGTATGGAATCTTCGGTGACTTCGAACTGAAGTGCAGTGAGGGGCATTTCATACTGTTCGCAAATTTTCCGGACCAGTTCCGGCAACTCTTGAACCAGCACCTGTTCCGCGGACAGATTGACGGAGATCGTTGGCAGGCGTAAGCCCGCGTCCCTGCCTTCCCGCCAGTGCCGGCAAACCCGTTCCAGTACGCAGGCCCCCAGTTCGTACATCAGGCCGGCGCTTCGGGCAACGTCAAGAAATTCAATGGGAGACAGCCAGCCACGCCGTGGATGCTGCCACCGCACCAGGGCCTCCATGCTCTCCAAGTGTTGCCCGGAGCGATCCATGATGGGCTGGAAGAAGACATCGAGACTCTGTTGCTGCAGTGCATCCCTCAGTTCGCCCTCCAGTGCAAACCGGGATCGGGCGGTCATCTGTATTTCCGAATCGAACAGGGTTGAGCGGTCCCGACCCTGCCGCTTGGCGTGGTACATGGCCGCTTCAGCGCCCCTGAGCAGTTCCTCCGGTTCTTCGCAGTCACCGGGGAAATGACAGATGCCCACGCTGGCACTGATGTTCAGGGTCTGGTCGGAAACCTTGATGGGCTGGCGGATGCGACCCTGGATTTCGCGAGTAACCTCACCAAGGAAATCGGGCAGGGTATAGTTGCGGATTACCAGGGCGAACTCGTCGCCGCCAATCCGGGCGAGAAAATCTTTTCCAGCAAGCTGGAGCTCTCTCAGGCGTTGCCCGATGCCGGCAATCACCTGGTCTCCCGCCTGGGGCCCCAGCCCGTCGTTGATGGTTTTCAACCGATCCACATCAATCCACAGCAGGGCCAGGCTGCCAGTACCCCGCTGCTTGATTTTGCGTACCAGGTGCTCCAGGCGATCCCGCAAAGAATCGATATTGGCCAGGCCGGTCAGGGCATCGTAGCGGCGGACATAGTCGAGGGCCCGTTTAGACCGCAGCCAGGCCTCGTGGGTGTTCATCAGGCTGATGGTGTCAGCGATGGCGACCGCCAGGGAGATGTCCGGTACCGTCCATGCCCGGCAGGTACCGGACTCAAGGCAGACAACACCGCTCAGCCGTTCACCGTCAAAAATCGGTGCGTCGAGCATGGCCTGGATGTTCTGCACCGACAGGTATTCGCGATCGAAGGAACTGGTTCGAGGGTCGTTGCGGGCGTCCTCTACGGCAATCACTCGTTCCTCGGTAATCGCCTTGAAATACGCGGGGTGGTCGGAACGGAACAGCTGGATATCCGACGGCGCTACGGGGGGCGCTTTTCTGCGCGCTTCGCTCTGGTCGTGCAGCCATTCACATCGAATACGATCGCGCTCGGGTGGGAACTGCCAGACGCTGGCACGCCGGAGGCCCAGGCGGTTGGCGCAAAGCTCCAGCAGAGCCGCGAGTTTCCGGGTCCTGGGGAGGTCGATGAAGCTGGTGTTGTGGCTCAGCTCCATCAGTGCCTTATGGTGGGTCACAAGAACATCACTGTCGCGCATGGCCGGGCTCAATGTCAGATCCTTGTTATTGAAATACGGGCGGCCCTGTTTGCTGGTTCTGTCGGGAAGGTCAAGAGCAGATCAGGTCAGTCCTGAGCTTCCTAAAGAATATGACAGTTCAGGTGTTTCTTGTCCAACGCCGGGCGCGCTCACACCGTGTCCGGCACAGGCTGGCCGGCGTTACCGGTGGCCTCAGCGGAGTAAAGAAGTGGCCAAGGCGCCTCCGCCTCAAGTGCGAACGCTATGTCCAGCAGGGTGCCTTCACCGCCGTGTTGCCCCATGAACTGCACGGCAACCGGCAGGCCTTCCGGGGTGCGTCCCATGGGCAGGGCGATGGCGGGCGCGCCGGTTGCGTTCGCCAATGGCGTGAAACTGACATAGCGCCGCAGACGCTCAAACAGGGTCTCGAAGGGAATGTCCGGGCTCAGGTGGCCAAGTTCCGGCGTGGTATGGCCAAGGACGGGCGTTAGCACCGCGTCGTATCCCTTCATTGCTCGGGTGTAGTCCCGCTGGGATTGTTTGAGCCGCCAGAGGGCGGCGGGCAGGCGCCAGAACTGCCTCCGGAACATGGCATCCAGCCCGTTGGTCAGGCCGTCCGTCCGGTGTTTGTCAAACCCGGGATGCAGCAGTTTCTTGCCATTGGCCCGAACCCCGAAGGCCAGGAGTGCCCAGTAGAGTGCGAAATCCTCCGGGAAAGAACGGTGTACCGGCACGGGGACCGGTTCGACCCGGTGGCCGAGTTTCTCCAGGGTATGGGCGGTTTGCTCCACGGTCTTGCGGGTAATGTCGTCCGTCCTGTGGCCATTGATGGAGTCAAGCACCAGGCCAATGGTCAGCTTTCGATCCGAAGGGCCCTCCCTGTGGCCAACGGCGGCCAGCCTGGTGTTCCTGTGAAAAAGCTCGGCCTGTTCCAGGAAATTCGCGGTGTCCCGAACCGAACGGGAAACAATGCCTTCGCCAATAATGTTCAGTGGCAGCGAGGCCGCGGCTTCGTTGTCCAGCAGGCGGGCGCGGGTAGGCTTGAGGCCCACCAGCCCACAGCAGGCCGCGGGTATCCGGATGGAGCCGCCGCCGTCGTTGGCGTGGGCGACGGGCACCACCCCGGCGGCCACCAGCGCAGCAGACCCACCGGAGGAGGCGCCTGCAGAATACGCCAGGTTCCAGGGGTTGCGGGTGGCAGGCGCATGGGCAGGTTCGGTGGTGGCATTGAATCCGAACTCGGGCAGTGTGCTTTTGCCAAGGCAAACGAAGCCCTGGGCCAGCAGTTGGCGGGCGAAAGGACTGGTGTCGGTGGCCCGGGCGGCCGGAACGGCCAGGGAACCATGTTGCGTGGTCTGCCCGGCAACGTTGGTGTTGTCTTTGATGAACGTAGGCACACCCCGGAAGTATGGCCAGGATGCGGGGCGGTCGTGGTTGTCCAGGGCTTTTGCCTCCGCCATGGCCCGCTCGTAGTCCTCTGCGGCCACGCCCTGCAGCAGGGGGTGTGCCGCGTTTGCACGGTCGATGGCGGCCCGGGTCACTTCCGCCACAGACACCTCCCCGGACCTCAGGCGGCGGGCGAGGGCCGTGGCGTCATCGTGTCCCAGCGCATCGTTTTTGAACGTAGAGCAGGTCTTTGGAGCCTGGGCATTGGGCATGGTGCTTCCCTGTCTGTCTGGTGGCCAGTTCAGAATTTACTCTACGGTAATCCCCGGCGTGGCAACATGTCATTTCGGGAAGCGGAGGCATGGGCGTGATAAAAGTCCGAAAAAAGGCTCTTTTCATCCGTGTTTTCAGGTAATAAGCTGGTGGTTTGAGTCTTGGTTAGCGATCACGATGGAAATCACAGAACCCCTTGTACGCCACTTTCTCGGCATTTTTTTCCTGATGATCGGCCTGCAGTTTGCTGGTCGCAGCCTTGGGCTATACAGCCGCATGCACTTCTCCCATATCAATTATGGTGAGCGTGGTTCCGCACCCTGGTGGCACAGGCACATTTTCAATGTGTTCCGGGCGCTGATTCTTACCGTGTGCGTGGTGCGTATCTTTGCAGACATTGACGGCTGGCTGGGGGTGTTTGGCTGGTTGTACCAGTGGCCGGTGCTGGCGGCCGGGATGGCCCTGTTGCTCGGGTCCTTTGCGGTTGTTAACTACCTGCAGGCGTACATGCATGAGGATTGGCGTTCGGGGATCGACCCCCGCAAAAACCGCAGCAAGCTGCTGACCGAGGGGCCATTTGCCCGATCGCGCAACCCGCTGTTCATGGCCGTGATCGCCGGCCAGCTGGGATTTTTCCTGGCGCTGCCAAGTGTATTCTCGCTGGTGTGTCTGGTGGCCGGGGTGCTGGTTATTACCCGCCAGGCCCGGGAGGAGGAAAAGGCCCTGGCGGAGAAATTCGGCGATGAATACGAGCGTTATCGGGTGAGGGTCCCGCGCTGGCTCTGAGCCGCAACGCTAACGGGTATGGCTCATGCCTGGCGTTTGCGGGCTTCCTTGATGACATCGTAGGCGTGGCTGATTTCCCGGGTGCGCTCTTCCGCCATCTCTCGCATGCTTTCCGGTAACCCCTTGCCCGCCAGCTTGTCCGGGTGGTTTTCACTCATCAGTTTGCGGTAGGCCTTCTTGAGTTCTTCATCGCTCACCGAAGGCGACACGCCGAGCACTTTGTAGGCGTCACTGATCTGGTCGGCAGAGGACCGCTGACCGGCACCGGCCTGGCCTGAATGGGCGCCACCCCGAAGCATGGCTTCCAGTTGGTCCACCTGGCTTTCCGGCAGGCCCAGCCCCCGCGCGATGCGAAGCAGCATGTCATGCTCTGCCGGGTGCACGGTGCCATCGGCGGCCACAGCGGATACCTGCACCTGAAGAAACATCTGCAGCAATGCCGGCTGGCGGCCACTGGCCTGCAGGAAGCGTCCCAGCTCTGCCTCAAGATCAAAGTCCGGTTGTTTGCCCCGGGTGAACGCCGCTTTGGCCTGGGCCTTCTGGACTTCATTCAGGCGGAAGCGCACAAACATGGTTTCCGCCATCTGGATTTCATCCCGCGACACCACGCCATCGGCCTTGCAAAGAGCACCCATGACCGCAAAGACGGAATCGATGAACCCGGACTGGATGCTTTGCAGTTTACCGATCAGGCGGCGTTTGAGGCGATTGAGCAGGAAGGCGCCGATGGCAGCGCCCACCAGGAATCCAGGGAATTTTCCAAAGGCATAGCCAATCAGGCCGCCGACGATGATTGCAAACAGCATCCATAAATCCTTTAAAGCGGAAAACAGGCCATAGAATATACGTGTTTTTCAGTCCTGCTTCATGAACAGGCTTTCATCGACGTCATCGATCTGTTCGGGTTTCAGGAACTGCCGGGCGTAACGCCGATAGGTTCCTGACCGAATGAACAGCTCGAACACCGGGCGGTCGATGTGTCCCTCGTCGGCCATTCGATCGAGGATGGTGAGGGATTCGGTGAGGGTTTTGCCTTCCTTGTAGGGCCGGTCAACGGCCGTCAGAGCCTCGAACACATCGGCCACCGCCATGATGCGCTCGGGTATGCCCATGTCCCCGGCCGACAGGCCACAGGGATAGCCTTTGCCATCCATGCGTTCATGGTGGGTGCCGGCGAGCCTGGGAACGTTGGCCAGCCGGTCGGGAAGGGGCAGGGCGTCCAGCATGCAAATGGTCTGCACAATGTGCTCGTTGATCTTGAAGCGCTCCTCCGGCGTGAGCGTGCCCCGCGCAATCGTGAGATTGTGCAGTTCGCCCCGGTTGTAGGCATACTCGGGCAAGGCCATGTCGAAGCCCCACTGGTTGCGGGGGTCGTCCTTGCGCACGGGTGGCAGGTGTTCGCCCCAGGCCCGGAGATGCTCGGGTTTGTCAGCAAGCAGCTGTTCGGTCGCCGGAAGGGGCGCTTCCGGGATGCCGGCCAGGGCTTCCTGTTCGTCCGGGGTCAGGCCCAGCCGGTCATTGAAATGGCGCTGCCAGGTTCTCTTGCCAATGCGGCGTATTTCCGCAATATCCGCTTCGGCCATGAACTCGCCGCCGTGATTGGCCCGGGCAACCACAGCAAAGTCGTCCTGCAGATCCTGCCAGGCCTGCTCCCGTTCCTGCCTCGCAAGGGCGTCATCCTGGCCATTCAGTCGCTTGTTGAGGTATTCGATCTCGACGTCCCGATGGAGGACTTCGAAGCGGGTCCGGATTTCGTGGATCCGGTTATGGATGGTTTCCAGTTTAACCGCCTTGTCGACCACGTACTCCGGGCTGGTGATCTTGCCACAATCGTGTAGCCAGGCGGCGAGGTGGAATTCCTGGAGTTGTTCCTCGGTCATGGAAAACGACCGGAACGCCGGGCTGTCGCTCTGGATCGCCTCATTCACCAACATTTGCGCCAGTTTGGGTACGCGCTCGCAGTGGCCTCCGGTGTAAGGGGATTTGGCGTCAATGGCGTTGGCCACGAGACGGATAATACCCTCCAGAAGGGCCTGCTGGCTTTCAATGAGCTCCCGGGTTTCGATGGCCACGGCGGCAGACCCGGCGATTTCATCCACGAACACGATCAGGTCATCGCTGAGCTGGGTATTGTCGCCGTGCTCCATCTCGATCGTGAGCACGCCGATGAGGCGTTTTCGGCGGTTGCGCAGAATGGCGAAGACCGGGTTGCCCGTGATCTGCTGGCGGAGCACCCGAATGATGTCGCTGTCGTCGTCATTCGAGGACACGTCTTCAATGGTTGCCGGCAGAGTGAGGTTCTGGTTCACCGCCAGGGTCAGTTGTTGGTGCTGGCGGCTGAACAGGTAGATGCCGCCCCGGGCCTGGCCGACAATGTGCACAATCTGTTCGAGTATGTCCCGCAGCAGATTGTTCAGGTCCTGGCCCCGGTTCAGGACCGTGGCGATGCTCTGGAAGCTGCGGATGGTCCGGGCCATGTCGTCCAGGGCCACACTGAGCTGGCGGGCTTCGCGTATGTGCGAATCAGACCGGACCGGGGTATCGAACCGGAAGCGTGAAAGCCGGCTGACCTGGTTGGTGAGGTGCTCCAGCGGTCGGCCCACCTGGCGCCCAAGGAACCAGCCAATAACCAGCAGGAGCAGGGCAATCACACCGGCAATCACGGTTTGGCGTGCGAGGGCCTGCCAGACTTCCGCCAGCAGCTCATCCGAGGGTATGGCCACCACGATGCTCAGCCCCTCGTTTTCCAGGGCATCGAGGGATTCGGCCATGCCATACCAGTCTTTGCCGTCTGCGCTGAACCGGGACACCGGGCTGCCATCCATGATCTCGCCAGTGCCGGAAAGAACCTTGCTGATGGCGGGGCCGGGCTGTTGCCGGTTGCCGGAATCGGCCAGAACCTGTTGATTGCGATTGACGATGGTAATACGTGTGTCCGGGGTCTGCCGAAGCTCGGCCAGCTGACGACTGAGGTCGGTGACCGTAACGTCGATGCCGTATACCGCGCCCGTATCGGCGGTCGCGGAAGCTGCGCGCCGAGACAGGGTAATGCCGGTTTCCTGGGTGGTGAAGAACAGGTAGGGTGCCGAAAGTTCGGTGGACTCCGAGCTCCGGGCTGCACTGTACCAGGGCCGGGTTCGCGGGTCGTAGCGGTAGCTGGGCACACTGCGTTGTTCCAGCCGTTCCATGTCGGCGTTGTAGAACCGCCATTCGCCAGGGACACCTTCCCGACCCTGGGTGATGGTCTGGAGCAGGTAACGGGTGCCCTCGGGGGCATCCGGGAACTGCAGGGTGCCGGAGCTGAGCACCTTGCGCAAGAGCACGAAATCGCCGTCTGGATAGCCGGCGTAGACCGCGCTGACAATCTCGCTGCTGGCCAGAATGTCGGCCAACACCGGTAACCGGTCCAGGCGCTGCTTGAGGTTTTCAGCCTCGCCCAGGGCATCGTGGCTCAGTACCGCCAGGGCCGTTGAGGGCGGTGCGGTGATGGCGTGGATACGGTCGTCCACGCTGATGGCCAGCTGTCGGGCGGCGGCGCTTGCCGCTGACACCTTTGCGGCCTCCATGCCCCGGAAGCTCTGGCCAATCAATACCACGGTCAGCACCAGCATTCCCAGGGTAATGGCGGATGCGATCAGAAAAGGTAGTGACACCTGGGCTGACTGGCGTGTTCGTTCCATGGATGATCCTTGAAGGCGTGGATAGGCGTAATACCAGCGAAGCGGGCGCCCACTACTGCAAGCGTAGCCGTTGTCCGGCTTTTTTCATGCATATGCCGTAAAATCGAGAGCGATGACATCTGATCTGTTTTCCGACCAGCCCGGGGAGCCCATCCGGGAGACCATCACCGAAGGCGCTGTGGTGCTCCGGGGGTTCGCGCTTGCCAACGAACAGGCTCTGCTGCAGGCCATTGACGAGGTGAGCCAACAGGCGCCCTTCCGGCACATGAGAACCCCTGCAGGCCATGCCATGTCGGCCGCCATGAGCGCTTGTGGCCATGTGGGCTGGGTGACCGACCAGCGAGGGTATCGTTACCAGGCAGAGGATCCGGAATCGGGTAATCCCTGGCCCGCGATGCCGGGGGTGTTCCGTAGACTGGCCGCGGAGGCCGCCGAAGACGCCGGTTATCCGGGGTTCGAGCCGGACGCCTGCCTGATCAACCGCTATCAGAGAGGGGCCAAAATGGGGTTGCACCAGGACCGGGACGAGCGGGATTTCAGCCAGCCGATCGTGTCTGTTTCCCTGGGATTGCCGATGGTGTTCCAGTTTGGCGGCCGTAAACGCAGCGATCGCCCCTTGAAGGTGCCCCTGGCACACGGTGATGTGGTGGTCTGGGGCGGCCCATCCCGCCTGAACTACCACGGGGTGCTGACCCTAAAGACCGGCCATCACCCGCTGACCGGCCCCTATCGCTACAATCTCACCTTCCGTCGCGCGCTCTAGTGTCCTTTATTGGCTCCCTACTGCAGCCAGGCCGTCAACAGTCCGGCTGCGAGGGACAACACCATCGGCCCGCCGACCAGCAGCCCGATCTTGCGGTTTCCAATTACCCAGGCCATGGCTGACTTCACCAGATTGTTGGAGGCAGCCGCCAGTACGATGCCGATAACGGCGGTGGTCATGGCCAGTGTGTCGGTGGACATGCGCGTCAGTGACAGGGTGATGGCGTCCACGTCGGCAATGCCGGAGGTGGCCGCCAGCGCATAGATACCGGCATTGCCCAGCCAGTTGCGGAGAAATTCACCCAGCAGCAGGATGACCGTAAGCAGAACGCCGAAGACCAGCGCCGAGGTCAGGTCCAGCGGGTTCTGGTTGAGGGTGGGCTGGCTGACCTCCGAGCTGTGGGTATTGCTGCGCCAGATGACAATGGCGGGCAGATAGAGAAGCACCGTCATAACGAGCACCGGACCCATCAGGGTTGGAAGCAGGCCCGGGTTGATCACCAGGCAGTACACGAGGATGCGGGGGAACATGGTGCCGCAGGCAATCAGGATGCCGGTGGCGAACTGGGCATTAAGCTGGGGATTTTTCGAGGCCTGGCGGGCGAAATGCAGAGTCAGGGCGGTGGATGAACTGAGTCCGGCGAACAGGCTGGTAAAGAGAATGCCCTTGCGGGTACCTGCCACCCGGATGGCGAAATAGCCGACAAAGGAAATGGAGGCGATCATCACCACCATCCACCAGATTTCCCGGGGGTTGAGAACGCCGCCCGGCCCCATCGCTTCGTCCGGCAGGATGGGCAGCATGACCACGGAAATCAGCAACAGTTTCAATGCCGCATCCAGTTCGTGCTCCATCAGCCGGTTGACCCACCCGTGAATCTTTTCCTTGTTGTCCAGGATGATTGCCGTAACCACTGCGGCGGCTGTCGCGATTACCGGGTCCACCGCCACTGCTACCGCGCCAAAGCAGAACGTGAGCACCATGCCCACCATGCCGGTGATGCTGAAGTTGCGAATGTGCTGAAGCCGCTCGCTGTAGGCGACGATGGCCATCGCCACCACGCTCACCAGCAGCACCGGAAATGCCCATTCGGTGATTTCCTCCGCCAGAAGCGCCGAGATACCGCCCAGCAGGCCCACCAGTGCAAAGGTTCGGATACCGGCAATACGCTCGCCGGATTTCTGCTCGCGGGCGTCCCAGCCTCGTTCAAGGCCGATGATGGCGCCCAGCAGAAGGGCCACGGCGAGGTTGAGGGTGGTTCGGTTTCCAGCCAGAAATTGGGCAGCAACGTCGTCCATGGGGTGGTGCAAGCTCCTGTTACGCAATGGATATCATGATCATAGCAGCCTGCGCGGGAGGTCGTTAGAGCTCTAAGAAAATACCCCTAAGAGCCTTACTTTCCGTTCAGGCGGCTGATAAGCTTCGCGGCCTCTGAAATGGTAGCAAGCTGGACATCCGAATCTATGGTGAATTCCCTCAAGGCCAACTGGCTTTCGAACATCCGGGGCGATGTGCTCGCCGGTATCGTGGTGGCACTGGCGCTGATCCCGGAGGCCATCGCCTTCTCGATTATTGCCGGTGTGGACCCGAAAGTCGGTCTTTACGCCTCTTTCTGTATTGCGGTGATCATTGCCTTCGTGGGCGGGCGGCCCGGAATGATTTCGGCCGCCACGGCGGCGATGGCGGTGTTGATGGTAACGCTGGTAAAGGAGCATGGTCTGCAGTATCTGCTGGCTGCCACCCTGCTGACCGGCGTGCTGCAGGTGATCGCCGGCTATCTGAAACTCGGTAGCCTGATGCGGTTTGTCTCGCGATCGGTAGTGACTGGCTTTGTAAACGCTCTGGCCATTCTCATCTTCATGGCCCAGTTGCCGGAGCTTACCAATGTGACCTGGCACGTCTATGCCATGACCGCCGCGGGGCTCGGCATTATCTACCTGTTTCCGCTGGTGCCGGTGGTGGGCAAGGTGCTGCCTTCGCCGCTGGTGTGCATCGTGGTTCTCACCGCCGTGGCGGTGGTGACGGGGCTCGATATTCGAACCGTGGGCGATATGGGCGAATTGCCGGACACCCTGCCGGTGTTCCTGTGGCCGGACGTGCCGCTGAACCTGGAAACCCTGATGATTATCCTGCCGTATTCGGTGCCTTTGGCCATCGTTGGCCTGCTGGAGTCCATGATGACCGCCACCATCGTGGATGATCTGACCGACACCACCAGCGACCGCAATCGTGAATGCAAGGGGCAGGGTATCGCCAACATCGGCTCTGGCCTGATCGGTGGCATGGCCGGCTGTGCGATGATTGGCCAGTCCATTATCAACGTTAAGTCCGGCGGCCGGACGCGTCTGTCCACCCTCACGGCGGGCCTCTTCCTGCTGGTTATGGTTCTGCTGCTGGACAGCGTGCTGGTGCAGATTCCCATGGCCGCCCTGGTGGCGGTAATGATCATGGTGTCTATCGGTACCTTCTCCTGGGACTCCATCCGCAACCTTCGCAAACATCCCCTCTCCACCAACATTGTGATGCTTGTGACCGTTGTGGTGGTTGTGGCCACCCACAACCTGGCATTTGGTGTTCTTGCCGGCGTGTTGCTGGCGGCGCTGTTCTTTGCCAACAAGGTGGGCCACTACATGCTGGTGACCTCCGAACTGGATGAAACCACCGATACCCGGACCTACCGCGTGATTGGCCAGGTATTTTTCAGCTCCTCGGAAAAGTTCATGGAATCCTTTGATTTCAAGGAAGCAGTCGATAATGTGGTGATTGATCTGAGTCGCGCGCACTTCTGGGACATCACCGCGGTGGGCGCCCTGGACAAGGCAGTGATCAAGTTCCGGCGTGAAGGCTCGGAGGTCCGGGTGATTGGCCTGAACGAAGCCAGTGCCACCATCGTTGACCGCTTTGGCGTGCACGACAAGCCGGACGCCGTCGACCAGTTGATGGGGCACTGATATGCCTCCGCAATCGGTGAACGACCACGGCCAGAAGAATAATCACGAAGAACACGAAGGCGAGGTGGAGATGTTACGAGTAGTTGCCTGTATTGACGGCTCCCAGGCCGCGCCCGCGGTGTGCGATTACGCCGCCTGGGCGAGCAGGCACATGGAAACGCCCATGATGCTGCTGCACGTGCTGGATGAGGAGCGCTACCCGGCGGAGCCGGACCTGGTTGGCAACATTGGCCTCGGCAGTCGTGAGCAGTTGCTCGAGGACCTCGCTGAGCTGGACCGCAAGCGTGCAAAGCTGGCTCTCGAACACGGCCATCACCTGCTGGATGAGGCGCAACGAAGAGTCAGCGCGGCTGGCATCGAGGACGTGATCCAGCGCCAGCGTCATGGCGGGCTCGCCGAGTCTCTGCTGGCGCTGGAGAATCAGACAAGGTTGCTGGTGATGGGGCTGCATGGTGAAAGCAGTTCCGAACGGGACACCCACATTGGCAGCCAGCTGGAGACGGTGATTCGCAGCATGCATCGGCCGATCCTGCTGGTGCCGGATGAATACCGTGAGCCCCGCAGTGCCATGCTCGCCTTCGACGGCAGCGCCACGGCGTTCAAGGGTGTGGAACTGCTGGCAGGCAGCCCGGTGCTCCGGGGCATGCCCCTGCACCTGGTAATGATTGGTCCGGATACCAATGATCGCTGGGAACAGCTCAGGAAGGCCGAGAAGATGCTGGCAGGCCTGGGCACCGAGATCACCCTGGCCATTCGCGCCGGTGATGTGGAGCCGGCCCTGCACGCCTACCAGGAAGAGCACGACATCGACATCCTGGTAATGGGTGCCTACGGTCATTCCCGAATCCGGCAGTTCCTGGTGGGCAGTACCACAACCACTATGCTCAAGACTGCCGACAAACCCCTGGTGGTACTGCGCTAGCGTGAGGGTTTTTTACCGTTTCAGGCAGTGGCCGGGGTGGCATGCCCGAACTTTCTGATCTGTGATACAAAGTCACTGAAGCGGGTGCCCTGGATCAGGACGTGCTCTTTCAGGGCCCGTTCAGCCTCAAGCTCATTACCGCTGGCGATGGCGTCGTAAATGCGGCGGTGCTCGGCGGCAGAATTCGAGACCCGGTTCCGGGCCTGGAGCTGGAGGCGGCGATAGGGCTTCAGCCGCTGCTTGAGCTGCCTCGCTTCGGATGCCAGAAAGCCGTTGTGGCTGGCATCGTAGATGCAGCTGTGGAATTCCTCGTTCTCGTAATAGTATTCGTCCGGGTCGGACATCACGTCACGATCCTCGCATCGCTCCAGGGCGGTGCGCAGCCGTTCCAGCTCGGAAGGCTGAATCCTTCTGGCGGCCAGCCGACCGCACATCCCCTCAAGTTCGGCCATGACCTCAAACATTTCGATCAACTGATCAAAGCCTACCTTCGCGACGAACGTGCCCTTTTTGGGTTTGACGATCACCAACCCGCTCACCACCAGCTGCTGAACGGCTTCCCGAATCGGTGTTCTTGAGACGTTGTATTTTTCTGCCAGCGCGTCGTGGTCGAGCTTGTCGCCGGGCAGAAGGCGCCCATTGATGATGTCTTCCTCAAGCGCGTCTTTCAGTTTCTGGGCGTTGGAGCGTTTCATAAGTCAGTGCCGGTTTGGGTGGTTCGAAATCGTGATGATCATACTTTAGTCAATTCCTGTTGACATTAATATACATCAAGGCTAATGATGTATACATCAGATTTATCTGATCAATACTACAAAAACAACTTTGGAGACAAAACGATGAAAATGCCATTCGCGAAAGTGGCCATGGCGGCCTCTCTGTCTATTCTCGTTTCCGGTGTTGCCGTTGCAGAAACCGTGCTTCGGGTGTCCCATCAGTTCCCCGGTGGCAAGGGTGATGTCAGGGACGAAATGGTTCAGTTGATGGCCCGTGAAGTTGCGGCCGCGGATGTGGGCCTGGAGCTCCAGGTCTACCCGGGGCAGTCCCTGTTCAAGGCCAAGGAACAGTGGGGCGCTCTGGTGCGTGGCCGTCTTGATATGACGTCTCTGCCTCTGGACTACGCCAGCGGTCGCCATCCCGAATTTTCCGCCACCCTGATGCCGGGTCTGGTCCGTAACCACGAACGTGCCGCCCGCCTGAACGATTCAGAATTCATGGGCATGATCAAGAAAGTGATCAATGACGCCGGCGCCCGGGTTCTTGCTGACGCCTGGCTGGCCGGTGGCTTCGCCTCCAACAAGCAGTGCATCACCTCGCCGGATACCGTTCAGGGCCAGACCCTGCGCGCCGCCGGGCCGGCCTTCGACGAAATGCTGGCTACCGCTGGTGCCTCCATTGCCTCCATGCCGTCCTCGGAAATCTACACCGCGATGCAGACCGGCGTTCTCGATGGCGCCAACACTTCCTCCGGTTCCTTCGTGTCCTACCGCATCTACGAGCAGGTGACCTGCCTGACAGCCCCGGGAGAAAACGCCCTGTGGTTCATGTATGAGCCGGTACTCATCTCCGAGCGCAGCTGGAACAGCCTGAATGAAGAACAGCAGGCGGCACTGGCGGCGGCCGGCCAGAAGGCGGAAGAGTACTTCGCCAAAGAGGCGGCCGGTCTGGACCAGAAGATGATCGACGTGTTCAAGGAGAACGGTGTTGAGGTCGTCAACATGTCTCCGGAAAACTACCAGGCCTGGCTCGATATCGCCAAGAAGAGCTCCTACAAGACCTTCGCGGAAAACGTCCCCAACGGCCAGGCGCTGATTGATGCTGCACTGGCTGTCGAATAACCGGTAACTGCGCGTTCGTTCCGGTCTACCTGCTCCGGTGCTTCACCGGGGCAGGTATTCGCTTCATCTTTCGGGTTCTCTTTATGTCTGAATCTACTGGTTATCAACCAGCCGCCGGTCGGGGAGTTGTCGGCGGCTATATCCGCCTGATGGACACACTCTCGGTAGCTGTCGCCATAGTGGCGGGCTTTCTTCTTTCGCTGGGCGTTCTTTCTGTCGTGCACATGGTGTTTGTTCGCTATGTCATGGGCGAAAGTACGATCTGGCAGACCGAATTCACCACGTTTGCCATCACCGCATCGATGTTGCTGGGCACGCCCTATGTTCTGAAGACCGGAGGGCATGTTGCGGTGACCGTATTGCCGGACGCACTGCACGGCCTGCCCAAGCGCCTGATGCGAATTGCCGCCTCGCTGGTTGGCCTGGCGTTCTGTCTCGCCCTGGCCTACGGCTGCTGGTACTACTTCTACGAAGCCTACGCGTTTGACTGGACCACCGGTACGGTCTGGAACCCGCCCCTGTGGCCGGCCATTCTGCCTGTGGCGGTCGGGGCGTCCCTGTTGTCGCTGCAATATGTGGCTGAAATTCTTCGAGTGGAGCTCTGATCATGGATCCGGTTACCAGCGGTATTCTTGTTGTCATCTTCCTGCTCGTGCTCATGGCCATCGGAACGCCCATTGCCTTTGCCCTGGGTGCGGTGTCGCTCGGTGCACTGTTACTGGATCGCGGTCTCGGTGAGCTTGTCTACTTCGGGGAAACCTTCTTTGGCAGCGTGGCCTCGTTCGGCTTTGTCGCCATTCCCATGTTTATCCTGATGGGGGCAGCCGTTGCTTCGTCCCCCACCGGGCGAGACCTGTATCGATCGCTTGATCTCTGGATGGGGCGCCTGCCCGGCGGTCTGGCGATATCCAACATTGCCGCGTGCTCCATTTTTGCGGCGCTGTCCGGCTCATCACCGGCCACCAGTGCGGCAATCGGCAAGCTCGGCATTCCTGAAATGCGTAAGCGGGGCTACCCGGACGGGGTGGCGGCCGGCTGTATTGCCGCAGGCGGTACCCTTGGCATTCTCATTCCGCCCTCGGTCACCATGATTGTTTACGGTATTTCCACGGAAACCTCGATTGGCCGCCTGTTTATCGCTGGCGCCATTCCCGGACTCATGCTGGCGGTTCTGTTCATGGTCTGGACCCTGATTGCCTGCAAGCTGGCAGGGGGCTACAACACGCCCAACCCGGTTGCGCAGGTGGCGGCCCAGGTCAAGGAGAACGTCGAGGGCAACCTCAAGGCTCTGGTTCGGGTGCTCCCGTTCCTGCTGGTGGTGATGGGCATCCTGTTTGCGCTGTATGGCGGCGTGGCGACACCCTCCGAGGCGGCGGGTGTCGGGGCCTTCCTGTGCCTGGTGCTGGCCATTGCGGTGTATCGCATGTGGCAGGCCAAACCCGTGGGCAACATCATGCGCGATGCCCTGCGGGAAAGCGTGATGATCATGCTGATCATCGCAACCGCCGAGATCTTTGCCTTTGCCCTGTCGTCCCTGTTCATTACCCAGACAGTTGCCGGTGCCATTGCGGATCTGGAGGTGAATCGCTGGGTGTTGATGGCGGTGATCAACCTGTTCCTGCTGGTGGCCGGGTTCTTCCTGCCGCCGGTGGCCGTGATCGTAATGGCCGCACCGATACTGCTGCCGATCATTGTTGCCGCGGACTTCGATCCCTACTGGTTTGCCGTCATTCTCACGATCAACCTCGAGATCGGCCTGATTACGCCACCGGTGGGACTCAACCTGTTCATCATCAAGGGGATTGCGCCGGATATTGCGTTGCGCGACATCCTGCTGGGCAGCCTGCCGTACGCGCTGTGCATGATTCTCGGCATCATCCTGCTGTGTTTCTTCCCGCAGATTGCGCTCTGGCTGCCCGATCTGATCATGGGCGCGGGTTCATGATCCCGGAAAAGGAGTGTTCCTCATGAATATGAGTTTTCTGCAGGAGCTGTTCAGCAGCATTACGCACCGGGACGCGCTGCAACGGCGGTTCGGCGGCAAGAAGAACCATTACAGCCACGGCCACATGGTAGAGGCCTGCCAGGAACTGCTGCAGAGTGATGGCGAAGCCGCCAGCATTGTCATGGCCAGCCGGGCCCTGGAAATCTATCAGTCTCTGGATGACGAGGAGAAGAAGGCGTTCTTCTGTGTCCTGGCAAAGGACTTCGCCGCCGATCCTGACAAGATTGACCAGGCTTACCGGGTGTACAGCAAAGACCGCTCCAACAAGCACCTGGCGGCGCTTTTCGAGGTGTCGGAGCCGCTGCGACAGGAACTCTTCCGCCGACTGAACCTGGGCCGTGGTGCGACCTACGAGCTGGTAAAAATGCGCCAGGATTTCCTGGCGCTGATGAAAAGTCACAAGGACTTTGAACCGATCAATGCCGATTTCGTGCATCTGTTCGGCTCCTGGTTCAATCGCGGCTTCCTGGTTCTGAGGCGCATTGACTGGACAACACCCGCTTCCATCCTGGAAAAAATCATCCGGTACGAGGCGGTTCACAAGATCCAGGGGTGGGAGGACCTGCGCCGCCGGCTGGATAACCGGGACCGGCGGTGTTTCGGGTTTTTCCACCCGGCCATCGGTGATGAGCCGCTGATCTTTGTAGAGGTTGCGCTCACCAAGGGGCTGCCGGACAGGATTCAGCCCATTCTTTCCAATGACCATTACGACATCGACGACCCGGAGCTGGCCGACTCGGCCGCGTTCTTCGGAATCAGCAACTGTCAGGTTGGCCTGCGTGGTATTTCCTTTGGCAATTTCCTGATCAAGCAGGTGGTGCAGGAGCTCAAGCAGGAACTGCCCAACCTGAAGAACTTTGTCACGCTGTCGCCGCTGCCAATGTTCCGGAGCTGGCTTGAGCAGACCTATCACCCCGACTCAGGACTGCTCAAGCCGGAAGCCCAGGAGGTGCTCAGCCACCTGGATAACCCCGAGTGGATCAATCACCCGGAACTGTCTGAACGGCTGAACCAGGTTGTGCGGCCGCTCGCCGCCCGGTATCTGCTGAAGGAGAAAAACAGCGCCGGTCTCCCCATGAATCCGGTCGCCAGATTCCATCTGGGCAATGGCGCAGAGCTGCACCGGATCAACTGGCTGGGTGATGTGTCCGCAAACGGCATGAAGCAGTCGGCCGGGCTGATGGTCAATTACCTGTACGTGCTCGAGAACATTGAGCGCAACAATGAAAAATTCACTGCCAACGGTGAAATTGTCTGTTCCCCCAGTGTCCGCGAGCTGAGCAGGCTGGGTCGGAAACTGTTCAAAGGAGAAGCCGAGAAATGAATAACAACCTGTTTGCAACATTCGCAGCGAAGATGCAGGAGCGGGGAACAGCCAACTTCATTACCACGCCGGAAGGCAAGACCTACTCCTACGCTGAGGCCCTCTCCACCACCGAGCAGATCGCCGGCGCTCTCAAGAGCCTGGGCGTGGAACCCGGCGACCGGGTTGCGGTTCAGGTCGACAAGAGCCCCGAGGCCATTCTGCTGTATCTGGCAACGCTGCGGATCGGTGGCGTTTATCTGCCGCTGAATACTGGCTATACCGCCGATGAAATCGGCTATTTCCTGGGCGATGCGGAGCCCGCCCTGTTCGTGTGTCAGCCTGCAGCCCTTGAAGCAGCCAAAGCCATCGCGAAGGAAACCGGGTGTCCCTGCGTTGAGACGCTCGGTGTTAACGCGGACGGCTCGTTGATGGACAAGGTCGGCAAGGCCGATGCCTATACCGGAATCGAGCAGCGCGCCGACGACGACCTGGCGGCTATCCTGTATACCTCCGGTACTACCGGCCGCTCGAAAGGCGCCATGCTGACCCACAGGAACCTCGGCTCGAACTGTCAGAGCCTGGCGGAGGCCTGGCGTTTCACCGAGAAGGATCGCCTGATTCACGCCCTGCCCATCTTCCACACTCACGGTCTGTTCGTGGCGTGTAACGTCATTCTGATCACCGGTGCCAGCCTGTACTTCATGTCCAAATTCGATGTCGACATGATTATTGAGGCCATGCCCGATGGCACTTCTCTGATGGGAGTCCCCACGTTCTACACCCGCTTGCTGCAGGACGATCGCCTGACGCCGGAGCTCACAGCCAACATGCGCCTGTTTACTTCCGGCTCGGCGCCGCTCACGGCGGAGACCCATCAACGCTTTGAAGAGCGCACGGGGCATGCCATCCTCGAGCGCTATGGCATGACAGAAACCAACATGAACACTTCCAACCCCTACGACGGGGACCGCATCGCCGGCACCGTTGGGATGCCGCTGCCGGGCGTGGAAATACGGATTACCGATCCGGAGACGGGGGACCACAAACCCTTGCCAGCGGGCGAAATCGGCATGCTGGAGGTTCGCGGCCCGAACGTGTTCAAGGGTTACTGGCGCATGCCCGAGAAAACCAAAGCGGAGCTCCTGGACGACGGATTCTTCATCACCGGTGACCTTGCCCTGATCGACGAGCGCGGCTATGTGCAGATTGTCGGGCGCGACAAGGATCTGGTGATTTCCGGCGGCTTCAACGTGTATCCCAAAGAGGTGGAGCAGGTCATTGACGCCATGCCCGGGGTCATGGAATCCGCCGTCATTGGCGTGCCGCATCCGGACTTTGGTGAGGGTGTGACCGCCGTGGTGGTGTTGTTGCCCGGTGAGAAGCTGGAAGAAGCGGATGTGATCAACGCACTGGCCGGCCACCTGGCGAAGTTCAAGCAACCCAAGCGCGTGTTCTTTGTTGAGGCATTGCCCCGCAATACCATGGGTAAGGTCCAGAAGAAGCAGCTTCGGGACGAATACAAAGACATTTACCAGGACGCCTGATTCGGGAACCGGAGACCTGCTATGATGAAAACCTACCGGATCGGCCAGATAGTGCCGAGTTCCAATACCACCATGGAAACGGAAATCCCGGCCATGCTGAGAGCCCGGGAAGCCGTTGAACCCGAACGCTTTACCTTCCACTCAAGCCGCATGCGCATGAAAAAGGTGACCCGGGAAGAGCTGGCGGCCATGGATGACGAGTCTGATCGCTGTGCCCTGGAACTTTCTGATGCCGCTGTGAACGTGATGGGCTACGCCTGCCTGGTTGCCATCATGAGCCGCGGCGCTGGCTACCATCGGGAGTCGCAGGCCCGCCTGCAGGGTGTTGCCGAGTCCAACGGACATCCGACTCCGGTGGTTACCAGTGCAGGCGCGCTCACCCAGGGGCTGGCTGTCCTGGGCGCCAAACGGGTCGCCATCATCACGCCTTACATGAGACCGCTGACAGACATGGTCATCGACTACATCGAGGCCGAAGGCTTCCAGGTGGTTGATAGCATCGCGCTGGAGATACCGGACAACCTTGAGGTGGGCCGCCAGGATCCGCTGGCGCTGACCGACATCGTCCAGCGTCTGGACACCCAGGGGGCGGATGCCGTTGTGCTGTCTGCCTGCGTGCAGATGCCCTCGCTGGCGTCCATCCAGCAGGTGGAAGACGCCCTCGGCAAGCCTGTGGTGTCGGCGGCCACCTGCACCACGTTCCAGATCCTCAAGGCGCTGGGCCTCGATACCGTGGTTCCGAACGCGGGGAGATTGCTGAGCGGGCGTTATCGCTAGGTAATAGAGGTAGTGAAGGCTGCGCCCTGGAGTCAGGCGTCGTTGCCTGCGGCGACGCCGGACTACCGTCCACTTGTCTGTGAGAGTTCGACTGCTTCGAGACATTGTTCAAAAGGTAGCCAAAGAGCTAGAGAGTCACCCTCAACGGCATCAATCGCAACGAACCCAAACTTCTCGTAGAATCTTTTTGAGTCGTTGTCTTTGGCATCTACCGCACAACCTATACCTCCCACTGAAATCGACGCATCTACAACTCGCCTCAGGCACTCGATCAGCAGGAATGCTCCTAATCCATACCCTTTCACAGAGTTATCAACCGCAAGCCGTGCCAGGCGGTAAACCGGCGGATCCGACGGAAACCGTTTTTGCAGGGGATGCCCCTGGGGGAAGACAACGGTGCTGGGAAGAAGAGTGTAATAACCCAGGATCTCCGTCGGGTCGACCTCATCTTCGATCAGTACATAAGTCCGAGTCGCCATCTTCTGGCTGCTTTGCCGGGCAATTTTCTTTAAGAACTCGTTGAGTGCAGGCGTACCGCAGTCAAACTTTCGCCGATTGTGTTTTTTACTGATTTCTTCGGTTCTTAAAGTCACCAGCCAACTTCCTGTGGTTGAGTGCAGCTTCCCGAAGCTCTGGGTTAATTGGCTCAGGGTTATCCAGCAGTTCCAGCATACGATCAGCACTTTGCCGGGAGACCTGAATTTGAAGCGCCTGACGTTCGGCCTCTTGTGCTTCTTTCTTCGCAGCGTAGACCAGGAACTGACTCAAGCTGCGGCCCGTTAACTCTGCTGCATGAGCAATTAGTCTCTGTGTTTCTTCATCAACACGAGCGACCAGGCGAGTGTCTTTACCTTGTGTGTTCATCATATTCTTCACCGATGGTGGGGTAAGCTCGACTGGAACCCAGGAAAACGCTCTTCCTTGATAAAAGTGATTCAACGGATCCAATCTACGTGTGCCATATTGGCATACCCAACATTGCCAATCAACGTTGTGTGTCATTTTGGCACACGAAGCCCATCAGGCTCTGAGTTGCGTGAGGGTCGCAAAGCGGACATTCGAGTAAGACGAATAGCGCTTGCAGTATGCGCGCCCATGGAATGGAACCGAAGGCGCAATGAAATGGGCTTCGTCGCGCCTGCGCTTAATGGGTTCTACCCCGTTACTGTGGACATTCCTAAAAAGAGGCCTGACACGCTGCTCACAGGCTCGGCGTGCCTCCGAACAACAGGTAATAAGCGATGCCCAGTAGCGAACTGACTAAGATCACCGGCAACATGCCCACCTTGAAGCGTAACATGGCAATAAAGGCGGCCAGTGCAAGCACCACACTGGCGATCTGAATACTGCCCCATGTCGGCACCATTAACTGCATGCCAAAGGTCCGAACCGTATCTACTTCGGCGAAAGCGACATGCACCGCGAACCAGATAGCCAGGTTCAGCATCACGCCCACAACGGCGGCGGTGACCGCCGATAACGCAGCACTCACCGCCTGGTTCCCGCGCAGCCTTTCTACATAGGGTGCGCCCAGGAATATCCACAGAAAACAGGGAACAAAGGTCACCCAGGTAGCCAGAATCGATGCAAGAATGCCCGCTGTAAAAGGATCGAGGGGGCCTGCGTCGCGGAAAGCGCCCATGAAGCCCACGAACTGTACTACCTGAATCAAGGGGCCGGGCGTGGTCTCTGCCATGCCCAAACCATCCAGCATTTCCCCTGGCGCAAGCCAGCCATAGTTCTGTACGGCCTCCTGTGCCATATAAGCCAATACTGAATAAGCACCACCGAAGGTGACGACGGCCAGCTTGCTGAAGAAAAGCCCTATCTGGGTGAAGACATCGTCAAAGCCCAGCGATACAGCCAATACAACTAGCGGTGTGAACCACAGCGGTAGCCAGACCGCGAGTACCTTGAGCGCCCGCTTGCGCGTTGCCTTGGTATGATGTGCGGCACCGCCATCCATCATGGTGTCGATCGCCCGTTCACCATCCTCGGGCGTGTCATGTCCCTTGATGACCACGAATCGTTCCGGGTCCATGTACCGCCCCAGCAGGCCAATAACGGCAGCAGTCAGGATCACTACCGGGAACGGGACAGCCAACAAAAAGATGGCAATGAAAGCAAGGGCCGCCAAGATGTACATATAGGCATTCTTGAGCGCGCGCTTACCGATCCGGATGACGGCCTGAATCACGATCGCCAACACCGCCGCTTTAATCCCGAAGAAAAGCGCCTGCACCAGGGTTGCATCCTGAAAGCCCGCATAAAGCACGCTCAACACCAGGATGCTCAAAAAACCCGGCAACACAAACAGTCCGCCGGCCACGAGCCCACCCTTGACGCCATGCAGCAGCCAGCCGATATAAGTAGCCAGTTGTTGGGCTTCCGGCCCGGGCAGTACCATGCAGTAGTTCAGGGCGTGCAGAAACCGGCTTTCGCTGACCCATCGCTTTTCATCCACCAGAATACGATGCATGACGGCGATTTGGCCGGCAGGACCGCCGAAACTCAGCATTGCAATCCTTAGCCAGACGCGCACCGCTTCCCCAAACGTAATCTCATGACCAAACTCGTTGCGATCGCCACCCGATGGCACAGTGTCTTGTTGGGTTCTGTGGGCTGTATCGGTGGAGTGGGACGACTCCGGCATGCTTACTTCCCCTTCGTATAGGTTGTGTACAAACTGTCGAACACCTGATTGGCAGCCAGTAACAGCTGATCATCGTTATGATGAGACTCGCGAAAGCCCATCAATACGCATTCAACTCCAGTGGCCGCCGGTGGCTGATGGCCGCCAACATCGAGGTAATGCACCAGTTCCGCGATCCGCTGCAGTGCCACCTGGCGCAGGCCAAAGCTCGCCAGCAACGCTTCAAAGGTGACCTTGTCAGCTACATGGGTGAAGGCCGCTCCATCGAAATCAAAACCCAGCGCGTGATCAGGGCAATCAGCTGGAGAGCTTAACCATAGAAAATTCGCTTCCGGATCGATGAATCGCTTAATCAACCAGGCGCTGGCCAGGCGGTCCACCCACGGTCGGCGACGAGTTGCCCATACCCTTCCCAGGTAGTCGGCACGGTTGAGGAGAGCGACCGTGCCTGAAACAGGTAGCGGCTCATCAGGCGACAGCACCCGATTTGCGTCGGTTTCCAGTTCCTGCAACGCCCGATCGACCCGTTCACGGGCAGCACCTGGAAAAAAATCAATCTGTGACACGCGCGTGAAGCGCTTACGCAGTTTCCGGGTCTCCCTAATAACCTCCATGGCCGATTCTGGCAGCAGCGTTGCCCGTAGTTCTGCGATGTCCGAGTGCAAGGCCTCATAGTCGTCCGCACGATCGAATAAAGCGGGGAATTCATGAGCATCCGGGCCGTCAGTGGGTACAACATGGGCGACACCGCCGGCTTCACGCACGTCATGGGCCACAGCCTCCAACTTCTCGACGTGATCGGGGTGAGCTGGCAGTAAATAGACGCCGTCGCGAAGTGAAGCCGCGCCCCATGCCTTAATAGAGCGCCAGGCCCGCATACGCACCGTCGCATTTTCTGTAGGAAGTGACAGAATCAGTAGAAGCCATGACATTCTGTAGAATCTACTACGTGTTTGTAGCAATCACAACACTTTTATGGCTGAACGGTTGTGATGGCCATCTGACTACAGTAGCATTCTCATATATCCCCCCACGGGGGATAGGTTAAAAGCTGGTTTTGACCCCAGACTTACCAAATCATCAGCCACGCTAGGAACACTGTGATGCACCACGAACGACTCGATCATTGGCAACATAAGCATGTCTTTGGCCAGGATCGGAAGCGCCCCGGAGAAATCCGAACGCTCATCGTGGTGGGCCTAACGCTGGCGATGATGGTCTGGGAAATCCTGGCCGGGATCGTTTATGGCTCGATGGCCTTGCTGGCCGATGGGCTGCACATGGGGTCGCACGCGGTGGCCCTGGGTATTGCCGCCTTCGCCTATGCATACGCCAGGAAAAACGCAGGCAACGCCCGATTCTCTTTCGGGACGGGGAAGGTCAATGCGCTGGGCGGCTTTACCGGAGCCATTCTGCTGGCTGTCTTTGCGCTCTACATGGTCATCGAGAGTGTTGGGCGTTTTATCCAGCCCGTCCCCATTTCTTTCGATGGGGCCATATTTGTGGCCATCATAGGCCTGGTGGTCAACGGGGTGTCAGCGTGGATACTGGGGGATGCAGGTCATGACCATGGTCACAGTCACGGGCATAATCACGGTCACCACCATCATCACCATGACCACAACCGACGGGCCGCTTACCTGCATGTGCTTGCAGATGCGTTGACGTCAGTCCTTGCCATTGTTGCCCTTCTGGCGGGTAAATATGCCGGGTGGAACTGGATGGACCCGATGATGGGGATTATCGGTGCGATTCTGGTAACCCGTTGGTCCTGGCAACTTTTAAGAGACACCTCAAAAATCCTTCTCGACGAGCAACATCAGGACATGGAGGACGCTGTTAAAGAGGCCGTCGAAGACGACGATGCCAAAGTCAGTGATCTGCATGTGTGGGCAATAGGCCCAAACATTCATGCCGCTATTGTCTCAGTCGTCTCGCATCAGCCCGAGTCGCCCGCAGTTTATAAGGAGCGCATTCAGGCACACTGCCAGTCCCTGGTCCACGTGACGGTGGAACCTCTTCGCTGTGATTAACGGAGAGAACGCAAATTAGAGAGTAACGAGATCAAAGATAACGGGCGATTGCTTTGAACTCGTCGACGCGCCGCTGCTGCTCCGGCTCCAGCGGTCCGATGGCATCGTCCAGGCAGTGTTCAATGTGGTCCTGTACCAAGACGCGCTTGGCCTGCTGGATGGCCTTTTCCACAGCGTGAAGCTGCTGTGCCAGCTCCAGGCAGGGCTTCCCCTGATCCATCATGCCAATCACGCTTTCAAGATGGCCGTTGGCCCGCTTCAGGCGTTTGATGATATTCGGATGCGATTGATGCGTGTGATCATTTATCATGTTTAATTCCTATCCCCCGTGGGGGGATGGTATCCTCTTGCTTCGTTGAAATCCAACCACCGACTCGACCATTGAGACTGATGATTTCGGCCCTCCATCAAAGAAAACTGCTTCCGACGCTCGTCATGCTGTTCGCATTGGCGGGCCTGTCGCTGTCGGTGATTGGCGAGTCATTCTCTCACGGTGTGGCCAACTTGGCAGGCGATTGGGAATCGCAGCCTGACGGCCACCCAGGCAGTTATGGTGCGCATGGACACACCCACGATTTTGACGAAGAGCCAGAGACATCCTCAGTGCATCATGATGCTGGCAATCATACTCACGAGACCGTGGACCAGCTCAGGGTTCCGTTTGTTTCCCAAAGCCTGACCGTTCTCCGGCAGCCCGTGCCCTTTGCCGGAGGTTCTCCCCGCAGTTTGCGCTATCGGCTTGAACGCCCTCCAAAAGCCTCTATTCCCGCTTGATTCTTGCCGCTTACGTGGCCCGAGAAAACAAATTCAATTGGAGTCTTTATGTTGTCAAGCTTGCTTGGCGGTTGCCGTGGTGTGCCCTCAACGGGCACAGGCAGTCGTCTGTTCTGGACATTTCTGACCCTGGGCTTTCTGGGTATGAGTACCGATGTGCTTGCCCACGCAGTCGCTCAGGGCGACAGGGGCTACATCCAGGAAATTACCGGGATAAACCTTATTGCGTTCATCTATCTGGGGGCCAAACACATGGTCACCGGCTATGACCACCTGCTGTTCCTGCTGGGTGTCATTTTCTTCCTTTACCAAATGAAGCACATCGCGATCTACGTGAGCCTGTTTGCCCTGGGACATTCCACCACAATGCTGCTGGGGGTGTACTTCAATGTGGGCATCAACAGCTACATCATTGATGCGATTATCGGCCTGTCCATCGTCTATAAGGCACTGGACAACATCGGTGCCTACCAGCGGTGGTTTGGCTTCCAGCCCAACACCAAGGCCGCCACGTTGATTTTCGGGTTCTTCCATGGTTTCGGCCTGTCCACCAAGATCATCGAATACGACATCTCGCCGGACGGCCTGATTCCGAACCTCCTCGCCTTCAACGTGGGCGTGGAAATCGGACAGTTGATCGCCCTGGCCATGATCCTGATTGCCATCAGCTTCTGGCGTAAAACCGACGGCTTTTTCCGCCACGCCTATACAGCCAACGTTGCCATGATGAGTGCAGGTTTCCTGCTCTTTGGCTATCAGCTCACGGGTTACTTTGTCGCCTGATTCTGGAGATTTGCTATGTACAACACCGATATACCCAACCGTGAAGAACTGCCCAGCACTGCCAAACTTATTCGATCAACCATCATCGCAGCTATTGTGGCGCTGATTCTGCTGGTGACCGTGGTCATGCCCGCCGAGTACGCCCTGGACCCGACCGGTGCCGGCAGATTGCTGGGGTTGACCGAAATGGGCGAAATCAAGGAACAACTGGCTGATGAAGCTGCCGCTGACGAGGAGGCACAGATGGTTGCCGTGCAATCCTCAAGCGATCAGCAGGAAACCGAAGCAGTACAGCCTGAAGCCGAAGAACCCGCTCAGGAAGCTGCTCCAGAGCCAGAACCAGAACCAGAACCTGCGGCCGTGCAAGAACAACAAGCATCAGAACCAGCACCTGCAGAAACACAATGGCAGGACGAAGTGCGAGTGGTTCTTACGCCTGGCGAAGGTACTGAGTTTAAGCTCACCATGGAAGAAGGTGCTGTGGCTCGCTTCTCTTGGGTATCCGAGGGTGGCCCAATCAACTTTGATACCCATGGCGATGGAGGCGGCCAGTCAATTTCATACGAGAAAGGCCGGGGCGTACCGGAAGACGAAGGCCAACTGGAAGCCGCTTTTACCGGCAACCATGGCTGGTTCTTCAGAAACCGGAATGACAATGACATTACTCTCGTCCTTCGTACCGGTGGAGACTACGGACAACTGAAGAAAGTGCTTTGATCACGCAGGCATAAATTGCAATTTTTTTTGGAGCCGGTCAGACAATGGCCGGCTGCGAGAAACGAAGCGAAGGTTCATGAAATGGAGCAAAACCAGAGGTTATGAATCAGCTCATGAATGTCATGCATACAGCAATTAATTAGTGCCCATCCAGAAACCCGCATTTTCAGTCAGTTTAGCTCACCTCCAGGAGTGGA
>NZ_JBHIXV010000023.1:0-68072 GCF_041984545.1 Marinobacter sp. | reverse complement strand
ACGGGAGGACTTGCACCTCCAGGAGTGCGCCCGTGCCGGGCGCACCAAAAAAGCCCGCGCGGATCGCTCCGGGCGGGCACTCTTGCATAAACGGATCAGGCGGTTGCAGCGGCCTGCCGACGGCGCTCCTCTTCCTCGATCTGCAGATCCACCGAAGACACATGGTATTCCTCGGAGAATCCGCTCTCGGGCTCTTTCAGCCACAGGATACACAGCAACCAGCTGACGAAGGCGCCGCCGGCGATGATGTAGAAGAACTGGTTGGGGGTAACGAAGGTGAAGATGGTCAGGTACACCACCGCACCCACGTTGCCGTAGGCGCCGGCCATGCCGGAAATCTGGCCGGTGAGGCGCCGCTTGATGGAGGGGATGATGCCGAAAGTGGCGCCCTCGGCTCCCTGCACGAAGAAGGAGGTGAACACGGTGATGGCCACTGCGATGATCAACGGCCAGTTGGAGTTAAGCAGCCCCATCAATCCGAAGCCCACGGCAATGCCGAACATATAGCTGAGCATCACGAACCGGCGGTTGCCCAGGCGGTCGGATACCAGCCCGCCCATGGGCCGTGCCACCAGGTTCACGAAGGCAAAGGAAGCGGCAATAAGGCCGGCGGCGGTGGCACTCAGACTCCAGGTTTCCTCGAAGAACATGGGCAGCATGGATACCACCGCCAGCTCGGCACCAAAGTTGGCAAAGTAGGTGCTGTTGAGCGCCGCTACGCTGTTGAACGGGTACTTGTCATCTTCCGGCACGCCCTTCTTGAGGATGGGCACATTCACCCGCAGGATCTGGATGATCTGGTAGGTCACTATGGCCACGATGACTGCGTAGCAGAGCGCGGCGCCGGTGGGGCTCAGGTAGCCCATGTTCTCGATACGCCACACCAGGATCGCCAGCACACCCACCAGCGGAATGGTCCACAGGATCAGCTTGATCATGTCGCCCCAGCTGCTCACTTCCAGCGCCACTGCCTTACGCGGCTTGCGGTGCACGGTACCGGCAGGGCCGTCGGTAATGGCAAACCAGTAGTACACCCCGTAGGCCGCCATCACGATGGCGCTCTGGGCAATGGCCCAGCGCCAGCCGTCTTCACCTCCGTACATGTGCAAGGCGATGGTGGGCAGGGTTATGGCCGCTGCGGCGGAACCGAAGTTGCCCCAGCCGGCGTAGAAACCCTCGGCGAAGCCGATGTCCTTGGGTTTGAACCACATGGCAGTCATGTGGATGCCGACCACGAAGCTGGCGCCAATGGAGCTGAGCACCAGGCGGCTGACCAGCAGCTGGGTCATGGTATTGCCGAAGGCAAACACCAGGGCCGGAATGGCCATCAGCACCATCAGTACGGAAAACACCCGGCGCGGGCCGAAACGGTCGAGCGCCATGCCCACAATGATGCGCGCGGGGATAGTCAGCGCCACGTTGCTGATTGCAAACAGGCGCAGGTCATCGGCGGTCAGCCAGTCGACGCTCTTGAGCATGCTCGAGGCGAGCGGCGCCATGTTGAACCACACGTAGAAGGTAATGAAGAATGCAATCCAGGTCAGGTGCAACGCCCTGATCTCCGGATTACGGACGTGGAAAACGTCAGCGACTTTCATGTCAGCCTCCCTGGGCTATCAGATACAGAAACAGGTGATGCCCGGGCTCAGCGGCTGGGCAGAATCAGGAGCGGACACTGGATCCGGCGGGCGAGGAAGGAGCTCACGCTGCCGAAGGTCATGTAATCCAGTTCGTCCACGAAATGGGTCAGTGAGCGGGCAATAAAGCCGCCGTCCGGCTCGTGGCTGTGACGGGCAATAACCAGCATGTCCGGGTGGATCTTCTTCTCGGCGGCGAACAGCAGCATCTTGCGGGCATCGCCCTCCAGCAGCATGGTCTCGGCGGAAATGTCCTCCTTCTGGCAAACCTCCAGGGCCTCAGCGAGAAACTGTTTCAGCTCGCTCACTTCCTGCTGGAACAGGTCTTCGTTGCCCGCAGTGATGTCCCTGGGGTTTTCAGCCACCGCCACCAGGGTGATCACGGGCGTGAGGTCACGGAACATGGTGAGGGTCTGGGCCAGGGCCAGCCTGGCATTGCGCGAGCCGTCGTAGGCAATCATGATTTTCATGGGTGGGTTCTCCGGGGGCGCTTCCGGCGCCCGTTCGATTGATATCCGTCAGCATTAGCCCACACTCAGGTGGTGCCCATAATTGACGTAAATCAACCCCCGCGGCGCCTACCCCACCGGAGAAATCAGAGACCTATCCCCTCCGCATTAAACGAGGCCGGGCACCTACCACCGCTGCCCCCAGCAGGAGGTACCTCCAATGCCCCGCACCGATGAATGCCGGATTTGGTAGCTTAAAGAGGCGGCTTCACAGAGCGCTCAACGGATACCCGGAAGGAGGGAAACATGGCCACCAGCCCGTCGAAAACCGAGCAACACCGAGCCCTCGGCCTGTCCACGTTTGCCTTTACTCTCTGCTTTGCGGTGTGGACGATTTTCTCGATCATCGGCATCCGCATCAGTGAGGACCTGGGATTGTCCGATACCCAGCTGGGGCTGCTGATGGCCACCCCCATCCTCACCGGCTCCATCAGCCGTCTGTTTCTGGGCATCTGGACCGATCGCTACGGCGGGCGCTGGGTGTTTGGCATTCTGATGCTCACCACCGCGGCGTGCGTTTACCTGCTGACCTTCGCCAGCACCTACCTTATGTTGCTTGTAGGCGCCCTCGGCGTGGGACTGGCCGGTGGCGCTTTCATTGTGGGCGTGGCCTACACCGCAGCGTGGTTCGAGCCCAAGCAACAGGGCACGGCCCTGGGCATTTTCGGGGCGGGCAACGTGGGGGCGGCGGTCACCAACTTCGGGGCGCCGTTCCTGCTGGTGGCGTTTGGCTGGGAAAGCACGGCGCAGATCTATGCCACAGTGCTGGCCGTCATGGGGGTGGTGTTCATCCTGCTGGCGAAGGAAGATCCGCTGGCGGCGGAGCGGGCCGGTGCCCGATCCAAATCTTTCATGGAACAGATGGAACCGTTGCGGGAGCTGCGGGTCTGGCGGTTTGCCCTGTACTATTTCTTCGTGTTCGGGGCCTTTGTGGCCCTGGCACTGTGGCTGCCGCATTTCCTGATCGGCGTGTACGGCCTGGATATCAAGACGGCCGGCATCATCGCCGCCCTTTACACCATTCCTGCCTCCCTGTTCCGGATCCTCGGCGGCTGGCTGTCAGACCGTTTCGGCGCACGTCGGGTGATGTACTGGACGTTCGGAGCCTCGGTTGTGTGCACCTTCCTGCTCAGCTATCCGCCCACTGACTACGTAGTACAGGGCATTGATGGCGACATCCGCTTCACCCTGGCCATGAATCTGCCGATGTTCGTGGCCCTGATTTTCATCCTTGGCTTTTTCATGTCGCTCGGCAAGGCCGCGGTGTACAAGCACATCCCGGTGTACTACCCCAAACACGTGGGTGCCGTAGGTGGGGTGGTTGGCATGATCGGCGGTCTTGGCGGCTTTATCCTGCCGTTGACCTTTGGTGCCCTCAACGACCTGACCGGCATCTGGCAGAGCTGCTTCATGCTGATGTTCGCGATTGTCGCCGCTGCGCTGGCCTGGATGCATTACGCCATTCGGTCTGCCGAGCGTGAGGAATGGGCTGCCAACGAGGAGCGTACCGATCTGCCGGAGTTGTCCTCGCCCCACCTGTTCTATCCGCTGAACCGGAAAAAGGGCACCGCTCCCCTGTCACCTCCGCCGAAGACGGAGTAGGACGTCAAGCCACCTTTGATTGCGCCTCATTGCCCCGCTCGCCGGGGCTTTTTTCGTATAATCCCCGGGCAACGTTGCGCGAACTGACCAACCCGGGGGAATCGATATGGCGAAATGGCTTGTAAAATCCGAACCGGACGAGTGCGGCATCGACGATTTTGCCGCCGACCCGCAGTCGGTCATTCCATGGGATGGCGTGCGCAATTACCAGGCCCGGAACTTCCTGTGCCAGATGGCCGAAGGTGATGAGGTGTTCCTGTACCACTCAAGCTGCAGGCACATTGGCGTTGCCGGCATTGTGAAGGTCGTGCGCGGCCCATACCCAGACGCCGCCCAGTTTGACTCTCACTCACCCTACTTTGATCCGAAAAGCAGCCCCGAGAACCCCCGGTGGACATCGGTGGATATGCGGTATGTCCGGACGCTGCCCTCACTGGTCTCGCTGGCGACACTCAAGTCAGCGCCGGAGCTGGCCGATCTGCCCCTGGTCAACAAAGGCAGCCGCCTCTCGGTCATGCCGGTGAGCGAGCCGGAATGGCAGGCAATCCTTCGCCTGGCCGAATGACCGACACGGCCACGGGCTGTTCACTCGTCGTGAGGAATGGGATCAGGGCTGCGATCCCACCCCACCAGTGCCAGCGTAGCAACTACCCCGATCAGCAGGCCCATCCAGGGCTCGAAGAACGCCAGGGAAGCACCAATTAACACCACCGTACCTCTCGAGGCGTTATCGCGCGGAATGGACATGGCAATGTAAGCGCAGGCAAAGCCCGTCAGAACCAGCGTCAGCGACAGAGCCACACCCAGCAGAGGTTTGAGGCCGGTCAGCAGCGGCAGCAGGAAGAAGATAAAGGGCAAGCCCATGAGGTAGTAGGAAGCCAGCCCGCTGTGCAGACTGTTCATCGCCCTGGGCCCCTGTTTCCAGCGCTGGACAACAATCACGTGAACGCCGGTCCAGACGGCCCCCTGAGTCGGGAAGAACGGCGCAACCACACCCATGATGGCGTTGCGGATCGACAGGGAAAAATGGGTGCGGTTGAGATTGATATCCACGTGCTCGTCCTTGCGCACCTTCAGTCCATCCCTGAGTACCTCGTTGCCTGTCACCAGATCGCCGAACAGAATGATGTAGGCGATCAACGCCAGGGGAATGCTCTGAAGGAGCATCTCCTGCGACGGCCAGCCAATCACCAGCGGGGAGACCTTGGCAAAGGCATCGCCCAGGGGCGGCACCAGGAATCCCCACTGGATGTCGAAATTGACCTCTCCGACCAGGGGCCCGACAATCGCCGCCGCCAGGAAACCCGGCAACAGGCCGAGCGAGCCCAGCAGGAAGAAGAAGCGACTGCGTTCCTTGAGCTTCTGCATTGGAATCGAGAACGTGAAGATCAGACAGATGGCGCAGGCAAGACCGGTCGCAATGGGCTGCTCCAGTAGAAAGCGTTCGGCATCGTCCACGAACACCCGCTTGAGCGCAGCAATGGAAGCCCCCAGGATAATACCCGCCTTCAGTGTATCCGGCAGCCAGATGACAAACCGGCGACCCAGGCCGGTGATGCCGAGGAACAGCACCAGCGCGGCGAACACCAGGCTCAGAGCGGTCATCGCCTGGAAGCGGCTGGCAGGATCCTCATAGCCCCCTATGACAAAGGCCAGAATCAGCGGCAGGGCAGGAGTAATCCAGCCGCCGGCGTAGGGCTCCCCGAATACAATGACGGCCGAGGAAATCAGCGCGGCGTGGATCATGGACAAGGCCACAGCTTCCTCAAAGCTGAGCCCGAAGAATGCCGTCATCACCGGAATCAGGGCAAGGCCGGTCGCTGCTGAAACGAATAGCCCCTGCAAGAACTCCGACCAGCACAGCCGCGTGTGATAGAAGGGCAGGCGGAAGGTGAACGGCCCCCAGCGCCAGCCGGCCAACTCAGGTCTGTTTTCCATGGAATGTCACTCACTGTCAGTCTTGTTGTTGTTCGTGAACTGATTATGGGAAGGGTTTGGCTATGGTGCGAATGAATAAGGCTGATCAACCTCAATAAACAGGAGTTATGGACAGTATCGCCCGCGACCGCAGGCGCAGAGCCACATCCAGGCTATCCAATTGCCGCGCCGGGCTTTAGAATTCCACCCTCCCCCGCATTATCTGGAGCTGTTGCCTGCCATGTCGCCCCAACTGAACTCTGTGTCCGGTTTCGAGAAACTGCGCCTGATCGAATCCAGCAAACTGTTCCAGGGCGTGGTGATTGCCATCATCATCCTCTCGGCGCTGACCATCGGCGCCAAAACCTACGACGTGCCGCCGCTGATCGAACAGTCCCTGCTGGTACTGGACAACGCCATCACCCTGTTTTTCCTCGTTGAGATCCTGTTCCGGTTTGGCGTATGCACGGACAAGAAACGCTTCCTGCTGGATGGCTGGAACCTGTTCGATACCCTGGTGGTGATCGGCAGCCTGATTCCGCTGGATAATTCCGAAGCCGTTCTACTGGGACGCCTGCTGCGGGTGTTCCGGGTGCTGCGTCTGGTGTCGGTGGTACCGGAACTACGCTTCCTGATCAACTCCCTGCTCAAGGCCATTCCGCGCATGGGCTACATTGCCCTGCTGATGTTCATCATCTTCTACATCTACGCCGCCATGGGCTCCATGTTTTTTGCCAGCGTGGACGAGGAGCTCTGGGGTGACGTTGCCATTGCCATGCTCACCCTGTTCCGGGTGGCGACCTTCGAGGACTGGACGGACGTGATGTACGCCACCATGGAACAGTACCCGCTGAGCTGGCTGTTCTACATCACCTTTATTTTCCTGACGGCGTTCGTCTTCCTGAACATGATGATCGGCGCCATTCTGGAGGTGATGAGCGAGGAGCAGAATGCCAAGCAGGCCCAGAAGGCCCACGATGAGCGGGACGAGATTGCCCGCCAGCTGCAGGCCGTTCAGAACCAGCTGGCAGCGCTGACGGAACAGATGAGTAACGGGCGTCGGGACTGACGCCCCTGGTTATCAGAACACCGGGTTATCAGAACACCGGGTTATCAGAACACCGGGCTACCAGAACACCGGTTTGTATATCGCCAGATGGAAAATGCCGGTTACCAGCCCCAGCGCAACCACAGCCGCCGTTACCCGGGTAGGAATGCCCAGGGAGGGCTTGAGCGCGAAGATACCGGCAATGATGTAACCGATCAGCAGGAAAATCTTGGCCGTCAGCCAGCCGTGAACCAGCGGCACCCAGGGCGTGACGAACAGCAGGCCGATGGCCGCCGTCAGCAGGATGGTATCGTTGGCGTGGGGGATCCAGCGCAGCGGCGTGGTCCGCCAACCGGGCCTGCCCACGGCATCGAGCAGTAATCGCAGCGCAAACAGCACCACGGTAAGGTAGGCCGTGGTCATGTGCAGGTGCTTGAGTATCAGATAGGCGCTCATTGTCATTCCTTTGTGAATCAAAACGATGGGCCCATTGTACGCACACATACCCCGAACCGGGTATGGTCAATCACGGCCACCGCATATAAGATTCTTATTAAATGTATCTATATGCGGAGACCGCCATGCAGGCCATTCCTTCCGTCCATAAATCCGGAGCTGCCAGCATTGGCCAGCTGTTCAGCTATCCGTTCCGGATATTCTTCCTGTCGATGACTCTTCTGGCGCTGCTGGCCATCCCCGCGTGGGTGATGCAGATTACCGGCGTTATCCAGCTGCCTCTGGCCATGCCGGGCCTGCTCTGGCACCAGCATGAGATGCTGTTCGGCTTCCTGTCGGCCGCCATTGCCGGCTTTCTGCTGACCGCCGTGTGTGTCTGGACCCAGACCAACCGGCTCCATGGTCTCGCTCTGCTGCTGCTCTGGGCCGTGTGGCTGGCAGGGCGTGTGCTGCTGGCCACCGGAGCCGCCCTGCCAGAGTGGCTGGTACAGGGCGTCAACCTGGCCTTCCTGCCCCTGGTGATGATGGACGCCGGCTGGCGTATCTGGAAAGCCCGCCAGAAACGGCAACTGCTTATCCTGGTGGTACTCGGACTGCTCTGGATGATGCAGATCGGGTTTGTCACGCGGCTGGACATGACCTTCAGCTATGGCGCCCTGATCATGGCCATGGCGCTGATCAGCATCATTGGTGGCCGGATTACCCCCGCCTTCACCAGCGGCTGGCTGCGTCAGCGGGGGCTGGATGCCTCGGCAGTGACAACGGTACCGGCCCTGGACATGGCATCCGTCTTCACCCTGATTGCGCTGATGGCATCTCTGGTCTCCGGCTGGCAGACCGGTACCGGCGTTCTGGCGGTCATCTCGGCAGGCCTGATGCTGGTGCGTCTGGCGGGCTGGAAGGGCTGGCTGGTCCGGCAAGAACCTCTGCTCTGGATACTGCACCTGTCCATACTCTGGGTGCCCGTCGCCCTGATCCTGCTGGCCGGTTCGCTGCTGGCTAGCTGGCCCTCAAGCGCCTGGACTCACGCCGCAGGCACCGGCGCCGTAGCCTGCCTCATTCTCGGTGTGATTGCCCGGGTGGCCCTGGGCCATACCGGCCGACCGCTGATACTTCCGAACGGCATGGTGCTGGCCTTCTGCGCCATCCATCTGGCCGCTCTGATACGGGTATTGACTGCTTTCGGGGTGATTCCGTGGCATCCGGGTATCGGCACCAGCACTCTGCTGTGGCTGGTGGCCTTCGGGCTGTTCCTGTACCGGTACACCGGTATTCTTGCCAGCCCCCGCCCGGACGGTCGCGAGGGCTGAGCGTCCCGATCACTGGCGGCTCAGGCCGCCAGTTCCTCTTCCAGCAACCCCTGAAAGACCTCCCGAGCCTGACGGAACCGGCTCGCCGGAAAATGGATCCGGATGCCTTCGAGTGCCGCCAGCAGCATTTCCAGATGGGCATCCCACCCGGCGCAGGCAATGGGCACCAGCTCGTCCTGGGGCAGTAGCAGGGTCAGTGACAGGCGGGTGCCATTGTCTTCCGACGCAAGCTCCCAGATCAGCGGCCGCTCCGGCGCATCGCCGGAACTCCAGGAATAGGCAAGCCTGCGGTTAGGCCGGCATTCGGTGATCCGGCAATCTATGGGCATGCCGCTGTTGCCAAAGTCCAGCTGCACCCGCCCGCCGTTACGGGCGTCCAGGGTGCCCGGCGCCAGCCAGTCGGCCAGGCAGACAGAATCGGTGAGCATTCGCCAGACCGCCTCAGGCGGATGGTCGATCTCCCGCTCCAGCTGCACCCTCACCCGCCCGGCTTCGCACCGGACCTGACCACTGATGATTGCTTCGTCCCCGGACATGACTCCTCCTTACCAGACAGGCGCTGCGAGGTCATCGCACACGTATGCCGACCAGTTTAGGGAGCGCCTTTTCAGCCCGCCTTGATGACCATCAACGCCAACGGGAATGGCCACAGGAGGAACTATCCACCAGCAAACATCCACTAATGGTCAATAGCCCCTCGTCAAATTCGAGCTAAAGTATTAAGAAATCATTTTGTAATAGAGACACTGGCACTATGACTGCAGATCGTTTTGACAAAGAAGACCTGATCAAGTGCGGCCACGGCAAGCTGTTCCCCGGCTCCATGCGCCTGCCCATCGATGAAATGCTGATGTTCGACCGCATTACTCACATTGCCGATAACGACGGTTTGTTCGGCAAGGGCAGCCTGGTGGCGGAACTCGACATCAACCCGGACCTGTGGTTCTTCAAGGTGCACTTTGTGGATGATCCGGTGATGCCGGGCTGCCTGGGCCTGGATGCCATGTGGCAGCTGGTGGGCTTTTTCCTGGCCTGGGGTGGCGGCGAAGGCAAAGGCCGCGCCCTGGGTGCCGGCGAGGTGAAATTCACCGGCCAGGTATTGCCCACGGCCAAGAAGGTCACCTACCACCTGGATCTGAAGCGCGTGATCCGGCGGAAACTGACCATGGCCATCGCCGATGGCCGTATGGAAGTGGACGGCCGGGAGATCTACACCGCCAAAGACCTCCGGGTTGGCATGTTTACCTCGACTGATGACTTTTAGGAGTTAGCAGAATGCGTCGCGTTGTAATTACCGGTATGGGCATTGTTTCCAGCCTAGGTACCAACCAGAAGGAAGTAGCCCAGTCACTCAGGGAATCCCGCTCCGGCATCGGCTTCAGCGAGGAGGCCCGGGACAACGGTCTGCGCAGCCACGTGTGCGGCCAGATCAACCTGAACCTGCCGGAACTGATTGACCGCAAACTGTGGCGTTTCATGTGTCCGGCCTCGGGGTACACCTACCTGGCCATGCTCGAAGCCATCGAGCAGGCGGGCCTGACGGAGAAACAGATCAAAGCCGACACCACCGGGATCATCTTCGGTCAGGGCGGCGCCTCCACCGTCGAGCTGCTGGATTCCATCGATACCCACCGGGACCGCGGCATCCGTCGCGTTGGGCCGTATCGCGTGCCCCGTACCATGGGCAGCGCCATCAACGCGTCTATTGCCACCGGCTTTGGCATTCGCGGCATCAACTACGGCATTACCTCGGCCTGTGCCACCAGCGCGCATTCCATCGGCCATGCTGCCGACCTGATCGCCCTGGGCCGCCAGGACGTGATGTTCGCCGGCGGCGGCGAGGACATCCACTGGACTCTGAGCCTGCTGTTCGACGCCATGGGCGCCCTGTCCACCAAGTACAACGACACGCCCGAGCTGGCCTCCCGCACCTACGATGCCAACCGTGACGGATTTGTGATTTCCGGCGGTGGCGGCGTTCTTGCCCTTGAGGCCCTGGAGCACGCCGAGGCCCGTGGCGCCAACATCCTGGCCGAACTGGTTGGCTTCGGTGCCACCTCCGACGGTGCCGACATGGTCGCGCCGAGCGGCGAAGGGGCCGTTCGCTGCATGAAGCAGGCGATGAAAAACCTCGATGGCGAGATCAGCTACGTCAACACCCACGGCACCAGCACGCCAGCCGGGGACGTGACCGAGCTGAAAGCTCTGAAGGAAACCTTTGGCGACAAGATTCCGCCCCTGAGCTCCACCAAGCCCTTGTGTGGCCATGCACTGGGTGCGGCCGGCGTACATGAGGCTATCTACAGCCTGATCATGCAGCGGGAGGGCTTCATTGCGCCGTCCGCCAACATCCAGACCCTGGATGAGGGAGCCGAGGGCTACCCGATCGTGCGGGAGCGCATGGACAACCAGAAGCTCGATCTGGTGATGAGCAACAGCTTCGGATTTGGTGGCACCAACGCCACCCTGATCTTCAAGAAGGTGTGACTCGTCGAGAAAGCGCCGCTCGGTTCAAGACAGCCTGACCGACCGATACTCAGCCGGGGATGTTCCCATCCAGCGCTTGAACGCCCGGCTAAAGGCGCTTAACTCGGAAAAGCCAAGCTGCTCGGCAATTTCCACCAGCGGCTTGGTTTTATCCTGCATGTAGGTCAGCGCCTGCCGACGACGGACGTCCTCCAGCAACCGGGCAAAGGTCAGCCCTTCCCGCCGGAGCTTTTTGTGCAGGGTGTAGCGGCTCATGTGCAGCTGCGATGCCACCACCTCAACACCCACCTTGCCACGGGCCAGCTGCACACTGATCAGGGAACTGACCCTGGCACTCAGTGATGCCCGTGCCACCTCTGGTTTCAGAGGCCTTGCTGCCATCTGCGATTCCTCCTCTCGAATTCAATGGCCGATCAGGCCACGGTTGCGAGCGTACACATGTTAGCCGAAAACAATCAATACGACCTTTGAGCAGGATCAAGGGAATCGGTTTCGGATTACGGCAGACTTGCCAGAGTTTTTTCCACCCTAGAACCTGAAGGCCCTCAGACTGCCACGGAGCCCCATGAATCCACCGGAACTCCTCGCCCCAGCCGGCACCCCCGAACACCTTGAAACCGCGTTCGCCTACGGCGCCGATGCCGTCTACGCAGGCCAGCCGCGGTATTCACTGAGAGTAAGAAACAACAGTTTCAAAGACGTTGCAGCCCTTGGCGCGGGCATCGCCAGGGCCCATCAGTTGGGCAAGCGGTTTTACCTGGTGTCCAATATCGCCCCTCACAACGACAAGGTGAAAAGCTACCTCAGGGATCTCGCGCCTATTCTTGAGCACAGGCCCGATGCGCTGATCATGTCCGATCCCGGCCTGATCATGCTGGTGCGGGAGCGCTGGCCGGACCAACCCATCCATCTGTCGGTGCAGGCCAACGCGGTGAACTGGGCCGCGGTTGAATTCTGGCGTCGGCAAGGCATCCAGCGAGTGATCCTCTCCCGGGAACTGGCCCTCGAGGAAATCCGCGACATCCGTGACCGGGTGCCGGCCATGGAGCTGGAAGTGTTCGTCCACGGCGCCCTGTGCATGGCCTATTCCGGCCGCTGCCTGCTGTCCGGCTACATGAACCACCGAGACGCCAACCAGGGCGCCTGCACCAACGCCTGCCGGTGGAACTACCAGCCAGTGGCGCACCAGCAGGACCAGACCGGCGACCTCATTGCCACCACCGGCGGCGGTGAAGCACAGGAAATCGCACCGAAAGAAATCCTGCTGCAGGAACCCAATCGCCCCGGTGGCTTCATTCCCGCCTACGAGGATGAGCACGGCACCTACATCATGAACTCGAAAGACCTGCGAGCGGTGCAGCATGTCGCCGAACTGGCAACAATCGGCGTGCACTCCCTGAAAATCGAAGGTCGCACGAAGAGCACCTACTACGTGGCCCGCACCACCCAGGTTTACCGCCGCGCCATCGACGAAGCCGTGCAGGGCAAACCCTTCGACATGGCCCTGATGGACGAACTGGAGGCTCTCTCAAACCGCGGCTACACCGAGGGTTTCCTCCGCCGCCACCCGCCGAAGGAGTACCAGAGCTACGAACAGGGCACGTCCTTCCTGGGCACCCAGCAGGTGGTGGGCACCATTGCGGACGCCGACGACCGCTGGCTGACCATCGACGTCAAAAACCGGTTCGCCCCTGGCGATTCCCTGGAACTGATCACCCCGACCGGCAACCTCCGGTTCTCGGCCAGTGTCATGGAAAACCGAAACGGCCAGGCCATGGCGTATGCGCCTGGCAGCGGACATGTTGTCCGTATACCGAAGCCGGAGCGCCTGCCCGAGTCTCTCGATTTCAGTTATCTGACCCGAATCGATTCCGAAGAGCCCCGCAGCCTGGCTTAGACCTTGGTCGCGAATAGCCGGAGGTTGGGCATGTAGGGCAGGGGGATTCTCCCAAAACCCTGTCTTGCCAGGGATGGCAAGACGGAGCCCCCAGGGATGGGTTTACGGCGTGTTTTGGGAGAATCCCCCTGCCCTGCATGCTTCGCCCGGGCGAAAATTTCTGCAGAACAAAGCTATCAGCACCATTGCCAGCCCCTTAGTGCCCCATGGACCGATTAAGGTATAATCAGCCCACGCGCAAATTAATACCTGACTAAAATACTCTGGTATTGTATAATCGCTCGCCAGAAGCAGACGGACCGGCTGTATTTATTATCGAAAGCCAGCGGCTTCCGTCATCCAAAAAGCGATTGCAGGGCGTACTCACCGGACGAGCGACCACTGCAACACCCGAACAGCTGATATCCGACCGGCGCCCGTCCCAAACGTGGCGAGGCAGCCGGCGAAACCAAGGGCCCAGGGCCCGCGATGAGAGAATACGGAGCGACGATCATGGCGACCACCGATAAAGAGGTGAACGAGCTGATCAAACGGGAATACGAGCACGGATTCGTGACCAACATCGAATCCGATACGTTCGAGCCCGGCCTGAATGAAGACGTTATCGCCCGCCTGTCCGGCATCAAGAAAGAACCGGAATGGATGCTGGAGTGGCGCCTGAAAGCCTACCGTCGCTGGCTCGAGATGGAAGAGCCGGACTGGGCCCACGTGGGCTACCCGAAAATCGACTACAACTCGATTTCCTACTATTCCGCGCCCAAGCGCAAGGAAGACATGCCCCAGAGCCTGGATGAAGTGGATCCGGAGCTGCTGAAAACCTATGAGAAGCTGGGCATCCCCCTGCACGAGCGTGAAAAGCTTGCCGGCGTGGCCGTTGATGCCGTGTTCGACTCCGTGTCTGTGGCTACCACCTTCAAGGAGCCGCTGGCCAAGGCCGGCGTGATTTTCTGCTCCATTTCCGAGGCCATCCGCGATTACCCGGAACTGGTACAGAAGTACCTGGGCTCCGTGGTTCCCCACGGCGACAATTTCTTCGCCGGCCTGAACTCCGCGGTGTTCTCCGACGGCACCTTTGTTTACGTGCCGAAGGGCGTGCGCTGCCCCATGGAGCTGTCCACCTACTTCCGCATCAACGCGGCCAACACTGGCCAGTTCGAGCGCACCCTGATCATCGCCGACGAAGGCAGCTACGTTAGCTACCTCGAGGGCTGCACCGCCCCGATGCGCGACGAAAACCAGCTGCACGCAGCGGTGGTTGAGCTGGTGGCCCTGGACGACGCCCAGATCAAGTACTCCACGGTACAGAACTGGTACCCGGGCGATGAGGAAGGCAAAGGCGGCATCTTCAACTTCGTTACCAAACGCGGCGCCGCCATCGGCAAGAACTCCAAGATCTCCTGGACCCAGGTTGAGACCGGCTCTGCGGTTACCTGGAAGTACCCCAGCTGTGTGCTGCGGGGCGAGAACAGCGTGGGTGAGTTCTACTCGGTGGCGCTGACCAACAACTTCCAGCAGGCCGACACCGGCACCAAGATGATCCACCTGGGCAAGAACACCTCCAGCACGATCATCTCCAAGGGTATTTCCGCCGGAAAGAGCTCCAACGCCTACCGCGGTCTGGTGAAGTTCGGTCCCGGCGCGGAAGGCGCGCGTAACTTTACCCAGTGCGATTCGCTGCTGATCGGCGACCGCTGCGGCGCGCACACCTTCCCGTACATCGAGAGCAAGAACAAGTCGGCCATCGTCGAGCACGAGGCAACTACCTCCAAGGTCAGCGACGAGCAGATGTTCCTCTGCCGCCAGCGCGGTATCGACCCGGAACAGGCGGTTTCCATGATCGTGAACGGCTTCTGTAAGGAAGTGTTCAAGGAGCTGCCCATGGAGTTCGCGGTCGAGGCCGGCAAACTGCTCGAGGTCAGCCTCGAAGGCTCTGTCGGTTAACAGAACGGCAAGCGCAAAAGCATAGCGGAAGCCGCCGGGCAGGCCCTTCCGGGATCGTCGAAATCAGGGATGATTTCGTCGAGCGTACAGGGACGTATCCACAGCGTATCCCGGAAGGGCCTGCCCGGTGGCTGACTCACCCGATCAAGCGGTCAGCAAGGCCAGGGTGAACATCAGAATTCAACGGTTAAACGAGAGAGAAGCGACAAATGCTGAGCATCAAAAACCTGCACGCCTCCGTTGAGGGCAAAGAAATCCTCAAGGGCATCAACCTGGAAATCAAGGCCGGGGAAGTTCACGCCATCATGGGCCCCAACGGCTCTGGCAAGAGCACCCTGTCCCAGGTGCTGGCAGGCAACGAGGCATTTGAAGTGACCGAGGGCGAAATCAGCCTGAATGGCGAGAACTTGCTGGAACTGGAAACCGAAGAGCGCGCCCGCGAAGGCATCTTCCTGGCGTTCCAGTACCCGGTGGAGATTCCCGGCGTCAGCAACCTGCAGTTCCTGCGCACCGCTGTGAACGCCATGCGTCACCACCGCGGTGAGGAAGAAATGAACGCGGCCGAATTCATGAAGCTGGCCCGGGAAGTGTCCAAGCAGGTCGACCTGGACCCGTCCTTCCTCAAGCGTGGCGTGAACGAAGGCTTCTCCGGTGGTGAGAAGAAGCGCAACGAGATCCTGCAGGCCCTGTTGCTCCAGCCGAAGCTGGCCATTCTCGACGAAACCGACTCCGGCCTCGACATCGACGCCCTGAAAGTCGTGTCCGACGGCGTGAACGCCCTGCGTTCCGAAGACCGTGCCATCCTCATGGTGACCCACTACCAGCGCCTGCTGAACCACATTGTGCCGGATCACGTGCACGTGCTGGCAGGCGGCAAAATCATCAAGTCCGGCGGCCGGGAACTGGCCCTGGAACTGGAAGAGCGTGGTTACGGCTGGCTTGGCATCAAGGACGAGGAACCGGCCGAGAGCGCGGGCAACTAAGGGAGGTCGCGGAATGAAACCAGCACCAACGCTTTCGACGGCTTTCCTGCATCCCACTGGTCAATCCCTGCCGGAGCCCTTCCAGGCCCTGCGCAAGCAGCGCGGCACGGCCCTGGTGGACATGCCCCTGCCGACCCGGAAAACCGAGAACTGGAAGTACTCCAGCAAGTATCTCAAGCTAACCGACGAGATGGCCCTGTCGCTGCCGGCGGAGGGCAAGACTGGCAGCAGCCTGGCCGTTCCGGGCTACAAGGTGGTGTTCCTGAACGGGGTATTGATCCCCGAGGCCAGCGAATATCCGGATCTGGACGGCATCCGCATCCAGAGCTTCGATGACATGGACAACGACGAGGCTGCGGCCCTGGCTGACCGGCTCGACAGCACCCTCGATAACAAGGCTGTGCAGATGGCGCGGCTGAACTCGGCCCGCTTTGAAGACGGCCTGCTGGTGCGCCTGAAGCCCGGCGCGGTGCTCGACCAGCCGCTGTTCATCGTGCACGAAGTGAGCGCTGATGCGAGTGGCTCGGCCTACCCCAGAATCTACGTAGACGCCGGTGCCAACAGCCAGATCACGCTTGTTGAGGAATACATCTCCAGCGGTTCTGAACCGGTGATGGTCAACACCGTCACTGAATTCGCCCTGGCCGAGGGCGCCAACGTCACCAGCGTGCGCCTCAATATGGAAGGCGATAACGTGCAGCACATCGGCGCCACCGGTGTGCGCCAGCAGCGCAGTTCCCGCTTCGAAAGCCACTGCGTCGGCTTCGGCGGCCCGCTGCGCCGGCACGACCTTCAGGTGCGGCTGGAAGGCGAAGGCGCCGAATGCAAACTCAACGGTGTGGTGGTTACCCAGGGCAAACAGCACTACGACAACCACACCACCATCGAGCATGTAGCGGCCCACTGCAACAGCGAGGAGACCTACCGCAACATCGCGGCAGACCAGTCCCACGCCATCTTCAACGGCCGCATTCATATCCACCAGGATGCCCAGAAGTCCAACGCGGATATGAACAACAAGAACCTGTTGCTGTCCAACGGGGCAGAGATAGACACCAAGCCGGAGCTGGAAATTTACGCCGATGACGTCAAGTGCGCCCATGGCGCTACTATTGGTCAGCTCGACGAGATTTCCCTGTTCTACCTGGTTTCCCGGGGCATCGGCCGGCGCGAAGCGAACGTGCTGCTGACCATGGCCTTTATTAACGAGCTGGTGGAACAGATTCCGGTCGAAGCGGTGCGGGAAACGGCCCAGGGCCGCCTGAACCACTTCTTTGAAGAGACATTCCAGGAGGCATAACCGGTCATGACCGATCTCTCCGTGGCACAGACCGCCAATCGCCCCACCTTCAACGTGGAGGCCATACGCCGGGACTTCCCGATCCTGTCCCAACAGGTGAACGGCAAGCCCCTGGTGTATCTGGACAACGGCGCCTCCGCGCAGAAGCCGGAAGCGGTGCTGGGCGCCATGGATCGTTATTACCGGGAAATGCATTCCAACGTACACCGGGGCGCCCACACCCTTGGCGATCGGGCAACCGCCGCCTTCGAAGGGGCGCGGGAGACCGTGCGCGCGTTCATCAACGCGGAAAGCACCCGGGAGATCATCTGGACCCGGGGCACCACCGAGGCCATCAACCTGGTGGCCAACGGTCTGGCAGCACGCCTCAAGCCCGGCGACGAGATCCTGGTCAGCCACATGGAGCATCACGCCAACATCGTGCCCTGGCAGATGGTGGCCGAGCGCACCGGCGCAAAAGTGGTACCGGTACAGGTCACACCGGACGGCGAGCTGGACCTGGATTCGTTCACCAGCCTGCTGAACGAGAAAACCCGCGTACTGGCGCTCACCCACGTGTCCAACGTGCTTGGCACCGTGAACCCGGTAGCGGCACTGGTTGAGCAGGCCAAGGCCCACGGCGTCATTACCCTGCTGGACGGCGCCCAGGCGGTGCCCCACTTCCAGCCGGATGTGCAGGCGCTGGGCTGCGATTTCTACGTGTTCTCCTCCCACAAGCTGTTCGGCCCCACCGGCATCGGTGTGCTCTATGGCAAGACCCAGCTGCTGGAGGAAATACCGCCCTACCAGGGTGGCGGCGAGATGATCGAGCGGGTGTCGTTCGAGCGCACCACCTGGAATACCCTGCCCTACAAGTTTGAGGCAGGTACCCCGCCGATTGCCGAGGCCGTGGGCCTGGCCGCAGCCATTGATTACCTGAATGGCCTGGACCGTACGGCGATGGAAGCGGCGGAAGCGGCGCTGCTGGCCCGCGCCAACCAGCTGGTGGAAACCGTGCCCGGCATGGAAATCATCGGTACGGCGAAACAGAAAGTGCCGGTGATGTCCTTTAAAATTGCCGGTTTGCACCCCAGTGATATAGGCACGCTGCTGGACCAGCAGGGTATTGCGATCCGCACCGGCCACCACTGTGCCATGCCGCTGATGGATTTCTATGGAGTTCCCGGTACTGCCCGGGCCTCCTTTGCGTTCTACAATACACTGGACGAGGTGGAAACATTCTTTACCGCCCTGCAGAAAGTCCAGCGCCTGTTTGCCTGATGGAGGTGGAATCATGACAGCTGAAGTCTTCACCCCGAGCGTCGCCGTCACCATGACCCCGAGCGCGGTCAAGCACGTGCGCAAGCAGCTTGACAAGAAGCCCGACGCACGCGGTATCCGGCTGGCCATCAAGAAAAGTGGCTGCTCCGGCTTCAAGTACGAAACCCAGTGGGTGGAGGAAGCTGCCACCGACGACAAGGTGTTTCACATCGACGGCGTGGATGTGTTCGTGAAGGAAGAGCATCTGCCACTGGTGAACGGCATCGAGATTGATTTCGTGACGGAAGGCGTGAACTCCATGTTCCAGTTCCGCAACCCGAACGCCACCGCCGAGTGCGGTTGCGGCGAGAGCTTCACCGTCGCGTAACCCCTCACTGAACGTGTAGGTCGGATTAGCAAAGCGCAATCCGACACCAAAGATTGGAAAAAAGCGAGGCCCGAACCGGCATGCAAGAACGCGAAGTGGTCCTGACAAAACGCGAGGTGGAAGCCCGCCTTGTTCCCTCCGGAACCGAGATCATGATTCCGTCGGACACCTTTGTGACCATTACGCAGTCGCTCGGTGGTACCTTCACCGTCGCGGTGAACGGTAACCTCGCCCGGGTTGAAGGCCACAACGCCGATGCGCTCGGCAAAAAGCCCCTGGAAAGCAGTTTTGAAACGCCGGCAGACGGCACCGTCAATGAAAATCAGGTCTGGGAAGCCATGCGCAACTGCTACGACCCGGAAATTCCGGTAAACGTGGTGGATCTGGGCCTGATTTACGAGTGCAAGATCGAGAATGGCACCGAGGACGGCAATCACGTCTACGTTCTGATGACGCTGACCGCCGCCGGCTGCGGTATGGGCCCGGTGATTACCGAGGATGTGAAGACAAAACTCGAGCACGTGCCCAATGTGGACAAGGTAACCGTTGAGCTGACCTTCGATCCGCCCTGGAGCAACGACATGCTCACCGACGAAGCCAAGCTTGAACTGGGGATGCTGTAAATGACCGCCAGCGAACAGGACTTTCTGAACAACCCCCTGGGTAAAGACACCACCCTGGACGATGTGCTGGATGGCTTCGAACTGCTGGACGACTGGGAAGAGCGCTACGCGTTCATCATCGACCTGGGCAAGCAGCTTCCGGCGTTTCCGGAAGATGCCCGGGTGGAAGAAAACTACGTGCACGGCTGCCAGAGCCAGGTCTGGCTCATCCATCATTACGATGACAGCACCGGTCGGCTCTACCTGCTGATTGATTCCGACGCCATGATCGTGCGCGGCCTGGCCGCCATCATTCTGGTGGCACTGAACGGAAAGACTCCGCGGGACCTGCTGGCCACCGACATCGACGAGCTGTTCGAACAGCTGGATCTGTTCCGCCACATCTCCCCGACTCGCGGCAACGGCCTGCGCGCCATGGTCGGCAAGATCCGCGACATCGCCGCCGCCGAAGCCGCCAGCGCCTGAGGCGCACTGCCCTCAACGATTCATACGGGGCTGCCACTGTCGTGGCCAGCCCCGCCTTCCTCACCAGAGAATGGCGATGTCGTCCCTCTGGATGTTCACCATCACCCCGGGCTGGGGCATGGTACCCCGGCTTTCCCTTGGCTGGACCCGATCAATGGTGACCGAAACCCCGGCATCGTGGAGTTCCGGAGTAGCCTCTGGCGCCTCCAGGTACCTCTTGCTCCGGTAGAGTTTCAGCTCGTCCCCGGGCCGAAGTCCCGCTGTTGAGCCGGACTCCAGGGTCACCCCGTGGCCGTCGACTCTCGCCACCCGTGTCATGAAAGGCTGGCAGGCCAGAGCCTCGGACACCGCCCCCGCCATCTCGCCGATCAGCGCCTGCACAGACTGGCCGTAAGCCGTTTTCTGGAAGCCGGCGGAGCCGAAGCCTGTCGAGCTTCCGGGGCCGGCATTCCATTCTGCGGCAGTTTCAAACCGCTGCTGGTACACCGGCGCGCCACTGAATCCGTCAAACACCACCAGATCGACCGCAAACCTCCGGCTCTGGTCAACGGTGCCCAATCCACGCTGCAGCCCATCGAGTACGGATGTGCCCCAGGCTGACGGATCAGCAACCCCCAGGTCGCGGATGACACCGGTTACCACAAACTGGGCGTCCAGTTCCCGCGCCAGCTGGGACATGTTGCTCAACCGATTGTCACCCGCCTGCACGGTGGGCGCATTCAGCAGGTCACCGAACAGCCGTGAGGTGGTGGCGGCAAAAACCTGAAAGCCGCCCCGCTCCACCAGTCGCCGCTGGAGCTGTTGCGGCAAGATTTCGCCGGCGTCGTCCAGGCGGCCCACCCGGGCTTGGTCCGGGTACAGCAGGGGAAAACCGGTGATGGCCACCCGCTTTCTCAATCTCCCGGCGTCGCCGGCGGCACACTGGCCGGCGCCAGCGCTGACATCCCCCTGAACCGTCACTCGTAACAGGTTGCCATTGCGGTATTCGTCAATGATGCGCACGTTGCGCGCGTTCACCGCCGAGGCCAGATGGGTACGGGATTCCGTGAGCACGCCGTTTTCCATGGTATCCCGGGTGCTTACCCTGGCCTCGTACTGCAGCGAGAGATCGCGCATCGCAGCTTTGCGGGCTTCTGCCCGGGCGGCTTCCAGATCCCCGTTATGGATGTTGGCATGGCCCACACCTTCCAGCACCACGGCCCGTGCACCGGCGGCAAAGGTCAACGCCAGCAGCATCAGCCAGGTTGCAACGGAACGGGTCGAACATCTCATCATGGCCGGTTACTCGAGGTAGTACAGGGAATCAACGCCCCTGCTCTGAACGTCGCCAATACTGTCGTTGTCCTGGGGCATGGGAATCGGGCAAAGATCCTGCACCTGGTCGTCGGCAACCTTGGCGACACAGGCCCGGAACCTGGGCTCGAGCTTCAGCTCCATGACCGTCTCGAAAACCCCATCGCTGTGTTCGTTTACCGCCACCAGCTTGGCACCCCGGATGTAACTGTCCACGTACGTCCGGAACATGTCATTGCGCAGCACAAAGTCGTTCACCGTGGAGCTTCCATAAACCACCGTGCCGTATACCCGCTCCACCAGATTGCGGTAGGCGTCCAGCTGTGAGGCGCGGCGCGCCAGCAAGCGTTTGCGGCTGTCCGTTCGGTCGGAGGCGGCGTCGGCGTAGGTACCCAGACCGCTGACACGCACGGTGATAGGCTCCAGATCGGTATCCCGCAGGGACTGGTCACCGTCGCCGCGGAAGCCGCCGGTAGGGGCGCAGGCGGCAAGGCCGAAGGCCAGCACAGGGATGAGTATCCAGCGAAGGATCATTGCAGTTCTCCAAAGTACGTCCTGACAGGTTTGCCATGCCCCATGAAAAAAGTGCGCCAGTTTTTCCAGGCTACTGATATTTCGAGCAAAGGCACGGGCGGCGCCGGGTAATCGGCGGTGAAGCGGCAAAATTCTGCCTCCGTTTACAGTTCTGGAACAAACGGTTACCCCAAGCGTCGTGTCCACCGCCGGCTTCTGCATTACCCTCTGAGGATCGCATATCTGTTTTGCCTTTTAACAACCAGGTTACTGCCAACGAGATCCACTATGACCGAATACCGTATGACCCGACTTGCCCTGGCCGTCGGGCTGTCACTGGCCACCACCGCCACCCTCGCCAGCCCGCAATCATTCAAGTCTGCCCGCTCCTTCGCCATGGCGGGAACCGGCGTGGCCGTCGCGACCCCCGCCGATGCCCTGGTGGCCAACCCGGCCATGCTGGCCGCTGACCATCACAGCTGGAACGACGACTTCGGTCTGCAGCTGATTTCAGTGAACGCTCGGCTGGCCGACGAAGAAGACACCATCGACCAGGTCGACCGCATCCAGGACACCATCGAAAATCTGGAACAGGCAGTGGACAACCTGAACCAGACCGAAGCCCAGAACCAGGCCGGTATCCTGCGGGACCAGCTCCAGGCCTTTGATCGCGACACCATGCGCGCTGACATCGGCCTGGGCCTGGGATTGGCGGTACCTTCCCAGGGATTGTCTGTGGGTGTCTTTACCAATGGCAACCTGACCGCCACGGTGCGAGGCGAGTATGCCGCCAGCGATGACGCGCTGCTGGCCGGTCTGGAAAACGGCTCTGTGCCGGCAACCTCTGGCGTCACCGACGGCCTGGAATCCCGGGGCAAGATCCTCGCCTCCGCCGTTGCCGAGCTGGGGGTGACCTTCGCCCGCGCCATCGAACTGAGCAACGGCCAACGGCTGCAGTTGGGGCTGTCTCCCAAGTACGTGAATCTGCAGACCTTCCAGTACACCGAGACCGTCTCCGGCTTTGAAGACGACGACTTCGACAGCGAGCAATACCAGACTGACAAGAGCGGCTTCAACCTCGACCTCGGTGCCGCCTACGCCTTCGGCTCAGAGCAGCAGTGGAACGCCGGCGCATCCGTGCGGAACCTGATTCCCATGGAACTCGATTCCGCCGCCAGCCGTCCGCTGCTGGGCGAGGAAGTTCGCACCCTGGAACTCGACCCCATGGTAACCGTGGGCCTGGCGCACCGGGGCGATTATCACGTGATCACCGCCGAGCTGGACCTGACCAAGAAGAAAGCCTTCGGCTACGAGGACGATACCCAGTGGCTGGCGGTGGGCGCCGAGTTTGATGCCTTCCGTTATGCCCAGCTTCGCATCGGTGCCCGGCAGAACCTGGCGAGCAACGACGACAACGACGGCATTGAAGAGAAGACCCAGTTCACCGCTGGCCTGGGGCTGAACATCCTGGGTGCCCGCGTCGATCTGGCGGGTCTGGTCAGCGATGCCGATGTGGGCGCGGCCATCGAAGTGGGTGCGGCCTTCTGACCGGCCTCCGCCTCTGATTTGCGAACGGCACCCGCTCACCGGATAATCCGGCACACATTCCCTGAAAAGAATCAGACATGTGATGCAAGCCTATCTGGTGGGTGGTGCTGTTCGCGACGAACTGCTCGGTCTCGAGGTTAAAGACCGGGACTGGGTGGTGGTAGGCGCCACCCCGGAAGACATGCTGGCCAAGGGGTTCAAGCAGGTGGGCGCGGACTTTCCGGTGTTCCTGCACCCGGCAACCCGGGAGGAATACGCCCTGGCCAGGACCGAGCGCAAGCAGGGCCGCGGTTACCACGGTTTTACCGTATACAGCGCGCCGGATGTCACCCTCGAGCAGGACCTCCAGCGCCGCGATCTCACCATCAACGCCATGGCGAAAACCGAGGATGGCGAGCTGGTGGATCCCTTCCAGGGCCAGGCCGATATCCGCAATCGCACCCTTCGCCACGTATCGGAAGCCTTTGCCGAAGACCCCTTGCGAATTCTTCGCACCGCCCGATTCGCTGCGCGTTTCCAGCCCCTGGGGTTTACCGTCTGCCACCAGACCCAGGCACTCATGCAACACATGGTACGCGACGGCGAAGTAGAACACCTGGTGCCAGAACGAGTCTGGCAGGAACTGCAGCGAGCCCTCCACGAACGGTCACCGGAGACGTTTTTCTCCGTGTTGCGGAGCTGCGGGGCGCTGACGGTACTGATTCCGGAACTCGACCCTCAGGCATCGTTCGATGCAGCGATGGCGGCTCTTGGCTGTATTCAGACCATGCCCGACACCGCCACCGAAGAGCGTTTCGCTGCAATGCTGTCGCCCCTTTCCGAAGCGCAGGCACTCGACAGGGCCCGCGCCCTCAAGGCCCCCAGGGACAGCCAGAATCTGGCGCGTCTGGGCACCGCACTGAAAACGGAACTTACCGCACTTGACCCATCGGCCCCGGACAGCGCTGTTCTGCTGGATCTTCTGGACAGAGCCGACCTGTGGCGCCGATCCGAACGCTTCGAACAGCTGCTGCGGGTGCTCGACTGCGCGCTGCCCGACGCAGCCCGGGCTGTTGATCTGCTGCGCCGGGCGTCCCGGGCCGCCAGCGGGGTTGATCCGGCCGAGCTGCTGGCCCAAGGTTACAAGGGCAAAGCCCTGGGCGAGGCCATCCGGCAGGAGCGCCAGCGGCGAATCGACCTGGCGATTGCCACCCACCAACCATAGGGAGTTCCGATGTCTGACAACACCCCCGTAGCCCTGGTAACCGGCTCGGCCCATCGTCTTGGAGCCCACACCGCCCGAACCCTCCACCGCCGGGGCTGGAACCTTGTGATTCATTACCGGGGCCGGGAAGACGAGGCCGAGGCTCTGGTGTACGACCTGAACCGGCAGCGGACGGATTCCGCCTGCGCGCTGCAGGCCGACCTCGCCCGGGATGAAGACATCAACCGGCTGGCCGGCGACACCATTGCCCGCTGGGGACGGCTGGACGCACTGGTCAACAACGCCTCCGTGTTCTATCCCACGCCCACCGCCCGGGCCACCGGAGACGACTGGGACACCATCATGAACGCCAATCTGCGGGCGCCTTTCTTTCTGTTGCAGGCCTGCCTTCCCGCACTGAAGGCATCCCGGGGCTCAGTGGTGAACATGATCGACATCTACAGCGAAAAGCCCATCGCCGACCACCCACTTTACTGCGCCAGTAAGGCCGGCCTTGCCGCCCTGACCCGCTCCTGGGCGAAAGACCTCGCGCCCGAGGTGCGGGTGAACGGCGTGTCGCCAGGCGCCATTCTCTGGCCGGAAGGCGAGGCTGCCATGGACGAATCGGCGCAGCAGGCCATTCTGGACAAGACCCCGCTGGCACGTACCGGTGACCCGGACGACATCGCCGGCACCATTGCCTTCCTGATCTGCGACGCCCCCTTCATTACCGGGCAGATACTGGCCGTGGACGGCGGTCGAAGCCTGAACATGTAGCCTGCCGGCTTTGGCCAAGGGCGGCTTTCCGGATACAATGCCGGCAGCTTTCAATCCTGCGTGTCCCGGGCTGCGCCCCGGGCGTCCCTACGATCCGGAGAATCCCCATGAGAGATGTCGTTATTGTTGCCGCCCGTCGTACCGCCATCGGAACCTTTGGCGGAGGTCTCTCCAGCCTGCGTGCCGACCAGCTCGGCACCGCCGTCATCAAGGCGATCCTGGAGCAAACCGGCGTGCCAGGAGACCAGGTGAACGAAGTGGTACTGGGCCAGGTACTGACCGCCGGCTGCGGCCAGAACCCGGCTCGCCAGTCGGCCATCAACGCCGGCATCCCGGCTTCCGTGCCCGCCATGACCATCAACAAGGTCTGTGGCTCGGGCCTGAAGGCGGTGCACATGGCGGTGCAGGCCATTCGCTGTGGCGACGCCGAGCTGATGATTGCCGGTGGCCAGGAGAGCATGAGCCAGGCCCCTCACGTTCTGCCCAACAGCCGTAATGGCCAGCGCATGGGCGACTGGAACCTGGTCGATACCATGATCAAGGACGGCCTCTGGGACGCCTTCAACGACTACCACATGGGCATCACTGCCGAGAACATCGTCGAGAAATACGGCATCAGCCGGCAGGAGCAGGACGAATTCGCTGCCGCTTCCCAGCAGAAAGCCGCCGCGGCCCGTGCCGCTGGTTATTTCGATGACCAGATCGTGCCGGTCACCATTCCCCAGCGCAAAGGCGACCCCATCGTGGTCGACCGCGACGAAGGCCCCCGTGACGGCGTTACCGCCGAAGGCCTGGCCAACCTGCGTGCCGCCTTCAAGAAGGACGGCACGGTAACCGCAGGCAACGCCTCCTCGCTGAACGACGGCGCAGCTGCCGTTATGGTGTGCAGCGCCGAGAAAGCCAGGGAGCTGGGGCTGACGCCGCTGGCCACCATCAAGGCCCACGCCAACGCCGGCGTAGACCCCACCATCATGGGCACCGGCCCGATTCCCGCCAGCCAGCGCTGCCTGCAGCGGGCCGGCTGGAGCGTCGACGAGCTCGACCTGGTAGAGGCCAATGAGGCCTTCGCCGCTCAGGCCATTTCGGTGAACCGGGACATGGGCTGGGACACCAGCAAGGTAAACGTGAACGGCGGCGCCATTGCCCTGGGCCACCCCATCGGCGCCTCTGGCTGCCGGATTCTCGTCTCCCTGCTGCATGAGATGGTTCGCCGCGATGCCCACAAGGGCCTGGCGACCCTGTGCATCGGCGGTGGCATGGGCGTGGCCCTGGCGGTTGAGCGCTGAGCTGCATGCTCCACGTGGTGCTGTACGAGCCGGAGATACCGCCGAATACCGGTAACATCATCCGGCTGTGCGCCAACACCGGCTGCCAGCTGCATCTGATCGAACCGCTGGGTTTTAACCTGGAGGACAAGCAGATGCGGCGGGCCGGCCTCGATTACAGCGAATACGCCTCGGTCAAAGTCCACAGGAACTATCACGAGTTCCTGGCCAGCGAGCAGCCTGAACGCCTGTTCGGGCTGACCACCAAAGGCCACACCCATTACCATCAGGTGAGTTTTCAGGACGGCGACTACCTGATGTTCGGTCCGGAAACCCGGGGCCTGCCCGTGGAGATCCGGGAATCCCTGCCGCCAGAGCGGCGACTGCGGGTACCCATGCGCCCGGAGAGCCGGAGCCTCAACCTCTCCAATACCGCCGCGCTGGTGGTTTACGAGGCCTGGCGGCAACTGGGCTTCCAGGGTGCGGTCTAGACCAGAAACCGTGCAGGCACAAAAAAACCGGCCAGGGCCGGTTTTTTCTTTTCCAGAGAGCGGCGATCAGTGCGCCTGCTGCTCTTCCTTCGCCTCGCCAGCGGCCTCTTCCTGCTTGCGCTTGAGGGCCTGGGCGTAGATGGCATCGAAGTTCACCGGCGCCAGCATCAGGGCCGGGAAGCTGCCCTTGTTGACCACGCCATCAATGGCTTCTCGGGCATAGGGGAACAGAATGGTCGGGCAGTAGGCGCCAAGCATCTGGCCCAGCTGCTGACCTTCAATACCCTGCACCAGGAACACGCCGCCCTGCTGAATCTCAACGATGTAGGCGACTTTCTCTCCCACCTTCGCGGTGACGGTCAGGGAAAGTACAACCTCGTACTGGTTGTCACTGACCTTGTTGTGGGAGGTGTTCAGGTCCAGGTTCACCTGCGGCTTCCACTGCTCCTGAAAAACCAGCGGAGAGTTGGGTGATTCGAAAGACAGGTCCTTCACATAGATGCGCTGAAGGGCAAACTGCGGTTGGTTCTGGTTGTCACCGCCTGCGGCGGCTTGCTGGTTCTCAGCCATGTTCAATCCTTTCGTTCTCAATCGTGGGGCACGGAGCCCCTTTATTGTGGGGTGTTATCTGGTCTGCTGCCGAAGCATTCTACGTCGGCGCCCGGCCGGCTAATGTGAAACAGTGCGGCAGATTGGGTTTCAGATCAAGGCCGGCTCTATTTCTTCACCAGCGGCAGATTGCTGGCTTTCCAGTCAGCGATACCCCCATTGAGCCGCGACACGTTGCTGAAGCCCTCGGCATTCAGCTGTTTTACCGCCATGGCTGAATGCTGGCCCATCTTGTCGGCCACAATGATCTGCTTGTCCTTGAATTTACTCAGCTCGTTGACCCGGCTTTTCAGGCTGTTCAGCGGAATGTTGATGGAACCGGTAATACGGCCCTCACCAAACTCCTTGCGGTCCCGGATGTCCACCACCACGGCTTCGTCTTTATTGATGAGGTTGACCGCGCCCTGGGCCGAGATCTTGGCACCACCGCGACGGGACTCCAGAATAAGGATCGCCACCAGAAATGCCACAAACAGCGACACCAGAATGTAGTGGTTAACGACAAATTCAAACAACCGGTCCATGCACTTACCCTGATAGTGAGTTTGGCCGGATTATACACAGCCTGGTTGCCGGACAGAAGGTGACGAAACTGGTCAGTAAATGCGAAAATAGATAAACTGCCTTTTCGTTTTAGTAAATTTACTAACATTTTTACTTTCGGACTGAATGATGACTGCAATGCGCAAGCCGACCGCACTGATTATTCTGGACGGCTGGGGCCACCGCGACCCGGCCGAGGACAACGCCATCAGCAACGCCAATACCCCTTTCTGGGACAAGCTCTGGCAGGATCAGCCCAAGACCCTGATCAACACCTCGGGCATGTTTGTGGGCCTGCCACAGGGGCAGATGGGCAACTCCGAAGTCGGCCACATGAACCTCGGCGCTGGCCGCGTGGTGTACCAGAGCCTGACCCGCATCGACAAAGACCTTGAAGACGGCACCTTCCAGGAAAACCCGGTGCTGTGTGCCGCCATCGACAAGGCCGTACAGAGCGGCCGCGCGGTACACCTGATGGGCCTTATGTCCCCCGGTGGCGTACACAGCCACGAAGATCACATTCTGGCCGCCGCCGAACTGGCTGCCGCCCGCGGAGCGAAGGAAGTTTACGTACATGCGTTTCTCGACGGCCGCGACATGCCGCCCCGCAGCGCCAAGGCCTCGCTGGAAAAAGCCGCTGCCAAACTGAAAAGCCTCGGGGTTGGCCGGGTAGCCTCCCTGGTTGGCCGCTACTACGCCATGGACCGCGACAACCGCTGGGATCGCATCGAGGCCGCCTACAACCTGATGACCCAGGGCACCGCCGAATTTGTTGCCAAGGACCCGGTCTCCGGCCTGGAGCAGGCCTACGAGCGCGGTGAGAACGACGAGTTCGTATCCCCCACCCGGATCCAGGCGCCCGGCGAGTCCGAAGGCACCATCAATGACGGCGACAGCGTTCTGTTCATGAACTTCCGGGCCGACCGCGCCCGGGAAATGACCCGCACCTTCGTGGAGAAGGATTTCGATGGCTTCCAGCGCCAGAAATATCCGGAACTGGCGGATTTTGTGATGCTGACCGAGTACGCGGCCGACATCAAAACCTCCTGCGCCTACCCGCCGGAACAGCTGACCAACGGGCTCGGCGAGTACATGGCCAAGCAGGGCAAGACCCAGCTGCGCATTGCCGAAACCGAGAAGTACGCGCACGTGACCTTCTTCTTTAACGGCGGCCTGGAAACGCCGTTCGACGGCGAGGATCGCATCCTGGTGCCCTCCCCCAAGGTCGCCACCTACGACCTTCAGCCGGAGATGAGCGCCCCCGAGGTCACCGACAAGCTGGTTGAAGCCATCAAGAGCGGCAAGTACGATCTGGTGGTCTGCAACTACGCCAACGGCGACATGGTCGGCCACACCGGCAAACTGGACGCCGCCATCAAGGCTGCAGAATGCCTCGACGAGTGCGTAAAGCGCGTTGTCGAAGCCCTCGACGAGGTGGGCGGCGAAGCCCTGATCACCGCCGATCACGGCAACTGCGAGCAGATGACCGACCCCAACTCCGGGCAGGTCCACACCGCGCACACCATCGGCCCGGTACCGCTGGTCTACACCGGCCATCGCCGGGTGAACCTCCGGGACGACGGCAGCCTGAGCGATGTCGCGCCCACTCTCCTCGCCCTGATGGGACTGGAACAACCGAAGGAAATGACCGGGCACAGCCTGGTTGAGCTCGGTTGATCAGACAGCGGATATTCGCCGTGCGATCAGCCGCACTGCTGGCGCTCGCCCTTGGCCTGGGCGCAGCGCCGGCTCTCGCCCAGCAGGACGTTACACCAGCCCAGATCGAGGAACTCAAGGAACAGATTGAGGATATCGATGAGTGGCTGGCCGACGCCGAAGAAGACCGCTCTGCCCTGGAGCGGCAACTGGCCGAAACTGAAAAAACCATCAGCCGCCTGACCCGCGAACGCCGGTCCCTGCGCGATCAGGCCGAACAACAGAAGCAGCGGCTGGACCAACTTGAGGACGAGGAAAGGGAGTTGTCCCGCACCCTCGACCGCCAGCGGGAAAGCCTCAAGAGCCAGATTCGCGCCGCCTGGATGGAAGGGGATGCGCCGGCGGTCAAGGTGCTGCTCAATGAGATTGATCCGGACCGGATTGCCCGCACCCTCACCTACTACGAGTACCTGAGCAAACACACAGTCACACGCCTTGAAGCCTTCCGCGCAAGCCTGGAAGAGCTCCGGACCACTCAGGCCGCGGTTGAAGCCACCCGGGTTGAGCTGGCCAACACCGAAAAAGGTCTGGCCCAGCGTCAGCAGGCGTTGGCGCAGTCGCGACAGGAACGGCAACAGACCCTCGCCTCCCTAAATGCCGACATTCAGAACCGCCGCAGCGAACGCCAGGAGCTGGAAGCAGACCGCAAGCGCCTTGAAAAACTGCTGGAAGAAGTCCAGCAGGCCATCAATAACATTCCGTCCCCGAACGAATCCAAGCCCTTTGCCTCACTTCGCAACCGGCTGCCCTGGCCGGTAGAGGGCCAGGTCCTGAGTGGCTTTGGCGATCGCTACGCCGACGGCAAGCTGCGCCGCACCGGCCTGCTGATCCGAACCGGGGAAGAAGCGGAAATCCGCGCCATACACCACGGCCGTGTGGTTTTCGCCAACTGGCTGCGGGGCTTTGGCCTGATCACCATCATTGATCACGGCGATGGCTACATGACACTCTATGGCCACAGCAGCAGCCTCTTCACCAGCCCCGGCGACTGGGTTACAGCCGGGGAGTCCATCGCCATAGCAGGACAGACCGGCGGCACCGATACGCCAGCCCTGTATTTTGAAGTTCGACACAACGGCAAGCCTGACAATCCCCGCCGCTGGCTGGCAAACTGACGTCTCCGCCAAGGGCTGACAAACGGCCCGGGTGGCGCCATACTGTCCGGAGCCGGGGAACGGGTCCAACTATCGGAATCAAAACAGGATATGGGAATGAAACGGGTCAGAAGTACACTCCATGCCACGCCTTTACGCACACTTGTGATCGCTACCTGTTTTGCCACCGCCTCCGGGCTTGCCCTGGCGCAGGACCCGGCATCGGAAACCGAACAGCTACTGGAAGGCATCCAGAACGGTGAGCGCGTCCAGATCAGCCTGCCCGACCCGGAAAAACAGCTTCCCCTGGAGGATCTGCGCAAGTTCACCGAGGTGTTCAGCCGCATCAAGGACGCCTACGTTGAGGAGGTGAGCGACCGGAAGCTGCTGGAAAGCGCCATCAAGGGCATGCTCTCGGACCTGGACCCGCATTCCACCTACCTGGCGCCCAAGGACTACGAAGAGCTGGAGGAAAGCACCTCAGGCGAATTCGGGGGCCTGGGCATCGAAGTGGGTATGGAAAATGGCTTTGTGAAAGTCATTGCCCCGATTGACGACACCCCCGCCCAGAAAGCCGGGGTACAGGCCGGCGACCTGATCATCAAGCTGGACGAAAAGCCGGTGAAAGGGATGAGCCTGGAGGAAGCCGTCAAACTGATGCGCGGCAAACCGGGCACCATCGTCACCCTGACCATCATGCGTGAGGGAGAGAGCGCGCCGATCGAGATTGACGTTGAGCGCGATGTGATCAAGGTAACCAGCGTGAAATCCCGCATGCTGGAAAACGGCTATGGCTATGTCCGGATCACCCAGTTCCAGGCCGACACCGGCAGCCAGTTCAAGGACGCTCTGGTAGGCCTTGAGGAAGAATTGGGCCGGGACCTGGATGGCCTGATCATCGACCTGCGAAATAATCCGGGCGGCGTGCTCCAGGCAGCGGTGGAATCGGCCGACGCGCTGCTGGATGAAGGCCTGATTGTTTACACCGAGGGCCGTATCCAGAGCTCGCGCCTGCGTTTCAGTGCCCGGGAAGGGGACGTGATGGAAGGCACCCCGATTGTGGTTCTGATCAACGGCGGCTCGGCGTCCGCTTCCGAAATTCTGGCAGGCGCGCTGCAGGACCACGAAAGAGCCGTGGTGATGGGCACCCAGTCGTTCGGCAAGGGCAGCGTTCAAACCGTGATTCCGCTGGATGAAACCCATGCCATCAAGATGACCACCGCCCGGTACTACACCCCGGACGGCCGCTCCATCCAGGCTACCGGCATCAAGCCCGACATCGTTGTGCGCCCGGCTGAGCTGAAGGAGCTGGACAGCAAACCCTTCTTTACCGAGGCAGACCTGAGCGGGCACCTGGAAGGACAGAACGAGAAGGAACAGGAGCAGGAGAAAGCCGACCGTCCTGAAGAGGCTGATTCGGTATCGCTGGCAGAGCGCGACTACCAGCTTCGCTCGGCCCTGAACCTGCTCAAAGGGATCCATATCCTGAACCCGAAGACCAGGGGCATGACGAAAGGAAACAGTCAGTGAAAGCAGCTGTCACACTGCTGGTGCTGGTTCTCATGACCAGCGCCGGCGTGGCTTCCGCGGAACCCGGTAACCGGACGCTGCCACCCACCATCGCGATCATCATCGACGACATGGGCCACGACCTGGCCGAGGGTGAGCGTCTGGCCATGATGGACCAGCCCCTGACCCTGGCGTTCCTGCCCTACCGCCGCCACACCGACACCCTGGCCCGACTCGCCCATCGCCAGAACAAGGAAATCATGCTCCACGCGCCCATGGCCAACACCCGCAATTTCGGGCTCGGCCCCGGCGGCCTGACGCCGGACATGGACGAACAAAGCATGGCAACAACCCTTCGCCGCGCCCTGCAGTCCATTCCCCATGTTCGCGGGGTCAACAACCACATGGGCAGCCTGCTCACCCAGCAGCTGCAGCCCATGGACTGGATCATGAAGGAGCTGTTCCGTTACCCGGTGTACTTCGTCGACAGCCGCACCATCGCTTCCACGGTTGCTGGCGATGTGGCCGAAGCCTACCGGATTCCGACCCTGGCACGGGATGTCTTCCTCGATCACGAGCAGACTGAAGAGTTCATTGATCGCCAGTTCAAGCTGCTGATCAAGCGCGCCCGCGAGAACGGAAGCGCCATTGGTATTGGCCATCCTCACAAGGTCACCGTGGATTATCTGGAAAAGCACCTGCCAGAACTGGACCGCCAGGGCATCGCCATTGCTACGGTCAGCGGGCTGTGGGCCATGCGCAATGGCAATCGCGAGATGTTTGCAGAAGGCGAAAAGCAGGCCATCCGACCTGCCCTTGCGCAGAAGAAGTAGGATCAGTCCCGGACTTCGATGCCCTGGGCCTTCATGAAGGCCTTGGCTTCCGGGATGGTGTGCTGGCCGAAATGGAAAATGGAGGCCGCCAGCACCGCGTCGGCCCCACCCTGGGTAACACCGTCAGCCAGGTGTTGCAGTTCGCCCACGCCCCCCGAAGCAATCACCGGCACGATCACCGCGTCACTCACGGCCCTGGTCAGGCCAAGATCAAACCCGATCTTGGTGCCGTCCCGGTCCATGCTGGTAAGCAGCAACTCGCCGGCGCCCATGTCCACCATCTTGCGGGCCCACTCGACTGCATCCAGGCCGGTTGGCTTGCGGCCACCGTGAGTGAAGATCTCCCAGCGGGGCGCTTCATCCTCGGCACTGACCCGCTTGGCATCAATGGCCACCACAATGCACTGGCTCCCGAAACGCTCGGCCGCTTCCCGCACGAACTCCGGGTTGAACACGGCAGCGGTGTTGATGGAGACCTTGTCGGCACCGGCATTCAGCAGTTTGCGAATGTCGTCCACGGTGCGCACGCCGCCACCCACGGTCAACGGGATAAACACTTCCGCCGCCATCCGTTCGACGGTCTCGTAGGTGGTGTCGCGACTTTCGTGGCTGGCGGTGATATCCAGGAAGGTGATTTCATCGGCGCCCTGCTCGTTGTAGCGACGGGCCACTTCCACCGGATCGCCGGCATCGCGGATATCCACGAAATTCACGCCTTTGACCACTCGTCCCTTGTCGACATCAAGGCAGGGAATGATGCGTTTCGCCAATGCCATGGTTTGCTTACCCCTTCAGGCTGTCACAGAAGGCCTGGGCTTCGGCCACATCGAGGGTGCCCTCGTAGATGGCCCGACCGGTGATGGCGCCGAGAATGCCTTTGTCGGCGACGGTGGCCAGGCGCTTGAGGTCGTCCATGTTGGTCACCCCACCGGAGGCAATCACCGGGATACCGCCTTCTTCGGCCAGTGCCGCTGTGGCTTCCACGTTCACGCCCTGCATCATGCCGTCACGGCTGATGTCGGTGTAGACGATGGACTCAACGCCGTCATTGGCAAAGCGTTTGGCCAGATCGGTGGCCATCACTTCGGAGACTTCGGCCCAGCCGTCGGTGGCAACGCGTCCGTCTTTGGCGTCGAGACCAACAATGATGTGGCCCGGGAATTTCCTGCACATTTCCGTCACGAACTCGGGCTCCTTCACGGCTTTGGTGCCGATGATGACCCACTGTACGCCAGCCTTGAGGTAGGCTTCGATGGTTTCCGCCGAGCGGATACCGCCGCCAATCTGGATGGGCAGGTCCGGGTATTTGCGGGCGATGGCCTGGACAATCTCGCCGTTTACCGGCTCACCGGCGAAGGCGCCGTTCAGATCAACCAGGTGCAAACGACGGGCGCCGGCTTCCACCCACCGGGTGGCCATGTCGACCGGGTCGTCGCCAAATACCGTGGAGTCGTCCATACGGCCCTGACGCAAGCGAACGCATTTGCCGTCTTTGAGGTCGATCGCGGGAATTATCAGCATTTTCCAGTCCAGTCTGTGAAATTTTTCAGAAGCTGCAAACCCGCCCGGGCACTTTTCTCCGGGTGGAATTGCACGGCAAAGATATTGTCCCTGGCAACCGCGGCAGCCAGGTCCACGCCGTAATGGGTTCGGCCTGCCATGTCGGCATTGCCCTCGGCCTCGGCGTAATAGCTGTGCACGAAGTAGAAGCGGTCGCCATCCGGGATGTTGTGCCAAAGGGGGTGATCAACCGACGGGTACACCTGGTTCCAGCCCATGTGCGGCACTTTCAGTCGTTCGCCGTTCTCGGTCAGGTGGTCGCCGAAGTAGCGTACTTGCGAGGGAAACAGGCCGATGCAGTCAACGCCCCGGTTTTCCTCGCTGCGGGACATCAGGGCCTGCATGCCAACGCAGATGCCCAGGAACGGACGATCCTGCGAGACTTCGCGAACCAGCTCGACAACACCCAGGCGCTGCATTTCGGCCATGCAATCGCGGATGGCGCCCACGCCCGGGAGGATAACGCGGTCAGCTTCGCGGATTTTCCGGGCGTTGTCGGTGACCAGTACGGTGGTATCCGGAGCAACGTGCTCCACCGCCTTTTTGGCAGAGTGAAGGTTGCCCATGCCGTAGTCGATGATGGCAACGGTTTTCATGGTTGTTGCGGTGTCCTTGATTGACCGGCCAGGAATGGCCGGCAACAGCGAGTCTTTCCGGAACGATCGGGTTACAGTGAACCCTTGGTGGACGGGGTGATGCCCGCCATGCGCTCGTCCATTTCAATGGCCATGCGCAATGCACGGCCGAAGGCCTTGAATACGGTCTCGATCTGGTGATGGGTGTTCTTGCCCTTCAGGTTATCGATGTGCAGGGTCACCATGGAGTGGTTCACAAAGCCGTGGAAGAACTCCTCGAACAGATCCACATCGAAGCCGCCAACGGCTCCACGGGTGTAGGGTACATCCATCATCAGGCCAGGACGGCCGGAGAGGTCGATCACCACGCGGGAAAGGGCTTCGTCCAGCGGCACGTAGGCGTGACCGTAGCGGCGGATGCCCTTCTTGTCGCCAACGGCCTGTTTGAAGGCCTGACCGAGGGTAATGCCGATGTCTTCCACGGTGTGGTGGTCGTCAATATGCAGGTCACCGTTGGCAACAATGTTCAGATCCACCAGCCCGTGGCGGGCGATCTGGTCCATCATGTGCTCCAGGAACGGCACGCCGGTGTCGAAACTGGACTTGCCGGTACCGTCGAGATCAATCTCTACGGTGATCTGGGTTTCAAGGGTATTTCGTTCTACCCGAGCCTTGCGTTCGGCCATGGGGACTCCGTAACGATCCATAAAAAAGGGCGTCAGTGCGCCGGAAGTATTATACCGGGCGATTATACCTTTTCTGTTGGCCGGAGTCCCGCAAACGGTTCAATTGAGCCGATAGTCGCGCTCGCTTAAAACGCCTTCTTGAGATTGTTCATGTAGGTGTCCACGAGGCTGTTGAACTCGTGCTTGATCACCGGACTGATCGCCAGCTTGAGCAGGCTCGGCAGAGGGACGGTTAGCTCGGCACTGGTCTGGAATTTTACCGCGGTGGCCTTGTCGCCCTTGGCCTTCAGGGTCCAGGAGCCGCGCACCACGCCGTTGCCCTCGCCTTTTACCGGCTCCCAGGTGATCTTGCCGGCGTTTTTGTCTGCGTGGTACTTGCAGGCGTACACAGACTGGATTGCGTGCTTGTCCACGCCCACCTTCTCCATTTCCCAGCGATACGCATTGTCGCCCAGATCAGTGAGCTTATGAACTTTCGGAAAATGGCTGGCAGAGCGTGGCACATCCGCCAGCAGCTCGAAAACCTCATCGTAGCTTCCCGGTATTTCGAGTTCCCGGTTCAGCTCAATCGAAACGGTAATTGCCACGGTCTACTCCTTTTTATGTTTGTTGGTGCTCTTACTGCTACAACTGTAGCCAGAAATTAAGGACGTGTATTTTGGCCCAACACTACCGCATTGTCATACTCCTGCGCTGTTAATTTGTTAACCCTGCGTTATCCTTTGGGTTATTACCAACAGAGTTCTCCCGGAATCTCTACACGCTCCCAACATGAGGAAGGAAGCCCGAATCATGAAAGCCGTCCGTTATGTGCTGATCGCCATCGTTGCGCTGATCGTTCTTGCCGTGGCTGCGGTTGCCATTGCCATGGCCGTTATCAACCCGAACGACTACAAGCCACAGATTGAGAAGGCCGTCGAAGATGCGACCAATCTGGATCTTGTTCTGGAAGGCGATATTGGCTGGTCTTTCATTCCCCTTGGCCTGGAGCTTAACGCAGTTGAGGCCAATCTGGATGGCGAGCGTTTCGTGGCCCTGGAGCAACTGGTTGCCCAGGTAGACTTCTGGTCACTCATTGCCATGTCGCCGCGGGTAAACACCTTCGTGCTCAACGGCCTCGACGCGCGACTGGTTGTTAATGAGCAGGGCGAGGGTAACTGGACCCGCATCATGCCGGAGAAAACTGAGGGCGCGGCCTCCGAACAGACCGCAGGCGCACAGGATGAGCAGGCCCAGGACGTCCAACAGGCCGGCGGTGAGCCCCTTAATTTCAACGTCGAAAATGTCCAGATCGGCAATGCACAGGTGCGTTACACCGACCAGAGCACCGGCCAGTCCGTCACTCTCGAAAACTTCACCGTAAACGCCAGCAGCATTACCCTCGGCTCCGAATTTCCCCTGGAGATCGGTTTTCGGGTTGCCACCGCGAAACCGGCCCTTGAGGTGGACGGCAGCATCAGTGCCCGCCTGGCGGCCAACGAGGCGCTGAACCAGTTCGCGGTCTCGGGCCTGAAGGCGGTGTTCGACATGACCGGCGAGCCGTTTGGCGGCAAAAGCGTTACCGCAGAGCTCGGCGGCTCCGCCAGCGCGAACCTGGAAAACGAAACCGCCAGCCTGAGCGGCTTCTCCGCCTCCCTGGCCAACCTCAGCCTGAACACCGATCTCGAAGTTAAAGGGTTTGGAGACTCGCCCGCCCTGAACGGCAAGGTTTCAATCGCCGAGTTCTCCCTGAAGAAGCTGCTGGACAATCTTGGCCAGCCGGCGGTGGAGACCCGCGATCCCGACGTACTCAAGGCCATCGCCTTTTCAACAGGCATCGGCGGCCCCGCCGGCAAGGTGGAACTGAGCGACCTGAACATCCGCCTGGATGAAACTACCTTCAAGGGCTCCGGCAGCTACAGCCTCGCCAACAGCGGTATCGTGTTCAATCTCCAGGGCGACAAACTCAACGCCGACCGCTACCTGCCCCCGGAGGCAGAGGCAGAAGCCGCCAGCGGTGGCAACGAAACCGCGTCCTCCGGTACCTCGCAGGCTACCGGCAGCAGCCCCGAGAGCGACCTGCTGCCCCTTGAGACCCTGCGCAGCCTGTTGCTGGATGTTGATTTCGGTCTTGGCCAGTTGATCGTCAGCAACCTGACCATCAATGAGATCAAGGCCAGCACAACCGCCAAAGATGGACTGCTGAAGATGGATGAATTCAGCGGGAAACTTTACGAAGGCAGCTTCGGCGCAAATGTTACCCTGGACGCCCGCAGCGACAATCCGAAGTGGGCAGTGAACTCGGACGTGAGCAACGTGCAGACCCTGCCCCTGCTCACCGATCTGGCCGAACTTGAGATGCTCAGCGGTGGCGCCAACCTGAAAGTGAATGCCACCACCACGGGCAACCGGATCTCGGCCCTGCGCAGCAACGCCGACGGTCAGATCACGTTCAACCTGGCCAAGGGTGAATTCCGTCAGATGAACCTGACCCGTATGGCCTGCCAGGGCATCGCCCTGGCCAATCAGGACCAGTTGACCACGTCCGACTGGGGCACCACCACGCCGTTCAACGACATGAGCGGCACCCTGGAGATCAACGGCAACACCCTCAATAACACCAACCTGGTTGCCGCCCTCGCTGGCATGCGCCTGGAGGGTAACGGCACCGTGGACATGGCCCAGTCCATGCTCGATTACGAGCTGGGGCTGCGCGTGGTTGGTGAAATCCACCGGGACAACGCCTGCCGGGTAACAGAGTATGTGAAGAACGCGGTGATCCCCGTTGAATGCCGCGGCAACTTCTCCGAAAACCCGGGCGGACTCTGCTCGTTTGATGGCTCCCGCTTCCGGGACACCCTGAAAACCATTGCCGAAAACGCCGCCAAAGCCAAGGTCAAGGAAGAGGTCGACAAGGCCAAGGCCAAGGCAGAAGAGAAGGTGCAGGAAAAGATTCAGGAGAAGGTGGGCGACAAGCTCAAGGGGCTGTTCAACTGATGGCGGACAGCTTTGCCGACCGGCTGTTGCACTGGTACGACCGTCACGGCAGGCACGACCTGCCGTGGCACCATAACAGGAACGCCTATCGGGTCTGGGTGTCGGAGATCATGCTCCAGCAGACCCAGGTAACCACGGTCATTCCCTATTTCGAAGCCTTCATGGCGCGCTTTCCAGATGTTGAGGCGCTCGCCACCGCGCCGGTGGATGACGTACTCAGCCACTGGTCCGGCCTTGGCTATTACGCCCGGGCCCGCAACCTCCAAAAAGCCGCGCAAACGGTGGTTGAGGCGTTTGGTGGCGAGTTTCCACAAAGCCAGGAACTGCTGGAGTCCCTCACCGGCATCGGCCGCTCCACCGCCGCAGCCATTCTGGCCCAGGCCCACGGCATTCGCGCGGCCATCCTGGACGGTAACGTGAAACGGGTGCTGGCGCGCTACCACGCCATCCCCGGGTGGCCGGGCCAGACTCGGGTGCTGCACCAGCTATGGGAGCGCGCAGAAGAACACACCCCCGAACAGAGGGTGCGCGACTACACCCAGGCCATTATGGATCTGGGCGCCATGGTCTGCACCCGCAACCGACCGGCCTGCGACGGCTGCCCTCTTCAGCAAGACTGCACCGCTTACGCGGCCGGTGAAACCGCGCTCTATCCGGGCTCCAAACCGAAAAAAACGAAGCCCGAAAAAAATACCTGGATGGTTATCCTCGAGGACCACGATGGCAGAATCCTGCTTGAGCGGCGACCGCCCAGCGGCATCTGGGGTGGCCTCTGGAGCCTTCCGGAGCTGGACCCGGCCTTCGGAGCGGATGAACTGCAGGAAGCCTGCGAACGGCATCTGGGGCTGGATTGCAGCGAGCCAGAGCTTATCAGCGGTTTCCGGCACACCTTCTCCCACTACCATCTGCACATTCAACCCGCCCGGCTGACGGTTGCTGGAGGCAAGAACGCGTTGGCCGACCGGGATAACCTGAAATGGCTGCACCGGCATGAAGCCCTCGGCCTGGGACTGCCGGCGCCCATCCGCACGCTACTGACCGAGCCCGAGCAGGTGGCCCTGCTCTGAGCCGAGGCCGCCCACCTACCAGCTCTCCGATCTGTTATCATCTGCGCCAAAACATTTGCCTACAGGAGCCACCATGAGCCGCACCGTGTTCTGCCGCAAATACCAGAAAGAAATGGAAGGCCTGGACTTCCCGCCCATGCCCGGCGCCAAGGGCCAGGACATCTTCGAGAATGTGTCCAAACAGGCCTGGGAGGAATGGCAGGCCCAGCAGACCATGCTGATCAACGAGAAACACCTGAGCCTGATGGACCCGAACACCCGCAAATACCTGCAGGCCCAGATGGAACATTTCTTCAACAACGAGCCCTTCGACAAGGCCGAAGGCTATGTTCCCCCGGAGCAGTGAAACCGCGCTGGTCAAAGCCTGAGCAACCCTGAAAAGATTGCGAAATTTTTCCGGCGCAGCCTTGACTCAATACATCGAAACCGGTTTAATAGCGCCCCGTTGCACAGCAGACGCGCAACATGCCCGGATAGCTCAGTTGGTAGAGCAGGGGATTGAAAATCCCCGTGTCGGTGGTTCGATTCCGCCTCCGGGCACCATCAAGATTCCAGACAAAGCCCGCCTTGTGCGGGCTTTGTTGTTTCTGGAGCACGCTCACTGGCGTCAAGCTGGCAAGCTCTGCGCCAGCCTGTTCCTCGGATCCAGGCGCTCTTCCATCAGCCGGCGCGCACGTAATGCCTGTCTGAGTGCCGAGTAATTCGTGGGGCTCGGATTATCCTCGTACCGCTGTTGGGCCATCCTTGCCTCATCACACTTGTCGAGCCACTTATCAATAATCTCTTCTGTCTTCATCGGACATCTCCCCTGCTTGAATTGACACATTCAGCATAAGTCGCACGGAAACAGACATCTTGATGACTTAAGGCATGAAAAATGGCAGAAAATGTCTGCGCTGATGAACGGAAGAACGCCCGCTTATCCCGGGTTTTGAGAGACAACGCGCACGGTGGCGAGATAAGGCCGGCTGATGAACTTGTACCTATTGTGGCATTCTGTGGCACCGTAGATTCTTTCTTCGCCGAGACGGCAACTGACTTGAGGAGTATCCAACATGCTGATGGCCATCGGGGCGATCATTGCGGGTCTGGTTCTACTGGTGTGGAGCGCGGACAAGTTTGTGGAAGGGTCGGCGACAACGGCCAATCATTTTGGCATGCCACCCCTGCTGATTGGCATGGTGGTGGTCGGTTTTGGCACCTCAGCGCCGGAAATGGCGGTGTCGGCGCTGGCCGCGACCCAGGGTAACCCCGGCCTGGCCCTGGGTAACGCCTACGGCTCGAACATTACCAACATCGCCCTGATCCTCGGCATTACTGCCCTGATGGCCCCGGTGGCGGTGCATTCGCAGGTCATGCGCAAGGAGCTCCCCATCCTCCTGCTGGTGACGGCCTTTGCCGGCTGGCAGCTGTGGGATGGTGCCCTGAGCCGCATGGACGCCATTGGCCTGATGGTGGTTTTCGCCGGCCTGCTTGGCTGGAGTATCTATCAGGGCATGCGCCAGCCCCGGGATGCCCTGGCTGAAGACATGGCCGGTGAAATCCACGCCATGCCCCTGAAAAAAGCCCTGCTGTGGCTCGGGCTCGGCCTGTTACTGCTGATCGTCAGTTCGCGGATACTGGTCTGGGGTGCGGTCGATCTGGCCACGGCGTTCGGCATCAGCGATCTGGTGATCGGGCTGACGATTGTGGCCGTGGGCACGTCGCTGCCGGAGCTGGCGTCATCAATCATTGCCGCCCGTAAAGGCGAACACGATCTGGCGCTGGGCAATATTCTCGGCTCCAACCTGTTCAATACCCTGGCGGTGGTGGGTATTGCCGGAATGATTGCGCCCATGACAGTAGCACCGGAAGTCCTCACCCGGGACCTGCCGGTCATGGCCGCTTTAACCCTGGCGCTGTTTGTACTGGGCTACGGTTTCCGTGGTCCGGGCCGGATCACTCGGTTTGAGGGCGGCGCCCTGCTGCTTGCCTTCGTGGCCTACACGGTGTATCTCTTGGCATTTTCAGGAGCGTAAATCATGTCACTTGCCGCCTGGCTCACGTTTTTGGTTGCTGCCGTGCTGATCAGTGTTTCCCCCGGCGCCGGGGCCATCAATACCATGAGTAACGGCATGCGTTATGGCGTGCGCCGCTCCCTGCCCGCCATCATGGGCCTGCAGCTGGGCTTTGGCCTCCAGATCCTGCTGGTGGGCGCCGGGCTGGGCGCGATCATCGCCTCCTCCAACCTCGCCCTGTCGATCATCAAGTGGCTGGGCGTCGCCTATCTGGTCTGGCTTGGCATCTCCAAGTGGCGGGAACCGGTGATGGAATCCATGGACGACGACCGCCAGCCGGTGAGTGGCCACAAGCGGTTCTGGAACGCGGTATTCGTGAATCTGACCAACCCCAAGGCCACCGTGTTCCTGGTCGCCCTGTTCCCCCAGTTCCTGGTGGCGGGCGCCCCGCACGGGCCACAGCTGCTGACCATGGGCGTTACCCTGATCCTGGTGGACTGCCTGGTAATGTTGGGCTATGCCCTGCTCGCCAGCCAGCTGTTCCGGTTCATGACCACCGCACGACGCCAGCGCCAGATGAACCGGGTCTTTGGTGGCCTGTTCGTGACTGCCGCCGTGGCCCTGGCCAGCTTCAAGCGGGCCTGATCTGGTTTCCTGCCGGCCCCCTCAGCGCAGGATGCATTCCCGGCTGAGTTTCTGGCTCAAGGTGCGACGCTGCTGTCTGAGGGTATTGCCCCGGTCGTTGCTATAGCCGGCCCGAAGCTTTGACTGAATCCTTTCCAGCTTGCGCCGGTAGCCGGCGCAGGTTTTCTCGAGTTTTGCCTCTGCCCGTTCCCGGGCGCCGGTGGCTGGACCATCTGGCCGACCTGAAGCCAGCAGACCATCCACTTCCCTGCGAATATCGGAAATCCGTTCGCCCTGCTCCAGGTTCTCTGCCATGGGTACCGTCGTGGGCGGCTTCACGCGGATCTGTCGGTGGGGAATCTCACCCGGCGGGTAATCGGAAAAATGCGCCACGCCCTGGCTGTCAATCCAGGTGTAAACGTCGGCCGAGGCCACTGGCACCAGTAAAAAAGACAAAACAACACCCGCCATCATCCTTGGCATACGGTTCCACTCCCTGTGGTTGCGTTATCGGGTCGGGCAGTATAACGAAAAAAAGGGTCAGATGATGGACTCATCTGACCCTTTATCAAACCGCTATCAAACCGCGGGTTCGAGCCTTACTGATCCAGCAGCTCGATCCAGTGCTGCACCGGCACCGGAGATTTGGTCTCCAGGTGCATCTGGCAGCCGATATTGGCGGTCACGATGCGGTCCGGATTGTCGACGGTCAGAGCTTTGAGCTTGTTGCTCAGCAGTTTCTGGCTCATCTCCGGCTGGGTGACCGAGTAGGTACCGGCTGAGCCGCAGCAGAGATGCTTGTCCTTTGTGGCCGCCAGGTTCACGCCCGCGCGGGTCAGCACCTGCTCCACAACGCCATTCTGCTTCATGGCGTGTTGCAGCGTGCAGGGACAGTGGAACGCCACCTTGCCCGGATCCTGGCGCACCTTGAGCGACTCCAGGTCCTGCTGGAGCAGGAAGGCGCCCAGATCGATGCACAGCTCGCTGACCTTTTGCGCCTTGGCGGCGTACACCGGGTCATCCTTGAGCAGGTGCCCGTAATCCTGAACCATGGCGCCACAGCCGGATGCCGTCATGATGATGGCCTCGGCGCCGGATTCGATCGCCGGCCACCAGGCATCGATGTTCTGGCGCATCCGCTCCAGACCTTTTTCATGCTCGGAAAGGTGATAATTCACCGCGCCACAACAGCCAGCCTCGGGGGCCTCTACCATGGTAATTCCGAGCCGGTCCAGAACCCGCGCGGCCGCCGCGTTGGTGTTGGGCGTGGCCGAGGGCTGCACACAGCCAGCCAGAGCAAGAACCACCCGGCTGTGACTGGCGGCAGGCCAGGGGCTGGCCTGCTTTCTGGGCGGTACCTTGGTGCGCAGTTTCTCCGGCAGCACCGGGCGGAAGCTCTGGCCGAGGCGCAGCAGAAAGCCGAACAACTGACGGTTGGGCACAACCCGGGCCAGGCCCCAGCGCAGCCACTTGTCCTTCGGCTTGCGCGGCAGTTCTTTCTCGATCAGGCCACGGCTGATATCCACCAGCCGGCCGTACTGCACGCCGGACGGGCAGGTGGTCTCACAGCTGCGGCAGGTAAGACACCGATCGAGATGCTCCCGGGTTTTCTCGGTCACTTCGGCGCCTTCCAGGAACATCTTCATCAGGTAGATCCGGCCCCGGGGGCCGTCCCGCTCGTCGTTCAGTTCCTGATAGGTGGGGCAGGTGGCGGTACAGAAACCGCAGTGCACACAGGCGCGCAGTATCGACTCGGCCTCCTGCCCTTCCTTGGTATTGGCAAATTGTTGAACCAGATTCGTTTGCATAATTACAACCAGCTGTATAAACGTCCGGGATTGAAAATATTGTCCGGATCAAACGCGTTCTTGATGCGACGCTGAATACCTTTCAGGGCCTCCGGCTGGTGGTGCATCACCTCGCCCGAGCGGTCTCCGCCCCGGAACAGGCTCACCTGGCCGCCCGCCGCCCGCGCCGCGGGCTCCAGGTCCTTCAGCTCGCCTGCACCCCGGAACCAGCGTTGTGAGCCGGCCCAGTCGATAAACCAGTGGCCCTCGAGGTCCGGGGTCCGGGCGGTTGAGCCCACCGAGAAACGCCAGAGGGGCACGTCGTTACCGGCAAAAAAGTCGTGTTGCAGGTCCTGAACCTGACGCCAGAACTGGTCGCCATTCTCCAGTACTTCTCCGGACCACTTGTCCGCAGTGGCCTCCACCGCTGACTTTGCACCGGAAAGCCGCAGGTATACCTTGCCGTCCACCCAGCAGGCTGCAGTGATCGGCTTGGGCTCGGCGGCCCGGCTGTTCATGTAGTGAACCACCTCGTCCATGGCCATCTCCTGGACCAGGGTGACGGAGGCCGCCGGCCCGGGCATCACTTTCATACTGATTTCGGTGATGACACCAAGGGTGCCCAGGGCTCCGGCCTGAAGCCGGGAAACGTCGTAACCGGCCACGTTCTTCATCACCTGACCACCGAACCGCAAGTGTTCGCCCTTGCCGTTCAGCAGGCGAATGCCCAGCACCTGGTCGCGCACCGAGCCTGCCCAGGGGCGTCCCGGGCCGGAAAGGTTACAGGCCAGGGTGCCACCGATGGTGGAAGCCGCACCAAAATGCGGGGGCTCAAAATGCAGGCACTGACCCTCTTCGGCCAGGGTGGCCTCTATTTCGATCAGTGGCGTTCCGGCGCGTACGGTCAGCACCAGCTCCACCGGGTGATAATCAACGATGCCGGTGTGCTCGCCCACGCTGAGGGTTCCGGCGTCTGGATCGGCTTCCCGGCCCATGAAGGCCTTGGTACCGCCGCCAACGATATTCAGTTTGTGCCCGCTGTCCCGGGCCTGGAGCACCTGCTCCTTGAGTTGTTGGGAAATATCAGCCATGGGCGGCTTCCGTATGCTCGTGCGTGTGTTGTTTGTGCTCAAGGGAACGGTATTCCTGACAGAACCGCAGGGCAGGTACGCCCTTGCCGGGGTTCAGGATACCGGCGGGGTCAAACGCCGCTTTCACGTCGTGGAACTGCTGCAGCTCCTCATCGTTGAACTGCACGGCCATCTGGCGGATCTTCTCCACGCCCACACCGTGTTCGCCGGTGATGCAGCCGCCCACTTCCACACACAATTCAAGAATCCGGGACCCGAACGCTTCGGTGCGCTCGAATTCGCCGGGCACGTTGGCGTCAAAGAGGATCAGCGGGTGCAGGTTACCGTCGCCGGCATGGAACACGTTGGCCACGCGCAGACCAAACTCGTCCGACATCTTTTCCATTTCGGTGAGCACATGGGCAATCTCACGGCGGGGAATGGTGCCGTCCATGCAGTAATAATCGGGAGAGATCCGGCCCACCGCCGGGAAGGCGGACTTGCGCCCTTTCCAGAGCAGGGCGCGCTCTTCCTCGCTGCGGGAAGTGCGTACCGAGGTGGCTCCAAGCTTGCGGAACACTTCCTCCGCCTGGGCGATGTGCTCATCCACCTCTTCTTCGGTGCCATCCACCTCGCACAACAGCAGCGCCTTGGCATCGCGGGGGTAACCGGCCCGGGCGAAATCATCCGCCGCCACAATTGCGTGGCCGTCCATCATTTCCAGACCACCCGGAATGATGCCATGGGCGATAATCCCGCCAACGGCATCGCCGCCTTTCTGAACATCATCAAAACCGGCCATGACCACCCTGGCCACTTCCGGTTTGGGCAGCAGTTTTACCTTCACTTCCGTGACCACGCCCAGCAGGCCCTCCGAGCCGGTCATCAGGGCCAGAAGATCCATGCCACAGCTGTCCAGGCCGTCGCTGCCGACGGTGACCACATCACCCTCGGCCGTCACCATCTCAACGCTGAGGATGTTGTGAACCGTCAGGCCGTACTTGAGGCAGTGCACGCCGCCGGAGTTTTCCGCCACGTTGCCGCCGATGGTGCAGGCAATCTGGGACGAAGGATCCGGACCGTAGTACAGGCCGTACTGCGCAGCCTCCTCGCTGATGGCAAGATTGCGAACGCCCGGCTGCAGGCGCGCCGTGCGGGCCAGCGGGTCGATTTCAACAATGCGATTGAACTTGGCCAGCGACAGTACCACGCCCTCCTTGTTGGGCATGGCGCCGGCGCTGAGACCGGTTCCCGCGCCCCGGGCCACCACCGGAATCCCGTGCTCATTGCAGATGCGCATAACCCGCTGCACCTGCTCGACGGTCTCTGGCAGCACCACCAGCAAAGGCATCTCGCAGTACATCGACATGCCATCGCATTCGTAGGGCTTCATGGTTTCGTCATCGGTGATGACAAAGGCCGGGTCGATAAACGCCCGGAACTGCTCAGCCAGCTCGCCTTTGCTGACTTTCGGCTTGGTATTCATGACACTCACTAACCTTTGAGCTCAGGGCCCAGGCTGAAGTTCAGGCCCGGAGACCGGGCTTCGGGCCTGAATGACGCTGGATTTGGATGACTTCTATGTGACAGCCATTAACCGCGTTTGGTTTCAAAGTGGTCCAGTCCGGCCTGCGCGCAGTCCATATCCTGCTGCGGCGTGCCGGAACTGATACCGATACCACCTACAACCTCGCCGTTGACAATCACCGGCAGACCACCGCCCACGGAGCTGATGCGCCCGCCCACTTCGGTATGGATACCGAACGCCAGGCTGCCAGGCACGTTCACCTTGTTGTAGTCGTGGGTGGCCTTCTTCGCGGCCGCCGCCGTGAACGCCTTGTCCTGCGCGATGGTCACGCTGGTGATCTTGCCACCATCCATGCGCTCGAAGGCGATCAGGTTGCCGGATTCGTCCACCACGGCGATGCACATGGGCACACCGATGTCGCGGGCCTTTTCGGCGGCGCCTTCAATAAGGATGCGGGCATCCGCCAGGTCCAACCGATTGATTGTCAACATTGCGTTTCCTCCTGAAAATTAACCGTAAGCGAGATTTGGCAGCCACGTGGTGATGGCCGGGAACAGGATGCAGAGGAATACCCCGAGAGCCTGGATCGCAAGGAATACCAGGGACGACTTGAAGATCGTGCCCATGGTGATCTCCGGCGGGCACACGCCGCGGATGTAGAACAGCGCATAACCGAAGGGCGGGCTCAGGAACGACATCTGCATGTTCACCAGATACAGCACCCCGAACCAGAGCACCACATCGTCGCCCTCCACGCCGGGCAGGCCGAACAGACCCGGGAATTCCAGCGCCTCGACAATAGGAATGAAGATGGGTACTGCCAATAGCAGGATACCGACCCAGTCGAGGAACATACCGAGCACCACCAGCAGGATCATGAGCAGGAGCAGAATGCCATAGGCACTCAGGCCGGTGCCGAGGATGGATTCGGTAATGAAGTCCTGACCACCCTGAAGGATATAGAAGCCCACGAACACCGACGCACCGAACATGATCCAGAGCACCATGGCAGACGCCTTGGCGGTAGTGATTGACGCGTCCCGGAGCGTGGCGATGGAGAAAACCTTGTGCTTCATCGCCACCAGGATGGCGCCAAAGGAGCCAATGCCTGCGGCCTCAACCGGCGTCGCGATACCACCAAACAGCAGACCGAGCACCAGGAACACCAGTACCAGCGGTGCAATCAGGTCCTTGAGCAGCAGGAGCTTGTCCTTGAGTCCGATACGCTCTTCCTCGGGAATGGGTGGTCCCAGGTCCGGATTGATCTTGGCGCGCATCCACACATAGAACACGTACAGGCTCGACAGCAGAATGCCCGGGATGACCGACCCGAGATAGAGCTCACCCACCGACTGCTGGGCCACAACCGCGTACAGGATCGCCAGGATCGAGGGTGGTATCAGGATACCCAGGGTGCCACCGGCCATGATCGAGCCGAGGGCAATCTTGTGGTCGTAATTGCGTTTGAGCATCGCCGGCAGCGCAATGATACCCATGGTAACTACGGCGGCACCGATAACGCCGACCATGGCGGCCAGCAGCGTGGAGGCGACGATGGTTGCAATGGCCAGGCCACCGCCAACACCACCCATCCACTTGTAGACCACGTTGAACATTTCCTCGATCAGCCCTGCCCGTTCGAGCATGGCGGCCATGAAAATGAACAACGGAATCGCTGCCAGATCCGAGTTGGTCATCATCGGGAAAATCCGGCTCGGGATGATGTTCAGCATCAGCGAATCACCCACGAGATAGATGAACACGACCCCGAGGCCACCGGTCACGAACGCCAGCGGCAGGCCCATCATCAAAGCGATGAGCAGGGACCCGAACATCAGGTAGGTCAGCGGCCCGATTTTTACATCGGACAGAACACCCGCCAGCTTGAACAGGAATTTTTCGTCACTGAACGGGTCGTAGAACAGGATGTTGATGAACTCAACACACATTACAAAGGCTAGGGCTACCGTGGCGATGATCATCAGCCAGGTGCCGAGCTTGCCCTTGAGGTTAGAGGAGTTTTGACTGGTCACGGTAGTACTCATGCGTGTTGCTCCCGGCCGAGCCTGACGAACAGGGCAATGTCCTTGATCAGTTTGGACAGACCCGCCAGGGTGATCAGAACGGCGCCCAGCAGCATCATGGCCTTGACCGGCCAGTACTGGATGCCCCAGGTTTCCACGGTGCGCTCATCCATGGAGTAGGAATTCTGGAAGAACGTCCAGGAAGTGATGATCAGTGCCACCGAGAAGATGAAAAAGAACATGGAAGTGAAGATGTCCATACCCACCCGGCCACGGACCGGCAGCAGGTTATAGACCACATCCACCCGCACGTGGGCACCGTGCAGGAAGGCGAAGGCGCCCGCCAGGAGGTACTGCATGCCGAACAGCAGGAAGCTGGCCTCATGCACCCATATGGTGGGCATGTTGAAGATGTAACGCATGACCACTTCGAAGAAATAGAACACCACGGCATTCACCGTCCAGAAGGAAATGAACACCCCGGATTTCTCGCTGATCCAGTCGACGACGCGGGTAAACCAGTTCTCGTAGTCGGACTCGATCTTCTTGGACATCTCAGCTTCAATCTGCTGAAGCTTTTCATTGGCCTCGGCGTTCTTGTCGACAGCCTGCACGCCACGCCCGCTGGACCACCGGTCCCAGGCCATCATCAGAAGCGGCATGATGGCCAGCCAGCCCCAGTAGAACCAGTGCGGCAGCACGAAGCCGAAATTGCTCAGATCAGACATAGTGTCTTCACCTCAGTCACAGCGCGGGGAAGGGAGAAAGCGCCTTGCCCAAGGCGCTCCCTGCCCTTCCCCGCTATTGAGTTGTTGTTGGATGAATTTTGTTATTTGACGCCAGCGGCCTTGAGGTCTTCCTCGTCCACGTAGCCTACGGTTTCGTTCATCATGTACTCGAGCTGCATGTCGAAGATGGCTTTCGCGTCTTCGTTCTTGTTAGCCCAGTTGTACCAGATGGGAATCGCAGCCCGACGGAACTCCTCCAGATCAGCCTGGCTCAGGCGGGTAACCTGGTCGCCATCGGCCTTGAACTTCTCCATGGCTTCGATGTTGCGCTTCTGGATGGTCAGGTAGTGCTTCTGGGAATAGTTGCGCACTTCGTCCTCAACCAGCTGCTGCAGTTTCGGATCCAGAGCTTTCCAGGCCCGCAGGTTCACGGTCAGGTCCATCAGGTCAACAGGCTGGTAGATGGACATTACGCCGGGAGGTCCGAAGATGATGTAGTCGGTCACCTGGGAGAAGCCGAGCTCATAGTTCACAGCCGGGCCAACGTAGTCGGCAGCGTCAATGGTGCCCTTTTCCAGCGCCGGGAAAATATCCGAGCCAGGCAGGCTCACGGTGGATACGCCGAACTGCTGGAACACTTCCGCAACCATGCCACCCGGAACGCGGATCTTCATGCCCTTTAGATCGTCAAGGCTGTTTACCGGCTTCTTGGAGTGGATGATGTTGGCGTCGTGCTGAATCGGGCCAACGTAGAACAAGCCGTACTTTTCGTAGATTTCGCGGGTCTTTTCCAGCATGCCCATGGAGTAGAACATGGTGTCCCACTGGTGGGGCTGGTCAGGACCGGCGGGGTAGGAAGACAGGAACACGGAGGCCGGGATCTTGCCGGACCAGTAAAGGGTGAACGGGTTCATACCCTGCAGTACGCCGTTGCGCACGGCATCGAACAGGGCGTTGTTGTCCGCTGCTACTGCCTTGGCAGGGTACGGCTTGAAGATCAGTTCGCCGTTGGACTTCTCTTCAATGCTGTTGCACCACTCCTCGAACAGGTCGTAGCCGACTGTACCGGCATCCCACACGGACTGGATCTTCCAGGTGGTGGCGGCCTGGGCCTGGCCCGCGCCCATCAGCATCGCACCGGCAAACGCCGCGCCTACCGCTGCAGTCTTGAGGAAATTCCTGCGAGGTGGGGTCTCGCCGGTGTCACAGTTATTCCGGATATTATTCTTCGAATTCATCGAAACGTCTCCGTTGGCTTTGTTGTTATGAGCTTCATAGCAACGCCGACCAAAGCCGGCATTAGACAGATATTCGTAGCCAATCCGGTTTTAGTCCAGTTCGGGAGCCACTGGTCTGACCAGTTTTTCAAGTATTAAAAATGGACGAAATCCGCCGAATCGGCCATATTTAACGGGCTTGGACGCAAATCTGTAGGCAATCGGATCAACAGGAAAGCACACCACCAACTGGTCAGACCACAACACACAGACAGGCATCCAAATGGCGATTTCCCAGGAAATTTCATATCGGCTTGAGCGTCTCATCCTCGACGGCGGGCTGGCTCCCGAGCAAAAAATCCCTTCGGAACGCCAGTTGGCGACCCGACTGGGCGTGTCCCGGGCGGTAATTCGAGAAGCCCTGCACGAACTCCAGGGGCGCGGGGTCATCGAGACCCGGCATGGCAAGGGTTCCTTCGTGGCGAGCATCGTTCCGGGCGCCAGCGAGCTGGGAGAACAAAGTCCTTTAATGCATCTTTTCGAAGGCCATCCGCGCACCCTGTTCGATCTGCTGGAAGTTCGCGAACAGCTGGAGGGTCAGGCAGCCTACCTTGCCGCCCAACGGGCGACGCGCATGGACCGACACCGCATCACCAAGGCCTTCCAGGCCCTGGAGGAGACCGACCCGCTGAGCAACGCCAAACCAGACCACGGCTTCCACCTGGCCATTGTCGAGGCCTCTCATAACCCGGTGCTGGTGCATGTTCTGAACAGCCTGAAGAATATGATGCTGCTGACGGTCCAGGCATCCGTGGCCAACCTGAACCCGCGGGAGGAGATGCGCAAGAAGATCGTGCGCCAGCACCGGCAGCTATACGAGGCAGTGATCTCTGCCAAGCCTGCCGCTGCCCAGAAAGTGGCCATGGCCCACGTGCGGTTTGTCAGCGAGGCCATGAGGGATATGGAAAAGCAGGGCAGTACGCTGATCCGGCTGCCACTGGCCGACGAATCCTCCGCCCGGCTGGCCCGTGCCGGCAGTTGAGAATGGCAAAACGCTTGCATTGATCACCTGTTGCACCACAATGACAGCCAGCGAACGGGTGTGGCGGAAGGCGAGCCCCGTGAACGGGGTATTGATTTCCACCGCCACAGTCCGTAAAACATGCGCCTTTGAATGACAGCCTCAGGAGCCACCCATGGCGGACCAAGCGCCGTTGATCTGCAGGGATATTCACAAAACCTTTGATCAGCTTGAAGTACTCAAAGGTATTTCGCTGGAAACCCGCAAAGGCGACGTCGTTTCCCTGATCGGCAGCTCGGGTTCGGGCAAGAGCACGTTCCTGCGCTGCATCAACCTCCTGGAAACGCCCACCTCCGGCGACATTATCGTGCACGGCGACCCAATACGGTTCACCACCAACCGCAGGGGCGAGCGCATTCCCGCCGATAACAAACAGGTGGAGCTGATCCGCGCCAAGCTGTCCATGGTATTCCAGAGCTTCAATCTCTGGTCGCACATGACGGTTCTGGAGAACATCATCGAAGCCCCGGTTCACGTGCTCAAGGTACCAAAGAAAGAAGCCATTGAGCGCGCAGAGGCCTACCTGAACAAGGTCGGTATTTACGAGCGCAAGGACTACTACCCGGCGCAGATGTCGGGGGGGCAGCAGCAACGGGCCGCCATTGCCCGCGCCCTGGCTATGGAGCCGGAGGTGATGCTGTTTGATGAACCCACCTCGGCGCTCGACCCCGAGCTGGTGGGCGAGGTGCTGAAAGTCATGCAGAGTCTGGCCGAGGAAGGCCGCACCATGATCGTGGTCACCCACGAGATGGCGTTTGCAAGGGATGTGTCCACTCAGGTCCTGTTTTTGCATCAGGGCGTGATCGAGGAACAGGGTACGCCCCAGAAAGTGTTCGAGAACCCGGATTCGGAACGGATGAAACAGTTCCTGGCTCCAAAGTTCTGATACGCGGTGCTATCTTGAACCGGTGAAGAAATAAAAAGAATGGAACCAAAAGTTTCCGTCAAAAATAAAGCCCAAAAGGCAAACCACTGGAGAAGTGACACATGAAAAAACTGATTGTTGCAGCCAGCTGTGCCCTCGCCCTGGTGACAGGCGCGACCCAGGCCCAGGAGCGCGATCTGCGCATTGCCTTCGACGTGCCTTACGAGCCGTTTGAATACAAGAATGAAAATGGCGAGCTGATCGGCTTCGAAGTGGAGCTGGCCGAAGCCATGTGCGAGGAAATGAACGCCAACTGCGAATTTGTCATCCAGGCATGGGACGGCATGATCCCGGGTCTGCTGGCACGAAAGTTCGATCTGATCATGTCTTCCATGTCGATCACCCCGGAGCGCGCCGAGCGGGTGCTGTTCTCCGAGCCTTACTACAACACCCCAGGCGGCTGGTTCGCCCGCGAAGGTTTCAGCACCGACGTCACCGACAGGGACGCCATGAAGGGTAAGATTGTCGGCGTTCAGCGCGGCACCACCATGGATACCCACGTTACCGAGAACATGGGCGGTATCGTTACCATCAAGCGTTACACCACCGCCGACGACATGGTGCTGGACCTTGAAGGTCAGCGTCTGGATGTAGTCTTCGTGGACTACCCGGTCGGCGAGCAGACCATTCTCACCAAGGAAGGCTTCAAGGAAGTCGGTGAGCCGGTCAAGCTGGGTGAAGGCGTTGGCGTTGCCATGCGCAAGCGCGATGCCGATCTGGCAGAGGAAGTGAACGCTGCCCTCGCCACGTTGAAGGAAGACGGCACTTACGATGCCATCATGAAGAAGTACTTCAACTACGACATCAAGATGTAAATCTGAGTCAGGGCGGCCCGCCGGGCCGCCCTCTCTGACCGGACGTTTTCATGCTCGATCTCAAAGGCTACGGCCCGGCCCTGATGGACGGCGCGGTAGTCACCATTGAACTGGCTTTTCTCTCGCTTGCGCTGTCAGTGGCTCTCGGGCTTCTTGGTGCCTCGGCCAAACTGTCCCAGAGCCGGGTCGCGAAGGGGATTGCAACCACGTACACCACCCTGATCCGGGGCGTTCCGGATCTGGTCATGATGCTGCTGTTCTATTACGGCGGCCAGGTGGCTGTGAACATGCTCTCGGATTATCTTTGGGCCACCTACGACATCGATTTTTTTTTCCAGTTCGATCCGTTCATCTCCGGTGTGGTTACCATCGGCCTGATTTTCGGCGCCTACATGACGGAAACCTTCCGGGGCGCCTTCCTGGCGGTGGAATCCGGACAGATCGAGGCGGCGCGGGCCTATGGCTTCACCCGCCTGCATACGTTCCGCCGCATCATGCTGCCCCAGATGCTGCGCCACGCCCTGCCGGGCCTGGGTAACAACTGGCAGGTTCTGCTGAAAACCACCGCTCTGGTTTCCATTATCGGCCTGACAGACATGGTGCGGGTGGCCGAAGAAGCGGCCAAGGCCGAGCGCATGCCGTTCCATTTCTTCATCCCGGTGGCGTTTGTTTACCTGGCCCTCACAGCCGGGTCTGAACTGTTTATCAAGTGGCTCGATAAGCGGGCCAACGTCGGCGTGGTTCAGGGAGGATAAGTTATGCCGGAATTCATCCCTGATTTTATCGTGCAGTGGCTGAACCAGAACGAAATTTTCACAGCCATGACCATCATGGAATACTGGAAGGGCCTGGTGAATACGGTTCAACTGGTTTTCCTGTCGCTGGTGATCGGGCTGTTGTTTGCCGTTCCGCTGGCGATCCTGCGGACGGTGAAGAACCCGCTGGTTTCGGGGCCAGTGTGGCTTTACACCTATCTGTTCCGCGGCACACCGCTGCTGATCCAGCTATACATCATCTATTACGGCATTGCGCAGATTCCCGGTATCCAGGAGACCTTCTGGTGGGAGATTTTCCGGGAGCCGTTCTACCCTGCCCTGCTGGCCTTTGCCCTGAATACCTGCGCCTACACCACCGAGATTATCCGGGGCGCCATTGTGTCGACGCCCCACGGTGAAATTGAAGCGGCCAAGGCCTATGGCATGAACTGGGCGATGCGCATGCGGCGCATCATTCTGCCCAGCGCCGCACGGCGGGCGGTGCAGGCCTATTCCAATGAGGTGATCTTCATGCTGCACGCCAGCGCCATTGCCAGCGTGGTGACCATTGTGGATCTCACCGGGGCAGCCCGGAACATCTATTCGCGGTTCTATGCGCCGTTTGATGCGTTTATCTTCGTGGCGCTTTGCTACATGGCGCTCACCTTTATTCTGGTGTTCGCGTTCCGCAAGCTGGAAAACCACCTGTTGCGGCATCAGCGGCCGGTTACCAGCTGAGCCCGTCACAAATTTTTCCCTTGTGCCCGGGCAGGCAGGGTATTGCCTCCCGGGAAACGCTACGAGCACATCCATGTGCGCTTGACTGAAGCCATCCATGGCTTCAGACATTCCCGGGAGGCAATACCCTGCCCGCCCCCAGACCTGGTTCGGGGATTCTATGTCGGTAAAACAGGACCTTTTCGGAACGCACTCTGACTGGCTTACACACACCCTCAACAACGCCGTAGCCGGACTTCCGGAAACCAAAACCTATCTCCCCGATGGCACCCGCATCATCCGCAAGGCCGTTGGTGTTCTGGACATCACGCCGCCCGCTGGCCGAGCGAACCCGAATTCCGAGGCACTCATCGTCTCCGCCGGTGTTCATGGCAATGAAACTGCACCCATTGAGGTGTTGAACGGGCTGGTTTCCGAGCTGATTGACGGGGCCTGGACGCTGGCATGCCCGGTTCTGCTGATCCAGGGCAATCCGCAGGCGATGGTGGCCGGGGAGCGCTTTCTGGAGGTGAACCTGAACCGGCTGTTCGATGGCGCCCATCAACGGAGCGAGTACGATGGGCTTGCCGAGGCGGCGCGGGCGAAGTTCCTCGAGGGGGCCTGCCGACAGTTCGCCACCGCCCATCCGCAGGCGCTGTACCACTACGATCTGCACACGGCGATTCGTCCGTCCCATCGGGAGCGGTTTGCGCTGTATCCGTTTGTTGAGGGGCGTACTGTGCCAGCCGACCAGTGCGATTTTCTGCTGGAGGCGGAGGTGGAAACTCTGCTGCTGCAGCACAAGGCGGGTACGACGTTTTCGTCGTTCTCGTCGTCGCAGCTGAATGCCGAGAGTTTTACCGTGGAGCTGGGTAAGGTGCGGCCATTTGGCCAGAACGATCTGCAGCGTTTTTCAGGCATCCGGGATGCGCTGCGCCGGCGGTTCCGGGGGCAGGCGGCGCCCTCGCCTCAGCCCCCGTTCGATCAGTTGACGGTGTTCAAGGTGGTGCATGAGATTCTGAACACCGGCAGAAACTTCCGCTTCCACGTGCCCGACAATGTCGCCAACTTTACCGAATACGCGCCCGGCACGGTGATCTGGGAGGATGACGCTACCGAGTACCGGGTCGGTGATTCAGCGGAGGCCATCGTGTTTCCCAATCCGCAGGTGCCCGTCGGCCACAGGGTTGGCTTGATGATCCGTCCCAAAACGGGGTCAGATGAAAACCTCATCTGACCCCAATTTCAGCAGTTCAGGCCGGGGCGTTCTCCGGCTCCGGGACACTCACCTTAATGAGGCGGGTGCAGACCGCCGGAATCACCAACAGGGTCAGTACGGTGGACGCCAGCAGCCCAGAGATGATAGCCCAGGCCATGGGCGGCCAGAGGGTGGAGCTGGAGAAGGCCAGCGGCAGCAACCCGGCCACGGTGGTGGCGGTGGTCAGCAGGATCGGCCGGGTGCGCTGTTCGACCGCAGCACGCACCGCCTCCAGGATGTCCTTACCCTTTTCCAGTTCCCGGTCCATGACGTCCAGCAGGACGATAGCGTTGTTCACCACAATACCCACCAGGGCAATCACGCCCAGCAGCGACTGGAAGCCGAACGGCGATCCGGACAGCACCAGGCCAGGGAAGATACCCACCGTCGCCAGCGGCACCGTCAGCAGGATAATGCCCACCCGCCGGAACGAGTTGAACTGCAGCAGCAGGAAGAACAGCAGCAACAGCATGCCAATGGGTGCGGCCGTCAGCAGCGCCGAGTTGGCGTCGCCAGAGCCTTCGGCGTCACCGCCCATGGCCAGGCGGGTGCCCGGCGGCAGCGGGTTTTCCTCAAGCCCCGCGTACAGGCCGTCCAGGGCCTGGCTGAAGCTGTAGCCGGTTTCCAGGTTGGCGGTCACCGTGTTCATCCGCACACCATCACGCAGGTAACGGGCCGCGGGCTCCCAGCTGGTATCCACGGTCGCCACCGCCGAGAGCGGCACGGCATCGCCGCGGTCGTTGTAGATGTTGACCGATAGCAGGCGGGACAGTGACAGGGACGTGCCCTCCCGGGAACGCAGCACCAGCGGGATGGGGTCGTCCTCCTGCCGGTAGCGCTCGGCCACCACACCAAAGCTCTGGCCGTAGAGGCTCTGGGCAACGTCTGCCCGGGTCAGGCCGTAGCGGGCGGCGGTGGCATCGTCCACGTTGATGGCAATGCTGGGCACTCCGATGTCCAGATCATGGCGCACGTCCACGGTACCCTCGACATCCCGCAGTATGCGGTAAATCTGTTCCACCGCTGCAACGCGGGTGTCATCGCTGGCATGGTAAACGCGAACTTCCACCGGTGCAGCCCTGGGCGGCCCCTGGCCGAGAATGCCAACGGTCACGTCCAGCTCGGGCATTTCGTCCTTCACATGGGCCCGGATCCAGCGAATCATGCCGGTGGTGTCTTCCAGTGTCGGGGTGGTGACCACCAGCCGCGCCCTGTTCGGAGCCTGGGGCGCGCGCTGGAGGTTGTAATAGAACGACGGCCCGGTGAAGCCAACGAACCGGTGCACCTCAAGTGCATCCGGCTGTGAGCGGATCATTCTCTCCAGCTGTTCCGCCGCCTCGGCGGTACGCGCCTGGTCCGTGCCCTCCGGCAGGTACACTTCCACGATGACCCGGGGTCGGTCGGCGTTGGGGAAAAACTGCTGGGCCATGAAGGGCGTCATGGCCAGGCTGACGATTACCAGTAAGGCACCGGCAGCTATCAGGCGGCCAGGGTATTGGGACACCAGTCGCCCGAGAAACCTGGCCAGCCCGAGCAGCCGGTCCTTGCCGGCCTTTCGACGCGGTTTCAGGAACCGGGCCGCGAGCAGCGGAACGGCGGAGATCGCCAGCAGGTAACTGACCGACAGGGTCAGCATGATCATCACCGGCACGCCCCGGGTGAAATCAGCGGCGCCGCCCTTGGCCAGCAGCAGGGGGGCGAAGGCCGCCAGCGTGGTGCCGGTGGAGGCGCCAAGCGGTCCGGCCAGCTCTCCCACTGCCTTTTTCAGGGCATCCAGGCGCCGCACGCCATCGTCAAGATGGCCCTGTATGTTCTCGACTATCACGATGGCGTTATCGATCAGGATGCCCAGGGAGATGACCATGCCAATCACTGCAATCTGGTGCAGTACGCCGCCACCCAGGTCGTACAGTCCCACGCTGATCAGCGCCACCATGGGCAGGATCGAGGCCACCAGCAGGCCCATGCGAATGCCCATGCCCGTGAACACCACGGCCACGATAATCAGCACCGACAACACCAGGCTCCAGGCCAGGTTGTCCAGGCGCTCCTCGACCTTGTCCGGCTGGAAGAACATTTCCCGGATCTCGTAGGGGTCAAAGTCCGGGCGGATCTGCGCCATGCGCTCCCGTACCCGTTGCCCGAACCGGATGGCATCGGTATTGCCCTCTTCCATGATGATCGACACCAGCACCACCCGCTCACCGTTGTACCAGGTTTCCGGTTGGCGCGGTTCCGCCGGGCCACGCCAGACCTCGGCGGCAGCGGCCAGCGGCACCTGGGAGCCATCGGGCAGCTCGATGGGCGTGGCGCGGATGGCGTCAATGTCGGCGAACTCACTGTTCGGCAGCACAGACAGGCGGCGGCCATCCACCACCACAAAGCCTCCGGGAATTGTCTGGTTGCGGCGGGCCAGGGTGTCGAGCACCCGGGCCGGCGAAATGCCAAGCCGGTACAGGGCGGCATCGTCCAGGGCCAGCGTGATCTGCTCGTCGGCGTCGCCCTCCAGCTCAATGCGGGAGACCCCGGGCAAGTCCGAAAGGTTCTGTTTCAGGCGTTCCGCCACAGTGGACAATTCGGTCACCGAGGGGGAACCGCCCACGGCCAGGACAATCGCCGGAATATCAATCAGGCGGTCATCAAGCGCCATTTGCCCGACGTCGTCCGGGAAGTCCTGCCGGGCCCTGTCCATGGCCTGGCGTACCCGGTCCCAGGCCGGGTCTGTGTCGTAGATATCGTCGTTCAGGCGCAGCCGCACCAGCGCCACGCCGGTGCGGGCCGTGGACTGGGTGAAGTCCACCTCTTCCACCTGCCGAAGTTCGTCCACCAAAGGCCGCAGCACCAGTCTCTCGACCGCATCGGCGCTGGCACCCGGGTAATTGACGCTGATCAGCCCGGCCCGATAGGGAAAGGACGGGTCCTCTTGCCGGGGCATGGTGCTGTACGCGGCCACCCCCAGAAGGCACAGCATGGTCACCACCATGCCCAGCAGGCGCTGGCAGTTCAGCAGCCGGTGGGTCATCAGCGCACCTCCACGGCATCACCGTCTGCGAGGCGTGTCATGCCCGCGTAGACCACCTGATCCCCCGGGTTCAGTTCGCCTGAACGAATCACCACCCGCTCGCCAACCACCCGGTCCACCTCAACGGCCACCCGGCGGGCCTGCTTGTCACGAACGCGGTAGACACTGGTACCGTCGGCGTGACGCACCACGGACAACAGGGGTACCGTGAGGCCCGACGGCCGCACCGGGGTGATGCCCACCTCAACGGGCTCGCCGGGCTCCAGGGTATTAACCGGCAGGCTCACCAGAACCGGATGCAGCTCCCCTCGAACCGCGCCGGCCTGGGCAATCTCAACCACGGAGCCGGTCTGGGGCGGCTGGCTGCGGTCCTGCACCGACCAGACCGGCAGGGTTTGCTCCAGGCTGACATGGTCCAGCAGATAGGCCGGCACCCTTACCTCCACTTCACGACCCTCGGGTGAGGACAGCCGCATCACCGGCTGACCGGCCGCCACGAATTCGTCTCGCTCCACCAGCAGGGCTTCGACCCGGCCGGAAAATGGCGCCCGCAGGCTGCTCTCCTCGAGCAATCGGGTCGCCTCGGCCAGCGCCGCCTTGGCGGTGGCCACGCTGGCCTCCAGTGCATCCCGACGGGCCGCCAGTTGCTCTAGGCCCTGCTCAGAAACCACCCCACGCTCGTGCAGACGACTGGAACGCTCCCACTCGCGCTCCGCCTGGCGGTACTGGGTGCGGAGCTCTTCAAGACGGGCCAGTGCCGAGTCCCGGGCAGGTTCGAGGGCCGGATTGTAAACCCGCGCCAGCACCTCGCCAGCCTGGACCTTCTGCCCCAGCTCAACCGCGCGTTCCCGGAGGGTACCGCTGACCTGGAACGTCAGGGTTGCCCTCTGGGTGGCACGCACAATTCCCGAGAAACGCAGGGGCAGGTCACGGTTCTCTCCACCAGTAGCCCCACCGGTAGCCCCACCAGTAACCCCACCGGTAACCTCGGCTACACGTACCGCAACCGCAGGCTCCTGGGCCTCGGACGACACGTCGCTGACCTTGCAGCCGGCCAACAGGAGCGGGATGACCGCCAGGGCAAGGACAAGAGCTTTGAGTCCGGGCCGGAGGCCGGGATCCTGGCGAGAGGAGAGCGGAGGGACTGGCGTTGAGAGATCGGTAGAGAGAGGTGTCATGATTGGTCCTTCCATCCGTGTTCGGGTGATTGGCCGGGGACCTGTCCATAGCAAACCCGGCGACCTTTCTCGACATAATGTCACTCTTTGACATTTTGTCAATAATCGGGTTTGATTCAACTTCAGGTATCATGACCAGGCCGATACCACCTAACCGGATGATGGAATGAGTGAACCGCTGAAAACCCGCCGGGAGCGGGAGAAACAGGCACGCTACGACACAATTCTCGACGCTGCCGAACTGGTCTTTGCGGAAAAAGGCTACGAACGCACGTCCATGGATGACATCGCCCGCACGGCCAGCCTCAGCCGCGCGCTGCTCTATGTGTACTTCAAGGACAAAGCCGCCATCCAGAGAGGCATCATGCTTCGCGCCGGGCACAGCCTGTTCCGGCGGTTTGAGGAAGCCCGACAGACCGCCGATACCGGCCTGGCACAGATTCGGGCCATGGGTGAGTCGTACTATCGCTTCTATCTGGAAGAGCCGGACTATTTCTCAGCGCTTACCAAGGCTTCCACAGCCATGGCCGAGGCCGATGAGAGCCAGGCCGAAGAAATGCTCTGCTCCAAATCCGATCTGATGGCGCTGATGGTGGGGGCGATTGAACTGGGGCTGGAAGACGGCACCATGAACCGGCAGCGCATCTCTGATCCGGTACAGACGGCACTCTATCTGCGAGGTGCCCTGCACGGCGTGATCCTGCTGTGCCAGGCGGAGATGGGCGAAGGCAATCCGCAGTTTCCCGGCGATCAGCTGATCCGCCACACCATGGATATGCTGACCTCGTCCATCACCGCCTGAGACCTACAACTGGAAGTCGTAGATCGAACCCAGTCCCATGATGCCGGTCAGCTCGTCCAGTGCCTTGCGCACCTCGTCCAGGAGCATGGGGTCGGCCAGGTCCTCCTGGCTGAGCTGGTCCCGGTAGTGGGCCTCGACCCAGAGGGTCAGGCGATCGTAAAGCTCGTCGGTGAGAATCACGCCCCGGTTGATGGCACCGAGTTCATCGTCATTGAGCACCACCCGTAGCCGGAGACAGGCCGGCCCACCGCCGTTGCGCATGGACTGCTTGACGTCGAACACCTCTACCGAGGTAATGGGCCCACCCGACTTAACCAACTCATCCAGGTAACGGCTGACAGACGCCACCTCCCGGCATTCTCCGGGCACGGCCAGCAGCATGCCGTCCGGCGTGTTCAGCAACTGACTGTTGAACAGGTACGACGCCACCGCATCCTCGATTGGAACGTCGGCGCTGGTGACCCGGATGGCTTCCAGCTCGGCGCCGGTCAGCCGCTCACGGATATCCGCCAGCACCCGCTCCTCATCCAGAAACGCCATCTCGTGGAAGAACAGGGTGTTGCCGTTACCCACGGCGATTACGTCGTTGTGGAACACACCCGCATCGATGGCGGCGGGGTTCTGCTGGGCAAACACCGCGTTCTGGTCCCTCAGGCCATGGAGCCGCGCCACCGCCTGTGAGGCCTCGAGGGTTTGCCTGGCCGGGTACTTTTCCGGCGCGGGCGCCTGCTCGTTGAAGGCGATCTGCCCGTACACGAACAGCTCGACACCGGGCTCACCGTAACCGGCGCACAAGCGGGTGTGGTTGGCGGCGCCCTCGTCGCCAAAATGGCTGACCGACGGCAGCGCCGGATGATGGGCAAACCGGGTCTCATCAGCAAAAATCGACTTGAGCGCCCGCCCAGTCACCGCGTGCTCAATGGAGCGGTGGAACTTGGCACTCAGATTGGCCGGGGTGAAATGCACCCGATGGTCCGAGGTGTCGGCACTGGGCGATACCGTGGCCGCGTTGGCGGTCCACATGGGCGACGCCGACGACACCGCTGCCAGTATGGACGGACAGGATTTGGCCGCCTGTTCCAGCACCCGGGCGTCCGGCCCCTGGAAACCCAGGGCCCTCAGGGTAGGAATGTGAGGCCTCTCATGGGGCGGCAGAACACCCTGCACATAACCCCGGTCCGCCAGTCGCTTCATCTTCGCGAGCCCCTGCAGGGCGGCTTCCCGGGGATTGGAAACGGCATGAACGTTGGACTTCGAGGCCACGTTCCCCCAGGACAGCCCGGCGTAGTTGTGGGTTGGCCCCACCAGGCCGTCGAAATTGGCTTCTACCGCGTGTTTTGCCATGGCAGTCGGTTCCGTCAGTCAAAGTTCAGGCCGGGCGCGAGACTCTCCGGCAACTCGCTCTTGCCGGCCTCCAGGGAAGCCATGGGCCAGGCACAGTAGTCGGCGGCGTAGTAGGCGCTGGGGCGGTGATTGCCGCTGGCACCCACGCCACCGAAGGGCGCCGCACTGCTGGCCCCTGTCAATGGCCGGTTCCAGTTCACAATACCGGCGCGCACCTCTTCCACCAGCCGGTCGTAAAGCTTGCGATCGTCGGTCAGGATACCGGCTGAAAGCCCATAGCGTGTGTTGTTGGCCAGTTCCAGGGCGTCGTCGAAGCTCTTGTAGCGATAGACCGTGAGCAGCGGCCCGAAGAACTCTTCGTCCACTGTCTCGACCCCCGTGGCATCAATAATGCCCGGGGACAGCAGGCCGGTATCCGGCTTCAACTGCTTCATCTCGAGCAGCGACTGACCACCCTTTTCAAGCAGGCTCGATTGGGCCGCCAGAAGCTTTTGCGCCGCTTCCGGCGAAATCACCGACCCCATGAACGGCTGGGGATCGGCATCAAACTCGCCCACCTGGATCCGGGAAGACACTTCCACCAGGCGATCCAGGAAGGCATCGCCCTTCTTCCCCTTGGGCACCAGCAGACGCCTGGCGCAGGTGCAGCGCTGGCCGGCCGACAGGAACGCCGACTGCAGGGCGTGATGGACGGCACCATCAATGTCGTCAACATCCTGCACGATCAGCGGGTTGTTACCGCCCATTTCCAGCGCCAGGATTTTCTCGGGCTGACCGCCAAACCGCTGGTGCAGCAGATGGCCCACGGTGGAACTGCCGGTAAAGAAAAGACCGTCAATCGAGGGATGACTGGCCAGGGATTTACCGGTTGCCGAGGCGCCCTGCACCAGGTTGATAACACCGTCCGGAATGCCGGCTTTTTCCCACAGGCGCACCGTCATCTCGGCAACGCCGGGCGTCAGCTCGCTGGGTTTGAAAACCACGGTGTTACCAGCCAGCAGGGCCGGCACTATGTGGCCGTTGGGCAGGTGGCCGGGAAAGTTGTACGGGCCGAACACGGCCACTACACCATGGGGACGGTGCCGCAACACCGCGTGACCACCCGCCACATCCGACTCGGATGTACCAGTACGGTCGTTGTAGGCCTTCACGGAAATACCGATCTTGCCAATCATGGCGGCCACTTCGGTGCGGGATTCCCAGAGCGGTTTGCCGGTTTCAAGCCCTATCTGGTGGGCCAGTTCCTCCTTGTGGGTTTCCAGCAGTTGACCGAAGGCCTCCACCACTGCCTGGCGCTCTGCGAAACTCTTGCGCTGCCACTTCAGAAAGGCGTTGCGGGCCTCACGAACCGCCGCGTCGACATCCTCCAGGTTGGCGCTTTCGCCGTCCCAGAGGGTCTCACCAGTGACAGGCTGGACCGATTCGAATACCGGGCCGTGGCCCTGGAGCCAGAGCCCGTCAATAAACAGTTCGCCGGTCAGTTTTGCCATTTCGATCCACCTCCCTGAAAAGAGCCTTTATGAATGTGTTTGGGCAGCGGCCCTGAATCTTTCAAGGGTGCAAGCCGCACCGGATTGCCCGACTCTATCTGCAGCGCTTCGGCCACCTCCGGCGGCAAACTCACGGTATCCGGGCCGATGCACTCCAGCGGGATGGTGGTCACCCGGAAATCCCGGACGGAGCGGTTCGAAACCATGGCCCGCTCACCGGCCGGCACGTCCAGATTCACCGGTTTGCGAGTGATCATCGCATGACGATTCACGGCCTCCCGCACGGTGCGAATGTTGTCGATAAACGCCTCCACGACAGGGCCACCGTCGAAAATGTCCACCATCCCGTTAAAATTGAAACCCTCTGCCTGAAGCATCTTCAGCGCCGGCGCGGTGTTCTCGTGTACGCGCCCGATGACTGCACGGGCCGATTCCGGCAGCATCGGCAGGTAGATGGGGTATTTCGGCATCAGCTCGGCGATGAAGGATTTGTTGCCGAGGCCGGAGAGCATGTCGGCCTCGGTAAACTCCATATCGAAAAACTTGCTGCCCAGTGCATCCCACAGCGGGCTTCGCCCCCCGGCATCGGAAACACCGCGCATCTCGGCGAATATCTTCTCCGAGAAGTGCTTGCGGAACTCATCCAGATACATGAATCGGCACCGGGACAGCAGCAAACCGCTGCCGCCGCCCTTGTAACCGTCGGACAGCAGGAGGGAGCAGATCTCGGTGTTGTCCGTCATGTCGTTCGACAGGTGCAGGGTGGGCGTTCGCACGTGCACGCCCAGCTCCCGGGAGGCGTTCACGGTGACGCTCAGGCGGTAGTTGTAGAAGACTTCCTCAAGACCCACCCGAGCCTGTATGCCGCTGATGCCCACGGTCTTTTTCCGCTCTGTGTCTTCCAGCGCAAAAAGATAGAGGCCCGCTTCCGGGGCACAGCGCTGGCTGAAGGTATCCCGGGCGTGATTGATTTTTTTCTGCAGCAGGTCCCGGTCTGCCGGTAGCGTAGTCAGGCCCTTGCCGGCGTTCTGTGCCATGGCGTACAGATCGTCCAGGTCGTTCTCCTGCAACGGGCGAATAAGCAGCGTCATAACGGTGCGATCCTTACCCGGTCTCCCGAGGTTCGCTCCAGCCGCTTCCAGGTGCTCACGGGCACCTTCACGGCACCATCCAGTGTTTCCGACAGGTTGCTCAACGTGCATCGGAACGCTTCGCCTTCACCACCGGCGATAAGGCAGGTTTCTCCCGAGTCGTCGTTGGCGCCGTGCAGCTCGGCCTGATGGCTGGTTACCAGGGTTCTCAGGCTATCGGTGCGCGCCTCCAGCACCGGACCGGCATCGAAGATGTCCAGGTAGCAACCGGCCTGGAAACCCTCGCGTTGAAGCAGCTCGAAATTGCCCACCGTCACCGGGTGCGGCTGGCCCATGGCGGCCTGGGCGTCCTCACTGAGCAGGGTGACGTAGATCGGATTGGGCGGCATCAGTTCGGCAATGAAGGTCTTGCTCAGCTGCCCCGAATACTGATCGGCGGTTTCGAAATCCATGTCGAAAAAGTGCCGGCCCAGACTGTCCCAGAATGGCACGCTGCCATCGTCGCTCTGTACGCCCTGAATCTCCACCGCCACCCGATGGGTAAACCAGTCCCGGTGTTCGGCAATAAACAGGATCCGGGCCCGGGACAGCAGCTCAAAAGCATCGCTGCCGCGCAACTCCGGTCGAATGGAGAACGAACACAGCAGGGTGGTGTCGGTCAGCGAATGGGACGGGTACAGCACCTCAACCCGACGTGAAACCCCGAGCTCATGGGAGGCATGAATCAGGGCATCACGGCGGTAGTTGTAAAAAGGCTGACCGTTACCGGCGCGGGCGTCGATACCGGCAGTGCCGGCAATCTCGCCGCTCTCGGTGTTTTCCAGCACAAACAGGAACCGGGGCGGATCGTCGTCGATACCGATGCGCCCGGCAAACGAAGCCTGGGAGTGCTCGATCTTGTAGGCCAAGGCGTCGCCCTGCCGGGGCAGAGTGGAGGAAAGGCGGGCGCCCTGGGCACCCGCAATGTCGAGAATCCGGTCCAGATCATCCGGCTTTGCCGGACGCACCAGCCACATAGGAACTCCTTAGGCTGTGAGTTTCTTTACCGCTGCTTCAAACCGCTGCAGAGCTTCGTCCAGATCCGACTCGGGAATGATCAGCGATGGCGCCAGACGGATCACATTGGCACCGGCCACCAGCACCATCACGCCCTCGTCGAGGCCGGCGTTCAGGAACTCCTTGGCCTTGCCCTGCCACTGTTCGGTGAGCACGCAACCCAGCAGCAGGCCACCGCCTCGAACCTCACTGAACACACCGTAGCGTTCGCCGATGTCCATCATGCCTTTGCGCAGCTTGTCAGACCTCGCCTTGACGCCCTTGAGAATCTCCGGCTGGCTCACGATTTCCACTACCCGTTGGGCAACGGCGCAGGCCAGGGCGTTACCGCCATAGGTACTGCCGTGGGTACCCACCCCCAGGCTGGCCGCCACCCTGGCCGTGGTCAGCATGGCTGCCACCGGGAAGCCACCACCCAGTGCCTTGGCGCTGGAGAGAATGTCCGGCTCCACGCCGTACATCTGATAGGCATAGAGGTGGCCGGTCCGACCCACGCCAGACTGCACCTCATCGAACACCAGCAGCGCATTGTTGTCGTCGCAGAGCTGGCGCAGCCCCTCGAGGAACGCAGGGTCAGCGGGCATGACACCGCCCTCACCCTGGATCGGCTCGACCACCACCGCGCAGGTCTTTTCTTTGGAGATCAGCTTTTTCACCGATTCCAGATCGTTGAACGTGGCGTGGTGAATACCGCCCGGTGCCGGCTCAAAGCCTTCCAGGTACTTGGGCTGGCCACCCACGCTCACGGTAAACAGGGTGCGGCCGTGAAACGAGTTGGTAAAGGAGATGATTTCATTTTTCTCCGGGCCGTAGTGTTCCCAGGCGTAGCGACGGGCCAGCTTGAAAGCGGCCTCGTTGGCCTCGGCACCGGAGTTGGCAAAAAACACCCGCTCGGCAAAGGTCAGGTCGCACAGGGTTTTCGCCAGGCGCAGGGCCGGCTCGTTGGTCATCACGTTGGACAGGTGCCAGATCTTTTCGGCCTGATCCTGCAAGGCGCCCACCAGTCCCGGATGGGAATGGCCAAGACAGGTCACCGCGATGCCACCCTGCAGATCGATATACTCGCGCCCTTCCTGATCCCAGATACGGGAGCCCTCGCCCCTTACCGGAATGATCGCCCCGGGGGCATAGTTGGGCACCATGACTTCATCAAACAGGGAGCGGCTGACGGGTTCTCTATTCATAGATCTCTCTCGGCGAAGCGGCTAAACGTATAAACATAGACGAGTGACCGCACCGGACAAGTAAGTAGGTGTGCGGACCAAAGCTTTGCCTTCATGATACGCCAGTCCAGACACGGGCACACCCTGAAGCGGCACCGGGATTAGGACGCTGGCCAGGCGCTGGAGCCCGACACTGTATTTTTTAATGCCAAGATACTGAAACCCGACAAACGCTGATCTATTCTTTCTTTCAACAACACTCGAATATTTGTTTGGACATAAAGTTACCTATTCCAACCGGTAGTGGAGTTATGGTGATTTCTGGTGTATGGAAGCAGGTTGAAGGGGTGGCGTATCCTG